>UQAB01000051.1 GCA_900538765.1 uncultured Azospirillum sp. | reverse complement strand
CAAACGGCTCGACTTATTTGGCTGAGCCTTATTCGCCGACATCCATCCCCTAGCACATATCAGGACAGATATCAGCACATACTTATTTTAAGTCGCAATAATGCTTAAACGACCGTTCTTATAAAGGGTTTCTGACGCCCTCGGCGGCAAACTCTGCCACTCAGGTTAAGGTTAGCATAAGGGGGAAGTTTTAGCAAGGAGTTTTTGAGCAGAAGAGTATTTTTTGCTTGGTTTGGTTATGTTTTTGTTGAGAGTTTTAGACCCTGAAACAAGTTCAGGGTGACAATAAGGATGGATAGTTAGTGATTGGTAAGCGATAGCGCAGACAGAGCCTTATATGATGAACGAGCTTGCCGAGGACAAACAAGCTCAGCATAACAATTGGGGATGTTCCGGTTAAAGTTTACAACATGGTTTTGATACTGCAATAATCATAACGGCTGATGACAATATGGTCCAAGAGCTGGATATTAATGCTTTTCAGTGCCTGGTCAATCTGTTTGGTTATTTCAACATCGGCGCGGGAGGGTTTGACATCACCCGAGGGATGATTATGCACCAAAATCAATGCTGCAGCTTTCTTTTCCATGGCCAGCTTGATAACTTCCCGCGGGTGTATCGCCACTTGGTTAATCGTTCCCCGTTGCATAACCTCCTGCCCTATCAGACGGAATTTTGTATCAAGAAAAATTATGCGAAATTCTTCAACATCCAGATAAGCCATTTCCGAGCGGCAATAGTCAATCATCGCGTCCCAATTACTGATTATCGGCGCATCGCTGCTTGACAAATTCTGCCAGGAGAAGCGGCCGGCAGCCTGCTGGATAAGCTTAAACATCACCGCGGCGTTTTCCTTGATGCCGGAAACTTCCGTCAGGCGGGAAACATCAGCATTTACAACCTCCGCCAGCGAACCAAACCTGCGTATCAGCTCTTTGGCAATCGGTTTGACATCACGTCTGGGAATGACATAGGTCAACAGCAGTTCAATCAGCTCATAATCCGCCATGTCCTTGCCGCCGCCTTTCAAAAATCTTTCTCTCAGCCGCGCGCGATGTCCTAAATAGTCCGGGGTATTTTCTGTTTCCATTGTTTTGGCAGTCCGTCAAATAATAAGATTAGTCCAGCTTGTAAGGCGGTTTGTCCAGCCCTTTGGGCGAATAGGTAAAGACTTCGTAACCGTCATGCGTCACGCCGAGAGAATGTTCAAACTGCATTGACAGGCTTTTATCGCGGGTGACGGCCGTCCAGCCGTCTTTCAAAATCAGCGCGTCTTTTTTGCCTTCATTAATCATCGGCTCAATGGTGAAGAACATCCCCTCTTCCAAAACCAGCCCTGTTCCACGGCGGCCGCAGTGCATGACGTTTGGCGCATCATGAAAAACCTGTCCCAAGCCGTGTCCGCAAAACATATCAACAACCGAATAGCCGTATCTATGCGCCCATTCTTCAATCACGGCGCCGATATCGCCAAGGCGTGCGCCCGGTTTGACCGCGTCAATGCCACGCATCATGCATTCATAAGTCACTTCGCACAGGCGTTTAGCTTTGATTTTTGGTTTTCCGGCAAAATACATACGGCTGGTGTCGCCGTACCAGCCGTCGACAATGGCGGTAACGTCAATATTCAGGGCATCGCCTTCAAGCAATTTACGCTCATAATCAGGAATGCCGTGGCAGATAACATGATTAATCGAAATGCAGACGGATTTAGGATAACCGTGGTAGCCCAGGCAAGCCGGGACGGCGCCGCGTGAGGTCATAAATTCCCGGCAGAGGTCATCCAACTCGCCGGTTGAAATTCCGGGCTGCACGTAAGGGGTGATATAATCCAGACATTCGGCGGCCAGCTTGCCGGCAACGCGCATTTTTTCAAATTCTTCGGCCGTGTGCAGCACGATACCGTCTTTTCTTCTCGTAGACAACTGATTTCTCCTAATGTAATATCCTCATTCTTTTAGATATTGATACACTTTTCTCATTAACATTGCAACAATAACAACAAAATTTCAGCCCATTTTTTACTTCATCAAAAATTTTGGCGGCGGCAATAGGATTTTGGTTCCAGACAAAGCGCGCATCCATGCAGTCTTCACGCGGAACAACAAGACAGACAAAAGTTTCCGCACCATTTTTGCGTTGCCGGCGCAGTTCCTCAAACATTTCAAGTTCAAAAAAATTTATGAGAGATGGGAAAACGACGTCTGTTCCCTGCTTGTTATAAATATTGACGACATAAACAAAAGCTTTGTCGCCCCGGTCATTGCCCAATTCAAAATTCACCCTTTTGAGTTCACCATCATCGGGGTTTATTGGGCGGATGTAATCATATTTTCCAAAGTCCTCGTGCAATATTCCCTTGGCAAAAGCTTCTCGAAACAGATCATTTTTGTATTTATAATTGATGAAGACCATACCTTCGCCGCGATTGACCATCTGGCAAATGTAAGAAACGCGGCGACGTTTGTCGGCGCTTTGAGTTAACCAGACTGCAGCGCCCGGTGCATAAACAAAATTCTTGAAATCAGCTTCCGGGTTCAACGCCTGGACAATTTTTCCGTTATCCAGCTCAACATCAATAATCAGATTTTTATAAAGCGCTTTAATTGTCCCGGTTATAAGTCTGCCTTTATAATTCACCGCACATTCTCCCGAGTTTTTTCTGCCCAAAACTTATTATCAAGCTTAATCAAACTTCTTCCTAAAGTAAAGTTTATTCTTTGTCGAATTTTTCCTCTTCTTGCGAAAATTAATGATTGAACATTGCGTTTAAATGTGTTATATTAGAGTC
>UQAB01000050.1 GCA_900538765.1 uncultured Azospirillum sp. | reverse complement strand
CTTAGGTTCCTGAGCTAGTACATGTTAGCGATTGGCGAGCACTCGTGCGAAGACAGAGCTTACATCTGATGACCGAAACATTTTACACGCAGTTTCTGTACTAGTAAACCAAAATACGAACTTTTACATCAAAACAATCTCCGCCTTTAGGCACGGTAAGACAGTGGTATACGAGATGAATAATAAGAAAAAGAAAAAAATGCGACAGGCATGTACATAGAAGTACATAACTTAGCAATTTTTTCTTTTTCTGTATTAGGCATCCGTAGAACGCTGTCTTACACTGCGACGGGAGCCGCCAACTTCCCATAACTCTCATACCCTTCAAGGGTGAAATCATCGTATGTAAAATCGTCAATATTCTTAACGGCGGGATTGAGCTTCATAACCGGCAAAGGCAGCGGCTGACGGGAAAGCTGCTCGCGTACCTGTTCAAAATGGTTGTGATAAATATGAGTGTCGCCGAGGGTATGAATAAATTCTCCCGGTTCAAGCCCGCAAACCTGTGCAATCATCATTGTCAACAGCGCATAGGAAGCAATATTGAACGGCACGCCGAGAAACATATCGCAGCTGCGCTGATAAAGCATACAGGACAACTTGTTGCCGGCAACATAAAACTGAAACATCATGTGACACGGCGGCAAGCGCATTTCGGCGATTTTTCCGACATTCCAGGCCGATACAATCATACGGCGGTCATTGGGATTATGCTTAAGCTTGTCAATCACTTCCGCCAGCTGATCAATCCCCTCGCCGTTCCAGTTGCGCCACTGCGAACCGTAAACCGGACCGAGATCGCCGTTTTCATCCGCCCACTCGTTCCAGATACGCACGCCATTGTCCTGCAAATATTTTATATTGGTGCTCCCCTTGATAAACCACAAAAGCTCATGAATAATACTCTTGAGGTGAACTTTCTTGGTCGTCACCAGCGGAAAACCCTTGTTGAGGTCAAAGCGCATCTGCCGTCCGAAAACCGAACGCGTCCCCACACCGGTACGATCAAGCTTGTCAACGCCGTTATCCATAACATCCTGCAGTAAATCAAGGTATTGTTTCATTTTTTAGTCCTCTGCTTCAATAGATTCAATAATGTGTTTCAAAACCGCCTGATCGACAAACTCGCCTTTGCGTACCCAAACGGAAGTCAGAACTGCATCTTTTTCATAGTTCTGGGAAATCTGCCGATATGACGCGTTCATTACGTCAATACAAGGGGTTATATCAACTTTTTGCCCCGTCAGTTCAGGATTTAAGGTGCCGGTATACATACTGTCGACAATAATGTCAGGCATCAGCTTATTGCCGCCGGTCAAAAAAGCCTTGTAAACGCTTGCCCCGCCGGAAATATAAAAATCGCCTTCCGCCTCTTTGAAAGAACGGATGTCCGTCACCACAAAATGATTGTCCGGGTCGGATACTTCATAATCGGGATTAAGGGTCAGCACGCAGATTTTGCGGTTGGGCAATGTACGGTTTGGAAAACTTTCATAAGTCGTCTGCCCGGCAATCAGGGTCTGCCCCTCGGTAATACGGCGAAACCGCTTAAAATCGGAAGAAATCCGCCAGGGAATATTCGGCCCAATGCCGATAATATTGTCGCCTTCATGACGACACCAAACTGCAATTTTCGTCATAATAAAAAAATCTCCTTGCCCACAAGGTACCACAACAACCGTAATTCTCAATCAATACTTCACACATTTTAACAGCAAATTTGACTTGAAAATAAAAAACAGAACGCCTATAATAAGGACTGCCGGGCAACCGGCTGTGACACCAGAGGCTGTATGAAATAGGTATTTAGGACCCGGGGGCAGTACCCGGCACCTCCACCAATTTTTTACAAAACCCCGAACTTTTTCCATAGAATGGCTTTTATGCAAAAATTCGGAGTTTGAGGCTTATAATAAGATTTTAGGGCGGCGACACCGGAGTTTACATAGTAGTAAATGAGGATGGCGCCGACCCGCTAAATCTGTATTAGAAGTCCAAAATACGAACTTTAGGGGGTGAGTCAGGTTTGACTAAATATAATAAAGATACTTTGCCGTGTCCGGTGAGATACCACCGTTATCGGTTCAAAATAAATAAATGCTAACGATAATAACGTAGCACCTGTTGCTGTAGCTGCTTAAGCGAAGCGACAAACGCAAAATCCTTTTAACTATGGTTAGTTGAAAGTGGGGCTTGGGCCGCCTAGCAACAGAAGGCCCGCTTTTTTTGCAGGAAGGAATGAGTAAAATGGAATTTTTATCTGAAATTAATTATGACAAGCTAATCGAAAAATCTTTGAAAAACGTCATTATTGAAGCGTTGCGTATTGCCGAAGACCAGGGCTTGCCGGGTGAAAACCATTTTTACATCACCTTTCGTACCGATTACCCCGGCGTACAGATTTCAAAGCAGCTGTCCAGCCAGTATCCGGAAGAAATGACGATTGTCATCCAGCACCAATATTCCAACCTGATTGTCAAACAGGCCTTTTTCAGCATTGACTTGAGCTTTGGCGGCATTTTGCAAACATTGGTCATTCCCTATGAAGCCATCAGCTACTTTGCCGACCCGCATGCCAAATTTGGCCTGAGCTTCCATGTCAATGACGATTTCCGCAAACGCCAAGACGCCGCCGAAGAAATTGACTATGAAGAAGAGGAAGCTCCCAAACAAGCCGCCAGCGGCCCGGCAACAGTCGTATCAATTGACGCTTTCCGCAAAAAGAGATAATCCTCCCCTCTTCCCAGTAAAAAATGCGCAAAATTTCCGTTGTCATAGCCAACCGCCACCAGACCAGCATCTCGCTGGAAGACGAATTTTTTGAAGAACTGGAACGAATTGCCGCGGCTGAAGGAAAAAGCCTCAACGCCCTGATTACCGAAATCGACCGCACACGAAACCAAAACAACCTCTCCAGCGCCATCCGTATTTATATTCTGAAAGACCTGCAGCGCCGCACAACACCACAGGCCTAGACAGCCTCATAACCGGCACGGATCTGAAGACGTACTGCCGCTTTGGTTACAATAGCTTGAACCGGAATACCAACTGCCTCCGCTGGCACTGGATGAGCATTGCGACGCCGTATTACTACCCGGCATCATACAATTACGACCACCGTTCAGTTCCCGCGTACTCCCATCCATCGGACATCTTTGTAAAAGCACATAATCATAGCACCAGGCGCCGCCATCAGAATAAGCTGTTGCGCTACTGTCAAAATAACAACTGCCGCCTTCCCGTTTAAGCTCAACCTGTGCCACACCGCTCATACAACCAACGCAGCCATAAACCCCGCCGGAAAGCGCCCACTTCTGCCCGGAAGAACACGTTCCGTTGCCGGAACCAGAACCACTGTTTCCCGAACCGGAGCCGCTTCCTGAGCCCCCGGAATCACTGCCGCCGGAAGAGGAACATCCGGAGCCGCCGCAGCGTTCGTCGCAACTGTCTATCGTTCCGTCAGTGCAGCAGTCGCCGTGACAGGTACTGTGAACCCAGCACCAGTTGGATGAACTGGA
>UQAB01000049.1 GCA_900538765.1 uncultured Azospirillum sp. | reverse complement strand
CATCACGACTCTAATATAACACATTTAAACACAATGTTCAATCATTAATTTTCGCAAGATGAGGAAAAAATAAGACATAAAAAACAGAGCTGTAATTGTACCATTTTTGAAATTGTTGAGAGAAGCGTTCATTTTATTTTAATAATTTCACATTAAAATCCGCCCGTAATTACAAATTGAGAATGTAGGTCAGTCGCATGACGGAGATTATTGAAGAAATAGCTCATATTAACGGTATCCCGCAAAAGCTGGTTGTGTTTTTGCACGGTTATATTGATTGTGCCGAGGCGGTTGATAAAGTTATTGCCCAAGAACTGACTCAAAAGCTCGAAGATTGCGCTGTCCATATTCCGCAGGCACCGATTCCCTGTGAAATTCATGAGCGCAAGCGCCAATGGTATTCCATGCACCGTTTTGATCCTGAAGACAGCCGCAAAACCGTCCCGACAATGAAAGAGTGTTCAGAAATTTACAATAAAATGGCATTGGGTTTTGCCGAAGCCTTTGACTATTTAAATCCCTATATAGACAACTTGCTCAATGAATATCAGCTGGATGATCGGGATTTATATATCTGCGGTTTTTCTCAGGGAGCAATGCTGGCTTTGTATACTTCGTTGATGCGTGAAAACGAAATTGCCGGCTGTGTCAGTTTCAGCGGAATTCTGGCGCCGTCCGCCTATTTGTTAAAACATTACAAAAATACGCCGCCGATGTTTTTAATCCATGGCGACGCAGATAATCTGGTGCGTTTTGCTGCTCTTGATTTTACCCGGCGCAACCTGAAAAAAATAGGCTGCCCGGTAAATACGCACATTGTCAGGGAAGGGCAACACCGTATTACGCCTGACGGGTTGAAATGCGCGCTTCGTTTTATCAATCGGGAAAGAACGCCGGAAATTATAAAAAAGGCTGCGGGTTAAGCAAGCCGCCGTCTTTCAGGTAGCGGTTTTCCGCCCGGTCTATTTTCAGATTGCTGTATTGTCCGAAGTTGCGTTCATATATTTCGCCGTAATTGCCGATTCTCGCCAGAGCCTGTTTAATCCATTCCGGCCGCAGGCCAAAACCGCTCCACAATTTGGCATTAGCGCCGAGAAGATTGCGCTGAGAAGTGTTTTTTAAACCGATTTGAACCTTAACGTTTCTGGAGTCTATGCCATACATTTCAGCTAACTGTAAGGCATTTACAATCCAACGGGAGATGGCCTGCAGTTTCGGATTGTCCTTGGCGACCAGAATATAAACCGGTTTAAGCGCCAAAACGTCAGGAATAATTTTAACATCTGGATTTTCCTGAAAGTTTTCTTCCCAAACGCCGCGCAGGTAAATCTGATTGCCGCTTAAAAGCTGGCAGCGGTTGAGCAAAAACGCCTCTTTGGCCCGCCGTTCGGAATTAAGCGACAGCATTTTCAAACCGAGATTGTGCTTATTGCTGAACTCCTCTACATTATTGGCGTCATTAGAGTTTGCAACAACGCATACCGTTGCAAAACGGTAATCTTCCAGAGAATTTGATTTGCTGACCTGCCGCCCGAGAAAGACCTGTTTGTCATAATACAAAATTCCGGCCGGGATAGCTTTGCCTCTGATGTCAGCACTAGCTGCAAGCGTCTGCCCGCCGAGCATAATATCAATCTGTCCGGTTGACAATGCCGCGCCAATCTGGTCAGCCCTCACGTCTACCATTTCAAATTTTTCCGTTGAACCGAAAATTGCTGCGGAAAAAGCCTGGCAGATATCAACGTCAAACCCTTTCCACATTCCTTCCTCATCGCGGGAGGCATAAGCTGGAGATGAAAGGTTTGTGCCACATTTTATTTTTCCTCTGGCATTAATGTAACGCAGCCCCGGATCCGTAACGGCGGCCGCGGCATTCGTGAGGGTAAAAAGGCATAATAACAGGCAGCTAAGAATTTTCAGTTTCATTTTATTAACCAATTTTGTATTATAGTAATTACCAATTAAGGACATCATAAGGTATTTTTTATGAAAAGTAATAATTTTTTGCGAGTTATCATATTTTGTTTTGCTGTTTTTTTGACGACTGAGGCTTTTGCCGCGCCGCTGACCCGGCAGGAAGCGTCCTTCTGGGCCGAAGATAAGGGCAACCGCCTGTTGGCCGCCTTTGCAGAAGACAATCTGGCTGTCAAATATGAAGAGCTGGACAATTTGTTTTTGAGTTATGTGGATTTGGACTATGTTGCGCAGTTTGTTGTTGGCAAATACTGGAAGGTCATGACAACGAATGAAAAAACGGAATACCAGCAGTTGTTTCGCCGTTATGCATTGGGAATGTATAAAGGGTTTCCGCTGAAGTTCAATTATCCGATAAAATTTCAAATTGTCAAAACCGTTGTCAACAACGACAATGCCGACGTAACCGCACAAATTCATTTTGAGGGCGCGCCGCAGGATGAGGCTCTGCAGAATCTTCTGCTGAGTTTCAAATTGCACAAAGGAACAGACGGCCTTAAAATTCGTGACTTAAAGCTGGCGGAAAGCAGTCTGATTCTGTCTTACCGTAACAAGTTTTATCAGATGATTGCGGCGGATGACGGCGAAATCCCCTGGTTTTTGGAAGATTTCCGCCTTCAGATAGAATCTTTGGAAAGAACCAATCAGCTGCGATTAGAGGGCGAATATCCTTATAATGCGTAATCTGTAAAAAACTGTTGAATTTATAAGGCAAAGCTTCTATTATCCACTTTAGTTTTTTTTATGCTGAAGTGGATTTTTTTATAAATGAGCGACATTAAAGTAAGATTTGCCCCCAGTCCGACCGGCTTTATGCATATCGGCAATACGCGCACCGCGTTGTTTAACTGGCTTTTATCGGCCAAGCTCGGAGGCCGTTTCATGCTTCGTATTGATGACACCGATGCGCAGCGTTCCAAAAAGGAATATGAGGACGCCATCCGCGACGCGTTAGTCTGGCTCGGGTTGGAATGGAGCGAAGAAGCCCGCCAGTCGGCGCGCGTTGAACGCTATAACGAAGTGACGGAAAAACTCAAGGCCGACGGGCGGATTTATGCCTGCTATGAAACGCCGGAAGAATTGGAATTTATGCGCAAGCGGTTGTTAAACAAAGGTCTGCCGCCGATTTACGACCGTCAGGCTCTTAACCTGACGAGGGAGCAGATGGCCAAATATGAAGCGGAAGGGCGCCGCCCGCATTACCGCTTCAAACTGTTGGACGGTGACATCGTCTGGCATGACCTTGTCCGCGGCGAATGTCGTTATTCTGAAAAAAATCTCAGCGATCCGGTCGTTATCCGTGAAGACGGAAGTTTCCTGTATCACCTGCCGTCAGTCATTGACGATGCTGATTTTGGTATCACCCACATTGTTCGCGGCGAAGACCACGTAACCAACACGGCTGCGCAGATACAGATGTTTGAAGCTGTCGGTGGAAAGATTCCCGCTTTTGCGCATTTGCCGCTGCTGACCGGAAAAGAGGGCAAACTTTCCAAACGCTTGGGTAGCCTGGGCGTCAGGGAACTCCGCGCTGACGGAGTGGAACCAATGGCGATCAGCTCATTTCTGGCCAAGCTCGGAACGTCAGACCCGGTTGAACCTTTTTATAGTTTAAAAGATTTGGCCGCAACGCTTGACTTTGCCAAAATCGGCCGCGCGCAGCCTAAATTTGACGAAGAGGAATTGAAACACTTTAACACCCGCCTGATTCATGCCATGCCTTATGCAATGGTTAAAGAGCGTTTTTCCGTAACGGAAGAATTTTGGAATGCCGTCCGCGGTAATCTGGATAAGCTGTCTGATATTAAAATGTGGTCGGATATTTGTTTTGCGGAGCTTTCCCCTGTTATGGAGGATGCGGAACTGACAAACATGGCGGCAGAAGTTCTGCCGGCGGAACCATGGAACGAAGAAACTTTCGGCGCTTGGCTGAATGAGGTTAAAACCCAAAGCGGCAAAAAAGGCAGAGAGCTGTTTCATCCGCTGCGCAAGGCGCTGACGGCTTTAGAAAACGGTCCGGAATTAAAAATTCTGCTGCCGTTTATTGGCCGGGAACGTGCTTACAAACGCCTCAAAGGTGAAAAAGCTTAAAATAAAAAATAAGGAGTAGATTAAAATGGTAGACATATATTTGAACAATACGCTGAAACGTCGGAAAGATAAATTTGTTCCGATTGATTGTAACAATGTTCGTATGTATGTCTGCGGTCCGACGGTTTATGACAAAGCGCACCTCGGCAATGCCAAGACTCCGGTGGTCTTTGACGTGTTGTACCGTTTGCTCCGTCATGTTTACGGAGCGGAACACGTTACTTATGTTTCCAATATCACCGATGTTGATGATAAGATTTTAAATAAGCATAAACAAACCGGCAAACCTATCCGTGAAATTACGCAGGAAACTTATGACTGGTACATTGCGGATATGAAAAAACTGAATGTCCTTGACCCGAACTATCGTCCCCGCGCGACGGAATATATTCAGGATATGATAGAACTGGTTAAACGCTTATTGGCCAACGGCCATGCTTATGAAGCGGAAGGCCATGTTCTGTTTTCGGTAGATTCGATGCCGAATTACGGCTATCTCTCCGGGCGTTCCATGAAGGAAATGCTGGCAGGTGCCAGAATTGAAGTGGCCGATTATAAGAAAAATCCGGCAGACTTTGTGCTGTGGAAGCCTTCCGAAGCCGACCAGCCGGGTTGGAACAGCCCCTGGGGTTATGGCCGTCCGGGCTGGCATTTGGAATGTTCGGCAATGAGTTCAAAACTGCTTGGCAATGATTTTGATATTCATGGCGGTGGGTCTGATTTGATTTTCCCGCATCATGAAAATGAATGCGCGCAGTCTTGCTGTGCATTTGAGGGATCGCATTTTGCCCATTATTGGGTGCATGGCGGCATGCTGATGGTTGACGGCGTTAAAATGTCAAAATCTCTGGGTAACTTCTTTACCGTTGATGAAATATTGGCTAAAGCCCCGGCCGAAGCGCTGCGCCTCTTGTTTTTAACAACGCATTATCACCAGCCGTTCAATTTTACGATGGAAGGCCTGAATAATGCCAAACTGACTCTGGACAAGTTCTATAATGCCTTGCGTAATAATAAGGATGTTAAGGCTGAAAAGGTGGAACCGGATGAAAGAGTTGTTGCTGCTTTGGCTGATGATCTGAACACGCCGCTGGCCTTGTCTTATCTGCATGAAATTGTCAATAATCTGAATAAGGCAGAAACCGCCGAAGAAAAAGGAAAATATAAGGGACTGCTGTTAGCTAGTGCCGATATGCTTGGCCTGTTGTTTCAGGATGCTGACGACTGGTTTAAAGGCAATGCTACGGCCGGCGGTTTGTCTGAGGCTGAGATTGACGACAAAATTGTCGAACGTGCCGCCGCCAAGAAAAATAAAGATTATGCCTTGGCCGACAAAATCCGCAATGAATTAAAAGAGCAGGGTATTGTTTTGGAAGATTCTCCAGCCGGAACAACCTGGAAACGCCTGTAACATATTTTTCATTTCTGTAAGCCTCCGATTTTTCGGAGGTTTTTTTTATGTCATTTTTCTCTCTTCTTATTAAAAATATTTGTTGAATACCTAGAAAAGTTATGCTATAGTATCTTTGTGATGACAAGTGTGGAGGATACGATGAAGAATATTTCCCAAGTAATATTAC
>UQAB01000048.1 GCA_900538765.1 uncultured Azospirillum sp. | reverse complement strand
TAATCTTCCTCATACTCCCTTATCTTCTGTTCCAACTCTCTCTGTGGAATACCCTTCTTCCACTCTTCTATATCAATGCTCATATCAATGCCTTTCAATAAATAAATTAATAAAAAAAGGAAGCCCTTGAAAGAGCCTCCCTAAACTTAAAAACATAATAATTTTATCCGCCCGGACACAAAACCGACCGGATATAAAAAAACCGCCTGTCTAACACAAGCGGCTAAGAAATTAATTTTTATCAATCTTTTTTCATATTCTATTTATCACAAAAACCAAAATCTTCCCATTGTCCAATATCCTCTCTCTGACAAAATCTCTCATCTATAAAATACAGGCACACATGTTTCTTTATATGCCAAGCTCCTCTACGCTCCTGACAATTTTCATAAGTCACATAACTCGGAATTCCCTCATAACAATAATTATTCATCGCACAACTCCTATATTTTTCTGCAATTTTTCCCACTTCCATAAAATGCATAAAATAATAAAATCGGCCAATTTGATAAACAGAGCTAACGGCCAACAGAACATAACAAAACTTCAAAAAGCTAAAAACAACAATTACAAAAAATTCTTTCCACAGAAAATTACCGTTCATAACTCCTTTGATTTGCGGATAAATCATTCCCCCAAAGAAACTCACCATAAACAAAACATTAATATAGTTGTAACCTTCAGAATCAACAAAATGAACAACATTATTCAGCCCCATATTCCATAAACAAACCAAAACAGAGGCCATAAAAAAACTTAACGGCCAGCCAATAATCTCTCGTTTTTCTTCATTTTGCATTGCCGTTCTCCTCAAAATAGGTTAAACTTCCGTGTTCCAAAGGGCTCCCTGCAAACCATAAATAATCATCTGTAGGATAAGGCTTTCCAATATCTGCTTTCCCGGAAACTTTCCACTGCCTGCATTTTTCCCGAAAATCACACCGTCCTTCCAACCATCCGGTATAAACAAATACGCCGCCGACGGCTTCACAACGCTTGCGATGAAACAAAGCATAAGCAGCATCACACCGATTATTTTTTAGTTTTCCACCAAAATAACGACAATATTCTTCCGTCACCCAAATACTTTCTCCACACACAAAATCCCGATACACATACCTGCCAACCGGACACTCCGAACTTTCAGCATCACAAAGTTCATCAAAAGAAGTTATCAACCATCCCAAACATACACAAACAATAGCAAGCAATGCACAAAGATGAAACAACACCTTCAAAGCAAAAAACAATGAAAATTTGACATCCCCTCTTCCCATATGCATACACTCCCATAAATAGAACTTTATAGGAGTGTACAACATACATTTATTTTTAACAACAACTATTTTTTACCATAACGATACAATTTATAATCCTCCAATGCATGACGAACATGAACATCATCATATTGAGGATAATTAAAAAAAATCCAATGGGATTGGATTTTTTTCTTCCTGAGCTATTTTTTTTAATTTATTTTCACTTTGACCTCCATACTTATTATTTAGAAAACTTCCACCTAATGCAGATTGTTTCAGAGGAGAACAATCTATATTTTGATAACCTCCCAAACGTTCAGCTTCTTTTTTAGCAAAATATGCTCCCAAATAATTATTTGTCATATCTTTATCCGTATCTGCATAAATTTCATCCACGGTTTTATAGTTACTTCTACCCCCTTCATAAAATGCTTTTAACTTCGTAGGAATATCTTTACGATATTCTTTCATTATCCCAATGTTCTTTACAATTTCATCCACTTGATTAGGACATTCCGGACCATATGTTTGAGCGATACGACAAGCCACATATTGGTGCTTGTTAATATCATTCAAATTAGACATATATGTTCCCGCAATATCAGGAAACAACATCATTTCCCTAGCGGTTGTCGGTGTCATACCTCCGGGAAGCATACTCTATCCGTTTTCTGCCGCCGCAACCGGCTGAACATAATCCGCAGCATAATTATTTCCATACCCGCCGGCAACCTGTTGCCCGCCGTTTCCGCCTGCCGTACCATAAGATACCGGCGTCAAAGCCGAAGCTTCCAATCCACCCCCGACAGAAAAACCATCCCTCTCCGAAGAACTATCTTTCGCGATAGGAATAATCCCCTGATTATCCGTCCCAAAACCAGACAAAACATTCTCCTCTGCTTGTTTCTTCAACATATCCGCCAACTGCTGCTTATGCAGCTCATAAAACCTGTCTTCTAAAAAGAAACGTGTCTGATTATTCTCCCGAGCCTGAGGTGTCATCTTTTCTCGCTTTGGATAATCTTCCTCATACTCCCTTATCTTCTGTTCCAACTCTCTCTGTGGAATACCCTTCTTCCACTCGTCAATATCCATATTTAATGACATTTACTATCTCCTTATAAATAAAATTAATAAAAGGAGGCTCCCTAAAGAACCTCCTTCACACAATCCTCATCTTCAGCCGCTGACAAAGTAGCGACCTCAGAACGCGCTTTTATCAACTTTTACTATTTGCCGTTGATAAGCACACCCTGCAACGCCGCATTAGACATCGTCATATTGCCGGCCCAGCCGATAATTTTATAAATCGCATCCTGGTTGACAGACATGCGTTCGCCGCCGATTACTTTCATATCACGATCTTTGTGCGGACGCAGATAAATGTATTCGCTGTTAAGAAAATACATCTTGTCTTCCGGACAATTACCACCCTGACCGCCGTCAAAAATAACGTCAGCGCCTTTATATTTCAAAGCGGCAAAACCGGATTCCGCCATCTTCGGATCAGTAAAACGCTGCAGATTGGTCAAAGACTGCTCATACAAGGTATAAAGCTTGTCACCGGCAACAATCAAATCCGGTTTATCAGCGCCGCGGCAAAGGGACAAATACATGGCGTCCATAGCCGGGCGAATGGTTTCGGAAGTCAGTGCGGCAGCTGCAGTCGTTGACTTATTGCGCCAAAATTCATTTCCGGCAGTAGCACGGTTAATACCGCCGACCGTACCGGTTGTCGGCGCATCAGCCACCAAAAGCTGCAAACCGCCGATTTCCTTGCCGGAAGAACCGGTACCATCACCGTAAACCGCTTTTGACATCTGATTTTTCATAGTTTTGGCCGCATTTTCAACACGCTTTTCAAACAAGTCCATCATGCGTCCTTCACCGGAGTTTTTCAGCAAATCCTCACCGGAAATGGCCACCGGAACAGCACAAAGCTTCAAACCAAACTCAGCCGCAGTAAACAGCTGTTTCGGCGTATAAGTAATGTTGTCATAACCGGTGTACCAAACCAAATCGCCTTCGCCGTATTCCAGTTCTTCCAAAATTTTGGAACCGCCGCTGATTTTGCGGATTTTGCCTTTTTCATTAAGGCGTTTCAGCAAAGCGTTGTTTTTACTGACATTGTCGGCCAAGGATTTGGTACGGTTTTCCAAAGTCACGGTAAAAACGTCATCATAATGTGAATTAGACATAAATAAATTTCCTTTTCAAATAAATTAATTAAAGATTACTAAAATATTTCTCAAGAAACTGACGTGTCGTCAGATGTTCTTCAGAAACTTCGGCCGGCTTCCCTTTAGCGGAGAAACCGGCCTGTTTTGCCCGTTGAGCTTCTTCGGTTTTGGCTCTGAGCAGCGCCTCTGCCTGATTTTGAATCAGTTGGCTCCGCACAGTGCCGTTCAGCCAAACAGCCTGCTCATAGGCGTCCTCATAGCTGTTGGCCATCCTGCGTTCGATAAGGTCGGCCATAAGCAGCCGCACCTCGTCAAAATAAGGATGCTTCAGCGAACCTGCCTCGCTTTTCTCGCTTCTAAAACTCTCCAGCTGAGAACAAGCCTGGGCATCCGCCTGCTGAAACACCTTGTTTTGATACATTGAAAGACTGTTTTCCAAACTGCTGATTTGGTTTTGCAAGTCAAAGTAAACCTTGTCCGGCATACCGGAGGGAGCGCCGCCGTCAAGAGACACGCCATAACAGCGCGCCAAAGCCTGCAGCGTTTCCCGCGGATTACGTTCCAATGCATCGTCAACACCCGCCATAACGGCAATCCAATCCCGGGAAGAATTTATCCCGTGACGGGACATCCGCTCCCGGCGGGTGCTGAAAGCTTCATCCACCCAACGGCGGTTTTGAAGCTCGGCCGAAAGCCGGGAAAAACTTTTTGCAGCTTCTCCCTCGCGTTCATGCAGATATTTCCGCATCTCACCGGGAAGAGCTTTAAAAGCCTCCGCAAATTCCGGCCTAAAGGACCGCGGCGCCTGCAAATAAGGATCCGGGGAAAACGCATCCCCGCCCTGTTTTTCGCCGCTGGACAATCCGGATGAAGTTTTTCCCTGTTCTCGGGATGGAGAAGCTTCACGCTTGCCGGAATAAAGTCCGTCATTCTTTTCAGAAGTTGCCTCTTCCGCCGCATCATAAGCCGTATCGTCATCGTCTTCGCCCAAACTGTCGTTGTCCGTTGAAGTGTCAGCCTCCTCTGCTTCCCGCTGGGCGCGAAGCTTTGCAAACTGTTGCTCCAAAAATTTTCTAGTTTCTGTAACCATAATTTTGACCTTTTGTTAAAGTTAAAAAAAATCCCCGAAAACACTTTCGGAGAATCTGAACCAAGAACCGTTTCACCAAAAAAACTAGTCCTGCCATACTGATTTTTTATAATTCCGAATAAATTCCGCAAACAGCTCCCGCCGTTCATCCTGTTCCTGACGATAGCGGACATTCTGTAAATAAGCGTCCGAATAATCTCCGGACAACGCCAGGTTATACCGCTTCAAATAACGTTCCACTTCATAAACGGACGTTGCCGCCGAACCGTCCGGCAAAATAATATCTTCAGTAAATTCTTTGGAAAAATATGCCATCTCGTCACCCCCTTTCCACTTACAAAAAAAAGAAAGAGCACCGTTGTCCACCGTACTCTTCCTCTGATTTTTCATATTTCCTCATTCCCAACCATCCTCATCCCGCCAAGCCCCTTGCTTATAACAACCTGTACATTTCCTCATTATACAAATCTATATAACACATTTTTCAAAAAATGTTGCATACAAAAATGTTGCAACACCCTCTTTTTTGTTGCAACACATTCTATCCTTTTCCCTAAAATTTCTTAACACCCCGTATGCAAAAAAATACCATCAAACACATCCTCTTAAAACTTGATAAAAAAACGCCTGTTCAATTCAGGCATCCAATAAATTAATTAAGCCTTAAACATGGTAGATAAAAAACAAAATAAAATTTAACGCCATAATCATAAGCATAATATGTGCTCCATATTTATCTATAAACTTTATCTCATAAGCAAACAAAAAAGGAAACCAAAAAAACACCCATACATAAAAAAGCGCCCACAAAGGCAAAGTGTCACTACAAGCCATTACTACTGCCCACGATACAAAATAAAGTACTGGCATCATATACAATATCAATAAAATCAAATCTTTGATTTTACAAACAATATAATCAAAAATACCCCGCACAAAATCCTTCATTATCGGCCAACCATACCACCGTCATATAAATATTTATTCATAAACAGACAATAAATAAAGATTAAAGAAAAACGTAAGAAAAAACGCACTCGCACATAAAATTTTCCACCATTTTGAATATTCCACTTCTTTTCCCTTCCTAAGCCATAAAAACAAAAAATCAACACCTCCCAAAACAGCTGGAATAATAAAGCAACAAACAAGATAAAACTGAAGTGTTTGAGAAGCATTTTCTCTAAATTGTTTATCTGCAAGTAACATAAAAATTAATATCACATACAACAGGGGAAAATAATAGAAAAAATACGATACCAAATCTTTAATTTTGGCAATTATATATTCTATTAATTTTCTTGTTTTCATA
>UQAB01000047.1 GCA_900538765.1 uncultured Azospirillum sp. | reverse complement strand
TTGGCAAATCCAGGGGGATGTTATGATACAAGTACCACTGAATGCGGAAATACTTGTTACCGTTCAAAACCTTGTTGTACCCCCCTTTCCAGTGAAACAGGATGTACGGCATATAATTTAGAATCTGACGGATGTGGCGGCCGACGCAAAGTTTGTTGTACGCCCGGAAATCTTTCATCCTGCCCTAAACATGGAATTTGTACAATGTGTGGCGGCGAAAACAGTTTGTGGGGTACCGTTACATCAACACCTTACAGGCTGTCGTCGTGTGGCGACGGTTTTAGCAAAAGCGGGGACAGTTGTTATTGTCCAGCGGGAAAAACCATTACGGCATATGATGATTGTGTTGCATGTTTGGGTATGATGGGAGAATATTGCCCCGGAGATGGAAATTCATACTATTGTTCGGATGGAACCTATGTTAACAGTTCGCTGACCGGATGCAATACTTGTCCGAAAAACCATTATTGTTCATGGGGAGAAGCCACTCCTTGTCCAGATGGAAAAACAAGCCCTGCTGGATCATCATCTTACAGTGACTGTAAATGAAATATTTGATTAAAATTATAAAACAGCCGGAAATTTACCGGCTGTTTTTATGCAAAACTTATTACGCTGACAAGACCTTATAGACAGCGTCATAATCCGGGTGGCTGCTGACCTCGGGAACATATTCGACATATTTGACAATGTTATTTTCATCAACCACAAAAATCGCACGGGTTAAAAGTTCCAGACCTTCAATTAATGTTCCCGTTGCCAAACCAAACTCGCGTTTCTGATAATCCGACAAGGTTTTGACAGCCTCGACACCGGCTGCTCCGCACCATCTGGCCTGCGCAAACGGCAAGTCCATGCTGACGGCATAAATACGCGTTCCTTTTATTTCCGCCGCTTTTTTATTGAATGTTCTGACTTCCATATCGCAGATTCCGGTATCCAAAGACGGAACGGCAAGAAAAACGCGTAATCCGCCCAAGTCCTTTGACGAAACCGTTCCCAAAGAATTGTCTGTCAGCGTAAAATCAGGAAATTTATCGCCAGCTTTTAACATTTTGCCTTTGAGCTTTATGGGGGTGCCTTTCATTGTTATCTGCATTTTGTATTCCTTTTCTGATGTTTTGTTCTGTCTTTATATGTAAGGGCGGAAAAAACGGATTTCAATAATCTTAATTCAAGACTTTAACGACTTCACTCATGTGCACAAGTTTTATATTCTTTTCCGGCAAAGTCGGCAGCCAGGTTTTTAAAGCTTCATAAGTCTGGCTTTTGGGATGTCCGATGGCTACGGCGTAACCGTTTTTGCGGGCAATCCGTTCGGCCTGAGCCAGTTGTTTCATAATATATTCTTTATTATTGTTATTATCCAGAAAAACATGGCGGTGCGCATATTCCACACCAAAACGGCGGGCTGTTTTTTCACCAACTGATTTTGGCGTGGTTTTCGAATCGAGGAAAAATAGTTTATGCCGGGCAAGAACCTGCATGATATCTGACATTTTCTGCTCATTTTCAGTAAACTTACTGCCCATATGATTATTAATACCGCGGATACCCGGGAATTTTTGCAACATGACTTCAAAATTTTTCTTCAGGACATCATCAGCCATATTTATCGTCAGGCCATCCGGTGCCGTGTACAGGTTTTTGTGCGGTTCCATCGGCACATGCGCCATAATTTCATGTCCGGCTGCTCGCGCGGCTTCAATCTGATTTTGCAGTTTCGGCCCATAAGTCAGAAAAGACGATGTCAACGGCGCTTTCAGCCTTATAATATCACGGCTGCGCCCGACATTAACGCCCATATCGTCAATAACGACGGCGATAACCGGCGTTTCGCCGAAATATAAAGGCTTATGTTTAATGGCGATGTTTATGTCTTTGATGTTTTTGTGATTATAATGCACAAATTCGCTATTCTTATCGGCATCATCAATAATATTATCTGGCAGTGTTTCTTCATAAAGCTTGTAACTGTCTTCATCAGCGTTTTCGATATCGGTATCTTCAACGCTTTCCAACGCCTCCAGCAAATATGCAATATCATCTGCGGTTGACATGCCGTTGTCCGTTTTGACAAACCCTTCAGGATAGCTGTAATTGAAACAGGATGTCAAATCATGGCTCAGACACGCTTCAACCAGTTTGTATTCATGTGCGGAAAGATAAGCGGCGGGAATAATTTCAAGCTGTTTTTCAGGAGCTGAATCCGCAGTCATGGACAGACTATCAGCTTCATCATAACTTTCATAGACCTCCCCTGCCCCGTTATCATAATAAATAGCAGGTTTCTGAGAAAAAATCAGCGGATGACAGGCATAAAACAAAAACAACAGCAAAAAGAAAGCAAAGCCAAGACGCCAACCCCAGAAATTTTTATGCTTTCCGGAACGGATGTGTCCATCGGCAGCGACTTGGGCTTGTTTTTTCTTTTTACTGTTGTTTTCAGGCAAGGATTAATCTCTCTTACGCAGTGTCGGAAAAGCAATCACATCGCGAATAGTTTCAGCACCGGTCAGGAGAATGGCCAGTCGGTCAATCCCCATGCCCATCCCCCCTGACGGCGGAAAACCGTTTTCAAGCGCATTGACAAAATCTTCATCAAGCATCTGCGCTTCATCATCACCAGCTTCACGGTCGGCACACTGCGCTTCAAAACGGGCACGCTGTTCCAGCGGGTTAGACAATTCAGAATAAGCGCAACCCATTTCCATGCCAGCAATATAGGCATCAAAATGTTCGACCAGACGCGGATTATCACGATGTGTTTTAGCCAGCGGCGAAATATCGCGCGGCATATCCATAACCAAGGTCGGCTGAATGAGATGCGCTTCAACTTTGGCGTCAAAGACTTCTGATACGACCTTACCCCAGGAAATGCAATCCGAGGCGTCGACACCGGCTGACTTAGCCATAATTTTAGCTTCTTCAAGGTCTTTTGCCTCCATAAAGTCAACACCGGCATATTCCTTGACCAATTCAATCATAGACTTTTTAACCCAAGGCTTAGCCAAGTCGATTTCGTGTTCGCCGACAGTAATAATCGTTGTACCAAGGACTTTTTCCGCCACGAACCTAATCAGGTTCGGAATAAGTTCGGCCATATCGTTATAATCGGCATAAGCCTGATAGGCTTCCAAAGCCGTAAATTCGGGGTTATGGCTCTTGTCAATTCCTTCATTGCGGAAATTGCGGCCGATTTCAAAAACACGGTCAAAGCCGCCGACGACCAGACGCTTCAAATACAATTCAGGCGCAATACGCAAGTACAAATCCATGTCCAGCGTATTGTGGTGCGTAATAAAGGGTTTGGCACTGGCGCCACCCATAATCGGGTGCAGCATCGGCGTTTCGACCTCCAGAAAACCGTTATCTTCAAAATAACGGCGAACAGCTGAAGTTATCCGGCAGCGCTTGCGGAAGATTTCCCGAGAATCGTCATTCATGATAAAATCGACATAACGCTGGCGATAGCGGGCGTCAATATCCGTCAGCCCATGAAATTTTTCCGGCAGCGGCTGTAAAGATTTTGATATGATGTCAAATTTTTCGGCAGCAATAGAAAGTTCGCCGCGCGGCGTTCTTCTGACATAACCGGAAATACCGACGATATCGCCGACATCCAGACATTTCAACACGGCAAGATCGTCTTCGCTCAAATGATTTTTATGGCAGAAAGCCTGAATTTTGCCGCTGACATCTTTCAGATCAATAAACATGCCGCTGTTGCGAACCGCCATGGCGCGCCCGGCGACGGTGACCCGGTCTTCCGTATCGACACCTGCTTCCAAATCCTTATATTTTTCCTGCAAATCCGCAGCAAAAGAATCCGGTTTGAAGCGATAAGGATACGGATTATATCCCCTGTCTTCCAAAGTATGCAGTTTAGCCAGGCGGGAATCGCGGTGAATTGTACTTTCAGCAGTCATTTTTTTCTTCCATTTTTATTGTTTGTCTGTTATCTAGGCAAAGACTATAAACGACTCAAATAATTTTTCAATAAATAATTATGTTTTTCGTAAAAAAGTGCTTTATTTCGATTTAAAAAAGCACTATAATGGCTTGTAAATTAAGAGAAAAATGATTCGGAAAGAGAAATATAAAACCAATGAAAGAGAAAAAGAAAACAGAATCCACAAAATTGTGGCAAAAAATATGGGGGAAAGTTAAAACTTACGCGCCGGCGGCAGTGCTGTTATCCAACAGCCTGAATATTACGGCTGCGGAAAATACGACAGGTTCGGATGTAAACGAAAAATCTGCCAGAACCGAGACTTTGGCAAAAAATGAAACCGTCAATGACCATAAAACGGTAAACCTGACTGTGCTCAAAAAAGCATATCCCGGAAAATTTTATAATGAAATCTGCAACGGTTCACCTTGCTGGTTGGCTTCAACCTATGAAACGCGCGGCGCCGGACAAGGCAAAAAAATTAATTCGGCCGGAACATGGAACGACAAGGGAAACTACCGCGGCATTAATCAAATGAGCCCGGGGCATGCTCTGAAATATCTCAAATGGATGGAAGGCAAAGAAGAATTTAAAAACGTTTATGCCATGTTGAAAATCGGCGGAATCGGCAAAGCAAACTGGCAAAATACGGCAAAAAAATTTGAACATGAAATGATCCTCAGCCAGGAAGGCTATATGACGGAAGTCTACAGCCCTGAAAACTTTAAGGCCGTACAGGATTTAATCAACAAATCCGACGTTAACGTCAACATAAAAAAGCTGCATCCCGCTATTTTGTCCTGTATGCATCAGCTGATGGTCGAGCTGCCGTCCTGGAGAACCAAAATTGCCAACAAAATAATTTCTTATGTCAAAGAGCATGATGGCGATGAAAAATCATTAAATTCAAAGGATTTTGTGACTGTTTTGGTAAAAGGCAGACATACGGATTTGGCTGAAAAGGCAAGCTCTATTCTTGAAGATAAAAGCATACGCTGGAAAGATGCACAATTTGCCGCTCTGGTTTCACAAGCAAAACCCAAACATGACGAAAATGTCACCTGGTTTACAATGGCTCAAGCTGAAACGCGCAAAAAAATAGAAGAGGCTAAACGAGAAGTTCGCCTAAAGAAACTTGAGTTGCAAAAACAGACTTTGGCAAGTAATATTGCCAAGACAGATAAGGCCGAGGTGAAGCGCCTGCCCCCTGTTGTCATAGAAAACCAACAAAGCAAAAACCACCTGGCTCAAGCCGTTCGCTTAAAAAAAACGCGGGGAAGATAATATAATCCTTGACTTACAGTCAGAACTAAAGTAGAACATTTACAGAATAGATGTTCTACTTTTATTTTACGGAGATATTCATGCTTACGGAAAAGCAATATAAGTTGTTGATGTTTATTAATAAGGTTTTGAAAGAAACCGGCTGCTCTCCTTCTTTTGATGAAATGAAAGATGCCGTCGGCCTGAAATCAAAATCAGGTATTCATGCGCTTATTACGGCTCTGGAAGAAAGAGAATTTATCCGTAAACTGCCGCACAAAGCCAGAGCCTTGGAAGTTATGAAACTTCCGAAATTCAAGCCTAAGGCAATTATTGAAGAAGAAAAAAAACGGGAAATAGCCTTGCAAAACAGCGCCGCACAAATTCCTCTATATGGGAAAATCGCAGCAGGAACGCCGATTGAGGCTATTGCCAATGAAACAGAAAATGTTTCCGTACCTTTTGAAATGGTCAGCCGCGGACAGTTTTATGCCTTGACTATTGAAGGAGAATCCATGATTGAGGGCGGTATATTTGACGGAGATACTGTCATTATTCGCCGGACAGAAAATGCCAATAACGGCGATATTGTCGTTGCTTTGGTTGATGACAGCGAAGCAACGCTGAAAATTTTTAAACATGAAGGAAATGACATTTTGCTTATTCCGATGAACAAAGACTATGAAACCCGCCGTCTGCCGGCCAGCAGGGTAAAAGTTCAGGGAATTTTGGCCGGTTTGATGAGAACATACCACTAAACAATATTTTATAAAAAACTGCCTCCGATTTTTCGGAGGTTTTTTGTGTCATTTTTCTCTCTTCTTATTAAAATTAATGATTGAACAGTAGAAATTTTTATGTTATAGTATCCTTGTGATGAC
>UQAB01000046.1 GCA_900538765.1 uncultured Azospirillum sp. | reverse complement strand
GCCAAGAATTGTGCTATCGGGCAGATATTGAACAGTGACGGAACTTGTACGACGGATAAAGAGAGTGGAAAAACACCAATCGGCGTGGTGATTGCAATAAAAGATAACTGCGGTTGGGCGATGACTGTTAGTCCGGTTCAAAAGAATATTGACTGGACAATTACGTATGTGACACCAGGCAGCCTTAAGCGAATGATATATGGACAAGCAATAGATGATTTTGATTCTTGTGTAAATACACAAAAGATTATTCAGTTTGGAGATGCTTACAAATATCCGGCAGCGTGGGCTGCATTTAATTATAAACCCAATACAGCTCCTGAAACAAACGGAATGTGGTGTCTGCCTGCTGCAGGTGTACTACATAGTTTATATAATAATCTGAAAGTTGTTAATAATACCATTTCTAGGTTGAATGGAATACAGATTAATGAAGAAAATAGATATATTTGGTCTTCAACTATATGCAATGCGCACTCCGCGTGGTTCTTTCAAATATATGGTTATGGTGGTCTTAGTTCAGAGTGCAACGGTGATCATACAATCGGAGGAAATGGTGCTGTTCGTCCAGTTATTTCTTTCTAACTCCACAAAAAAAGGAACTGAAAAATCAGTTCCTTTTTTTTATTTTCCGGCAGGCACAATGTGCACGTAGTGCTTCTTGTTGCACTATCAGCCAGCGGCCAGTTTTCCGTAACACCCCGCGGGTGTTAGTCGGCCAGACCGAGAAGCTTATATTTGACGCGAACGTCATACCCTTTGGCATAGTTGTCAATCAGGGCGTTTGCCGCTTCGGCGGACAGGGCCTGCTGTGTGCGGGCTTTGAGTTCGTCAGCTTCGGCCGCCGTCAGCTTATGGTTATCCTTGATAATTTTTGCGGTAACGGCAATAATCTTGCTGCTGCCGATTTCAATCATCTTCGGCGCGCCTTCGCCAAGCTGGAACAGGCTGTTTATGGCCGAACTGGACAACTCGTCAAAACTTTCGCTGCGTTTGATTGGTGCGGAAGTCATGACTTTGAGGCCAAAGCGCTTGGCTGCGTCATCAATGGTACCGCCTTCTTCCAAATCATTCATCATATCGTTGCTGAGTTCCTGCGCGATAATATCGCGTTCGTTGTCTGCCCACATCTTTTCAATCATCGGCTTAACCTCGTCAAGGTCAAGCAAATGCGCGTCAACAACATTGTCAACCCGGACAACGGCCAGCCCGGTATCAGTTTCGACAACCTGGCTCACTTCGCCGACATTATAAGAAAAGGCCTGATCGACAAGCTCAATGGAGTAGGGGGATTTTGCTCCGTCCGCCATGCCGTCCTCGCTCAGATTCTTGATATGTTTAACACTGGCTTTTAAATCTTTTGCCAGATTTTCAAGCGTTTCGCCGCCGCCGATTTTGTCCTCAATCTCCTGTGTGAAATTATAAACGACATCATAGGCTTTTTCTTTACGCACAGCTTCTGCGGCAATTTTTTCGGCTTCTTTACGATTCATCTTTTTAGCCGGAGTGATGGCGGTAACTTTCATGATATGCCAGCCGAATTCCGATTTAAGCGGACCGGCAATACCGCCTTTGGGCAAGGCAAAAACATCATCGCCGATACCTTCGATAAGCGCATCTTTGTCAACGTCGCCGAGATTGGTGTCTTCGTCCGTCTGGTTGGCCGCAGTACGGGCAACTGCATTGAAGTCTTTTCCGGCGTCAAGATCGGCGCGGGCTTTGAGGGCCGCGTCTTCATCCTGAAAGACCATTTGCAGAACGCTGCGTTTTTCCGGTGTTTCAAACAGAGTGATGTTGGCATTGTAGTATTCGTTGATTTCGTCCTGAGAAGGCTGGTATTGTCCGGCAATTTCGTCAGCCGAAATCATAACATAGGAAATGTCACGCTTTTCCGGTGCCATGAAATTGTCGGAAAAATCATGATAGTACTGCTGCAGCTCGTCTTCGCTGATAGCACGGTCGATTTTGAGCTTTTCCGGATCGATTTTAACATATTTAAAAACGCGTTTCTGGTTTTCGATTTTGCCGAGAAAATCAGTCAGAAAAGCGGGAACATTGACATTCTGTGCCGGATCATAGGCCAGAATGCGCTTCTGCAGGTCAAGGCGCAGGCTGGAAATATATTCCTGCTCCGTCAGGCCGTATTGGCTGAGCGCCAGACGGAAACGGTTGATGTCGAATTTTCCCTGGCCGTTCATAAAGGCCGCCTGCGAATAAATGATTTTTCTGACCAAATCATCGCCGATGACAACATTGTTGTTTTCCGCCGTCGTCTTGATAATGGCGTCAACCAGTTCGGCGCGGACAATGCCGAGCAGGATTTGGTTGCGCATTTCATCGGTAAGTTCCAACTGGTTGCCGAAGATGTCGCGCGCCATCTGCAGCTGCTTGTCATACTTATAGGAAATTTCGCTTTGTGAAATTTCAATGTCGTCAACTTTGATAACCGTGCGATTCTGCCCGGCGCTGTTGATATATCCCGAAATTCCGAACAAAGACATAAAGCTCAGTGCAGTAAGGATAAAGATACTCTTGGCCAGCCAGGTATCCTGCATTTTTCTAATTTTGCTCATCATGGTCGTAAAATCCTATTCAAACCAAATTCATCTGTTAAGGAAATGTAATATAAAAAAAATCCCTCTTCAACATTATTTATAAAGCGTTAACAACAAATATTGATGTTGAAAACTATTTTTAACTGGAAAATAAAAAAAACTTGTGTTACAAGTCATGACAAATATGTTTTTTTAATAAATTAAGGAATTGAGCATGTCAAGAAAGTTACTGATTGCCGGAAACTGGAAAATGAACGGCCTGCTGGCTGACGGCGCCGCTTTGGCCAAAGGCGTTGCCGAAGAAGTCAAAAAAATGGGCAAAGTCGATTGTGAATTTTTGGTCTGCCCGCCGTTTACGCTGCTGACAACCGTCAAAAAGGCTCTGCGCGGCGCAAAAGTCGCTATGGGCGGACAGGATTGCCACTTTGCCGAAAAAGGCGCGCATACCGGCGATATCAGTCCGGTTATGCTGAAAGATGCCGGCTGCCAGTATGTTATTCTCGGACACTCCGAACGCCGTGCCGACCATTATGAGTCGAGCGAACTTGTTGCCAAAAAGGCCGAAGCTGCTTATGCCGCCGGTCTGAAGGCTGTTATCTGCGTTGGTGAAACCCTGAGCGAACGCGAAGCAGGCAAGGCATTAGACGTCTGCACCAAGCAGATTCTCGAGTCTGTTCCCGAAAATGCAACTTCAGCCAATACCGTTATCGCTTATGAACCGGTCTGGGCTATCGGTACCGGAAAAATCCCGACAACCGCGGATGTTGCCGAAGTTCATGCTGCCATTCGTAAGACACTGGCTAAAAAACTCGGCAAAGGCAACGCCAACAAAATGCGCATTTTGTACGGCGGTTCCGTAAAACCGAACAATGCCAAAGAACTTTTGTCGCTTGAAGACGTTGACGGCGCTTTAATCGGCGGCGCCAGCCTCAAGGTTGACGACTTTATTGCCATTGCCAAAAACTCAGGCGCCTGCTAAGTTGTAAAGGAAAAAAATATGGAAACAGTATTGCTTGTTGTACATTTGCTTATCGCCATTTTCTTGGTCTGCTTCATTTTAATGCAGCGTTCCGAGGGCGGTGCCTTGGACGGTCTTGGCGGCGGCAGCGGTGCCTCCAGCTTTTTGAGTGCGCGCGGCACCGGCAACTTTTTAACCAAGACAACGGCTGTTTTGGCGACACTTTTCTTCATTACGAGTATTTCTCTTTCCCTCTACTACAAAAATGTGGAAAGAAAATCAAACTCTATTTTAGACGTTGCCCCGGCAGAACAGTCAGTACCTGCTGCACCCGCAGTTCCTGATGTTCCGACTGTACCGGCCGCCGGAAAATAAATGACTGAAAATAATCAAAATAACAAAGGCTCCTCAAATTAAGGAGCCTTTGTCACTTTAAAACAAGGTAAAAAAATAAGGGAAAATCTGATGACTATTGCTAAAAAAATTGAAGATGTTTTGAAAACCAAAGCCAAATTTATTTTTATCACCGGCGGGGTGGTTTCTTCTCTGGGGAAAGGGCTGGCTTCGGCATCTCTGGCTTCCATATTGCAGTCCCGCGGCTTCAAAGTCCGCCTGCGCAAGCTCGACCCTTATTTGAATGTTGATCCCGGCACCATGAGCCCGTATCAGCATGGTGAAGTATTTGTAACAGACGACGGAACCGAAGCCGACCTTGACCTTGGGCATTATGAACGTTTCTCCGGCGTTCCGGCCAAAAGGGCGGACAGCATCACCACCGGTATTATTTATCAGCGGGTTATCGACAAAGAGCGCCGCGGCGATTATCTGGGCGCGACAATTCAGGTTGTGCCGCACGTTACCAATGAAATTAAGGACTTTATCCTGTCAGATATCAGTGACGAGGATTTTGTGCTGTGCGAAATCGGCGGCACTGTCGGCGACATTGAGGGGCAGCCTTATCTTGAAGCCATTCGCCAACTGGCTTATGAACTTGGCCGTGACCGGATTATGTTTCTGCATGTAACGCTGCTGCCCTACATTCCGGCGGCAGGAGAGCTCAAAACCAAGCCGACGCAGCACTCTGTCAAACAGCTTCAGGAATATGGTATTCAGCCTGATATGCTCCTTTGCCGTTCGCAAATGCCCATACCTGAAAATGAAAAGCGCAAAATTGCCCAGTTTTGTAACGTTCGCGAGGAAAACGTTATTGCCGCGCTTGATGTCAACAGCATCTATCAGGTGCCTATTTCCTATTCTCATGAAGGCATGGACGCCGCTGTCTGCAAATATTTTGGCCTGACGGATGCAAAACCTGCGGATTTAAGCAAGTGGGAGCATATTGTCGATGTCTTGAAAAATCCTGAAGGAACGGTGACAATCGGCGTTGTCGGCAAATATACCCAGCTTCTGGAAGCTTATAAATCTTTAAATGAAGCCCTTGTCCATGGAGGAATTGCCAATAAATACAAAGTAAAAATCAAATGGATTGATTCAGAAAAACTTGAAAGCGAAGAAGCAGAAGCCGAACTGGCGGATATCAGCGCGATTTTGGTGCCGGGCGGTTTTGGACAGCGCGGAACGGAAGGAAAAATCAAAGCAATTAAATATGCGCGCGAGCATAAAGTACCGTTTTTGGGCATTTGTTTCGGTATGCAAATGGCCGTTATCGAAACGTTGCGCGATATTGCCGGTATCAAAAATGCCGGAACGACCGAATTTATGACGGATTGTGAACCTGTAGTCGGCCTGATGACCGAATGGGATAAAGACGGTGCCAAGCAAATCCGCCACAAAAACGGCGATTTGGGTGGAACCATGCGCTTGGGTGCTTATGAATGTTGTCTGGCGTCCGGCTCAAAAGTTGCAGCGGTTTATGGCAGTGATAAGATATCCGAACGCCACCGTCACCGTTATGAGGTTAACTGCAAATATGAACCGGTCCTGAACAAAAGCGGTATGATGATTTCCGGACGTTCTCCGGTTGGCAATCTGCCGGAAATTGTGGAAATTCCTGACCACCCGTGGTTTATCGGCGTTCAGTTCCACCCGGAATTAAAATCCAAACCTTTTGCGCCGCACCCGCTTTTTGTATCCTTTGTCAGAGCAGCCATTGAAAACAGCCGCTTGATATAATTCAACAAGATTTTTGTAGGTATGCGTTTTCAATAATAAAATAAAAGGAGGATAAAACCTCCTTTTATTTTATTGTTTTGCTTCAGTCCGCTTTTGTTTTACTTGTGTTAATATCCCCGACAATTTTTCTCTGAATTAGTTTCTCCTATAGGATATTTTTTTAGATGAAAATTGCACATTTCTTCTGTATAGCTACCTGCTAAGCAAGATTTAATCTCCTTAACTGTGCCATCTTTGTAAGTACGCTTTGTGGGAAGGGCAGCCATCCAACCACCATTATTGACCGCAGAATACCCTCCGCAATGTTTTATTTGAATATCATTATCTACAGCTAAAAAGCAAAAGGCATCTGTTCTGACATCGGTATACTCAGTGCAACATTGTCTACAGACATTACCGCATTGATCTTTTCCCGTTTCAACAAGCTCATATGTTGATGATTGACACCATCTTGGGGCGTTTGCACAAGTCGGCGTACAATCCTTGCACACAGTTCTCGTTCCGCCACAGTTGTCAGGAGCGGTTGTCGTACCATATTTACAGCCGCTTTCGCTGGCTAACGGCGTACAACATTCCTTGCAGCTTGAATAAGTCGTCTGCCCGTTGACTGTACAAGATGTAGCGCCGGCAGCGCCGCCGCATTCACAGGATTT
>UQAB01000045.1 GCA_900538765.1 uncultured Azospirillum sp. | reverse complement strand
GGCTGTCAGTCCGGTTATGACTGGAATGCAACAACGCAAACCTGTACGTCGCAATGTGCCGCAAGTTATAAATATGACTGCACGGGCAGTAATCAGACAAAACCATCGTCAGAATCCTGTGACGGGAAGTATACTTCCTGCAATTGTCGTATAGGATATTTTTGGACAATAAATAAGTGTTGTAAAAATAGTTATAAATACGATTGTAATGGGGCGAATGAAAGAGGATACGGTGCTTCTTGTACGGTGTATTTTGAAATCTGCGGCTGTAGAGGTGAATATATATGGAATAAAAATGATGGTAAATGCCGGCCGATTAAAACTTGCACAAATGATGGGAGAAACTGCTGTATCGGACAGATTTTGAACAGCGACGGTACTTGTTCCGATAACAAAATATCAGGTAAAACACCAATCGGCATTGTTGTCTATATTGGTGAAGACAACAAAGGGCAAGCCCTGGCTTTGACAGAGTATGGTAAAGCATACTGGGGAGGATATGGCGTTTCCTTCGAGTTTAGCCGAAACACCATAGAAGGAGAAATAGATTTCGACAGCTGTGGTAATACACAAAAAATAATAGCGCAAGGAGTAGCACAGGGAGATGATACAGCCTTTCCGGCAGTACGGGCGTCGGTAAACTATGCGCCAAACACAGCGCCGGAAACAAAAGGCAAATGGTGTTTGCCGTCCTCCGGAGTTGGTCGCATGATTGTCATATATATTGACAGAATTAATCAGGGGATGTTAGCGGCAGGAGGGGAGCTTCTGTCAAAGACAACGGATTTTAATAATCAATATTGGACATCTACTCCGGCAGGTTCATCATACGCGATTCATTGGAGATATCGTTCTGATTTGCTAAATCCTGATTATTTTGGAAATAGCGATAGAAGAGCTTCTTTCAGGGTTCGTCCGGTAATTGAATTCTAAATCTATTGTCATTTCCCAAAAAAGAGGCTTTCTGATGACGGCCTCTTTATTAATATAAGAAATTTTATCTTTTCTCCTTTTAAATAATTAAATTTTGGCACGGAATTTGCATGAGTACATCAGAATGAATTTTGCAAAAAGGATTCTGTTATGGAAATTAAAGAAATAAACAATTTGACCAACATGATTATGGGCAAAACTGCTTCGGTTCAGGCTGTGTCGTCAGAGAACGACAAAAAGCCGTCAGCCGGAACTGAGTTTATTGATTTGTTGAATAACAAGGATTTCTTTGGCGGTTCTGTTGCTGATGACAAGGCAGAAGAAACGGTTTTCGGCCGGATAGAAGATAAAAAAACATCCCGCAAAACCAAAAATAAAACGGTAAAATATGCCGCGTCTGAAAATCAGCCCCGAACAGAAGAAAAATCTTCCCCAAAAGATTCCCCGTCTTCTGCCGAAAAAACGCAAAATAAGCCGGAAGCTTCTAAACCGGAACGCCAGCCTGAAGAAAAAGCGGAAACGCCGCAAACGGATAAGCCTGTTCGTCAGGAGAATAAAACTGCCATACAAGGCGAAAATACCGTTGCCGAGGAAAATGTTTCCGCAGCTTCTCCGGTAGAAGACAGCGCTGATTTGGGCTCTGAAAATATCATTAATGAAAATGTTTTCGGTCAGGAAATTCCTTTGGCCGAAGTTTCTGAAATGGGCGCGGTTACCGTTTTTAATGCGGCAACAAATACTTATACGGTTATGACCGGTTCCGATTTGGCTGAAATGGTGTCATCCGGAGAAATGTCGCTGGTTCCGGTTATGAGTCTGGACGGCCGTTCGGATATCACGCTGCTTCCGGCAGATTCTTTGCCGCAGAATATGACTCCCGCGGTTGAAACGTCCAATATTGATATTTCCGCAATGCAGATTGTCGATGGCGGCGAAGAATTTGCGTCCCTGCCGGATGTTTCAGACAAGTCAACGGTTGCCGACGATAAAAATATCATGCAGGATATTGTTGAAAATAATATTGTCGAAGCGCCGCTGGAAAATGCGAATATTGTTGAAGAAGCCGCCAAACTCGGAGAAGCTGTCGGAGAAGGCCGGAAAACCGAAGTCAAGGTAACAGTTAGTGAGGAAAAATTTTCCTATGCCGCTGCCAAGTCTGATTTCTCGGCGCAGGAAGTTCTGCAGTCAGCCGCATCTGATGAACCGGTTGTTCAGGATATGCCGGAACTGCCGTCATCCGCTTCCGCCCCGCAGACCGTAACGGCTGCTCCACAGCAAAATCAGGCGCAACAGTTGAATTTGTTTGCTTTTGCCAGTCAAAACCAAAATAATGCCGTGGCGGCGGAAAATGCTTCCGGCAGTGTTGCGGTAGTCAGCGAACTGACATCTTCCTCCGCATCTCATTCCGCATTGTCGGCAGATATGTCTGCGGCCGTAAAAACCGAAGCCCGGGCGGAAGTTGAAAATAAAACCGCTCTCCGAGATGTTTACAAAGGAATGAGCAGGGAAGCCGTCGAGCAAATCAAAGTTAATATAACCAAGTCCGCGGTTAAAGGCGTTGACACCATAAACGTTCAGTTAAAGCCGGAAGAACTCGGACATATCGAAATCAAAATGCAGATTGCCAAGGACGGCAAACTGCAGGCGCATATTATTTCCAGCCGGGCCGAAACAATGGATATGCTGCAAAAGGAAATGCCTGCTTTGGAAAAAGCGTTTAACGATGCCGGTTTTGAAACGGATGGCAGCAGTTTTAGTTTCAGTTTCCGCGAAGACCGGCAGGCCGGACAGCAGAATGAAAGCGGCCGCGGATTGCGTAGCTTCCTTGGCGATGTGCTTGATAAGGAAGCCGGAAATGAAAATCTTGCCGAAGAAACGGCGGCTTATGGAACATGGGATGGAAAATCCGCCCTTAACATAAGAGTATAGTAAAGGAGAAATGTCATGACTGATATAAATTCCATCAACGGTTATACCCAAAGCGGAACATCTACGACCAATTCTGCCTCTCAGACATTATCCGCGGATATGAATACCTTTTTAACCCTGTTGACAACGCAGTTAAAATATCAGGATCCGCTTGATCCGATGGATACCGCTGAATTTACCAATCAACTCGTCCAATATTCAAGTGTTGAGCAGGCGATTCAAACCAATACCAAACTGGATACGCTGTTGAACATGAGCATGTCCAATCTTGGAGCTCAGGCCGTATCTTATATCGGCAAAGTGGCGCAGGTTCTGGGTGACGTCATGCCGATGGAAGGCGGACATGCCAAAGCGACCTATACGCTGGATAAAAATGTCAGCAGCGCCGTTATTACTATCAAAGATATGTCTGGCAAAATCGTTTATTCCGAAACGGCGGAAACAACTGCCGGAACGCACGAATTTACATGGGACGGCAAAGATTCGGACGGCAATCAGCTGGAAGACGGCGCTTACCAGATTGTCGTTAGTACCACGGTTCCAAATGGCGAAAGCGCTGCCAATGTGACAACGACAATCTTTGGCAAGGTTACCGGTGTTGCCAGTGACAGCAACGGCGTCTACATCGGCTTGGGCGATTCTGTTACGGCTAATCTGGGCGATATTCTCACCATCCGCAATGATGATTATTTTGATAAAGACAATGTTCCCGAAACGCCGGATGAAGGAGAGGGCGAAGGCGGGGACAGTGAAACTGTTCCCGGTGAGGGAGAAGGCGAAGACGGAGATTCCGGCGTCGCCGATGCAATGGCTAAAGTCGCTAAAACAGCAATGGCTGCCGCGACGTTAGGATTATTATAATAAAACTTTAGGAGATAAACAATGAGTATTTTTGGCGCAATGCAGTCTGGTATTTCGGGATTGGCCGCCCAGTCTACCGCGATGGGGGCAATTTCCGATAATATCGTGAACGTAAATACTGTTGGTTACAAAAATAATACAACATCTTTTCAGACCTTGGTAACCAAACAAACAACCAGTAGTCGTTATTCCCCGGGCGGTGTTCAGCCTGTAAGCAAACAGGGGGTAAATGTTCAGGGGCTTCTGGCATCCAACTCTTCATCTACCGCCTGCGCAATCAGCGGCAACGGATATTTCGTTGTCAATCAGGCTGCCAATCCTGGAGAGGGCGACTTGTGGGCTTATACCCGCGCCGGTGATTTTAACATTGATGATAACGGCTATCTGGTCAATACCGGCGGTTTTTATGCTCAGGGCTGGTCTTTGCTTCCGTGGGACGGAAACCCGAATGCCAGCGTCGTGAATATCAATGGCATTGATTATATGAAAGCCTATTATGACGGCAACGGCAATACGGTTTATATCAATGACAATATTATTGACAACCGTAACCTGAAACCGATTAACTTGGCGACAATCGGCGGAACGGCAACACCGACCCAGCAGATTAAATTCGGAGCCAATCTGCCCAGCTCGGATAAAATAGGAGCTCAACAGAAAGTTTCAGCCCTGATTTATGACAGCTTGGGAAATGCCAGCAATCTGAGCCTGAACTTTACCAAAACCAGTGCCAATGGCTGGGATATGTCGGCCAGTGTGCCGAGTGGCGCGGCTAACAGCATTTTGTATGGCAACAGCAATACGCTTGATGGTACGCCGGATGTTTATGCCGCTGCCGGACAACTGGAGTTTACCTCCATTCCGCAAAACGGATCGACAATTTCGATTACGGATGCCGGTACTGGTAAAACTTATACTTTTGAATTTACCAACAATCCTGCCGGCGTTCAACCGGGCAATATTGCCGTTGACCTTTCAACCGGTATTATTTCTGTAAATGACTTTACAGAGGCTTTTGCCGCGGCAATTAAGGAAAATCTGCCTTCTGCAAACCGTTTTAGCGCGGATGGAAATAAAATTTCCATCGTCCAGTCTACCGCCGGTTCAGGTTTAACGATTGATGCCAGCAAGACACTGTCTTGTGTTCAGAGTGCCTGCAATCCGCGTGAGGATAATGGCATTCCGACAGGCGTGTTCAATATTCCGCAGATTGATAATGACATTAAAAACGCTGCCCGTATTGACTTCAATTCAACAACTGCTGCCGATTATACCGGAAAAAGCATTGTTCTTGACGGCAAAACTTATACCTTTACCAACAATGGCAATCCGACCGTAAATCCTCCGGCTATAGCCGTAGATATCAAAGATGCCATTAGCGGCGCAAATGTTGACCCGGCCAAGATGGTTACCATTTTGGGGAATGTTTTGAAGGAAAATGCCACAGAACCGGAACGTTTTATTGCCAGTGGCATGAGCTTGGAAATTCTGCCGTCTGCAACGGGAGGCGACATTGCAATTGATACGCAGGGGTTGGGCAATGCTATTGACGGTATTGTTCGCGATAAAACCAATGGCTGGGTATCTGTTCAGAATGCAAATGTCACGTTGGGTAGCGAATTTGATGTTGGAGACCACCAGGTCGAACAGGGATCCCTGGTTCCGGCCGTTCGCTTTAATTCTGATGGTACGCCGAAATATTTCAATGTCGATGAAATGTCTATTCAGTGGGCGAATGGTGCTGAAAATATGGATGGCACGCCGGGGAATGGCACCAAAATAAAACTGGATATGGGTAATGCCGGTACTAATGACGGTTTGACCAACCTGTCCGGTGATTTTACCACCAACTTTATGAAACAGGATGGTGCCAAGTTCGGAAGCTATGCCGGTGTTCATATTGATGAAAGCGGCGTTGTAACGGCATTGTTTGATAACGGTGAAACCCGCCCGATTGCTATTCTGCCTTTGGCTACGTTTTCCAACCCGAACGGCATGGAAGCCCTGACCGGTAACTCTTGGATTGAAACCGACAGTTCCGGACAGGCTCTGTTGAAACGCGCGGGAACAAACGGCGCCGGTGAAATCTCATCCAATGCTCTTGAAAATTCAACCGTCGATCTTGCAACCGAGTTTTCAAACATGATTGTTACCCAGCGTGCTTATTCTGCCGCAACCAAGATTATTACAACGGCAGACGAAATGCTTGATGAATTAACCAGAATGACATAGTCGTGATGGCTTTTCGAAAAGCGCAGATATAATTATAAAACCTTCCTAAAGTTCAGCCCCTTGGTTCTCAAGGGGCTTTTTAATTCTTCGTCGAATTTTTCCCTCACCTTGCTTAAAATAATGATTGAACATTGCGGCGATATGTGTTATATTAGAGTCGTGATGGCAAGTAGAGGAGGAAATAAAGATGAAGTACTCAAAGGTGATACTGTTGTCAACCGTATGCTTATTCGGCTATACGGAAGACGTTTGTTCTGCACGTTATCCCGCTTGGGGCATTTCGTCTCTCATCTCAACATCAGGTATCCACACTTATCACACATCACAACACCTTACCGATGATACTCCTCTCTTGCCGTCTGCACAATTTGAAAATAGGCACAATCTTATTCTCCCCTTGAGTAGGGGGAGCAAGAACTCCCCGGACTTCGTCCGGTTGGAGTTCTCGAGGGGGTGTGACAAACAGAATGAAAAATTATCATCCGCTGTCAAACCCTCCCTAACCCTCCCTACCTCAGGGAGGGAATCAGATAGCACTGCCTTAAGAAAGGAATACAAGGAAGCTTCGGTGTGTTTCATTACCGACACGTCAGACTGTGCCGGGGGCGGGAGTTTCAGCCCCAACGAAACGCCGGGAAAAGGCGAAAATCCCGATTTCAAAGA
>UQAB01000044.1 GCA_900538765.1 uncultured Azospirillum sp. | reverse complement strand
ATCTTGTGACCTGTACCTATCCGCAGAGCGGCGTGGGCGAGGCCTGCGGCGGAAAATATGCGTCCTGCCAATGTCCGAGTTCGTACAAATCCTGCGAATGCGGCGGCGCTGCCGGGGCAACATCTTGCACTGTCAACGGGCAGACGACTTATTCATCTTGCAAAAATTGTTGTTCCGATACCTGTTCGTCAGGGTCAAAATCTGTCTTCTGTTCCATCGGTGAGAGAAAAGTCAAAATTTCGACAACAGAATGCGGCTCAGCCTGTTATCGATGCCAATCAGAAGCTCCCCAATTTCCTTCCGGCAGCGGTTCAGGCAGCTCGGGAAATGGCAACTCTTCTAACAACTCGGGAAATGGCAACTCTTCACCAGAAACCCCTGAAGTTCAATGTGAATCGGAGAAAACTTTTAATATGGTTTATGAATACTATTGCGAGGGAACAACATATATCGGAAAAACCTGTAAAATACGCCGAACTTATGGAGCCCGTAATGGAAAATGTGAAGTCACCAGTGAGGAGTGCATAGGTAACTACGGGACAACAACAGTTGATAATGCTCCGGCTTGCAAATAAGACCAGGCATATTAATAAAGATAAGATATGTCACAACAGAAGCCATGAAAATAACCAAAAAGGAACTGAAAAAAAATCAGTTCCTTTTCATTTGTCCACCAACAAGTGGCCGGTACCACCTAAACATCGCGCCTCTTTATGCACAGGACAACCAACAGCTAACTTGCCGCAACAGGTCGTACCTGTGCTAAGTGCGTCAGAAATGTCTTTACAAAATCCGCGCGGCGATTCTGATAATCCAGATAATAAGCGTGCTCCCAGACATCGACCGTCAACAGGGCTTTCAAACCATGCGCCAGCGGGGTGTCGGCATTGGCGGTCTTCAGAATCGACAGCTTGCCGTCCTTGTCCTCAACCAGCCACGCCCAGCCTGAACCGAACTGCGATACAGCAGCATTGGTAAAGTCTTCGCAAAACTGGTCATAAGAGCCGAAAGCATCCTCAATCTTTTTCAGCAGCACACCTTTCGGAGCCTTGCCGCCGTCCGCGCTCATGCAGTGCCAGAAGAAATTGTGGTTCCAGGCCTGCGCCGCATTGTTGAAAATCGCCTGAAACTTTTCATTCCCGGCTGTTTCTTTGATAATCTCCTCCAACGACAAATCAGCAAACGGTGTCCCAGCAATAAGCTTGTTCAAATTGTCAACATAAGCCTTGTGGTGCTTGCCGTAATGAAATTCCATCGTTGTCGTTGAAATATACGGTTCCAGTGCGTCCGAGGCGTAAGGCAGTGCCGGAAATTCAATAGCCATAATCATGCTCCTTTTCTAAAATTTGTTATTTCTGATGTTTAATATAGTTATTGGTTCCGATTTCATCAAGGGTCTGCTGCGTTTTATGTTCTTCTTCTTTTGCCGCGCGCTCTTCCCGATTTTTGTCGACAATCTCATAGGTCTTCTGTTCCTTGAACATATCAGCAATAACATCGCGGATTTCCGCAATTTTCAGCCGCACCATCGCCAACGCCTGCTCCAGATTTTCCTTTTGCTCCAGATAACGCTGTACATAAGCCCCGAAATCACCGACATTTTCATGCTCACGGGCAAAGGCTTTCTCCGCCTCAAACTGCTTGGCCAGGTGCTGCAGCCCGGCAACGATTTTTTCCTCAGCCGCCAGCTGCTCATTCAGCTTTTTGCGCTGCTCGTCAATGTTGAACTTCTGAATCCGCGCCAGTGTTTTAAGCGAACTTTTCATCAGCCCCTGCCCTGTACCTTGCCTTATGCCTTATACGGCGCGGCCAAAATCTCGGCCAACTGTTTATAGCCTTCTTCCAGCGTCACTTTCTCGCCTTTTCCCTGACTCAGAAATTCCTCGATTTTCGGATAATAGAAAATCGCCTCGTCCACCTCGACATTGGAGCCTTTTTTATAAGCACCCAAACGGATAAGCTCGGCCATATCTTCATAAGCCGCAATATACTTGCGGGCTTTGGCCACCAGAGCATATTCTTCGGGCGTATCGCAATCAGGCATGGTACGCGAAATCGAGCGCAGGATGTTAATCGCCGGATAACGGTTGCGCTCGGCAATCGCGCGGTCAAGCACAATATGCCCGTCCAAAATGCCGCGCACCGCATCCGCCACCGGCTCGTTGTGATCGTCGCCGTCTACCAAAACCGTAAACAGCCCGGTAATCGTCCCGTTTCCGGCACCCGGCCCGGCGCGTTCCAACAACCGCGGCAACTCGGCAAACACGCTCGGCGTATACCCCTTGGAAGCCGGCGGCTCACCGATACTGAGCGAAATCTCGCGCTGCGCCATGGCAAAGCGGGTGATTGAATCCATCATGCACAAAACATTCTTGTTAAGGTCGCGAAAATATTCCGCCACTGCCATCGCCGTATAAGCGGCCTGCCGCCGCATCAGCGGACTTTCGTCGGAAGTCGCCAAAACCAGAACCGACTTTTCCAATCCCTCCTTGCCGAGAACATCCTCGACAAACTCCTTAGCCTCACGGCCGCGCTCACCGATAAGCCCGATGACGGCAATGTCTGAGTCGGTATTTTTAGCCATCATTGACATCAGCGTCGACTTGCCCACACCCGACCCGGCAAAAATGCCCATACGCTGCCCCTTGCAGATTGTCAGAAAAGTATTGACCGCCCGCACCCCGAGGTCAACTTTACCCTTAACCCGGTCGCGGAACTGTGCCGGCGGCGGAGAATTTTTGATAAGATAAGGCCTGTCACCCTTAATCAGCGGCCCTTTGCCGTCAATAGCCTCGCCAAAGGCATTAACAATGCGCCCCAGCCACGACGGATGCGGATAAATCACCGGCGCGGCGTTTTCCACATCCACGCGGCAACCCGGTCCTATCCCCTGTAAAGCGCCGTAAGGCATCAGCAGCAGGCGGTCGTCCTTAAAACTCACCAACTCACAGGGAACGCTTTTTCCCTGCATGGTGCGGACATTGCAACGGTCGCCGATACTCAGAGTCGAACGAATGCCGCTGACTTCCACAAACAGCCCCTGCACCGCAGTCACCCGTCCGAAATATTCGGTTGCTGTCAGATTTTTCAGCTGATTGGTAATATTTTCAAAATTCAAATTGCCCTCCGTTAATGTTCAAGACAGTAACACAAATAATCCGTCGGCGCAAAACATAAACCCATTTTTCCCACAAAGCTCTTATCCCCTCAACCACTAGCCAATGTCATGCTGAGCCCGTTCGCACGCAAAGGCTCTGTTTGCGCTGACACTTGCCAATCGCCAACTGTCGTCTCCATGGTCTCCCACCCCAACAAACACCCAAACCACCCCAACTTCCGGCTGCCCCTATCTAAGCATCGCGCTTCTTTCTGCACGGAACAGCCCACTGCGAACTTTCCGCTCACCGCGTCGGTGCGCTCAGGCCGCGCCTGTGAAGCAGCCTCAGCTTTCATCGCGGAAGCACCCTCAACTTTCTGCCGTTTTCAATGGCGGATAATTCCTATTCCCCATAAGATAACTCTCCAAAGTTTCACCACAGCCAAGAAACACAATCGGCTTTCCTGTTGCCTCAAACTGCGGCAATCGCCGGTCATACCCCTCTTTGCTGCTGACACGGTTCACATACTCCATGCTGTTTCCCCGGCTGATAAAACGCTGCCGATACTCGTCCAAAGCCTCCCGCATCGGAATAAAAAGCTCATAATCAATCCCGTTCAAATCATAATAAGGCAAAATTTCCTCTGGATGACACCAAACCAAAATATAATCATACTTATCCATATTATACTTTATCGCCGCAATATAATTTCCCGGAAAATCGGGATTTGGCCGCTTGCCGGCAACACCACGCCCCTTCATCGCCTCAGGATCAGCGCCGGCATAATTATCAAAACAATATTTGAAAGGAGTCGATTCCAAATCTAATACATTCTTATATTTTTTTGCCAACGTTGTCTTGCCCACACCGCCAAATCCGGCAATAATACATACCATTCCAGCCTCCTCTCTAAAAAAAACTCTTTAAAACCTAAAACAATTTCATTAAAAATCAATTTATTTCGCTGGACAAATTTCAACAAAACAACTATACTCTGATACAAATAAAATTATTAAACCTTACAATTATGCATAACGAAAACTTTTTTGAAGAATTTTTCAGTGAAAAGATTGAGCTTCCTGCTGATACCGAACGCTTTCACAATCGTTTGGATTATTATCTGCGCGCCGCAGCCGAACAAATGGCCAAAGATTTCGGCCTTGAAGCCAAAGACTGGCCGTTTCTGGATGAATTTTACATTCTGCGCAACGGCGGTGTCAATGCGGACAAGCTCATCAACTTCCGGCGTTTTACACTGGTCGAACACGAAAAAGACACAGCCTGGCTGTTGCAGATGTTTCAGTTTTATCCGGCCTTGTTTACCTGCCGCGCCGCCATCCAGTTTGAAAACACCTTTCGTTTTCTGCTGCGCCTGTGGCGGACTGGGATGGATGAAATGAACATCGTCCGGCGTAAGCACCCCATAACGCTCAACCGCTTTTGGCAGCATTTTGAGAACCTGATTCGGGAAGCCATGACATTCTAAAATGCCGAACACTCCAGCCAACCGCCCTCTCGGGCGGTTTTTTTCGCCCACATCTTGACAAAACTTTAAAAAAATGTTACACCATTGCCGAATATTAATTATTAAAACTTATTTATTATGAAAATTGATGTTATAAACGGACAGGAAACTGTTGCCAGCTGGGTAAGAAGACATTATGAAGTGCCATCTCATGAAGAAGATATTGTTGCTTGGTGGAAATCAAAAACACATTTCGGTACAGCCTTACAACCTGCATATATCTTCACAATTCTGCGCCAGTGCGACTATCTCGAACTCAAAGAACTCCGGAATTATCTGCAGGAAAAAGTTGAAACATCTCAATTTCTCAAACCGCAGTACCAACGGGAACTGAATGCAGTTAACGATTATTGTCGCAAACGGAACATCAAACTCTGATCCGCTTCCTTTCAAACAGGCCCGAGGTTCATCCCTCCCGGCCTGTTTTTTTATGCCCCGCCTATTGACAAAATTCACAAAACAGCCTACCTTATGTTTGAAATTTTATAATTATGTATTTATTAACCTCAAAAATTTACAAATATGATAAATTCAAAACTGTTTACGGAAATCCTGACTGACACAAAACAAAAACTGGACAATGTTTTTGGACGTCCCATCACCGTTGCGGACGCTGTCAACCGGCGCCTCTTTTGGCATCCCGATGTCATAAGCGCTTTTCAAAACGCGGTCAACGCCAACCTGTCCTGCCACGAAAATGTTATGATTTTTATCAAAATCCATCCCGCAGAAGTCCATTCCGCTATCCTTGCCGACGACAGAAACAAAGACAACTTGTTCTTATACCTCTGGGGTCTGCTTTCCTGTGGCTTTGGCTGTCATCTGCCTTTCTGCGACTGTGTTCAAATGTGCGAATTTTATTTTCCCAAAATAAAATTTGCCTTTTATGCCGACATTGTCATTGACGCCCTGCCCCTGAGCGGCAAGCGCATAAAAATCAATGGTTATTATCAGGACAGCCGCTGGCTGCTTGATAACTTTCAGCTTTTGAACCTGAAACAAAAACTGAAATTGGAAAAATTCCTGCACCATCTCGAAAAGCCGGAAATTGAAGACACTGTTCTCCTCAGGCTGTGCCGAAAAAATCTTGTCGGAAAACTGATCCTGCCATATACGCTGCTTCTGCTTGTTTTGGTAATTTTATGCCGCATTTTTTTCATCACACACAGTGCCGGCGGTATCATTTTGAGCATGTTCGCTATCGTATTTGCTTTGTGCATTCCGTTAAAATGGATTATCAAAAAATAAGGAACCTGAAGGTTCCTTATTTTTTTAGGCAAAGATTTTTTATCCCCATCCACCAATAAGCGTTGATGTTTCGCTATAAGGGATTATATTAATATCCGTACCAATTTTTTAGGAGAATTTCACATGAAAAAATTACTTGCCGTCGTTGCCGTTTCTGCCGCTGCCCTGTTGTCCGCACAAGTCCAGGCCAAAGACATAGACCTTGTTTCCGGGGCTCAGGCATTGCAGGACAAAATCGACGCTGCAGCCGCAAAAGCAGAAAATGCCAAAGCAGAAGCCCAGGCCAAGAAAGCCGCCAAAGAAGCAGAAAAAGCCGAAAAAGCAGCCAAACAAAAGGCAGAAGCGGAAGCTAAAAAAGCCGAAATTCAAAAAAAGATAGAAGAGCAAAAAGCCGCCGTTGAAAAAAAGAAAGCCGAGTCCGACGCCAAAGCCGCAGCCAAAAAGAAAGCTGTTGAAGACGCCGGGAAAAACCTTAAAAACAGCCTTGGCAATCTGCAAAAAGCCATTGCGGAATAATACTTCCCCCAACCACAAACCCCGGAGCCTCCGCCCCGGGGTTTCCGTTTAATAAAAACAACAGCTCATCAACCGGCATAAATACTAAAATTCATACACTGCCCGAACAACGCCATAATAACTAATGCCTACCCACTTCACATTCCCCTCAAGACAGTCCGGTGTACTCATATCTATCTTGCAAGGAGGATTATACGCACTAAAAAAAGCGCTCTGCCACACTTCATTATCTATCCTTCCTTCCGTTGAAGACCAAAGATGCTCATAATCCGTAGGGGCTCGTTCTCCAACTCTCAAATCAACGAAAGGAATTCCCTCAATATTTCTCAATCCGGTATTAATCCTCGAAAGATTATTATAAAGGCTGACGAAAACACCGGCTGCCGGCAAGCACCATTTTCCTTTCGTTTCCGGCGCACCCGGCGCAACATAATTCCTTGCCGCTCCAGCCGCCGGATAAAGTGTTTCATCACCCTCAGCCATAATTTTATCCGTATTCAAACAACTTTCAAAATCTTTGAAAGCTCTCTCCGCATCTAAGTCTGGAAGCGTTTTAATATTATATTTCGTTTTATCGCCATCAGCCCATTTAACCCCTTCCATAACCGGCCTTGGCGTTATGACTTGTCCGCCACCATAACTGTTCAAATAAACAATCACCCCCAGAGGCACCTTCGAACCAATTCGTTTTTCACTGCATGACCCGTCACTATAATAAATCCAACCGATACAACACTTGTCATTGCAATGTTCTGCATCTCCGCCGATTGGCCCATCCTCCGAACCGTTTCCGCCCGTTCCCTTGCAATTCCACGTATTTCCGAAGGGACACTTTATGCCGCCGTTTAGACAGGAGGCTTCGGTATATCCCAAACTCGCGCAATCTTGTGTTGCCACACACTGCGCCGAAACTTCGCCCATTTCGCCAAACACAAAAGGAGCCACAAACAAAACCGAACTCATTAAAAATATTCTTCTCATTTCTTTTCTCCCTTAAACAAATCTTCCTATTATCCCTCCCCTGAGGTAGGGGAGGCTGGAGGCAGAAAAATGCTCCGGTGAAGCATTTTTCAACGACAG
>UQAB01000043.1 GCA_900538765.1 uncultured Azospirillum sp. | reverse complement strand
TCATGTTGAACATCCTTGTTTTAAGGTTAAAACAAAACCCACATTTTTATAAAAAAGTGGGCCGGATGTTCGAAACCATAGACATACAAATGGCTCAGCGCTTTCGTGCTATGCCTTATAACGCCGACATCCGTCCCCTAGCACATATCCGGACAGATATCAGCATATCCTTATTTTAAGTCGCAATTATGCTTGACGACTATATGTCTAAAGGGTTTCGACGCCCTCAGCGGCAAACTCTGCCGCTTAAATATAAGTGTAGCATAGAGATATTCCGGAGACAATCTTTTTATTAAAAATTCTTTTTTGCCTTTTAATTTATCCAATTATTAATCTTTACCTTTTATAGTCCGGGCATGATGAATTTAAGCAGTTACATTGCGCCGGTTAAGGCTATTGTTTCGCCATTGTCCGCGTTCTTCGCCGGGACGACTTTTACCTGTGTCGGCTATGCCCTTTTGACTTCAATCCTCTCTATTCGCATGAATGCCAACGGGGTTTCAACGTCAATGGTCGGTATCATCCTGTCCCTTTACTATGTCGGATATATCATTGCTTCATTAACTGCTTTTAAAATCGTTAACAAGGTCGGCCATATTCGCGCTTTTTCCACTTATGTTTCGCTGTTTTCGGCATTGGCTTTAATGCATATATTCTCAACGGAACCATATTTTTGGGGCGTTTTGCGAATCCTGGAAGGATATTGTATCGGCGCATCTATGATGTGTTTGGAAAGTTGGCTGAATGCACGCGCCAACAACAAAAACCGCGGGTTGATTATGTCTTTATATATGGTAACGACTTATCTCGGTTCCGGATTAGGCCAGCTTTTGTTAAATGTCCCGGATAAAAGCGGCGTTGTTATTTATGTTATTGTTTCAGTTATTTTTTCTGTGGCCTTGGTTCCCATTTCCCTGACGGCGTTGCCGACACCGGATATTTCGGCAGCCAAGAGCATGAAGCTCAGAGAATTATTTAAAATTTCTCCGGTCGGTGTCAGCGGCTGTTTGTGCAGCGGGGTTTTTGTCGGTTCTTTTTATATTTTGGGCACGATTTACGCAACGGAAAGCGGACTTGATTTGGCGCAAACCTCATTATTTATGTTTATCGGAATCTTAGGCGGAATGACGGCACAGATTCCTATCGGAAAAATCTCCGACAAAATGGATCGCCGTTATGTCATGATGTGGATTTGCGGCACGATGTTTTTGATTGCACCATGGATTGACTGGTTTATTACCATGGGAAACATCGCTTTGATTATTTCGTCTTTCCTACTGGGCGCCTGTACTTTTGTTATTTATCCGATATGCGTTTCACATGTCAATGATCAGATTGACGACACTAACCGCGTTAAGGCCAGCGGTATGCTGATTATGCTGCAAAGTATTGGCATGATTTGCGGACCGGTAGTTATTTCCTTTATGATGCAGCGGTTTGGCGCAATTAGTTTTGTCATGTGTTTTTCAGCCGTTTCGGGAAGCTTTGTTCTGTTTGCATTCCGTTATATCGCTTCTCGCGATGTTAACTATCTTAACGTTACGCCGTCCGCGCCAATGCCAACTGCGCCAACTCATGTTTTTCATGAGTTGGCTCAAGAAGACACTATTATAGACAAGGCCAAAGATTTATTTGCTGAAAAGAAACAATAAAACAAGGGGCTTTCGCCCCCTTGTTTTTACATTTCCTGTGCTTTGAAATAGTCTTTGGGTTTCGTATTCCATTCTGTACAGGTCCAATTTTCAGCACCGTCTTCCTTTTCAAAAACGCAAACAGAGCCCGTACCGACTTTGATATCCCGTTCCGCGGTAAATTTTTTGAAATCACCGGTCAGATAAGGCGCAAAACGGATAATGCCGTTACTGGACACAACCAAAATATTTTGGTTCTTATGCTGTTTTTCAACTTTGGCGGCAAAATTCTGCCAAGCTTTAATAATCCCGTCTACGGAAACTTTCCACCCATCTGGCGCAATGGCTTCTTTATTCCATTTGTCAATAGCTTCCTGTCCGATGCGGGCTATGACCTCATCTTCCGTCTTGTTTTCATCCGGGCCATAATCTATTTCCACAAAAGAATCATCCATTTCCAGAGGAATATCCTTTTCCAGAGCGGCAATGGCCAGTTTGGCAGTTTCCGTTGTCCGTTTTAACGGCGCGGCATAAACATAAGCAGGAACAAGATTCCGGGCTTTCAGATAACGGCCGACATTCGTTCCGCGTTCACTTTCGACCAGCGGCAAATCTGTCCGACAGCCGACACGGGTTGGGGTCTGCTCTTTGGTAAAAGTGTTGCCGTGGCGGGCAATGATAATGCGCGTTGTCATGTTAAAATTCTCCACATTCAGCTAAAACGGCTTCAACACGAGCAACATCTTCCGGCGAATCGACACCGGACAAAGACGACATTTTCTCAAAATTGCGATAATCGACTTTGACGCATTTCACCCGGATATGATTTTCAATCCAGCGCAATTGCTCCAATCCCTCCAGTTTTTCATAAACGCCTTCTGGCAGAGCCGCAATTTTTTTCAATACGTCATAACGGTAGCCATAAAGCCCGACCTGGCGGAAAACCGGTGACATCGGCAATGAAGCACGGATTTTATCCTCCTTGCGGATAGCCGGAATAATGTTTTTTGAAAAATAAAAAGCATTTCCTTCGGCATCAAATACCGCTGTCGTTCCGCTAAACGGCGTTGCCTTTTTGTTTTCACGAAGGCGATCTAACTCTTCCCAGCTCAGATTGACAACCGGCGTTACGGTTTCAACGGTATTGTCGTTATAATAAGCGGCAATAACAGCCTCAACAAACCAAGGCGGGCAAATCGGATTATCGCCCTGCAAATTGACAACGAACTCAGGCTTATCGGCAAAGCTGTCTGCCAATTCAACAATACGGTCGGTTCCGGTACGGCAGTCGGAAGATGTCATGACAACATCCATACCATGCGCTTTGCAGAATGCAACAATCCGCTCGTCATCCGTGGCGACAACGGGGCGGCAATCGTCAAATTTGGCAGCCGTTTTGACGGCATTTTCCCAAACACGCGCCAGCATTTCCTTTCCGGCGATTTTAGCCAGAGGTTTTCCGGGGAAACGGGTTGAAGCATAGCGGGCAGGAATTCCGATAAGAGTTTTCATTATTTTACTTCCTTTCTTGAAAAATTTAGGTTATCTTACTCAAAATCTTGGCAAAAAACAACCCGAAAGTTTTGGCTTTATGTATAATTACACAAACGATTATCTCCTGAACAAGCAAGTTAAAATTTTTCAACCGGTCAACGGTTACCGGGCTTCGACGGACGCCGTGCTGCTGTCGTCCATGATTTCCCACGTGCGCAAAGGGCAGAGAATTCTGGATGTTGGCTCCGGAACGGGGGCGATATCCTTATGTTTGGCGGAAAGATTCAAAGAGTGCGGCATTGATATCCGCGGGGTAGAAATACAGGCACATTTGGCAGAGCTTTCCAATCTCAGTGCTCAAGCCAACGGATTTGATTTCCTGCAATATCTGAATGCAGACATTCGCAGCAGTACTGCCGGAATTTTGGATAATTGCAGTTTTCAGCATGTTATCACCAACCCGCCTTATGCAGAGCAAGACCTGCCCTCCCCCAATGAGAGCAAGGCAACAGCGCATAACCTGAACGGTTTCTGCCTCAGGGAATGGATTAATTTTTGTATCAAGATGACAGCGCCGCAGGGATATTTTTACATCATTAACCGGGCGGAAGCCGTTGATGAAATTATCACAGCCCTGCACGGGAAAATGGGGCGGATAAGAATTATTCCGCTTTTTTCCAAGGAAAACCAGAACGCCAAACGCGTCATTGTCACGGCACAAAAAGATTCAAAAGCTCCGGCAGTAATTCACCGCGGGTTGATTATTCATGATGCAAACGGAAACTACACAGCGCAGGCAGAACAAATTCTGCGCGACGGAAAAGCTTTTGACGAGATTTTTTAAGCGCCGAAGATAATAACTTTATTGCCGCCGTCTTTTTGCGCTTTTTCAACAGACATCGTTGCCTGTTCAATCAGTTTTTTGCCGGAAGTCGCCGGTTCGGGGAAAGTGCTGACCCCGATACTGGTCTTGATTTCATAACGACTGAAATTATCTTCTACCGGGTCATCGAACAATGTTTTGATATTATTTACTTCGGTTTCCAGGCTTTCATAATCATCAATATTGGGAATGAGAACCCAAAACTGAAATTTCAGCCCGCGCGCCAAGGTATAGTTTTTATTCAGGCTAAGACCAACGCGGGATGTCAGACGTTTTAAAATCAGATTAGTGTTGCCGAGACGGTCAAAGTTATCAATATTGTCAATGGCAATACCGATGAGCGCCGTAATTTCCTTGCCAAAGCTGATATCTTTGTTGTTTTTACTGTTGATAATTGTCTGAATCCGGTCTTCCAGCAGATAATAAGTCGGCAGCCCTGTAACAGTATCATACAAACATAAGGCTTCGCTTTGCCGGACTTCCTGATGTTCGCCGATCAAAATAAAGCTGAAAGTATGGTTATCGGGAATATAAACGGCGTCAAAATTAACCTTATGCAGGTTATTGACCGAATCTTTAATGCCGATTTGGATACTTTTGGTCGTTGTCAACGCTTCTCCGATATTTTCGGCAACAATGTTCCAATAGTCTTTTACAACATATTCCATAAAATTATGGTTGAGAATTTTTGTCGGATTATCAATATTAACCAATCTTAAAAAAGCGGCGTTACCGTATATGACTTTATCATCCCGAATAATGACAATCGGCCGTTCAGAATTGCGAAAACATTTATCAATAATATCCTGTAGGTGGACATCTATTTTTTCAAACAAATTTTTCTGAGGAACGTCTTCAATATAATCATCTATGACCGGAGCGGAAACAATTTTCACTTCTTCGGAAGGAACGCCAAATTGCAAATTGTCAGCGGGAGATATGTTTTCCATATCTTCCAGATTTACATTATAATCCAGAGCTTTTTCCAATACGGAAGAATCTGACGCTCCGTTTTGTTCCGGCGTATCGTCAAACCCTTCCAAAAAGGACAATGATACGTCATCCAGATGATTATCACTACTCATAAAACGTTTCCTCACATAAACTGTAATCCATATTAATTCTTTTTTTTTAAAAAACAATTAAATAAAAATTTGCGGTTTATTAATAAAATTAAATTATAGTAAGCCTGTAGGATAGTTTATGAAGAGTAACTGCAATGGATGCCGAAGAAAACGAAAATCAGGAAAACATAGCGGAAAATACGCCTGAGGCAACCCCTGAGGATATTGAACAGGAAGTTGAAATTTATGCCGAAAATGAGACAAAGGCAGAAGATGCCAGCATTAACGGAAGGTTTTTGCTGAAAGAACGTTATGAAATCGACTTTTCTTCTCATTTAGCCTGGCTGGACAACAATTCGGCCAGGGCTTACAGCGTCATTGACAGAATTGACGCTTCAAAAAAGTTGTTTGCTCTGATTTGCAGCAATGAAACAGCACCGCGCCTTTCTATTTTATCTTTTCTGAAATCGGCCGACAATTCTCATCTGATGAAGCTTGTCGATTACGGGGTTGTGGATTATCCGTTGGAAAAATCTCAAAATATGGCGTTGATTTATGTCATGCCCCAAGGCGGAAAGGTTTTTGTAAACGGGGTTTCCATTATTGACAATCTGGCGCCGGAACTTTTTAAAAGCACTGTTTTGGGCCTGCTTGGCGTTATAGATACTTTAAAAGGACACGGCATTACCCATCGCGCCATTCGTACAGACAACCTGTATTTCAAAGATTTAAACAAAACAGAAATAATTTTGGGCGACTGTGCCGCTTCATTTCCCGCCTATCATCAGCCACCAGCCTTTGAACCGATTGAAAGCCTTTATGCGACCCTTTCCGCGCGCGGAGACGGTACGGAACGCGACGATATTTATTCCACCGGCGTTACAGCCTTATGTCTGGCGCTCGGTAAAGAGCTGGAAATTGAAATGCCGGCAGCGGAAATGATGTATCAAAAGATGAAGAAAAGCAGCTATCTGTTTCTGGCAGAAAAACTGAAAGTGCCTACAGCTTATGTTCCCGCGCTTAAAGGGCTGCTCAACGATATTCCGGAAAACCGCTGGAATTATTCACAGGTTTATGCTTCTTTGGAAGGGAAAGCTACTTCACATTCCGCGCAGGTTTCGCTGGAAAAGCCCAAACGCGCTCTGACTATCGGCAAAGAAAAGTATTATACGCCGGATGAAATCGTTCATGCTTTATACGGCAACATTGACGAAGCCTATGATATGATTATCAGCGGCAAGATTACCGAATGGGTCAAAAACGTTTTAGATAACGAAAAACTGCGCAACAAGGTTGAAACTATTGTCGGACAAGCGTCAATCGGTGCACCGGACAAAGATTTGATTGTCGCCAAAATATGCATTACAATTAATCCCAACTTTCCCATTCGTTATAAAGAAATTACCTTTTTTCCGAACGGACTGTCCAAAATCGTTTATATGCATATGAAAAAACAGCAGCCACTGAAACTGTTTATTGACATTTTCAACTCGGATTTGGTTAAAATCTGGTATCAAGAACAGGACAAACTCCGTTCTCCGGCAAACGCAACCGAGTTCAGAAGCTACATTAACCGCCGGGACATCGGTTACGGTATTGAGCGTATTATTTATGATTTTGACGATGACCTGCCCTGTACCAGCCCGCTGCTCGGAAAAGAATTTGTCGACGGACCGGCTCCTTTACTTCGCGCCTTAAACAACACTTATAAGGATTCTCAAAAAAGCAACCTTCCTTATGATCGGACGATTATTGCCTATCTGCGTTGCAAAATCGGCAAAAAAATCGAAAACGTCATTGTTGATTTAAATTCTGCCCGGGAAGAAATAAGAGCCAGTGCTATTCTTCATTTATATTCCAGCATTCAAAACAAACACGGCCCGGCCATACTGATTAATTTGGCACAATGGCTGGCTATTTTCTGTAAACCTATTGTACAGATTTACCATAACAAGCGTTACCAAAAGTATCTGGAAAGAGAGCTGCTGAAAATATATAAAAAGGGATGTTTGTATGAAATTATTTCTCTGCTTGAAAATGAAGATGCCCTTTACAAAGACAAAATGGATTATACTGCCGCGTTGAGCGAAGCAAATAACCTTATTTTGGAAAAAAACAAGTATCTGGCCGCTGACGAACATCTGGATACCGAAACAAGAGAAACATCTATTAAGGCTGTTTCCGCCATTGCCGTTTTTGTCATGCTGGCCTCATTCGGTTATAACTTAATGACATGGGTATTGCAATGAAACCAAATTCTAAAAGAAACGGTATACAGTTTGGAAAATCTTTTAAGAAACTTAACAGACTGCAAAAGGCTATTCTCATTCTGTCGATCATGTTGCTGGCTTTTTCGTCCTTCCCGATTGTTCTCGTTTTGTTAATCGGCTTACTGCCGACAATTACAATTATGATTACAGATAAACAAAATTATGACAAGCAGATGATTGTCGGCTGCTTTAATATTGCCGGCGTGTTTTTCTATTTGTTCAATATTCTCAATAATTTTTCGGTTCATCATGCCGTCACCCTGATCGGAGATATTTTTAACCTGATACTGATGTTGGTATCTGCGGGAATCGGTTTGGTCCTTTATAATGAAGTTCCCGGCATTTACGCTGCTCATATTAAAACATCTCATCAAAAAAGAATTGAAAAAATCAACGAACGATTGGAAAAGCTGGCAGAAGAATGGGGTACAGAACTTAATAAAAATCAGATACCTCGCCGCTAGCTTTTTATTTACTCTTTTCTTTGAAGTTTTCCGAGTATTTTTTTGCGTCGATTTTTCAGTCATTGGCTTAAATTAATTGTTGTATCCGTTGTAATTATGTGATATAGTATCCTTGTAG
>UQAB01000042.1 GCA_900538765.1 uncultured Azospirillum sp. | reverse complement strand
GCGTTCGCCCGGTGATTGAGTTTAATATTGATACCGGCGCGGCAGAGTGTAAAAAACTTCCTGATGAAACAGGTTGTGCCAACGGTACGGAATCAGGTGACGACGGCTGCGGCGGGACGAGGAAAGTATGTAAAACAGAATGTATTTATGAAGGAAAAGTTATCACAAGCGACAAATATTATCGCTGCTCGTGTAGAGCGTATTATAAGGATCAAACAAAATATCAGTGGGATCAAAATTACTCTCAAAATTGTCGCTTAGCTGATGGACGAAGTTTTTATTACGGAACCAGGGTCATATCCAGTTACGATTGGCAAGGAGGATATAAAGTTTATAATTCTAAAGCTGAATGTTTTGATGACGGATGTATTTACGGTGAGAGCAACTCTAATTATTCTATGGTTGAAACCAGTAGCAAATGTACAGTAACAACAACTTGTCAATAACTCCCCTGTAATCCGGAGCTATAGAAAAGGCACCTAATGGTGCCTTTTTTATTACAACTCCAAGCAGAACTGTCCTAAATCCTGTCGTTTCCTATATTCAGCATAATGTTTGATTTGTCCTCAATCCAAACTAACTCTTGAAGCTAAAATACATTTTACAGATAATTAAGGATAGACAATTCCATTGACTTTTGCAGCACTGCATAAGACGCGTTCAGATTGTTATATGCCATCAATGACTTAATGGCCGCTTCCGTCTGGTCAACATTTTTAATGGAACCGATACTGTCTTGCAGGTTAGCGGACATTGCTTTCTGGTTGGTGGTCACATTATTCAAAATTACCTGATTGGAATTTGTTTTAGCCAGTACGGTGTAGAGGTCGGCATTATTTTCCGAGGAGCCAAAACCGGAGCTGTATAATGCGCTTTGCAAGGTTTCAATCGCATTTTCTACGCGGTCAGCTGTCCTGTTCGGATCCAAAGTTTCGCCTTTGGTCGGATCTCCGGAATCAATCAGTCCGCCCTGAGCAATTTCACACAGAGAACGGAAAAGCTTTTCAAACGCAGGATCTGCCCCGTTGACATCAAAAACAATGGACTGATTGTCAGAAATAACTTTTTCAGAATCCATCGTGCCTCCCTGATAATAAGAATTTCCAACCAAGCTCCAATCTTTGGAGGCGGCTATTGTCGTATTCGGAAAACGGGAAGGATCGGCCGTTACAAACAAGGTTGACCCGTCAGCACTGACGCCGGTTACCTGGACCTGCGATGCAATATTTTTGTCAAAGCCTTCCATATTGATAACGGAACCAATCGGGTAAGATGTACTGAAGTTGACCGTTTTGGCCGGATCAGTGTTATCCGGCGAAATTGTCATATCGGCTTCAACCGGCGTCGAATCGTCTAAAGTTATGGTCTTGCCGTCTTCCGAAACAGATTTTACAACATAAACCTTGGCATTTGCCCCAGCGCCGTTGCCGCCGATTACCAACGTATCCCCGGCATTAATGGTATTGAATGCGCCATATTCCGTCGCCGTAATCGTATTATTAAAAGTGTCAAATTTTAAATCGCCGGTCGTCTTATCATTGGCACTGACAGCCTGGCTTAAAAAAGCTCCGGCATTGGCCGCCGTAATTGTTCCGGTATTGCCGCCGGTTTGTGCCAAAGTCAAATCTCCGGTATCATTGGCATCAAGAACTTTGTTATTTAACGCCGCGCTGCTGCTGGACGGGTACTTGATGTTAACACCGTCATAATAGGCCTGAAATTCCTCCAAGCTGGAAAAAGGGAAATTAACCGGCGCCTTGCCGCTTTCTCCGCCGCCGAAGATATATTTGCCGTTAACATTGGTGTTTAAACAGTCTACCAGCATTCGCAATGTTGCAAATGCCTGATTCTGCAATGTTTTTATTTCGTTATACTGTTCGTCGCTCATAACATGCGGTTCACCGGTTTCAACACCTGTACTGCCGATAATCGAAGACTCGCCGTCAATGGTATAGAGCGGAAAAGTAAACTTATTATCTTCAAACTTAAAATCCGCGTTTGCCGGCAACTTATTTTGCAGAGCAGCCATAATTTCATTGGCATTTGTTGCGGCACTGATATCAATATTATTTCCGTTACCATTATCTGCAAATGTATACTGCGTTCCGTCAACGGTTATGGTTTTACCTAGATAATCATTTTTATCATCGCTGGTAAAAATCAGCTCGCCGCCAGTAATGTCCGGAGAAGCCTTTTCCAAATCCATACCGCTGACACTGGTTAAAATTGACTTGAAATCATTGACAGCTTTCTGAATAGAATCCGTCGCTGTTGCCATTGCGTCAACTTCGACCTGAACCAGTTTGTTATTTTCCATAAAGTTGCTGGTAACACCGAGCATTGCTTCCAGGCTGACCATGGTATGCGCCTGCATACCAAAGCCCGAGTAATTCGGCGCTTTGATGCCGGTCATGGTCTGATAATTATACAAATCCAACAAAGATTTTGTATTCATCGTCTGGTTTAGCATATTCATATAAGAATTATAAGTAGGAACTCTCATCATAAACCTCCTTACTGCATCATGCCGAGCAGAATGTCTAACATTTCTTTAGCCGCCGTAAAAGACTGGGCACAAGCGGCATAACTTTTCTGAAATATAATCAGCTGCGCCAATTCCTCATCAATATCAACTCCGCTTAACTCTGCTTCCTTCGTTGTAATTGAGTTGTTGAGCTCCTGCTGATAAGACAAGGCAGCCTCGGCATCACTTACACCGGAGGCTATGCTGCCGACAAAAGTCGCCGCATAATTTGACAGAGTTGTCGTTGTTGAGGCAATTGTTCCTGCCTGGCCGAAAGTGTGATTTTCAGAGAAAATCTTGCCCATTTCATTGGCTATGTTATTAGCCGCGGCATTCAGGACATATTCGCCAGAAGACTTGTCAAATTCCGGCGAGCCGCCGGCTATCAGCCCCGGCATGGAAGCAATATCGTCACGGACGGAAATGCTTCCCGACATGCCGGCATTGGACGGCTTCAGCCCCAAGCGGTCAATAAAACCAGTCGTCGTTCCGCCGGCTTTGGGAACCTCGTTAATTTCCATTTGCCCGCCAGAAACATTGTTAATCCGCAACATATAGCCGTTACCGTTGGGAACAAGAGAAGCTTTCAGTTCTCCGTTCAACGCGGGATTGCTGTTAATCTTGTTAACAATATCCTCCAGACTGTCAGAAGGATAAATATTGATTGAACCAAGATTGCCCTTTCCGTCAACCGAAAACTCAAGCGTCACCTTTTCCTGGACGCCAAGGTTTGAATCTATGCTCAAGACCTTGGAATCATAAACCGCCTCATTTTGGCTGGAGGAGAAAAAATTATTCAGCCCTAAGAAATTGGAGAAACCTTCCGCAGTACGGTCATAATGGCCGTCGCCGTTGACGTCAAATTTGATTCTGACATCCTGTTGTTCGCTTCCCGGCGTGGAGCCGGCTTCATCGCGAATCGACAGAGAATAATTGCTGTCCCCGGTATTGATATAGACATGCCCGTCCTGATCGACGCCGGCGCTGGCCTGCGGCAGATTGGCGCCAGTGGGAGAACGCAGCCAGTCGTTAATAGACTTAATCATGTTATCAACGGTATCGCCGTCGGGATTGAAGCCCATATCGCCAATCAGTGAACCGGTACTGACCTGTTTGCCTTCTTCATCAAAAATCGTTATGCGGACATCACCGTTTTCGATTTTAATACGCTGGGCTGCCGAATCTATAAAATCACGGCTTCCGGTCAATTCTGACGGCGTATTTGGGAATGCCGTTCCGCGGTTGTGCGCCTGGTTGACCTGATCTTTGATGACACCGGCCAACTCATCAAGCTGAGACTGCAAAGATGACAGCGTTTCATCCCGCACTTCAATCAAGCCGGCAATCTCACCGCCGGTAATTTTATCGGTAATATCTACACCGTCCACAAAAATTCCGGCAATAGCTCCGTCTGAATACCCGCTGGTCGCTCCGGCCTGTGTGATAGCATTATGTGACAGGTAATGCGGATCTTTGTCCAGCAGCATAACGCCTTTTTTGGTTTGAATAACAACCTCGCCGCTATCACGCTGATAATAGTTAATATCAATGTAGCCGCTCAATTCGCGAAGCGCCTGATCCCGCTGGTCTTCCAAATCTGCCACACCGTCATAACCCAATACCTTGTTTTTGACAATCCGCTCGTTCAAATCGTCAATTTTATCAAGCAAACCGTTGACGGTTTCAACATCAGCGGAAATCTGGACATCGGCATCACCGCGCAGTTTCTGGACGGCAGAAGTCAGAGAATTTAACCGCGATGTCAGCGTCTGGGCCGAATTCAACAAATTATAGCGTCCGGATGCCGACATAACATCAATGGCAAAATTATTAAATGCCGATTGCAAGTCAGACACGTTCATGGCTATGGAATTTTCGCCGGAAGGCGTTCCGAGATTTGTCTGCATCTGGCTGAGATAATCGCTTTTGACGGAAACGCTGCCGACCGTCGAATTTGAGGCCAGAAAACTTTTCAGCAGGCTTTCATTGACCGTACGTTCGACATTGCCGAGTTTGACACCGGCCGCCGAACCGGCCAGGACGACCGAATTCTGCTGCGCCGTTTTGCGGGTATAGCCCGGCGTATCGACGTTGGCAATATTGCGCCCGATGATATCAAGCTGGGACTGGGCAACCTTCATCCCGGAAATTGATGTGGCAAAACCATTAAGCATTGACATGACACTATCTCCTATAATGTTCTGTTTACGGCAAGCGCGTTCTGCGTGTTGTCGACGGGGGTATATTTTCCCTGAGCCCCGTAAGAGGTCGAACTTGAAGCGCTGGTGACTTTAGCCAGGCGGACAATGGAATCCATAACAGTCCGGCTGGTTTCCATTTTAGTTTTAAGCAAGGCGTCATTTTCTTTCATCAGGGCATCCAGCTTTAATGACAGCTCCTTAAGGCTCTGTTTGGCTTCGTTGTCCGCTGTTTTGAATTTCTCCTGATTTTTGATAAAATAAGCGACCATTGCCCTGTAAGACGTCACCAATTTTGTTTTTTCTTCCAGCAAGGCGGTTACGGCATCAATGTTATAAGCCCGGAGCGCCTGATTTTCATTTTCAAGCAATGCGGCAAAGTGCATGATTACTTCCTTATACTCATTGATTTTCGTATTGATGTCCGCGGGTGAAAATTCCTGTTCCATATTACACCTCCTGTGTTTGTCCGGCCGGAGCCTGTCCGGCTTGTTCCTGAATTTCAAGAATTGAGCGCATGACATAATCGGCAACGCCGACCGTTCCGGTTTTGGCCATGGCTTTGCCGTATTCGTTAATCAGCAGCGAACGGTAAATTTTCTCGCTGTTGCCGCCGCCAAACATACCGTCTGTCGAAATGCCTTCAAACATTGTTTCGGTCATTTTGCTCAAGAAGAAAGCTTCAAAATCTTCCGCAGCTTCGCGCGCCTGCTGCAAGTCCTGCGTTTTTTTAACATCGGAACTTTTTCCATTCAGCGCCGTCGTATCAAACGGCAGATATGTCTGATTTGTTATTTCCATGTTAAATCACCTCTATATCTGCCTGCAGCGCCCCGCTGGCCTTAACGGCCTGAAGAATGCTTATCAGGTCGCGCGGGCTGACGCCGAGGGCATTCAGACCATTAACCAAATCCTGCAGATTTACACCTGTGTCCAAAACACTGAGCTTACTTTCCACACTTTCATCCACTTCAATATCCGTCAGCGTATTGACAACAGTTTCACCGCCTGAAAACGGCAACGGCTGGGAAACCAACGGAATTTCTGAAATTTTGATGGTCAGATTTCCCTGAGCAATAGCCAGACGGTTGATTTTGACATCCTTGCCGATAACGACAATGCCTGAGCTTTCGTCAATCACAACGCGGGCGGCCTGATCCGGCTGAACCTGGAGCTGTTCGATTTTAGTCATCAAATCAACAATATTTTCCTGATATTTTTCAGGAACATCCAGAGATACGGTTGACGGGTCTACGGATTTTGCCGCCGGGGTGCCAAGCATGGCATTAATAGCGGCAGCCACTCTTTTTGAAGTGGTGAAATCAGGATTGCGCAAGGCCAGACGAATGGTTTTCAAACTGTCCAGAGAAAAATTTACTTCATTTTCAATAATCGCGCCGTTCGCAATGCGCCCTGAGGTCGGCACGCCTTTGGTTACCGTCTGGTTTGCACCGCTTGCGGTAAATCCGCCAACGGCAATCTGCCCCTGAGCCACGGCATAAACCGCGCCATCTGCACCGACCAGCGGCGTTGCAACCAACGTACCCCCCTGCAGACTCTTGGCATCGCCAAGAGCGCTGACCATAACGTCGATACGGCTGCCCTGGCGTCCGAACGCCGGCAGACTGGCCGTCACCATGACGGCGGCAATATTTTTCGACTTCAACTGCCCGTCACGGGAATTTATTCCCATCCGGTCAAGCATGCTTATTAAGCTTTCTTTGGTGAAAGTAATGGATTTTATGTTGTCACCGGTACCGTTCAAACCGACAACCAGCCCATAACCGACCAGCTGGTTTTCACGCACACCCTCAAAATCGGCAATATCCTTGATGCGGGAAGCAGCAAAAGCTTCTCCGGCATTCAGGAAAACCGCTGACAAAAACAACGCAAGAACGGCTATTTTCTTAGTGTTACATAAAATCATGCTCTCATGACCCCAAAATTTGTACATTAACTTATGTGGTTATATGCAATTTACGTGCCAATTTTAGTTTACGCTTTGTTTGCAATTTTGTGTTATGGTGCGCTTAATTTAATTATCAGGAGAAAAACAATGAGAAAAATTATTTTAACTCTGGCGGCAGTTTCATTGATGAGCGCCTGCGCAACCGACCCTTACACCGGAGAAAGCAAAGTTTCTAAAACGGCATGGGGAACAGGCATCGGCGCAGTTGCCGGCGCCGGCATCGGTGCTTTGGTCGGCGGTGAAAAAGGCGCTTTAATCGGTGCAGGAATCGGCGCGGCAGGCGGCGCGGCAACCGGCGGCTATATGGACATTCAGGCGCGCAAGCTGCGGCAGGAACTGGTCGGCACCGGCGTTCAGGTTCAGGTTGTCAACGGGCAGGTTAATCTGGTTATGCCGGGCAACATTACTTTTGATACCAACCAATATACGATTAAACCCGGTTTCAAACCGGTTTTGGATTCCATCGCCAAAGTTCTGACCGAATATAATCAGACAAACGTTTATGTTTCCGGTTATACGGACAATACCGGTTCCGCGGCAACCAACAATAAACTTTCCGCTAACCGTGCCAGCTCTGTTTCCAGTTATCTGAATCTGCGCGGCGTTGCCGCTTCCAGACTGCATTCTGCAGGTTACGGCTCGTCCAATCCGATTGCCAGCAACTCTACGGCGGCCGGACGGGAACAAAACAGACGCGTTGAAATTGTTCTGGTTAACGCCCAGTAAGCTTAAAGGCTCTCGACTGAGAGCCTTAACTTTTTAGAATTCTATAACAGGTCTGATATACCCGCCAACACCGCCGCCATGTTTTACTTGCGAGCCATATTGGTTTACAGAATAATCCCAACCAAAAGCTTCCGCATAAGAGCTTTCCGTCGATGACCAATTAAAACTACTATTAAGTTCCTCGCCGCCGGCTTCTTTTAATTTTTGATTAATCAGCCGGAAATTATTCCACATTCCACTACCTGCACCATATGCAGGAAGACACCATTTTCCTTTTGTTTCCGGTGCATTTGACGGGACATAATTTTTAGCCAGCCACGCCGCTTTACAGAAATCTGCGTTGCAATATTCTGTAATCAGTTTTGTGTTAGCGCAGCTTGAAACATCATTCGTTGCTTTTGAACAGTCTAATGTTGGCCGATATCCCGGCTGTTCAACACACGCTTTGTTTTCCAGTCCCGGAATATCTACATCTTCATCAGACCAATAATCGCGACCGGCATATTGCATTGCCAGAGCCTGTCCGCCGATGCCGTCAGGATTGAGATAAAAAACAACACCGATAATTTCTCTTCCGGCAATAATATCTTCATTGCAGGTATTATTACTGTAATAATACCAACCGATTTTACACTTTGGCCTGATTTTTTCACAGGTACCGTCTTTCCATTCGTAACCGGAAGCGCAGGTACAGGATTTATATTTCTCGCCACATTTGTCTGTTCCCGGCTGTTCGTTGCTTCCGGCGCAAGTATATTTATAAGCCTCATCACAAGGGCAAGCCCAGTATTCGCCAAACGGACATTTTAAACCGCCTGTACATGATTTTAGTGACGTGTAGCCTAATTGTAAACAATCGGTAAC
>UQAB01000041.1 GCA_900538765.1 uncultured Azospirillum sp. | reverse complement strand
CTCATTATGCACCATCAATCAGCAGCTAACCGATGGGGTGAAGCTGCCCCAGCTTCCCCGCGGGGGCTCCCCGCCGCCCACCGCGTCGGTGCGCTTAGGCAGAGCCTGCCTCGCGAATGACTTCCTGTTTCAAAAAAAATCCCCGGGATTTCCCGGGGATTTTTGAGTAAACATATTATTTTGTTTTTTTCTGTAAGTCTTTAATCAAATCATCAACACCATTCGGTGCTTTTTTGATATATGCCGAATATTCATTGCGTGCCGTAATTGCTAAGCTGACATTTTCAATAATGATATCAACGATTTTGTAGCTGTCTCCGGTTTGTTTAACACGCCAAACAACTTTCGCCGGAGCCCCTTGATCCATGGGAACTTCCGTGTTAACAAAAACCTGATTGGCAGAATTAGACGGTGTTGTTCCCTGAAAAATAAACTTTCTGCCTTTAAATTCATCAAAACGTTTGGACCAGGTTTGAATGTTCAATTCCCGATAAGCGTCGATGAATGCTTCGCGCTGCGCCGGAGACGCTGTTCTCCAGTAGCGCCCCAGAACAAATTGCCCGATAAATTTCAAATCAAGCGCATTGTTAAATAGTTTTTCAAAACGGGCATCTTTTTCTTTTTGCGGGATATTGGCATTAATAATATTTTCAATGCCGTCTTTTGTAACATTTTTAACAAACTGTTCAGCGCCGTTGGCATTAACGTCTGCCTTTGCGGAAAATGTATTAAATAAAAAGCCTAAAGCCAATGCGGCTGCAATTAAATATTTTTTCATAAAAACTAACTCCTTAAACCCGTTTGTTTTTCTATGGATTAACTAATAATTCCGGCTTTTGGCCAGGCATCCGGTGATGAGCAGCCGGTTTTACCAAAAGTTCTTTGAAAACGTCTTCCTCTTCTTCCTCAATACCAAAATCAAAGTCGTAAGTTGCGGCAGGGGAGGCGGACACACTGCTGACGCAGCCTTTGTTTTGTCTGTTCTGCATATAGGCAGATTTCATTGTTGCGTAAAAGTCTACGGAATTTCTTTCCAAGTCTTCGTACATGTCTACGTTTCTTTCCATGAGAGAAATAGCCTGCATTGCAGCATAACTGTAAGAAATTTTGGAATTAATGTTTGCATCATGGTTGGTTGCCCAGAAAACCGGATCCATGGCAAAGCCGAGCGACATACCGATAGCGGCACGCGGCGTAGATGAACCGAAAAACGGCAGAACAATATATGGCCCGTCAGGAATACACCATGTTGCAAAGGTATCGTCAAAAGATGTCGTGTCATTCGGCAGACCCCAGCCTTCGGCAACGTCAAACATACCAAGTAAACCCAAAGTTGAGTTGATTACAAAGCGGGACAAAACGATACCGCTTTTTTTGAACTCTCCCTGAAGGATATAGTTGCCCATTGAAATCGGTTCTCTGAGATTGGCAAGAACGCCGCTGACGCGATTACGGATAAAAGGTGTCGTAATAGCGCGATAGCCTTTGCTGACCGGTATCAGAACATAATCGTTAAAGCCGCTGTTGAAAGAAAACATTGCCCGGTTGTAACTTTCGAGCATCCCCTCATCCTGAGTATAATCGTCCATGGAGTCATCGGCATAAGCATGGCCGGTTGTGAGGGCTAAGGCGAAAACTGCGGCAAAAAACAGATTTTTAAACACCGGATAATCCTTTCTGGTTTCTAAATACTTAAATATTTTGGTACAACATACAGTATTTTTATTATGAAATCAATAAGAATAATTAACAAAAAATTAAGATTTCGCAAGACATATTAAAGATATCCCCTTTTTTTATGGACTAAACAGTATGTATATTTTTCATATCTCTGATATTCACTATTCCACAGACAATCCGGAAGGCCAGGCCAAGTTGGCCAAAATCGTTGAATCGATTAATTCTCAGGCGGTTAAGCCGGATGTTGTCGTTGTGACCGGAGATTTGGTCTGGAAAGAACATAATGAATATTATGAACCCTGCTTTCAGGCACTGAACAAACTCAATGCGCCTTATCTGCTGATAACCGGCAATCATGATTCGTCTGCAGGTTTAATTGACGCAATAGAAAAATACCTTCCGGCGCATCCCCATCCGGAAATGGATAAATATCTGCAATATGCCGTTGACATCGATTTTGTAAAGATAATTGCCTTGGATACATTTCGTCCCGGCCATGGCGGCGGCGATTTTAACGAAGAAAAAGAACGCTGGTTTATTGAGCAGCTGGAAAACAATCCTGATAAAAAACCGGTTGTCGTCCTGCTGCATCAGTTTACGCTTTCGACCGGTTCCGGCTTTTTTGACCTGCATCCCGGAAACTGGTTTGTCCCGTTTAACAATATTATAAAAAAATATCGTTCTACTGTTAAACTCATACTGTGCGGCCATTTGCACAATTCCCTGCATTCTGATATCTTCGGCGTGCCGATTGTTTCCGGATTCAGCACCAACTGGGCGGAAAGTCTGTTAAATTATAAAAAAAGCACGCCGGAACGCGACGCTTCCCGGCCCTTGGCCTATTTAATTCACAAGATTGAAGAAAACCGCATTACGACTTATACCGTGACCGTGCCGTAGGAATGTTACAAACTGGTAATCTTTTGTGTTTTGCATAAATTCATAAATTGCCCTAATATCCTCCTCAGTTGAAACATTTATGAGGAATGAAAAATGAATAAACCGAATTGCCCAATCAATTTGTTTGATGTCCAGAGCTCACAGAAAGTCATCGGACAGGAAAAGTTTCTTAAGGCATTTGAAACGATTTTGACACACGGCGGTTACTGCCAGGGTCCGGAAACAAAAGAACTTGATGCTAAATTAGCAGCTTTTTCAAAGAGCAAACATTGCGTTACCTGTTCATCCGGCACAGATTCCCTGATTTTGCCGCTGATGGCCTGGAATGTAAAAGAGGGTGATGCCGTATTCGTTTCATCTTTCACCTTTGTTGCTTCAGCCGAAGCACCGGCAATTTTAGGTGCAACGCCTGTATTTGTAGATTCTGATCCTGAAACCTGGGATATGGATCCGAAAGATTTGGAAAGAGCTATTGAAAATGTCAAAAAAGAAGGCAAACTGAATTTGAAGGCTGTTATTGCTGTTGATATTTTCGGCAACCCCTGCGACTATGACGAGATTAAGCGTATTGCGCATGCCAACGGCATGAAAGTCTTGTCTGATGCTGCTCAGGCTTATGGTTCAGAATATAAAGGCGTCAGAGCCGGTAATATTGCCGATATGACCTCTACCTCTTTTTATCCGACCAAACCGTTGGCTTGTTATGGCGACGGCGGCGCCGTATTTACCAACAGTGACGAAGAACGCGATTTGATGGTTTCCTGCCGTGTTCACGGTATGAGTCCGGAAGATCACTATGACAACGTCCGTATGGGCTTGAATGCGCGTATGGATTCTTTTCAGGCCGCCGTTGTTCTCCAGAAATTGACGGTTTTTGAACAGGAATTGATTGACCGCGAAAAAGTTGCCCAGCGTTATAACAATGAATTGAGCAGCTATTTCGGCAAGCAGAAAGTTCTTGAAAACTGCAAGTCGGCCCGCGCTTTGTATACCGTTACTTGCGCCAATAATGATGACCGTGATGAATTGATGGTTTTCCTGAAGGAAAACGGCATTCCTTGCGGCGCATATTATCCGCGCCCGGTTAATACCCAGACGGCATACCAGAAGTGGAACACGCGTTCATTGCCGGTTTGCGAAAAGCTTTCCAAGACTGTTTTAAGCATCCCGATGCACCCGTATCTAAGCGTGGAAGCTCAGGACTATGTCATCAGCAAGATGAACGAATTTGCCGCAAAGAAAAGCTCAAAAGCAGCTTAATTAAAGGTAAAAAAGACTGAAAAAACCGGAAGTTTTTGCTTCCGGTTTTTTTTAAACGGAAGCCAACAGTTTCTTGTCGGCATCCAAACGGATTTTAGCGCCGAGCGGCAGGGCATAACGCGTAAAGCTATGGCTGTAGGGATAATCTTTAATAACCGGAACAGTCAGGCCTGAACAAAAATGTTTAATCATTTCGTCAACGCTTCCGTCGTCTTTATTACGAATTGTGCATCCTGGAAAACCGCCGAAAACAATACCGCTAATTTTTTGGAAACCGGGATTCTGCGAAATCTGTTGCAGCATCAAATCCAGTTTGTAAAGTGGTTCTTCCACATCTTCAATCAATAGTATTTTCCCGCTCATATCCGGCATAAATTCCGTGCCGCAGAGATTGCGGAACAAACTCAGGCAACCGCCGATAAGCTTACCCTCGGCCGTGCCGCCGATAACTTTTTTTCCGCCCTTAAAGCAGAATTTTTCTCCGAACAGCAGCGTTTTGATTGATGAGTCAACTTGTCTGTCCAAACAGCCGCTGTGAAAGTCATAATTCAATGTCAGTCCGGTAAAGCAAACCTGACCGGTTTTAGCGATAATGGCATTTTGCACAGCTGTTGTGTCGCTGAAACCGATAAAGGGTTTAGGATTCTTTTTGATAATATTCCAGTCTAAAAGAGGCGGAATAAACTGGCTGCCGTCCCCGCCGGACGTCGCAAAAACAGCTTTAATTTCCTCTTCTTTGTAAAAACGCATAATATCTGCGGCACGGTTTTCCGCCGTTCCCGCCATATAACGGAACTTGTCAAAGACATGTTCTCCGAAGATAACCTCAAATCCCAGAGATTTCAAATAGTTGACACCATAAGCTATTTCCGCTGGTTTTACACTGCGGGAAGGGGATACCAAACCGATTTTATCTCCGGGATTTAAGGAATAATACATTTTTACAAATCCTTCAAAAGCTGACGGCTGAAATCGGGCAGGGAATTGTCCCTGGCGCCCATAATAACGATTCTGTCACCGTCCTGCGCATTTTTCAAAATAAATTCACGCACTTTTTCTTTTGTGCCGAGAAACTTGGCGTTAACACCGTTGTTAACGGCATATTGCACTAAATCTGCACCGGAAATATCGGCATCTTTAACCGGGTCGCGCATATAAATCTCCGGCATCAGCAAAATATCGTTTTTGCTGAGAACCTTGCCAAAAACAACGCCGTCTTCCTCACCGGTCGTCCGGGCGGAAAAAGGCTTGTGCGACTGATACATGACAATCAGTCGTCCCGGATACTCCTTGAGAGCGGAAAGCGAAGCCTCGATTTTGCTGGCATTGTGGGCAAAGTCGTCAATCAGGGTAATGTTGCGGCCGTTGGTTCCGGCAATTTCCAAACGGCGCTTAATCCCCGTAAAGCCCTCCAGAGCCTTTGCCGCTTCATACTTGTCTGCACCGACCATCATGCAGGCGCTGATTGCCGCCAGAGCATTGGATACGTTAAACTTGCCGATAAGCCGCAGATGAAATTCCCGTCCGTCAATTTTGTAACTGACGCCTGTTGCTTCAGCCTTAATGTCCGTTGCGTAAATATCCGCGTCCGGGCTTTTGATTGAGAAGGTAAATTTGTTTTTATGTTCCAGTTTGCTGGCCAGCGGACAGTCCGCATTAACAATAATGCCGTAGCGCGCATGGTTGGCAAAATCGGTAAAATAAGCAACCAGCTCGTCAATGGAAACATGGTCATGTGAAATATTGTTGATTAAGGCAATATACGGACGATAATTGCGAATGGAACCGTCGCTTTCGTCAGCTTCTGCCACGCAAATGTCGCCTTCGTTATAAATAATGTTCGGCAGACCTTTGTCGCTTTCATAATCCCGAAGCATACCGCCGTTAATCATGCACGGTTTCTTACCGAGCTTGTCAAGAATGTAGCCTATCATTGCCGTTGTTGTCGTCTTGCCGCTGGTGCCGCCGACAGCAATATTGTATTCATACTGGTGAAAAAGCTCAGCCAGAAGTTCGGAGCGCTTTTTGATAGGAATATTTTTGCTCTTTGCCGCCAAAACATCAGGATTATTGTCCGGAATAGCAGAGGAGATGCATAAAAATTCCATATCATCGTTGATGCCGCTGCCGTCCTGAGGAATGATTTTGATACCGGCCGCTGTCAGGGCTTTGAGATTGGCATGGTCACGCCCGGCGTCAAAACTCTGATCTGAGCCGTATACCTCATATCCTTTTTTGAGCATAATCTGCGCCAAAGCACTCATTCCGTTGCCGGAAACGGCACAAAAAGCAACTTTATTCATGATTTAATTATCCTTATTTATCGATTCTTACAAAGCTTGCAATTCTTTTAGCTCATTTTCTTTAAGAATCTTTAAATTTCTGTAATCAATCACCAGATAAAATTTGTTGTTTCCTTCAACATTGACGGCCAGTGCCGCTCCGATGTCGTTTCCTTCAAATGTCGCATAAACGTCGGCCGTGCCGTTAACAAGTTCCTGTTGCAATTTCATATTGTTTTGCAATGTTCCCGTTCCGGTATAATTTTGTTGGGCATTGCCGTATTTCTGAGCAAGAAGATTGTAATATTTATCATAAACTTTCATAATCTTGGCAGCATTTGGCGTTGTATCTTCAATAGCATTGCCATAAGCTAAAACCCGCCATAAACGGTTGTCCATCCCAAAAACGGCAATCACCTTGTCAAAACCGCCTAAAGCATTGGGCAGGTTCTGAACTTCATAGGCGCTGACATAATCTTTAAGTTCTGTCGGCGTGAGCGTAACGCCGAGCGCTTCCGTCTCACTTTTGTTTGCACCCCACACCAATCCGAACGGTGCTTGTCCGTAAGCTTCTTTGGCTTTTTCAATTTCCGCACTGCGGCGTTCCGGCTGCTCAATGTCTACGGTCAATGCAGCCGGTTGGCGGTCGAGCAGTTGAGCGGCACTGTTCTTGGCCTTGTCTTCGACAGCCTGCTGTTTGACTTCGTCAGAAAAGAGAATGTCTTTATACATATTTTCCTGTTGTGCCTGGCTGTAACCGGCAATAAACGGAACTGCCGCCAGCCCGGCTGCTAAAATCAGCTTTTTATTTTTCATTTTATCCAAATCCTTTAACAAAAAAATTGAACACTGTTCAGAATTGTTTTATATGTAATATCATAGAGTTGAAATTACAAATAATTTGTTAAGATAAATCATGTTGGAAAATAAAGAAAACATTCGTCCGTCGCTTCTCTCCGCCGGACTCCGTCTGGTTGAGGAAAAGGGCGCCGAATATCTTACGGCGCGCAAATTGTCAGAGGCGTCGGGCTATTCTGTCGGCACAATTTATAACCAGTTTGCCAATATGGATGAGTTTATCTGCGCGCTTAATCTTGAAACGCTGCGGGAATTGCAGGAACGGATGGAGCGTTTCCAGCCGGAAAAGAATGCCTATAAAAACCTCAACACTTGGCTGGATGCTTTTGTTGCGTTTGTCCTCTCCAATGCAAACCGCTGGTTCTTGCTGTATAATTTTCATCTGAAAGCAGAAAAGCTGCCGCATGAATATAAAGAGGCGATTCTCCGTCTGCTGCGTTTGTGGGAGCCGTCATTCAATGCAGTCTACTCCCGCCTCAATCCGCGCAAGCGCCGCCTTGCCAGGCAGGTTCTTTGGCTGAGCCTTTTTGCCGTAAGTTCCTTTCTGACAACCAAAGCCATTGATGATTTAGGCTTGGTGAGCCGCAAAAATCTCTGTAAGTTGTTGTTGAATACATACCTTGCCGGTCTGGCTGTTTTGCGAAAGGGATAAAAATGGATGCCGTTATTGAAGCGCTGGACCGTTTGCTCCTTTTTCTGAACCGGGAAGATATTGTTGGCAGTTTTTTTGACAACCGTTTTTTTACCATTCTTTCTGTTGTTTTGCTGATGCGCATGAAGTACTCGACCTACAGCAGTATGTGGTTAAGCGCGCTGGTTAATATCCCGGGAACACTTTTGCATGAAATCATGCATTTTGTTGTGGGTTTGGTTCTGAATGCTCACCCGTGTAATTTTACTGTTTTTCCCAAGAAAAACGTTTATACCGGCGATTATGTTATGGGCAGCGTCGGCTTTCGCAACATAACCTTTTATAATGCCGTTCCGTCAAGCATGGCGCCGCTTTTGCTGCTGCCGCTGAGTTTCTACATCAACCGTTATCTGTTGCCTTATGTGCCGCACTCTATTTTAGGCTATGTGCTCTATGTCTTGTTGCAAACCATAATCATTGAAAATGCCATTCCCTCCCGTGCGGATTTCAAAATTGCGTTTTCTTATCCGCACGGTGTTTTGCTCTATACTATTCTTTTCCTGTCATTTCTGCTGATGTTGTAATGTCAAAATTCAATAACCGGTCGAATTAGGGTTTGTCTATCTAATCCCAAATAATAAGCATCATAAGAAATATATCCCAGGGGGTATAGTACACCGGCATTATAAAGCCATCCCCAGTTATATATTGTAGTAAAGGATGTGGATGTTGTAGTGTTTTCACTTTTTTCTACTTTTCCAAGTGTTGAGGAAGCATAGAAGGATGAAGGTTCTTTAAATAAATCACCATTAAGTTTTCTTATAATGTCATTAAAGTTCTTATAATTTTCATAAATTTTGCGTCCTGTTCCGGCAGCGGGAAGGCACCATTTGCCTTTTGTATCTTGTGCGTTTTGCGGTATGTATTCTGAGGCGCTTCTTGCTGCCGCGAAAAAGCCGTAAGGATAAACTCCCTGATAGCCGGCAGCATCAATTTTGTTATTGACTTCATTTAATTTTTTAGTATTGCCGCAACTGTCAAAATCATTAAGAGCTTCATCATGATTCTTAACGGAAGAAAAATAATAATCTTTAACAAAATTACTGCAAACTCTAGCGCTTAAAGACGAATCTTCTACAAAACTACACCTTTGTATTGCATCTCCGCTGTTTATATTTCTAAATACATTATCCAGAGACATGGCTTGTCCGCATCCATCAGAACTAATGTAAACTACTATTCCGATCGGCGTTTTGCCGCTAACTTTATCAGAAGAGCAAGTACCGTCGCTGTTTAAAATATCACCGATAGAACAGTTTTTAGCATACCCGGTACAAGTTCCCAAAGTTCCGTTTGATGGAGTGTTTACTTTTTCGCATTTTCCGCTTTTCCATTCGTAACCGGAGCTACAGGAACAAGACGTATATTTACCATGACATGATTGTCCTATCCCTTCAATATAACCGATTCCCGCGCAATCGTATGTAAAGCCGGATTCTGCGCAACTTCCGCTAAGACAGATGTAAGTATTCCCGAAGGGACACTTTATGCCGCCGTTTGGACAGGAGGCCTCAGTATATCCCAAACTCGCGCAATCCGTTGT
>UQAB01000040.1 GCA_900538765.1 uncultured Azospirillum sp. | reverse complement strand
ATGCCTGAAATCACCGGCCTGACACCCTTAAACGTCATGCTTCTGGAATGCGGCAAAAAAGAGCTTTACAACTGGACGCTGGCACAACTCTGGACTTATCTTAATAAAATGGGATACGACCTCCGTATCGACGCCCTCCCCCGGGAACAAGGCGAAAATACTCCCTCTCCAAACACATAATCATTGTCATGCAGTTCCGCCACCTCAAAGAACGTACCTCGCCGTCACAAAGAACGTCATCCTCGGATTAAATCCGAACATGACAATTTCCCTTTCTCCCGGCAGGCGCAATCTAAGCAACGCGCCTCATTATGCACGGGACAATCAGCGGCGAACCGATGGGGTGAAGCTGCCCCAGCTTCCAACGCGCCTCATTATACACGAAACAATCAGCGGCTAACTTTCCGCGACCCGGCGTCCGGGTGTAAAAGTTTTTGCAGAACTTTAAACGATTCTTCTCCGGCTGTTTCCCAAAAATTCTCATATTGAGCGGCATGATTCGCCACACCCGGCGTATCGCTGATAACCCGCAAACTCAAAAACGGCACCTGATACATATAACAAACCTGCGCCAGCGCCGCGCTTTCCATATCTACAGCCACGGCATCGGGACAGACTTTTTTAATTTCGGCAACTTCCGCGCCTGAGGTCACAAATTTATCCCCCGAAGCAATCACCCCGCCGGTAATGCCCAAAGCCAGCGCTTTTTGATAAAGGGAAGCATCCGCGTCAAAATATTTTGGGAAATCCTGAACCTGCCCCCATTCACCGCCGCAAAAAACATCATAATAAGCCGTTGTTGAAGCTGCCACAACATCCATAACCGCTACTGTCGGCACTAGCCCGCCGGCCGCCCCGGTATTAATCACCGCATCGGGATGAAAACGGTTGATAGCCTCAACCGCCGCCACAGCCGCACAAACCTTGCCGATTCCGCTTTTGATTAAAAGAATTTCCTTCTCACCGACCGCCCCGTAAAAAAATTCCGCCGCCGCGGTCTTCTCAACGCGAACCGCACCCAACATGGATTTTATCAAAGCAATTTCCTTGCTCATCGCCGCAATAATAACAATCTTCTTCATTTCCGTCCCTTCTTGTAATCAGGATTACTATTTCAGCTTCACACCCCACCTAACCTCCCCTACCTTAGGGGAGGAAGATAAGGATTTTTTATTTTTGAATTATCCTCAAACAAGCACAATCCAGTCCCTCCCCTAAGGTAGAGGAGGTTGTAAATTATTCCTGCGACAGGCACAAGGCGCACGCAGTGCTTCCTGACACACGGGACAATCAACAACTAAGTTGCGCCCGCGGGGGCTCCCCGCCTGCGCCGTGGCTTTTTGACGAAGTGTACCCCTGCACTTATTTTCAGACAAGAAAAAAGGATGCTGCGCCGAAACTGCTGAACGACGTGTACACAAACAGTACACGAGAGAAGCTGTTTCAAGCATGATCCCTTTTAACTGTCTGAAAATTTAGTAGAAGGGGTAAAAACCTACCCTAACCCCCACTAAAATCTCCTGCGCATGCTTCATGCCGTCAAGCTCGGTAAAGATGTAGCGATACATGGCGCGCAAAGAAATGTAACGGTCAAGATTAATCTGAAAACCGGCACCGACACGAACGCCCAAACCGTCGTCTTCAACAGTCTGCTTGGTGATGCGCTTCAGATAGTGGTATTTGTACTTGGTTTCGTATTCATACTGAGCAACGCCGGCGGTCAACAGCCAGTCAACCTTGTCGGTCGAACCGATATAGCCAATCATGTCCACACCATAAGCCTGAAAACTGGTTTCGGCCTGCAGCGTATCAAGAGAATTCCAAATGCCGTAATATTTGTCTTTTTCCTTGCCGGAAGTCATATAAAAGGCTTCAATACCAAAGTTTTCGCTGAAATTGTAACCGACATTGATACTCGGCAGGGAATAATCGTCGGCATAATCGGTGTGATAATTGATTTCGGGATTATAATTGCGGAACATCGGACCGTTGCCTTTGTCAACACTGTTCATGCTGTAAACATAATCGGCACCGATATAAAACTGGTTTTGCGCCGCCTGAGCCGGTACCGCCAATCCCAAAGCCGCCAAAGAGCAAGCTAAAAATTTTTTCATCTCAACCATCCTTTTGCAAAAAGTCGTACAATTTTCTTAAATTTACGGCAGTTTGACTCACAAATCAACCGCGGCCTTCATTTTATCCCTCATTAAAATGCTTTAAAATTTCCGCAAAAGGCCTATAATCAGCCCACAAAGAGTCGCAAAGGAAAAAGCCATGAACAAAACATATTCGGAAATCGTTATCTTAACCGGCGCCGGCATCTCCGCCGAGTCCGGACTGGCCACATTCCGCAGTGCCGACGGCCTGTGGAACAACCACCGCGTTGAAGACGTGGCAACGATTGAGGCGTTTCAGCGCAACCCCGAATATGTGCACGATTTTTACAACCAGATGAAACCTGAACTGCTGCAAGCCAAGCCCAACCCGGCGCACCTGGCAATTACGCGCCTGCAAAAGGAATACCCGGGCAAGGTCAGCATCGTCACCCAAAATGTCGATACCCTGCACGAAAAAGCCGGCAGTCAAAACATTTACCACATCCACGGACAAATCAACCAGGCCGTCTGCCTGAACTGCGGCCGGGTTTTGGAAAGCTGGGGCGACATAACGACGGAAACCGCCTGCCCGCATTGCGAAACAACCGGCATGATGAAGCCCAACATTGTCTTTTTCGGAGAAATACCGCTGTATATGAATCAGGTCGAACGGCTGCTGCAAAACTGCGGCTTGTTTGTTTCCGTCGGCACCTCCGGCGTTGTCTACCCGGCGGCGGGATTTGTGCAGACAGCAAAACTGCATGGCGCCGACACCTGGGAATTTAATATGGAACAAACGTCAAACAACTTTTATTTCGACCACCATATTTTCGGCCCGGCCGGCACAACCCTGCCCCGCTTTGTCGACGCCCTCATCACAGAAGCCGGGGAGAATCAGCCCTCCCGCTGAACCCGTGCCATTCCGAGCCGCCCGATAAGCGGCAGTTTGAGCGCCGGACGCAAAAAGTCAATCCCGAAGTTCAAACCGAGGAGATTAATTTCCAGTCCCTCAATCAAACCGACCGTCACGCCGGCAATGCCCCACAGAGAAACCTGCCAGCCGGTTTTGCTCTCGGATTCGGCAAAAAACGTATTATGCCCGAGATAATCCTTGCCGATGGCAATGTTCGGCAAAGCGATTTTGAGCTGCGGCACCTGCCGGATGATGTGGGAAATAAAGGTGTTGCTGTTCGGTCCCGGATAAGCGTAATACATATGGGCATAAGGATAAGACCTCGCCGCCTTGTCAATCAGCGGAATGGCCTCAGCCGCCGCCTGCCCGCGCAAATCTGCCAGGAGCTCGGGGTCGCGTCCGTACCAGCGGCGGTCGGGAATTCCCTCCTGAATGTCAACCGCCGAACGCCCGCGCCACAGATAAAAACCGATAACCTGATAAGTGGTATATTTTTCGGCGTTTTCAGGCTTAACCGCAATCCATGAATGCACGGCAAAATATCCCCGCCAGTTGTAGGTGCGCGCCGCATAAACCTGAACCACCGCCTCCGCAGTCTTATCGGGAACAGGCGCAATCCCGGCGCTGCTGCGGTCGGCCGTCCGCCAGTCCACAAAATTAAAATACATATCAAAACATACCCCAAACAACACCAGAACAAACACCCAACGGAGAAAGTTCTTTTTATCAAAACGTAGCCTGCGCATTCACCTCTGCCCCATAAAAAAAATTCACTTCAGTATAAACGCTGCGCCGTAAAAGTCCAGAGGCGGAAACAAAAAAGGAGGGAAAAAAACGCCCTCCTTTTTCCTCAGCATAAAAATTATTTTTGAATCAGATTAATTTTATCAACGTCAATATTCGTCGGCTTTGACCAGTGGGTATCAACCTCGCCTTTTATCTCAACCAAATCAGAAGGCTGAACTGTCAGGCCGTTCCAGTCGTCATCGTCAATTTCAACGGCAATGGAACCGGTGCTGTCCTTAAACATATAATCTTCGCCGCCGAGATGGCTCTCAATATAACCGCGCAAAATGACATGCGTATCGTCTTTCATATTTTTGGCCTGTTCAACCGTTACCACATTAACATTGGACGGACCGGCAAAACCGCCGCCGTGTTTTTTAGCCATAACGGCAGTCCCCGCCATCATAACCGCCACCGCGACCAAAGCCGCCAAACTTGCTTTTCTCATATACTTTCACTCCAAATAAAGAATTGTGTAAACACTAATTAGAACATAGTTATATCTAATCAGCAAACCGGAAATTTAAAGGGAGAAAAGAAAATATTTTTCATTCTGATATAATTTTTCTTTCCGTCTCATCCCCTCCCTGAGTAAGAAGGGGATGAAACAAAATAAATTCTCAATTTAAAAAGCAATCACCGGCCGGACGACGCCATCAATAGTTTTGTAGTGGCCGTATATGCCATCTGCGCCAAGGCCATGGCTGCGGTCAGTGAGGAAAAGCCACGTTTGTTTGCTTGAGGCTTCGGATGACGACCAGATATATTCATTATTGGTAGTAAGTTGTGTGCCACCTAGTTTGGATATGGTGTTATTAATAGCATTTAAGTTAGTGTACAGGCTGTTCAAAATACCCGCTGTCGGCAAAGCCCACTTACCTTTAGAAGTTAGTATAGCGCTTGGGGCATAATTTAATGCTGTGTAAGCTGCAGGATATTTACTGCTGTTACCATTGGCTGTCTGGATAATCTTTGTCATATTGCCTCTAACGTCGAAATCCGTAATTGCTGTTTCCCAGTTGGATGATTGGAAAGCACCTGTACTAACATTTTCTGTTGACCATTTGATATTTGTCGCAATCGGACTTGCAGTCATGGCGTAACCACACTTATCACTGCCGCCGCTGATATAAACAACAACACCTATCGGCGTCTTGCCAGAAACTTTATCATTTGAACATGTCCCGTCACTGTTGAGAATATCGGCGATTTTACAGTTTTGGGCATAGCCGGTACATTCACCTAAAACAGCTTTTTCTTCAACTTTGGGACAAGCCCAATATTCGCCGAAGGGACATTTTAAACCGCCTGTACATGATTTTAACGAAGTATAGCCCAGTTGTTGGCAATCGGTAACCGCGCATTGCGCAACAGCGGCTTGTGGAACAAAACAAAAAGCCGCTCCGCAAAGTAAAAATTTAAAATTAATATTCATGTTGAACATCCTTGTTTAAAGTTAAAACAAAACCCGCTTTTCAAAAGAAAAGGCGGGCGGATGTTCACAACCATAGAAGTACAAATGGCTCAGCGCTTTCGTGCAAAGCCTTATAACGCTGACATCCGCCTCCTAGCACATGTTAGGACAGATATCAGCATATATTTATTTTGGGTCGCTATTATGCTCTACGACCATACTTCTAAAGGGTTGTGACGCCCTCAGCGGCAAACTCTGCCGCTTAAGATAAAGGGTAGCATAAGGGGAAAGTTTTAGCAAGTTGTTTTTGTGGTCTGGAAGATGTGAAAACAATTTGATACTTTACACTATTTCACCCCGCCTTAGCCGCTGTAAAAGGTCAGGGAACATATAAAAAAACATCCGCCGCATTTATAATATAAAAAAACATCCATGGCTTTGATAAATGCCTGTGCTGCGCCCTTAGCCGCTGTAAAAGCGCGATATATGAGTCGAGTAGTAGGCGTCAAGTGCAAAAGTACCGCAGCGTACATAGTAGTACGTGAGGACACTTTTGACACGCAGACAACGCACTAATCGACCATAGAGCGCGCTTTTACTAGAAACGGAAGTAGATAAACGGATTATACGTACTAGCCGCTAATGAAATCGTCGATAAAAAGAAAAGCATAAAGAGCCAGATGTTGATGACGGTGCGCAGAACTTTCCGCTCATAACGGACTTCCAGAATACCCCGCATAATCGGCATGGCCAAAAACAGCCCGGTAAGCGCGGCAAGCAGAAATTTATAGTTCAGACCATAGTCGTATTTCGGCAAGTTGTGATTATCGATGAGGCCAAACATCACCTGAATAAATTCGGAAGCATAGTCAACCGACGGCGCGCGGAAAATAATCATGCCCAAACCGACGGCAAACAAGGCGTATATATGGCGGAGAGCCTTGCCGTACCATGTTTGAAGCGTGTCTTTGCCCCAACCGAGCGCTTTCTCAATCACGATAAACACGGCGTTCCATACACCCCAGGCAAAATAAGTCCAGGCCGCGCCGTGCCAGATACCCGTCGCCAGAAAGACGATAACCAGATTGATATAGGTACGAAACTTCCCTTTGCGATTGCCGCCGAGCGGAAAATAAAGATACTGCTTAAACCACGTCGACAGAGAAATATGCCACCTGGTCCAAAACTCACTGATTGATTTTGAAATATACGGATAATTAAAGTTCTCCATAAATTTAAAACCAAACATCAACCCCAGCCCGATAGCCATGTCGGAATAACCGCTGAAATCATAATAAAGCTGTAACATATAAGCCACCGCGCCAATCCAGGCTATACCCTGGCTGAGCAGTTCCGTATCCTGCGCAAATACCTTGTCGGCCACGACTGCCAGCGTGTTGGCAAGCAAAACCTTTTTCGCCAGCCCCATGATAAAGCGCTTGAAACCGATAATCACATTTTTAAATTCGACCTTGCGGCTGTCAATCTGGTCGCACACATCGTGATATTTGACAATCGGCCCGGCCACCAGCTGCGGAAACAGCACGATATACAGCGCCAGCTTGTAAATGTCTTTTTGCGCTTTCACCTCGCGGCGGTATACGTCAATAAGATAAGACATCGCCTGAAAGGTATAAAAGGAAATGCCGATTGGCATAATCACATCGATATAATCAAACTCCAGCTCCAGCCAGTTGTTGAGGTTTTCGACCATAAAGTTGAAATACTTGAAATAAATCAAAAAGCCAAGGTCGGTCAGAATTGTCGCCGCCAAAATCAGCTTGCGTTTTTTGCGGTTGGCAAAACGCGCCATTTCAATCGCGCCGACATAATTGACCAGAATGGTGATAATCATAATCGCCAGATAACGCGGCTCGCCCCAGGCATAAAAGACAATGCTCGCCACCAGCAGCACATAATTGCGGATTTCCTTTTTGGACAGGCCGTAAACGGTAATGACCAAAGGCATAAACACAAACAAAAACGTCATAGAACTGAATAACATGTCTTAAATCTCCGGTGCATTCAAAACCTTGAGGCGGTCAAGCAGCCTTTCGGTCGTCTGAACAATAAAGATATCGGGCTTCTGCGCCAAAATATCGTCCGCCATATACGAAACGTCAAAATTCCGGCCGTAACCGGTGTAAATATGCTGGAAAGTCGCAAAACTCTCGGCCATATACCAGTTCATGCGCAGGGTAAAGCTGTCGCCGTAAATCACCGCCTTCAGCTTTTTGGACTTATCGGCGTTGACAAAGTCAAAGGTTTCAATCCGCCGGTCGTTGTCCAGAAAAGTGTGCTTGCTGGTCGTCCGCGGCTTTTTAACGTTAAACACGTCATAAGTCAGGTCTTCCTTCGGGAAAGTGTCATAAGCGTTGATGCCAAGCGCCGAAGCAATGTCCACGTCAGCCTCAAGCTTCGGCTCAATGTCAAAGTCCTTTTCACGCATCACATAGAGCTGCGGAAAATCCTTTTTAATCCGCTTCATCAGCTTGGTATAGGCAATGAATGCCCCGCGATGATTCCAGTGCGTCCCGGTTTTGTAATAAAGAATATGGTCTTTCTTGGCCTTCATCAGCTCGTCATAGGCATAAACCACCGGCACATTGACATTTTGGCGAATATAGTCATAAGTCTGCTGAATGCGAGACAAATCGCGCACCTTGTCATAGCCGTCGGGATAATATTCCGGATAAATCCGCTCTTTGTCGGGGTTAAGCAAAACATAAAACTTAATGCCGTTTTTCCGTGCCCACTTGTTAACGTCTTCCAGATTCTTTTTGATTTCCTTCAGCTCCGCGTCGCTGTACAGCGTCTTGTTCTGAAACGTGTCAACCGAATTCCAGCGTTTGGTAAACAGCCAGTTTTCTTTGCCGGCCATAGCCGTGGCGTTTTTAAGGTTGCGGTCAATCAACCGCGAAATCTTGCTGTGAATATTGATAAAAAAAGCGCGGCTGTTAAAATGGTCGTTAAACCAGCTTTCAAAATCGCGCCCGTAGTTAAAGTTGATTTTGCCGTTTTCAACCAGCGGCTTATACTTGGCGAGATTGCGGTTTTCCTGAACCGAAACCGTATCATGATTGATATGCGACGCCGGAAAATACATAAAAGCCACCACACAGACCACAAACACAATGTCTATGCGCGAATTTTTTTCAACAATTTTGAACTGCGCCAGATACTGCACAACCTTATACATGGCAAAAAAGCCCAGCGTCAGGAAAATAACAAACATCTTCCAGTCAAAACTGCGCCAGCCTTCCGGGCAATAAAAGCTGTATGCCCAAAACATGATAACCGCCGTCAAAACAATGCTTACAATCAAACGCTTCATATCTTATCGCTTTTCCGAAAAATTTATTCTCCGTCAGTTTTAAAGAATATCGCCGCCCTTGTCAATCAATGTTTCGCATTTATTCTTTAAGCTTTGTTAACCAGATTGGCCTTATAGTAGGCTGTGTTAAATTTCATAAAGGGACAAAACAATGAAAAAAGGTTTGCTTTTAACCGTTGCCGCCTGCAGCTTGTTTTCCGTAAGCGCCAATGCCAAAATCTGGCGCCCGTATATCGGTGTTGATTATTCCTATATTGACGCCAAATACGAGTCGCCCTACAACAAACAGCTTGCGCAGGAATTCAACTCCGTCACCGGCAGCGTCGGTATCAAACTGACAACCAATCTGGCAGTCGAAGGCTTTTACCAGCAGTCGCTGGGCAGTGAAAACAACACCGCCTACAACACGCAGCTGATTAACGACGGCAGTGATTCTTCCGTCAAAATCAAAGCCTACGGCGTTGACTTGGTCAGCGATTTCATCAACCTTGATATGGTCGAAATTCTGACTTCCGTCGGTATCGGACAGTATAAGGCGGACGTCAACCGCAATTACTATTACGGCGGCAAGATGATGAACGTCACCAACTCTTTTGACGGCACCGGCGTCCGTTTTGGCGTCGGCGCACAGGTCAACATCACCGACAGCTTAGGTGTCCGCGCCATGGGACGTTATGTGCTGACCGATGTCGAAGCAATTAAGAGTATCAAGGAATTCACCGTCGGTTTAAGATACACTTTCTAAACCGTCCGGAATTTTCCGCAACAAAAGCCCGGCAAATCCGGGCTTTTTTATCACCCATTCATTCCGTAAGATATTATTGTCCTCCTGGAAGCCCTGCCAAACAAAAGAACGTCATCCTCCACCCCTCCCAAAGAACGTCATCCTCGGGCAAGCGCAGCACGACCCGGGGATCCAGGTAAAAATAAAGAATCTTTATTTGACCTGGATGTTCGGATTTAATCCGAACATGACATTTCCCTTTCTCCCGGGAGCCCCTATCTAAGCATCGCGCCTCCTGACGCACAATCAACCAGCGGCTAACCGACCGCTCACCTCGCAGGTGCGCCCGCGGGGGCTCCCCGCAAAAAATCCCTTTACATTTCCGCACACCTCAGCTACAGTAACAAATGCAGACAGGCGTTCTGTCTGCGGTGTCTCAAAACACCTAACCAGAAAAGCATCCACTCTTGGAGTGGAGTGCTGGTAATATATTGAATAACAGCGACTGTCTGGTTACAGTTTTGAGCTCCACTCTCCTTTGTTTTGTTGACATCGGAGAGTTTGTTTTTCCCCAAACAAGGAGCTTTAAGAAAATGAAAAAGAGCAAAACAGATTTCTTCAAAAGGCTGGGACTAAAATTGCGCGACTGCCGCCGCAAACGTCAT
>UQAB01000039.1 GCA_900538765.1 uncultured Azospirillum sp. | reverse complement strand
GGCAGGCACAATGTAAGCATCGCGCTTTCAGCAGATGGGACAAACCGCGGCGAACTTTCCGCGACACCCCGTGGGTGTGCAGACGGCAAGGCAGGAGTTTCATCGGTAGGGTGTTGTGTGTGATAAGTGTGGATACCTGATGTTGAGATGAGAAACGAACTCTCAGAAGCTTTATATGTTGCATAAGAACAGTCAGCCGTATAACCAAATGAGCATACGGTTGACAACAGTATCACCTTTGACAGTTTCATCTCTACTTTCTCCTACTCTTGCCATCACGACTCTAATATAGCACATATTTTCGGAGTGTTCAATCACTATTTTCAATAAAAGGAGAGAAAAATGACAAAGCGGCAGGCACAAGGCGCACGCAGTGCTTCTTTACGCACTATCAACCAGCGGCGAACCGAGCGCTCACCTCGCAGGTGCGCTCAGGCTGTAGGTGCGCCCCATTCTTTTTTACAAATTTCGGCATATTCGGGACTGCCTTTCTTCACAACCTTCCGAACAATCCCGCCGGTCGTGCATAAAGTGAGCTCAATTCCGGCCTTGCCCGCAACCGGCGGCCGAATAATCCGCGCCGTGCGTTGTGCCGGAACTTGCCGGACAAAAGCCATATAAGAAAATTTTTCGTCTTCATACCCCATAGCCGCGTTTTTCAAACGGCGATGAAGCTTACTCCGTGCCACGCGACAAGAGAAATGACACCAGTCACCCGCCGCCAAAGGACAAACGCCGTCATGCGGACACGGCGCAGCAACAAACGCCCCGGCTCCGGTCAAAAGCGCCCGCGCCTGCAACAAATTGCGATATCCCTGCGGCGTCCCCGGCTCAATAACCAGCAGCATTTTTACCGCCGCCCGCCACAGTTTTTCGACCGCCTTGTTCCGCTCCGCCGCATTTAACTCGTTCAAAACGTAAGAAGCCAGCACCAAATCAGCCTCTTCCGCCAACGCCCCGCCGGTTAAATCCGCCTGCCGCCAAACAGCATTTTCCAAAACCGGAATTCCGGAATTCCGCATCAGCTTTTGCCCCAAACGCAGCATAACCGCCTCGCGTTCCAGACAAACCAAACTGTCAAGATTAATCAGACTTTCCGCCGCCCATCCGGCCGCCCCGGTTCCGGCGCCGATATCCAAAACCGTCTTCGGCACAAAATCAACTGCGTCCAAAGCATAATCCAAGGCTTTCGCCACCGCGCCGAAAGTCGCCGGCATCCGCACCGCCGCATAAGCCAGCGCTTCGCGCTCTTCGGTCAGCAACCTTTTCCCGCAGCCGCTTTCATGACGATAACGGCTGCTGAGTCTCCCCGCATCTCCGGCCAGAGCCGACACATCTGCCATCGCCGTCAGCTTGTCTATTTCACCCCTGAGCCTGTCAGGAAAAACCGGCATTCTTAACTTCATTTATTCCTCATAAAAGCTGATTGTCCCCGCCGCATTTTTTAACGCGCCCACCACCAGTTCCCGCACCAAAACATGCTGCGCCGGAATATTGTCTGTATTATCGATTCCCCGGCGGTCAGCCCGCTCAAAGCCCGCCTTATGATAATAAGTGATGTCACCAACCAGAAAAACCGCCTGATAGCCAAGCGCTGCGGCACGCTTTAACGCTTCCGCAATCAAAGCCTGCCCATATCCCCGATTCCGCTCCGGCAGGGCAACGCATAACGGCGCCAACAGCAAAGCCTTAACAGCCTTATCAGACTTTATTGCCAAACGTGTCAACATCACCTGCCCGATAAGCACGCCGTCTTTTTCCATAACCAAGGCCAACTCGGGAATATAATTCCGTCCGGAACGCAGCCGCGTCACAAAATCCTGCTCCGTACCGTCGCTGACGCGCGCCGTTGCAAACGCCTCCTTAACCAAAGTATAAATTTCGGGAAAATCAGCTGCTTTTTCCGGCCTGATAACAACATTTTCTGCCATTGCGTCACATTCCTTTCTTAATACATTCCCGGCACGAATCTTGCAGCCGCTCAAACAAATCCGCCGGCCGTCCCGCATTTTTGATTGTCAGCGGAATATAAAAACGGCCACCGTCTTCAAAGAGTTTTCCCAAAGCCAAGAACAGGCCGTCTTTGGCAAATTCCTCGCGCAGCCCCCAGGCGGCCAGACATGACACATAAAGGCATTCCTCCGGCAAAGGCGGATTTTGGACTGTTTCGCCGCTCTCGCTGAACCGGTGCCACGCGGAAACATATTCCCGGTAAAAATCGTCAAAATTCCCCCGGCAGGCATTAAACAACCAGAAACTTCCGCCTTTTTTTTCATCCAAAACCGTGTAACAAGGGCACAACAAACGCCCTTCGCCCTCTTCTGCCGCGCGGACAAACAGATACAACAGCGCCGGAAACATCATCACCCGCTGCCGTTTAACCCAACCGACCAGTTCCGTAACATCAAGATTCTGCTCATATAATTCCATCGCCGCCGCTCTCGCCTGCCTCAAAAAAACACCGGCATTTTAACTTATATATTCCGTTCTGTAAAGAAAGAACAACAATCCCGATTATTATAACACGGCAAACTTTAAATCCCGGCTAGAATTCTCTTCCCAAAAATCTTTTCAGAGAAAAATACCAATAAGGATATTTTATTACATTCTTAACCCATTTTCTGAGTTTCGCATCAAAAATCTTTTTTGTATCAAGATTATTTGCCAAAAACACCCTCATTGCATCATAATATTTAGAGCGATTTGATTTATGAATCAGATTAAAAAAATAATGAAGCTGAGAAGCATTATATGTCGTAAACTCCTCCGCATAACGACCCAACTTTTTCTGAAGTTCTGAAACCTTTCTTGCAAAAAGAACCGGATTCAAAAAATACGGACAACTTTTTGCCCCCAGTCCGCCAACAACTCCTTCATGAACATTTGTCCTGTAGTAATATAAGCGTTCACTGATAATTCTCATTTCTCCGGCATTACAATAATTTTTAAAACTAAACAAAGAATCTGCACAGGCAGATCCCAAATCATCATCAATAAAATTCTGATTATCTAAAAGGAACTCTTTTTTATAAAACTTTCCCCATGCTTGAGAAGGAAGATATAAAAGAAATCCTTTCGCCTCACTAAAAGTAAATGCCCGTCCTTCAAAGTTCTCCCGCAATAAATCCAAATCATAGACTGAAGTTTCATGCAAACACTTTCTTCCTTCATCTTTTTCATAGGCACAAAAAAACAGCATATCCGTTTTCGGATGCTTTTCCATTTCAGCATAAAGTTTCCGACAGGCATTACAATCAAGATAATCATCGGAATCAACAATCAAAATATATTTTCCGGTTGCCAAAGCCAAACCGCTGTTGACAGCACCGGAAAATTGACGGTTCTCGCTAAAACGCTGCAAAACAACCCGGGAGTCCTGTTTTGCAGCGCTGTCCAAAACTTCAAAACACCCGCCTGTAGAACCGTTATCCACAAGAATAATTTCAATATCTGACAAAGTTTGCTGCAACAAACTGTTTATACAATCTTCCAAAAAATGTTTCGGCGGATTATAAACAGGAACAATCACTGAAATTTTTACCATTATTTCATTCCCAGCTGCTTTTTCAAAACATCAATTTTCTTTTCATATTTTTTCTTTCTGATAAAAAAGTACTTGAGTTTCAAACTCTTCAGTTTTCTCTTAAGTTTCTTCATATCGGGCAAAATTGCCGGAGCAGGAGGAATACTCTGAAGCAGCATCCTCTGCATAATTATTTCATACATCGGACTCTTTCGCGCATACTCCCAGAATAAATATGCATATTTGACAGTCAGAAAACACCACGGCTTCTGATAATCTGCCCAATGAATAATCGCAGGATTTTTTTCAGATTCTTTCATTTCTTCCGGAAAATTATGCTTGGAAACAGCAGCATAAACATTATACCTTAAAGGAAGATATTTCATTTTCCGAAAAAAAACCCGATTAAAAATATCCTGATCAGGAAGCTCTAAAACACTGCGATATTTTCTCGCGCACTTCAAAAATTCCCGTTCGCTGTTATTTTGACGCCAAAAATCCAAATTTGCGACAAACATTCCGGTATTACAGTATCGATACTTTTTAGGAATATTAAACAAATGTTGAATTTCGTTACAAATAGGATCTTTAACTGCAGCCATCGGACAATTTTCCATATCAATGTCAAACAAAGGCCGCAAACTCTCCAAAACAATCATGTCCCCTTCCAGAACCACTACCCGATCAAAAGGAAACAACGAAGAAATAAACAGCTTATAATTACAGATATCACCAATCCTGGATTGGATACACGCAACAATATCTTTAATAAGCTCTTTCTTTAAAAATTTAAACTCGATTTCAAAATCGCCGTAACGAACTATAGAACGCAAAGCATTCATGGAATATTCACTCATATCCTCCGTAAGAATATGAAAAAAATACCGATCATTTTCTTTTTTATTCAAAATAACCGATGTCAGTAAAACCGCAGTGTATGGCGCATAGTAATCCGATGAAGGAATAATGACATGAAGGGCAGAAGCTGGCATCTCTTACTCCTCAATCGAAAAAAGATGAAACACACCAAAGAGATAATACTTCTTTACAGCATTTTTCTTTTTCACCTTAAAAAAAGGTACACCCAGAAAAGAATATCTGATAATTGAAGTTTCGCTCGGCTTTGATGCCGACGATTTTTCTAAAACCTCGGAGAACTTATTTACAAGCTTTGAAACGGCATCTTCTTGCAAAGCCTGTATATACTCATTAAAAATTCCTTCATAAAAAGGCGTCATTTTAGCAAAAAACCAAAAATCGCCACAATGGAAAAATGTCTTTTTCGCCCAGTTCATATAAGAAACTGTCCAAGGCTTCACATCTGCAAAATGTCTGATTACGGCATTTTCCTTGGCTTGCGTAAAAACAGAAGCCAAAACATCAATACCTTTAGCCTGGAGCTCCTCTTTTTTCGGCTGATAAATAACATCATATTTCTGATCCAAAAAAACACAGTCATTTTCAGAACATAAACGATTTAAAATATCCTGATCACACACGGGAACAATTTCCGTTCCGGCAATTTCAAAATACCTTTTAATAATATTTTCTTCTCTGAACTTTTTTGAATTAATCAACAACACCCCGGCACAAAAATACCGGCCGAACTCACCATACTTTATCTTCGGATTCAGACTTTTCTGTTCCTCTCCCACAAAAAGCGGGCATACGATGTCCGGAACAACGCCTAACGCTTTATTTTCCAAATTTTCATCATACAAAAGTTTTATATCATCCAACAAAATTACATCCAAATCCAAATAAATGACCTTATCCAGATTAGGCTTCAACAAAGGAATAAATGGTGTACAAAAAGCATGAATCCCTGGCCAAGCGGGATTATGCAAATTTTCTTTCCGAATACTGTCAAAATACTCTTTTTTAAAAATATCATTATACTCAAAACGTATCCATTCAATTGAAAAATTCGAAAAATTATCGGATAATTTTTCAATTTGCCTTTTATGAAAATCAGAAATTCCCGTTTCTATGACATAAAATTCAATAAAAGAATTTGTATTATACAATATACTCGCCATAGTAACCGCAATGAAAGGGCTATACTCGTCACTTGAATGAAAAAAAACAGGTATTTTCTGTACACTGTCAGCCATAACTTAATATCCTTTTTAAATTCTCACGTTTAAATTAGACAACTATCAATCTTAACAACAGACAATATAGCCATAGAAATCGTGGCTTACAATAAATAAATAACTTTTATTAACTATAGTAAATAAAAAAAATTATAAGAAACAAAATACCACACATGCCTGAAAAAGCGTCATTTATAAAAAAAATTTCATTTTATAAAATTTTTTGCTTGATTAATTAATTTTAGGAGTGTATAAAGTCATTCGTAAACAAGATGGGCGCTTAGCTCAGCTGGAAGAGCATCTCGTTTACACCGAGAGGGTCGGGAGTTCGAACCTCTCAGCGCCCACCAATTAAAAGACCTGCCCTTGCGGCGGGTTTTTTAATTGGATGAAAGCTAGGTGAGAACTCCCGAGGAAGGGAGTTCGACGCCAAGCGAGAGGCACACGCGAGGGTGCCGGTGAGGCGTCAGCCGAGCGAGCGCGAAGGAACGAGCATTGCACAGCAATGTCGAGGACAACCTCTCAGCGCCCACCAATTAAAAGACCTGCCCTTGCATATTGTTATTTTAAAACCTAACTAAGATAGTGTAAATTTATTTTAGAAAAAAATAATGGCAGATAGAGAAATGATACCGAATAAAGCTTTGCGGGAATTGGATATGCTGATTTTGCATAACAAACATTTACAAAATGACAAGGAGTTGCAACTAAATATAATCAATTGGGCGGAACAGATGTTATCCGAGGCCAGAGCAGAATGGGAAGAAATCAGAGCAGCCACCATTGAAGCCGTTATTTTATCAGACCGCAAAGCGGAAGCAAAACGACGAGCTATAATAAAGGATGAAAAATATGCCCCGTTTAGAGAATATTTTAAGAATTTACAACGAAAGAAATTTTATGAATTTCAGAAACAAGGCAAAACATTAACAGCTAATTCTTTTGTAAGATATTTTCTTAAAAATCAGTCTTCGTTTATGGATATCCCATATAAAAACAGCAATTTGCAAAACAAGCTTAATCAGTTGGCTCAAGCCAATAATCGAGAATTTAAAAAAGCTTCTGCATGATGTGGTTAGCCGGTTGCAGGCTGTGCCGGATAGACATAATCTCTTGCTTTCTGTTAAAGTCAAAAAGTAATTTTTGTTTTAACGATAACAGGAGAAAATCTAATGGACATATGGGGAAAATACAAATCAGCCTTAGGATATCAAAACAATGACTGCGGCATAGACAGTTTTGGTGTGAATCACAACAGTTTTAGCCTACGGGATGAACTTGCATATCAAATGGCACGTTCAAATAGAGAACAAGAATTGATTCAAAATTATAACAATCAAGGAATAACAAAAGACTATCCGCAGTATGGAACAAACTTTTGGGGCAGTTCTCCGGAAAATAATTACGGTTTTGGCGTTTCGAATATCGAAAATAATATTGAAAATGTCACAAAGCGACTGAAAAACAGTGAATACAGCAACCAGACCCAACAAGGTATTGGAGAACAGCATAAAATGAGAAACATCGAAAATAACTTGTTGATGAACGGAATGGATACAATGTACGGAATGAACCGGGCTATCAACGGCATGACATTTGGCGGACTTGATTGGTTGGGAAATAAGTTTGGTTTTGATTCGCAAATGAACGGATATCTCAACTTAAAAAATGACCAAAATCGCAATTTGACGCAAATGGCCGGAAATGCGGCCGAATTAGGTGGCGCGGCCTTAACAGGCGGGGCGCTGGCTAAAGCAGGATATAATCAAGCCAACATGGCATATAACGGTTATAAAATAGGTAAAAGTTATGATAAATTATTGGATAATCCCTATCAGGGTAATGGGCGTGACGTGATTGCCCGCATGAAAAATCATAACGGAGAACCGGTTATTCTGCAACGAGGCGAAGCGATACCTGATGCAAATGGCAACGTTGTAGTGCATGGAAAGGCATTAGGAAGAGAAACGGGAACAGTTCAAAATTATGGTTTAGATAAAGGGATTTACAGACACGGAATTAGTCGCGCAGACGCACAGCGAATACCTAGGATTATACGGCAAAAACCTATACAAACAAATGATTATGGACAATACATATATATTACCAAAGGGACAAATGGACAGTTAAAAATAGTAACTTCACCTACAAACAACGAAACTATTATTTCTTCAACATATTACCCTATCAAATAGGCAAGAGCCCTCAAATGAGGGCTCTTTTCTTTTAATCTCTTAACGGAGCTGTATCTCGGTCAAGGATACAAGCAAGCGATTAATCATTTCGTTCTTGCAGGTAAAAGAAACCTTATTCTTTCAATCCTCTATATGATGAGTCTGACCATATAAAGATACTCAATAAGCGATTATCCTATTTCGTTCTTATTAGTGAAAGAAACCTTTCGGCAATTTTAATATAATAAATCAGGCCCTAAAAGTCAAGGATTATACATGAGTATCTTGTAAATTTGCAGTGGCTAATTATGGAGATTACAACACAACCCCATCAATATATATGAAACAAATAAGCAAGAGCCCTCATTTGAGGGCTCTTTTCTTTTAATCTCTTAACAGAGCTAGCTCTCGGTCAAGGATACAAGCAAGCGATTAACAATTTCGTTCTTGCAGGTAAAAGAAACCTTTCGGCAATTTTAATATAATAAATCAGGCCCTAAAAGTCAATAATTTTGTCAAAAATCGCTTGTTTTTCGGCAAAATATATGTTATAAAATTACCAACCCGATAATAGCGAAAAGATTTTTTTAATACATTATCAACAAGTTAAAGCAAAAACAACTGTAACATGCACTTCCGACACCTTGAAGTGTTGCCGCCGACAAACTATTATTAAACGCTGTACTTTTTGAAATTTTGTGCTATAATGCACCGCGATTAACGGAATAAGGATTAAGCGAAAGTGAAGAAAATCATATCCGCGGCAGAGGCCGGAAAGCTCATCAACGACGGCGCGTCAATCATGATTGGCGGCTTTTTGAAATGCGGCACACCGACAAAGATTATTGATGAACTCATCACTAACAAAACCCGCGGCTTGACCTTAATTGCCAACGACACCTCATATCCGGACAGCGACCGCGGCCGCCTGATTTCGGGAAAGCAGATAAAAAAAGCCATCGTTGCCCACATCGGCACCAATCCGGAAACCGGACGCCAGATGCACGACGGCTCACTTGAAGTCGAACTGGTCCCCATGGGAACGCTTGTCGAGCGGATTCGTGCCGGCGGCGCAGGCTTGGGCGGCGTTTTGACCCCGACCGGCGTCGGCACCGTTGTCGAAGAGGGAAAACAAACCATGGAACTCGACGGCAGAAAATATCTGCTTGAAAAACCGCTCAAAGCGGACTTCGCCCTCATTTACGGCACCAAGGCCGACAAGTTCGGCAATGTTTATCTGGAAGGAAGCACCAGAAACTTCAACACAGTCATGGCCACCGCAGCAAAAACCGTCATTGTTGAAACCGATGAACTCGTCGAAGACAGCCTCGACCCCAATATGGTCACGATTCCCGGCGTCTTCGTCGACTACATTATCGCCTAACCACAGACAGGAAACATGAATATGGAATTAAGCAAAGAACAAATCAGGGAAATCATCGCCAGACGCGTAGCCAAAGAACTGCACGAGGGTGATTATGTCACTCTGGGCATCGGCCTGCCGACGGAAGTCGCCAACTACATCCCGCAGTCAATGCACGTTATGATTCAGTCTGAAAACGGCGTTATCGGCGTCGGCCCCAAACCGGCTCCCGAAAACATCAACCCCAAAATAACCAACGCCGGCGGCATTCCCGTCACCACCAAACAGGGCGCCGTCTTTTTTGACAGCATGACTTCTTTTACGATGATTCGCGGCGGCCACATCGACGCAACGGTTTTGGGCGCATTGCAGGTTGACCAGGAAGGAAACATTGCCAACTGGATGGTTCCCGGCGTTATGGTTCCGGGAATGGGCGGCGCCATGGATTTGGTCGTCGGCGCCAAAAAAGTGATTGTCGCCATGGAACACCTTTCCAAAAACGGCGTCAAGATTCTGAAAAAATGCACCCTGCCCCTGACTGCGGCACATGAAGTAGACCTCATCGTTACCGAACGCTGCGTTCTGCGCGTTACCGAAAACGGGCTTGTCCTTGAAGAAATCAACCCGCTGTTCAGTCTGGAAGACATCACCTCCACCATTGAAGCGGATTTGATTATCCCCGAACACCTGCAAAACATCGCAGCCTAGAAAACACAAAAAATGCCGGTCTCCAAACCGGCATTTTCTTTCAAACTAACCATCAAAATTGTCACCCTGAACTTGTTTCAGGGTCTAAAACCATCAACACGAACGTACCTCAAACAAGCAAAAAAATGTCATGTTCGGATTTAATCCGGACATCCAGGTAAAACCAACTATCCAAATTGTCATGCCGAACTCGTTTGTCCTCGACAAGCTCGTTCGTCACGTAAGGCTCTGTCTGCGCTGACGCTTGCCAATCGCCAACTATCGACTCCGGCATCTAAAACCAGCAACAAGAACGTCCCCCTACCAAGCAAAAAATGTCATCCTTGAACATCACACCCCTCCTAGCCTCCCCTACCTCAGGGGAGGGACTGGATAGTGCCGGTTTAAAGATAATAAAATAACTAAAGAATCAGATTATTCCTCCCCTGAGACGGCCGAAGCCAAAAGCAACTAACGTTGCTTTTTGAGAGGAGACGCATGGCCGCAAGAAAAAACAACTAACGTTGTTTTTTATAAGGAGACACAATGAGACTTTCCTTTTGGAGGGAGTGAAACGAACCGAACAAAAGGATATAGTCGGAATTGTACTTACTGTTGGGAGGAAGCGGTAGCTGCCGAAACAACAGGTAGTCGGAATTGAAGGAGGCTAGGAGGGGTGTGATTAATAGAACAAACGGCAGGCACAATCTAAGCAACGCGCCTCATTATGCACGGGACAGCCAACCGCTAACTTTCCGCCGCCTGCCGAGCAGGCTCCCCGCAAAAAAATTCCTTTACATTTCCTTGCGCCTCAGCTACAGTAACAAATGCAGACAGGCGTTCTGTCTGCGGTGTCTAAACAACACCCCGATAATAAAAATATCCACTTCCAAGGTGGAGTGTGGTTAATATATTGAATACCCACGTCTGTATTATCGCAGTTGTTTAGCTCCACCGTCTTTAAATTAAAGACGGTTTTTTGTTTCATTCAAACAAGGAGCTTTAGAAAAATGAACAAAGACAAATTTTACCGTGACTTGGGAAGAAAACTCCATGACTGCCGCTTGCAAC
>UQAB01000038.1 GCA_900538765.1 uncultured Azospirillum sp. | reverse complement strand
TGCGGTGCTTTGGGCTATGCCAGGAAAACATGTACCGGCACAACGGTCAAGTGCCCCTTTGATACATCTTACGTCTTTTGTTTGGACAACGGAAGTACCGGAGGATCTTCCGGCGGAAATACCGGAGACATCGGCAATAACTCAGGTAAATGCACATCAAAAAGAAGATCTGTATACGCTAATTGTTACACCACAATAGATAATGATGGAACGAATTATAATCCCTATAAAGTTAATCTTTTTTGTAGCACATGCGAATATGTTTGCTCTGTAAAAGCCAGCGGCATTTGTGAATATGATCCCGGAAACATGAGCTGTAATTCTCCTTTACCAATGGGAGAAAGTGCCAGTGCTTCAACATATACAGATGCACAAAATTATGCTAACCGCTTTAAACAACAATATGAAAATAAAATTATTAGTGAAACCTGTAATAATTAGGAAAGGAAATGACCATGAAAAAAGTTATTTTATTAAGTTCTGTTTTGCTGGCGGTTCCTTTCATGATGAATGGCGAAACTCAGGCGGCTGACTGCGTTACGCAGAACTGCCCTACACTGGGATATACCGAAGCTTCGAATACAGGAAACTGCGTCAAATGCCCTTTCGGGAATTTCTGGGCTTGTCCGAAAATTGAAGAAAAGGCAGTGCTTGGTCAATGTACCGGCTATGCCAAGAATTGCAAAATCGGTGATATTTTGAACAACGACGGGACTTGTACAACAAACAAAGAATCCGGCAAGACGCCGATAGGTATTGTTGTCTATATCAGCGGCGGCAGTGATAAATGCGGCTACGCAATGACGGCTAGTCCGATAGTATTTTCTATTGAATGGGGTAATCCTAATACGGATATTCCTTCGTTACCGAACTATACATCAGTTACAACAGCAATTAAAGATTTTGATGTTAGTGGTAATATGGCTAAGATTATTCAGGCCAGCGGTGGTGATCGCTATAAATATCCGGCAGCTTACGCGGCCTTAAATTATGCGCCTAGTGCAGCACCGACTTCTAAAGGTAAATGGGCACTTCCGACGGCTGGTATCCTGAATAGTTTGTATACCAACTTTAAAGACATTAGCAATGCAATTTCGAAAGTTGGCGGCACACAATTTGGAGGCGATGCTTATCATATTTGGTCGTCGTCCGAGTGTAACGACCGCTTCGCGTGGTCCTTCTGTATTACCTATGGCAACGGCCTAACCTACAACCATAAGAAAAGCGGCGGCTATGGCGGCAACTACGTTCACCCGGTGATTGCGTTTTAGAAAAGGAGAAAAGCGATGAGAAAAGTTATTTTATTAAGTTCTGTTTTGCTGGCAGCTCCTTTCGTGTTTGGCGAAATCGGCGAAGCTTCGGCGCAATGCATAACAACGCCAAGCTGTTCAAGCATGGGATATACCAGTGGCGTAAACACCGGTAACTGTCTTAAATGCCCAACCGGAAATTACTATTTTTGCCCGCCTAAGAATAGCAGCTGTACATCAAATTGTTCCGGATATACTCTGACCTATAGTCAAGCTCAGTCACTATGCGGTTCTGGTTCTTCTTCATGTCATGACCAATGTTCCGGACAACTCTTGTATAAATGCATATCCAGCAGTTCTGGTAGCTGTTCTGGTTATGGATTAACGGAAGCTGAGGCGAGAAATAAATGTATGAGTATTGGTATGGGTATTGAATCATGCAGGAATGAAATGTCAGGAATACTCTACTATAAATGCATTGAATCCGGTGGCAGTTCATCAGGTGGTTCATCTGGCGGAACAACTCCTACTGTTTGTAAAATTAGAACATTTGCAAAATATGAAAATTGCAAATGGCAGGCAATATCCGACCTTTCAGGAAATATCATGTGTCAACGCTGCACCTACAAAGAACAGCGCCAATCTAAAAATTCCACACAATGGAATCAAATAAGTCGACAATGTAACTCAAACTTTGAAAAGGAAAATTTTATTTCTGTGACAGATAAAGAAGCTCTTAATAGCTATGTACAAACAGTCTTGCAAAAAGATGAAGGAAGCGAGATTTCCGGTTCATCTTCTTGTATTGAATACTATTAATTTAAACAGCCCACCAGAATCATCTGGTGGGCTGTTACTAATATAAAGCACGTTCTTTATGCTGCCGACAGGCGCTGAACTTCTTTTTGCAACTTACGTACAGAATTCAGCTCGATTTGGCGAACACGCTCCTTTGAGATGTTATAAGCCCGGCTTAAATCATCCAAAGTCATACTCTTGTCCAGCAAACGCCGTTTATAAAGAATATCTTTTTCCCGCTCGTTTAAGCAGTCCAAGGCCTGTCCGAAGAGTTTTTTGCGATACAGATATGTTTCATTCTGAGCCAAAACCTCTTCTTGATTAGGCTTTTTGTCAGCGATAAAATCCAGCCATTCACTGCTGTCATCGGAAGACGAATCGAGATTCATATTCAATGAACCGTCATGCGCAGATAACCGGCTGTTCATTTCCGTTACTTCCTGGACACTAACATCCAGCGAATCGGCAATTTCAGTGATAATGCTGAGAGACATTTCCCGATCTTCAACCAGATTAAGCTTGTTTTTAACCTTACGAAGATTAAAAAATAACTTTTTCTGAGCGGCAGTTGTGCCGATTTTTACTAAAGACCAGGAATTCAAAATGTATTTTTGAATTGACGCTTTAATCCACCACAAGGCATAAGTCGAAAAACGAAAGCCTTTATCCGGATCAAATTTATCAACGGCATACAGAAGACCGATATTGCCTTCTGAAATCATTTCACTTACCGGCAGACCGTAACCTCTGTATTTTGATACAACCTTTACAACAAGCCGCAAGTGAGAAGTAATCAGTCTGTAAGCCAATTTGTCGTCTTTTGTCGCGACATAAGCCTTTGCCAGACGGAATTCTTCCTCAGGTGTTAAAATAGGATATTTACGAATACTCTGTAAATATCTCGCCATGTTAAGCTCTGGCGAAAAGTCAAGTCCACTAAGAGTCAAAGTCTTGTTCATTACAATTCTCCCTTAATTGGAACTTTTTCAGTTTAAATGAAGCAGATTAAATTACAACCTATACTTAAGGTTTATCTAATTTAATTCTATTCGTTTATAATCTCAGAATATTTAACAAATCTCTAATATCAGTGGGGAAATCCGAATTAAACAAAACTTTTTTTCCGGTTCGCGGATGAACAAAGCCCAATGTGGCGGCATGAAGCGCCTGGCGGGGAAAGCTGTTGAGATATTTTTTTATTTCTGGTTTGCCTGGAAGAGTTGACTTATGTGCTTTTTCATAGATTTTGTCACCGACAAGACTACAGCCCAGGGAAGACATGTGAACGCGAATCTGGTGTGTCCTCCCTGTTTCCAAGTTACATTGAACCAAAGATGCCGTGTTTTGAAATATCTCCAAAGTTTTATAATTGGTTGCTGCCGGTTTGCCGCCGTTTTTTACAAGCGCCATTTTCTTACGGTCGTACGGGCTCCGACCGATATTGCCTTCGATTCGCCCGTTCAACGGCGAAGGAACGCTATAAACAACGGCAAAATACGTTCTTTCTATAGAATGTTCGGCAAACTGTTCGCACAAACTGCGATGCGTTTTATCATTTTTGGCAACGACCAGCAGGCCGCTAGTGTCTTTGTCAATACGGTGGACAATGCCCGGACGTTTTACGCCGCCGATGCCGGAAAGGCTGTCCCGACAATGGTAAAGCAAGGCATTAACCAAAGTTCCGCTATGCGCTCCGGGCGCCGGATGTACAGTCATTCCTGCCGGTTTGTTGACAACCAGCAAGTCATCGTCTTCATAAACAATGTTCAAAGGAATATTTTCCGGCTGAGGATTAGCGTCAACCGCTTCAGGTACAATAACCTGAAACGAATCCCCTACCCTTACTTTTTGGGAATTATCGGCAATGACAACATCATCGTTTGAAACATTGCCCTCTAAAATAAGACGCTGCAGCTGGGAACGAGAAAATTCAGGAAAACTTGCGGCTAAAAACTTATCCAGCCGCAGCCCTTTGTTATTTTCCTCTACCACAGGACTGAAATAAATGTTATTATCAGGTATTGTCATTTGTTAAAAATTAATCTTATGGCGTTTATACTTAATGTCTGTTCAAGATGACAATTTTTTTGATATTTGGCAAGGAAAAGATAATGAATAAATTAAAGTTAATTAAATTTGCGGTCGTTATTATGACTTTTCTGATTGTTTTCGGCAGCCTGCTGATGCTGACAACGCTCTATAAAAAGATTAACAAAAAACCCGTCGTCAGCGAACAGGACATTCATCTAAACGAACCGGCGGAAAGCCGTATTAACTCTATTTTAGAACATGGCAGATATATTTATATTGTTGTCAAAGACGGCGGCATACCCGACAGAATTGTTGTTTTTGATCCGGAAAGCGGAACAAAAGTTTCAACAATCCGTTTAAATTAGGAGGAAAGATGGCAGAGGAAGATGATGAGTTTGAACAACTCCTGAATGATTTTATCAATACTCAGCTCAGTGATGTTGATGTAAGCCTGCCCCAGCAGGAAAACCGTGCTGTTACTGAAGATGAAGACAATTTGCTTCAAGCTTCGCCAACGTCTTCCGCGGCATTGCAACCGGCATCTTCTGAAGAAGACAAAGATTTGGCGATTTTGAAAAATGAGGAAAAGGCTCTGATTAAGGCTTATCGGAATTTTAAGGATGCCATCGACCTTCTTGCCGGAGATTTTGACTTGAAAGCACCGATTTTTCGCCTGGAAGCCAATATGCTTTATCCCAATTACAAGCCCTCCTGCGGCAGGCTCATTGCCGAAGATACGGTCAACGGCTGGGATATTATGATAAAATCCCACCCCGAAATTAAAGGCAAAATAAATCCGCAGGCATCTGACGAAGAACTTTTGACCGTAGCGGAACAGAGCGATGATGACGCTTTGCAGTTCTCGCTTATTTCTTATGTTGAAATTTTAATTGAGATGGAAGGCTGTGAAATTGCCTACAAGCAACGCAAGCTTCAACACGAAAAAAGGAAAATAGAACGCGAGATTTATGAAGAACATCAGAAGAGAATCGCCCGGGCAAACCGCTATATTGAGGCAATCAAAAATCAGAAATTTCCGGTTGACGCCGAACGATTGGTGAAAAATTACTTCAAAACCGCGCAAAAAGACGCTGAGGGTGCTTTTAAAGCTTTGACACAAAATCCGGCAATTTTTGCCCCCATCGACTTCAGCAAAATCAAACCACGGCTGTTTGGTCTGCTTAAGGTTAAACCTCAGGACGGCATTAGAATCAACCGACTCATCGGGGACTTTCTGAAAAAGCTGAAAGCTTAGAAAAAATATAGACAAAACTTATTTTTAGTGTTAAGATAAAAGAAAAAAGCAAAAACCTTATTTAACGAGGGAAATCAAATGGCTGACGAAAAGCAAAACAAAGAATTTAAAGTTTCTGAAGTTTCAGGAGAAAACACCAAACGGCAGACGCGCGAATTCAACGTTTCTGAAACCCAAAAACCTGACGTAAGTCGGGAGAACTCGACTTTGTTCAGCCAAACTCCCGAAAAAGAAACGACTGTTCACCAGGATGCCAAAGAAACAACCGTCAATGAAGAATTAAAAGAAACGACGGTTAATGAAGAGAGCAAAGAAACAACATTTAACGAAGAAACCAAAGAAACAACGGTTAATGAGGAACAGAAAGAGGAAACGCCCAGAAAACCTCAGGAAAATGAAAACGATGATACCGATGGCGGCGACGGGGACGAAATAAACCGAAAAACCGATGATAAAGAAGAGGACGGCGATGAGGAAAAAGGCCCTTTCAAAAAAGGCGACGTTATCGACTATATGTATGAAGACTGGCTTATCGGCGGGGCAAACTTTTTATGGGCATGGTCAGCCAAAAAGATAAAAACAGCATACTATGCAGCCAGACGCAACAAAAACAGAAACAAAGCCGAAAAAAACAAAATTAAAGACATTGAAAGATACGACGCTTATCAGTGGAAAGAGAAATATGAGAAAAAAGCTCTTGATGACTCGAAAGCCAAATCCGAAAAATTTGAAGAATATAACGGATTGGTTGAACTGTGCGATAAAATCAGAGACGGCAAGGTTGACGAAACGAATCTTCCGGAAAAAACAAAAACACTTGTAAAAAATATGCCGCCGCAGGATTTTAAGAAATTTTTTGATAAAAAGCGTATCAAAAAATGTCAGGACAATATGAAAGACAATATGATTGCGGCCAGACAATTCGCTAACCTGTATGCAACCGCAGCCATGGTTGAGCCTAAAATTCAGGATAAGTCTTTTACACATCCTAACGGAAATGACAATGCTTTTTCCCGATTGCAGAAAGAGGGGTTGGCCCTTTATGTCAAAGCACTAAACCGGGAGGCAGTAAACGGCGGCAACGTTACGGCTTTAGGCGACAAGCTTTTGAAAACCGCGCAAAAAGCCGTTGAGGAAATGGACAAGAATCTGGAAAACGGATGTTTTGCCGGCTTTGAAAAGAAAAAGAACGGCTTTATGCGCAAGGCATATCGTAAGGTTACCGGTAAGAAATATGGCCAGCCCAAACAAAATCAATCATGGGAGAAGCTGGGCAATATGCTGCAGGGTATTGACACTAACGAACCGCCGGCAAATATGCTTGAAGCCATGATTTTAGAGCAGGATTTTGATAAGGGAATCAGCGATCAAATGGAAAAGCTCAAGGCTCAGGAATATACCGAACAAGCCAGAAAGCAGAATCTGGAAAAAAGGAAAAAGCAGCTTGAAGAAGCAAAAAACAGAATTCTCAGCGACCCAGCCAAGAAAAAAGCCCGGGAAGAAAAAGAGGGCATTCGCGCTCAAAAGAGAGCCCAGCTTATTAAAAGACTGCAAAATCCCGCTTACAAGGCTCCGAATATGGAAGGCAAACCGGATCAGCAGTTTACGGATATGTTAAGGCAGCGTTTGGGAGTAAGCCGTTAATTATGAAAAAACTGAAAAAATATATTAAATTTTTTTTAGTAGGTTCAATTTGGACCTACATTTTTCTTTGCCTGGCCGATTTTTTGTTTACAACCGTTTGGCGGTTTGACATTTTCAGCAGAGAAGACTGGAAAATCATCAGCCAATTTTGGAACAGCGGCGGCAAAATCAAAAACGCCCGGGATTATTTGTTTTTGTTTTCCTTCTTATTTGGCGGCATCTTGTGGGTATGGGGTTTCAGAAGATGCATGAAACTCAATTTTGCGGCGATATTATTGTATCCTTTTGAAGCGTACAGCCGCTGGAGCCTCAAGCGTTATGGAGATACTTCACGCATTGTCATCAAAAACATCGGTTCGACAGGTGAAAAAGTCGACCCAAAAGAAATTGTCAAAATGAAGCTGAAAGAAGTTGAGAAAGAAATTGACGCCAACAAAGAAACAAAAAAAATCAGAGAAATTATTGCGGATAAAATCAGCGACAAATAATAATCAGTTATTAACCAACTTATGTTAAACTGAGAGAAACTTTTTGAAAGGACAAACTTGAAACCCTTAATAATATTGACCAGGATTATGTGTGTCGGCCTCTTTTGGAGCGTGTTCTTCATAGAGGGGATAAGGGTTATTATGCTTCGCAACTGGCGGTTTGACATTTTTCAGACGGCTCATTGGAATCATGCCTGGAATTTGTGGTTGTCCGGCTGGGTTATCGATACGCCGAAAGAATGGGCTTTTATTCTGATTATTTTAACATTTATTCCCCTGTGGCTGAGCGGCTGGGCGGCTTTGAGCATGATAAAATGGGAAAATTATCTGGTTAAACTTGTTTTATCGCCTTGGCACATTATTAAGAAATTTTTCTTCAAACCGGTGAAAATTATTGCGCACACGGCGACACCGGGCAAAAAGTCAAAGAAGAAAAAATCTTACAAAGAAGTCCGGCCAAGAAGCCTGACTATTCCTCTGGATGACCGTCCCGAACCGGTCAGCAACAAATTAATCAGCACATCCCCCCGGGTTAAGCCTCTGACTGCTTCAGCCGAAGCAGCCACCGCGCCGCTGGCTGCCGCGCCGAAAAAAGCAGTTCCGGCTCCGGCACCTGTTTTGCCGACACCGGAACCAAAACAATTCAGCCACTCTTTGTTTAATATGGACGATGACAAAGATGATGACTTTGATTTCAATATTGATGATTTTGATATTGAAAAGGCTTCTGCCAAACCGGAAGAAAAAAGTGTTGATACGTCTCCCCGTTCTCCGCAGAGCAGAGAAACGGCCGCCACTCCCGGACGCCGGGACAAAGATAACAAAAAGAACAAAAACAACCTGCCGGCCCAAAGCAACGGACGCAACGTACCGGCAGCCAAAAACGCCGGACAGCAGGGCCGAGGCAACAGCGGTAACTCGACATTGGACATTATTAAACAGCATGGCTATGAAACAATCAACGGGGCAACCATTAAAAATAACCTGATTGATTTTATCGGCGTTTCAGCCAACCAGATATGCCTGTGCCTGATTGACAAGGAACCCGGCGACTGGCTCGCTGACGAAGAACGCTTTAATGATGAAGAACCATTGTGGTTTTCAGAAAGCAGCCATAGGATTTCCCCCGTGCGCAAAGCAGACATTGCCAAAAAATTTCTTGAAGAAAAATTGGCCTCAGAGGGTTTCAAACACAAAGTTAAGGCTTATGTCGTTATTCAAATCGGCAACATTATCAATGCCGAAGATATGTTTGAAATATGGGAAGGGCTGGATATTAACGTTACGAGAATCGACCGCGGCACACCGAAAGAAATCAAACTTTTCGCCAAGGCGCTGGATGACGCAGACAAGCCAGCCAGCAATGACAATTTTGAAAAGATTAAAAAACTTATCAGAAGCATCGCTTAGAGGATATTAAAAAAATGGGATTGCAAAAAAGAGGAGAAGAATGGGAAGAATATGACCACGCCGTACAATGGATGGTGATGACGGTTATTATCTCGCTGGTTGTTACAATTGCCTTGCTTATTCTTTCCCTGCCGCTGGGTTATCTTATCGGAAGCGGCATTTCAAAAGACAGCATGAATGACGTTTATCGTTTTATTCAGACCATTTTTCAGAACCCGTCATATCTTATTTCCCGCTACGGAAACTGGTTCCGTCAGCTTTCCAATTATCATGGTCCATTTTCCGTCAGCCTGTGGCTGCCCATTCTGCCGTTTTTAACCCTGCCTATCGGACTGATTGTCGGTATGGTTACCAATCCTTACCGCTTTCAATCCAACATTCACGGTTCCGCCCGTTTAGCTGACCTAAAAGATATTAAGAAAATGGGGCTGCTGGACGGTTTCTGCATGGTTGTCGGCAAATATAAAGGGCATTTGCTCAAATTGAAAGAAACTCTGGCGACGCTGTGCTGCGCTCCTCCGGGAACCGGTAAAACAGTCGGTGTGGTTATGCCTACGATTTTCAATTCTCAAGGATTGAGCATTATCGTAAACGACCCGAAACCCGAATTATGTTACAGCACGACCGGTGCTCGCGCCAAAGAAGGCCCGGTATTTGTCATTAACTGGGGCGCTGAGGATAACCCGGCGGAAGGAATTTATTATCCCAGTTGGAATCCGCTGTCGCCCAATGCCCTGCCCCTTCCCGGCCCTGACCGCGATATGTACATTGACTCCATGTGCAATATTCTGGTTGAGGATCCCAAAGGCGGCGCTGACCCGCACTGGTCCAAAACCGGTCGTTCGGCATTGACAGGTTTTATTCACTTTGTTTCGTTTAAGTGCGAGAAAGCCCGGGCAAACGATTATTTTATCGGGCGTATTTACGAAGGCAAACTTGACGATGAAGACAAGCGCGTGCTGGAAAGCTATTATCTTGAAATGCACGACCCTCTGGCGGCCAAAGCTATTCAGGATTTGCGCACCAATAATATCACCATTGATAATTATCTGCCTATCGGTACATGGAGTCTGCTGCCGGAAAAATGGATTGGGCATGAGCCTTGTCTGGCTATGATTTTGGAATGGATTACGGAAGCGCAAATCAAGCAATCACAGGAAATTAAACGCCGTGTTGAAGAAGGCGACCAAATGGCGGCAATGTCCGACCCGATGCGCAATATGTTGGAAGAAGCCATCGAGGAAGCCAGAAAATTCGGTTATTCAAACCGTTGTATTACGGAACTCAGCCAGCTTTCGGCCATGCCGGACAAGGAACGCGGTTCCGTTCTGTCAACCGGTTTATCAGGTATCGGTATTTTCAAAAACTCGGCGGTTGTTTCAAGAACCAGTTTTTCCGACCTGCAATTCAAAGATTTGCGCGGCATGAAAGATCCGATTACCGGCGAATGGAAACCTATTTCCGTTTATTTGTCCGTCAACCAGGTTGATGCCCGCGCTTTGGGTATCATCAGCGGTACGTTTATTGAGCTGATGTCGTCTTATCTGATTGCTAACCCGCCAAAATTCAAAAATAAAACGGACGGTGTCATGGGGCCGTTCCCCTGCCTGTTTGTTCTCGACGAGTTTCCGCAAATGCCTAAGCTTAAAGCCATTATTGACGGACCGGCGGTCGGCCGCGGACAAAAAGTGTCGTATCTGCTTATCGGGCAAGATTTGGGACAAATCTCAGGAAAATATGGTAAAGACGATTTGGAAACGGTTATCTCTACAACGGCCTGCAAGATTATTTTATCTCAAAACAACGAGGTTACAGCGCAACGTTTCTCAAAGATGATTGGTAACAAGACCGTCCAGACGACTTCATTTTCCAAGAATGAAGGCATGGGCAAAGGTGCCAATCCATTCTCCAAAAACGTGTCTTACCAGTTACAGGGAACTTCCGTTATCAGTACGACCCAATTGTTGAGCCTGCCGATGCTGAAACAAGTCGTTTTAATGCAAGGTTTTATTGATCGGCCGATTATGGCTGACGCACCCCGCTGGTACCTTGACAAGAAGATGAAAGCTCTGGCCGCGCTGCCGGCAGCACCGTGTGTTCCGGACTGGATTGTTGCCCAGCGTGAAGACATTAATGAAGATATGCTGGCTAAACTCGGCATTGAATACGATCCCAGCGAAGAGGATGATTTTGAAGACGAGGATGAAGAATAATTTTCAACTAAGCAAATATTATTAATATTAACTCCTGAAGGTTTTCAGGGGTTTTTCTTTGTCATTTTTCTCTCCTCACATCAAAATTAATGATTGAACAGTAGAAATTTTTATGATATAGTATCCTCGTGATGACAAGTGTGGAGGATGCTATGAAGAATATTTCCCAAGTAATATTGCTGTCAACTTCGTGCCTGATTTGGTATGGAGCAGACAATATTTGTGCTTCTGTTAATGTTTTTTCCGGTATCCCTAAGTCAGGTACCCACAACACACTACACACAACACCTTACCCTGCTTATCCACACTTGCCTCACCCACGGGGTGTCGCGGAAAGTTCGCCGCGGTTTGTCCCATCTGCTGAAAGCGCGATGCTTACATTGTGCCTGCC
>UQAB01000037.1 GCA_900538765.1 uncultured Azospirillum sp. | reverse complement strand
CATGCTGCTTCTTGCCATGGCGGATAAAATCCGTCAAAAATTCGGCGGCAGTTCCGTGGATTTCTGCGCCATCATCAATGCGAGAAGCGGGCACTGCCAGGAAGACTGCAAGTTCTGCGCCCAGTCCGGCTGGTACAGGACAGGTGCCAAGGTATACCGCCTGCTGCCGGAAGAACAGATTATCGAAGCGGCAAAGAAAGCAAAAGCGGCAGGCGCCGTCCGGTTCTCCATTGTTACCAGCGGCCGTAATCAGGACAATCCCAATGAGTTTGAAGAAATTATTGCAATCGTGAAGCGTATCCGTAAGGAAGTAGGTATCGAAGTCTGCTGCTCCCTGGGGCTTATTTCTTCTGAGCAGGCGCTCCGGCTGAAGGAAGCGGGCATTACCCGTATTCATTGCAATATCGAAACGTCTCCGTCCTATTTTCCGGAAATCTGTACTACCCATACCATGGAAGACAAGGAAGATATCATCAGCACGGCGCAGAAGGCAGGGATCCGTGTCTGCTCCGGCGGCATTATTGGGCTTGGCGAATCTTTGGACCAGCGCGTGGAAATGGCGTTTAAGCTGAAAGAAATGCACATTGATTCCGTGCCGCTGAATATCTTGAATCCTGTAAAAGGAACGCCTTTTTATGATAATAAACGTCCATCCGCTTTGGAAATCCTCCGCACTTTTGCCATGTTCCGCTTTGTTCTTCCGAAAGCCCTCATCCGTACGGCAGGCGGTCGTGAAGTCAATCTGAGAAGCCTGCAGGCCCACGCGCTTTCCGGTGGCCTCAACGGCATCATGGTGGGCGGCTACCTCACCACCGGCGGCAGAGATCCGAAAGAGGATCTGGTCATGACGGCGGATCTGGGACGGAGCAGGACGTCCCCGCAGCTGTAATACAAATCAAAACCGAATCGCAGAATTAAAAAAGAAGAGCGGCGCCGTACCGATGTCCAAACATTAGATTTTTAGTCTGATTTTTGGAATGTGGTACAGGATGCGCCGTTCTTTTTTGCTATCTGTACCGGTATGAATCAGCATGTTTCCAAGAATATCAATTCCGTTCCTAAAATTGCAAAAGGTAAACCGATTTCAAAGGAACAAAGTGACGCATGAAATCGAGTGAGTCACTTATTGCGGTGAGGGGAATGAATAAAAAGAACCACATCGGACAGATGTGGTGGATTAAATACGTGGTGGAGATAAGCGGGATCGAACCGCTGACCTTTTGAATGCCATTCAAACGCTCTCCCAACTGAGCTATACCCCCAATGACAACGAAACTATAAAGAAACAAAAACAAAATGTCAAACAATTTTTTTATAAAAAACAGAGAAACGACATGAAAAATCCCCTCCGTAAGGAAGGGACTTTTCTAAAAGCAGGATATTTATTCTGCGGCAACATACTGCTCGGGATAAAATCCCAAAGCATCTTTTTCCCGCAACTCAAGGGCATAAATGCAACAGCTGTCATTATCGTTATAATATCCGGGCAAAACAGCCTGCAGTTTAAAACCGCATTTTTCATAAAAACGGCGGGTCGGCGCATATTGTTCCGTGCTGTCCGTTTTTACATAGAGTTTTTTAGCGCCTTTTTTGCGCAATTTGGTAATCAGTTTATTAATTAAATTCCGACCAATTCCCAAACCGCGATATTCGTTCAGAGTCGACAGCCAATAAATTTCATAAGTTCCTTCTTTGGCGTCAGTAAGCTCTCCGTAACAAACATAAGCAACGGTTTTGTTCATATAATCAGCGAACAAAAATTTGTGGTTGGAATCTTTTTTATTGAGTAATTTTTCTGCAATATCTACATTGATACGAATGTCTTGTTCATCAAAAAAACCTGTAGATGCCGCAATTTGGCGAATAACTTCGGGATCGGTTTTCGCAATTTTATTTCTGAAGGACAGCATAATTACACCCCCTTCAGAACCGATAAGCCCTCACAAAAACTTGCAAAAGAAAAATCAGAACGTTTAAATGTTTTTGAATAATTATAGTTTAATAACAAAGACGAACATCGGTCTAAATCATTATTATTACTTGACGCAGTAATATGCGTTTCGGTACTCATAAAATCTCCATACTTGTTAACCCAAATGTATAGAACATTACTGCCCTATACACTTATAATATATAATAAAATTAATTTTTTGGCAAGATGTCTGACCCAAAAAAGTGCGAAATAAAAGAGTTGATTTTCCGTTGAGAAAAAGTTATGAATCATTTCAATAACTTATTATTAAAAAATTATCAGATATGGAAAAATGTGTTATTTTTATTATTGGCGCGCCGTGCGCCGGAAAAAGTGCCTTGCGTCATTATCTTGTTGCTGAAATTGAAAAATGGCCAGGTTTGTCCGCAGAACAAATTCAAAGCTTTGCTGTTGGAGATCTGTTGCGGCAGGAAGTCGCTAACCAAACGGAAATCGGCCGGCAAATACAATCCTGTACGGATAAAGGATTACTGGTGCCGTATGAAACTTGGGTGCCGCTTTTAAAAGAACGTTTAAACCGGAAAGACATTGCCGTCACGGTAATGGATGGTTATTTAAGTGGACGAGAAGCATTAGAGGCTTTTAATGAACTTCTGAAAGAAAATAAGGCCTTTATTGTTCGCCGCCATACGCTGCTTGACTTGATTCTCAAACGTGAAGAACAATGCCGGCAGGAAAGGCAGGCTTGTTCTCGTCAGGACCTCAGTAATTTTCACGCCCGCCTGGAAGAATATCTGCGCTTTTCTGCACCGTTGTGGCCAAGAATTTGTAGAATGTTCGGTGACTATGCAATAAGCGTTTCCGGACGTAAAGAAGCCAAAGAAACCGCTGCCGAATTATCTGCAATTATTCAGGCGCGTTTAACTTCTGTTTATTAGGAAAAACCGTTCGCTGAAGCAAAGCGAACGGTCCTTTCATGAATCCCCTTTATATATTTTTACATGCCCGCTGAAACACCCCTGCGCCCAAGCCATTAATAACTCTTTTTCCTGTGTTTTCGTATCTGTTCCTTCGGAAACGACCTTAAATCCGCATTTTTGGTAGAAGCGCAAGGCGTTGGTATTGCGTACAAAAACACGAAGTTGCATATTCGGCCTCCGCCGCCGGACATATTGCAGCAGTTTTGTCCCGATACGCTGTTTTTGATGTCCGCGGCTGACAAATAATGCGGCAATGTAATTATTGTCTAACAGGCTGATAAAACCTTTTAATTGATGTTTGTCTTCAAAAACATAAGTTTGCGCGGTAGGAAGATAAATCGTTTTAATCTTATCTGCCGCTTGTTTCCAATAATCTGCGGCAATAAAATCATGTGCTTTCAAGCTGGCTTCCAGCCATAATTTTGTAAGTTTTTCATAATCCTGCTGTTTTGATTTCCTAATCATCCCGCCTCACTTCCGTAGAGTTCGCAAGATAACACGGCTTGGTTAATTAATCATAAAATTATATTTTTTACTTTCTTTTACAAAATATTTTTTCTTATTTATTCTTATTTAAAAGTTGTTTGACAAAACTTTGGCAAAATACTATATTAAAACCAATAATATATAATTAAAATTTACAATTATGGATACGATTTCTATTATTTCAACCTGTGTACTGGCTTTATCAGTATTAATTGTCGGTGATTATGCAAAATTAAAATCATGGCCAATGACCCTTTGGCGGGGATTAATGGTTATTTCTGTAATTTCTTTGCTTATTCATCCTCTTCCGTTGAGCATCACAATTTATGGTAAAATTGTTGCGCGTATCGGCTCGTTCGTATTTGTTTTATTTGTAACGCTTGCTTTTTGGGCTGTTTTCCATATTATAGCTTGGATTTTTGCCATTAAACCGGAGAGTATAACCGATTTTCTGGCCGGTAAAAAAGAGGATTGATAAAAAAACACCGTTAGCTTTTGAGGTTAACGGTGTTATCATTTTAAATATCCAAATCATCCACAAATTTGGCGCGCTCAATAATAAATTTAAAACGCGTTTCAGGATTTTTACCCATCAGGCGCTCAACTTGCCGCCTTGTTTCAAAAGCTTCTTCTTTGCCTTCTTCCGTTGCAGTATTCGGAAGCAAAACGCGTAACAGCATTCGGTTTTTCTTGTCCATGGTTGTTTCTTTCAACTGCATGGCACTCATCTCGCCCAAACCTTTAAAACGGCTGATGTCCGGTTTTTGATTACCCTTAACAACTTTAGCCAGAATTCTGTCCTTGTCGTCATCATCCAGGGCATAATAGTTCTTTCCGCCGACAACAATTTTATACAATGGCGGTGTCGCAATAAACAAATGGCCGTTTTCAATCAGCTTCGGCATTTGCTGATAAAAGAAAGTCATCAGCAGAGAAGCAATATGCGCACCATCCACATCCGCATCGGTCATAATGATGATTTTTTCGTAGCGCAGATTTTCTTCCTTGTAGTTTTCCTTAATGCCACAACCCAGCGCTTCAATCATGTCTTTAATTTCCTGATTCTGGGTAATACGGTCAAGAGAGGCACTGGCAACGTTCAAAATCTTGCCGCGTAGCGGAAGAATAGCCTGCGTAACACGGTCACGTCCCATTTTAGCGGAACCGCCGGCGGAATCTCCCTCAACAATAAATATCTCAGTATTTTCGGCTGCCGCCTGAGAACAATCGGCCAGCTTTCCGGGAAGACGCAGCTTCTTTGTCGGCGTTTTGCGGTTTTGAACCTTTTCTTCTTTTTTCTTTTTACGGGCTTCAGCGCGCTCAATCACATATTCTAATAATGCGGTGGCGTTTTCCAAATCAGACGTCAACCAGTGGTCAAAAGAGTCTTTAACCGCTTGTTCCACCAGACGGATGGCCTTGGTGGACGTCAGCTTGTCTTTTGTCTGTCCCTGAAATTGCGGGTCACGAATAAACACCGACAACATAATACAGGCATTGCTCAAAAAGTCATCGGCAGTGATAGCTGCGGCTTTTTTTACATTGGCCATTTCGCCATATTCTTTCAAACCGCGAATAAGTGCGGCTTTAAAGCCCATTTCATGCGTCCCGCCCTGCGGCGTGACAACCGTGTTGCAATAAGAATGGCAAAAACCGTTTTCATCTTCCGGCCAGGTAATAGCCCATTCAACCCGTCCCTCATCGTTAGCCAAGTCAGAGTCACCCGAAAACATTGTCCGGTTAATTGTCGGACGGTTTCCGATTTGATAGTTCAAAAAATCACGCAAACCGTTAGGAAAATGCAGCTCGGCTTCTTTGGGTGTCGGATCGTCTTCGCTGAGAACTTCCGGAGCACATTTCCAGAAAATATGAATCCCCTTAAACAAAAAAGCTTTTGAACGCGCCATGCGGTAAATGCGATTGGGAATAAAAACCCGCGAACCAAAAATTTCGGGGTCGGCATGAAATGTAATGGATGTTCCCCGGCGGTTTGGCGCGTTGCCAACCAGCTCCAAAGCGGTCAGAGGTTTTCCTTTTGAATATTCCTGCCGATAAAGCTTGCGGTCACGGGCAATTTCGACAACCAGTTTATCGGAAAGGGCATTGACAACGGACAGACCGACACCGTGCAAACCGCCGGATACTTTATACGCGCCGCCGCCAAATTTTCCGCCGGAGTGTAAAACAGTCAAAATAACTTCCAAAGCGGACTTGTTCGGATATTTAGGATGTGGGTCTACCGGAATGCCGCGCCCATTGTCGCTGATTGTAACAGAATTGTCTGCGTTAAACCTGATTTCAATATGGTTGGCATAACCGGCAACGGCTTCATCCATGGAATTATCCAGAATTTCTGCAACCAAATGGTGCAGTGCTTGTTCGTCTGTGCCGCCGATGTACATGCCCGGGCGGTGGCGAACAGGTTCCAGTCCTTCAAGAACTTCAATATCCTGAGCAGAGTATTCTGTTGTTTTAGGGGCGGTTGATTCAAATAAGTCAGACATTTTTTACCTTAATTTCATGAAATTTATCCCTAAACTAATTCAAAACCCCTTATTTTTCAAGCCTTAAAAGCTATTCAGCCACAAAATTTTTACATATTATACGCAACTAAAGAATATCGGAAATTATTTGCGCCGCCATTCCCAAAGCCATATCAAGCCATGGAAATAAAAACAGGCATTTGGCAATTTTCGGATGATTGCGCATATTGCTTGTTGCCAACAGAAAAAGCAAAACAAAAATAATGACCGCTAACTTTAGACTTTCAACATAAACCTCCTGATTAACATAGTTCCATGCATCAAGCGTTGAAACAGAACCAAATATCGGGTCATCTTTAGCAGGAGGATTTAAATATTCAAACACGAGCAGAAACAAGTAAGCCCCGTTAAAAATCATATACCATTTAAAAGGCCGCATTAATTTTATAACGGATAAAAAATATTGCCGTAAACTGTTTCTGCTCATCGTTAATATCCTTTGCTGCCATTAATAATGGCACTTTTTTGCTAATAAATTGTATACTTTAATATTTTTTTCGTGTATATTTTTAACACTATATAAAGTTGTATTTAAAACAGGAAACCTTATGAAAAAGTTTATTTTAATTTTCAGCGTAATTTTTGCTTTTGCGGCCAATGCTCAAGCTGAAGAGGATATTGTTTCAGATGATTTATCTATAAAAGTAGAACAAGAAACTAAAAAATATAAAGAAAGTTGTTATAAACAGTCATATCCTGATAATCCAGATGATGATATTTATGCCGTATATGATGACGGACTAAAAGAAGCTGATAGGCAATATCATCAATGTATAAAAAAAATTATTTCTGATAAAATTACAAAAATGGCATCCCCGGAAGATGCTGAAAAAATGGTTCAAGCATTAAATAAAATAGAAGAAGGTACGTTAGAGTTATATTGGCTTATATATAATCGCCAAGACAATGGTTATGTTGGCCGCTTACAAAACGATGCCACTCTAGGACGCCGTTTTGACGACATCCTAGAGGACATTATTCACTATCAGCATTTATATGAAAATAATTAAGGATAGGTTTTGAGTAATTCTAATGCCCTGTTTTTTTCATTAGGAAAACGTTTATTCTTCAAATTCTTTTTTATATTTTCAGATGAATTATTGAAATAACGATTTACATCACTCCGTTCATCATAAATTTGTTTAATGATTTCTTCATCACTGAGAGATGAAATATCTGCATTAGTTCCAAAACGATTGTGTAAAACATGTGCAGCCCCGCCATCACCATGCTGAGTTGCTGTTGAATATAATACATCACGAATAACCGGAGACCGATTATCTAAATCCAGACCTTTTATGTCACTGATACGTCTTAATGTGGGTGTTAGTTTTTTGTCAATAATAAAATCGTTTTGAGATTGTAAAAAATCTTTATTTTTAGATAATTCTTTCCATGCAGATTTAAAATCATCTGTTCCAGATAATGCAGCATCATACCCCCCAACTTGTTGTAACGAATTATAAAATGGTTGATACGTGTCATGATGATTCAAATACCTGAGATAATCCTTCATGGTCCCTTTTTTTGTTTCTATCTGATATGTTCCATAACTACATCCTCCGGTCTTGTCTGCATTACAATTATTCCATAATACATTGCCGTTATTTGATTCATAAAGACCGCTCAACGTCCCTAATTTATATGGATTGCGTCCTATACTATAAGGGCGTCCCATTTTATTATAAAATGGAGATGAGGTATTGTTAGGATATCCCCACGCGCTTTCAGTTTTATAGGAATTGCTGTTTTGAGTATAGTTATTTGGTTGAATGCTAATATTATCAGGTAACAAAGTATTATTTTGTTCCTTTTTTTCTCTGGCGAGGCGATAAGCCTCTTCAGTTGGAATTCCGCCGTATGCCGCGTCCTGAGGAACACCGCCGTAAGCAGCAAAACTAGGTACTCTTTGAGAATTATATGACATTTAAATTTTCCTTTCTTTGTTTAAAGTTATTTACAAGAAAAGGATAATAAAAAACATAGATAAATCAATCAGCTATAGTTAGCAAAAAAAGCTTTTGCTAACTATAGCTTTTTAAATTCCCTGTTATTGGCCTGTGCCAGCTGAGTTAGTTTATTAATTTTATTAGCTTCAACATATGGAATATCAATGTCTTGGGCTTCATTTGCCAAAAACCACGATGCAAAATAATTTGCTTTGAGCTGTTTTCCGGCCTTTCTAAATTCCAAGAACTTATTTTTTTGAACCTCCTTAAAGTGTTCTCTAAAAGAGGCATATTTATTATCCCGGCATTTTGCTCGTTTAATTGCGTCCGACTTCTTTTCCAAACGATATAAAACATGCGCGGATTCGGCTCGGTTTTGTTCCCATTCTTCTCTTTCGTCGGATAAAACGGTGCTTGCCCAATTTAAAACCAGCTTTTCAAAGTCAGAGGGACTGCATTGTTTGTAATTTTGTTTGAAAATAATATCTAAAAGACGGATATGCCTGTTTGAAAGTATATAGTTGTCATCCGTTTGTAATAAATCGTTTATCATTCTGCATCTCTTTCCTTAAATTTGTTTGTTGAATACTATTTAGGAAAGATTTTGCCAAATCACAAACTTGTTATGCTTTATTCGGTATAAAATTTTTTATCAAAATGCAAAAAAATGCTTGCAAATTAATGCAATACCATATATTACAGGCATGAAACCTCTCAAGGTTTTACATTTGATTAACAAAAATACACACGCAGACACAGCGGAAATATGGCGTTCATATTTCGCTCCGGTGCTTGAATAAAAGTCATCAGTCTGCGGAGGTTTAACCGGAAAAAGGATATATAAATGACACTTCCTACATTTACGCTGCGTCAGTTGATTGAAGCTGGCGTACACTTCGGACACCACGCTCGTCGCTGGAATCCGCAAATGGCACCATACATCTATGGTAAAAAAGACAACATCCACATCATTGACCTTCGTAAAACATATCCGATGCTTTACGCTGCTTTGAACACTGCCCGTGACGTTGCTGCAAACGGCGGCCGTGTATTGTTCGTCGGCACCAAAAGACAGGCTCAGGACATTATCAAGGAAAATGCCGAAAGATGCGGTCAGTTTTATGTAAATTACCGTTGGTTGGGTGGTATGCTCACAAACTGGAAGACTGTTCATAAATCAATTTCTCGTTTGGTAAAGTTAAACGAAATGGCAGAAAAAAATGCTTATGAAGGCTATACCAAAAAAGAAATGCTGAACATGAAGAAAGAACAGGAAAAACTTTCTCAGGAATTAAGCGGTATTATGAACATGGGCGGCCAGCCGGATTTGTTGTTCGTTGTTGATACAACCAAAGAAACTTTGGCAATCAAAGAAGCCAAAAAGCTGGGTATTCCCGTTATCGGTATCACCGATACCAATGCCAACCCGAATGATGTTGATTTGCCGGTACCGGGCAACGATGACGCCATCCGCGCCATTCAGCTGTACTGCGAATTGATGTCTTCTGCAATCCTTGACGGAATGCAGGCAGAAATCGCTTCTCAGGGCCTGAAAGTCGAAGAAATTGTTGAAAGCGAAGAAGCCGAAGCAAAATCTTCTAAAAAAAGAGCCCCGCGCAAAGCCAAAGCTGAAGCTCCGATTGAAGCTGCTGCCGGAGAATAATCTTTAAGATTGTTTTCCGCAAACAAACGTGGCGGTATGTTTTCATATCGCCACCATAGTTTAAATTTGATTATAGGAAAATTGAAAAATGACAGAAATTACCGCTGCTATGGTGAAAGAATTGAGAGAAACAACAGGCGCAGGTATGCTTGATTGTAAAAAAGCATTGACGGAAAACGCCGGCAATATGGAAAACGCAATTGACTGGCTGCGTAAAAAGGGCTTGGCTTCTGCTGCTAAAAAAGCCAGCCGTATCGCTGCCGAAGGTTTGGTTTCCGTTGCTGTCGAAGGTAACAAAGGTGCTGTTGTCGAAGTAAACTCTGAAACGGACTTCGTTGCTAAAAATGATATTTTCCAGGAATTTGTTGAAGATGCCGCTCAGGTTGCTTTGATGTACAATGGTGAGCTTGAAGCCATGAAAGGCTTCACCTGCCCGAAAGTCGGCAAAGCTTTTGGTGAACGTCTGACGGACATGATTGCAAAAATCGGTGAAAACATGAACCTCCGCCGTGCAAAAGTTCTGTCTGTCAAAGACGGTGTTGTTGCTTCTTATGTTCATAGTGCTGCTCGTCCGGGTTTGGGTAAAATTGGCGTTTTGGTCGCATTGGAATCCCCGGCTGACAAAGCAAAATTGCAGGAATTGGGCAAACATATTGCAATGCACATTGCTGCGTCTAACCCGCTGTTCCATACTATTGCAGATGTTGCTCCTGAAGCTCTGGAACGCGAAAAGGCCATTTTCTCTGAACAGGCAGCTGCTTCCGGTAAACCTGCCAACATTATTGAGAAAATGGTAGAAGGCCGTATCCGTAAATATTATGAAGAAGTTGTTCTTGAAGAACAGGCTTATATTATGGATCCGGACAAGAAAGTTAAAGAAATCATTGCCGATGCTGAAAAAGAACTCGGCGCACCGATTAAAATGACCGGTTATGCTTGCTTTAAGCTTGGTGATGGCCTTCAGAAAAAAGAAGAAGACTTTGCCGCTGAAGTAGCAGCTCAGTTAGGTCACTAAACACCTTCCTCATCACGAGGTATAACAGAACCGCTGTTTTTAAAACAGCGGTTTTTTTTAGAATTCAATAACAGGGTAAATAATTGCTGTGTATTTGCTATAATCTAATGTTGATAAGCCATCATTAGAGTCTCGTGATAATTGAAAAGTCCATCCCGCTCTTTGAGAATAAGCGCCACGTAATGTTGAGGTCCATGCTTCGCTACTCAAAGAAGATGCATTTAATCTTGTAAGACCGTCATTAACAGTGCCTTTATTTCGGTAATAATTACTCATAACACCTGCCGCAGGGACACACCATCGCCCTTTGGTTGATTGAGCTGCTGATGGAGCAAAATTTCTGGCTGCTTTTCCAATGCTATTGTTTACAGCGACAAGAGCATCTGTGTTTTGACAACTGTTGTAATCTTCAATAGCATCTTTCCACAAAGGATAGGTTGGTAAAGATGGAATTTGACTATCCCAGTCGTAAGAACCTCCGGTATGGGTTGTAGCAATAGCTTGTCCATGCCCTTTGCCATCTAATAGGACAACAACACCAAGAGGCACTTTTGCAGTATTGGGCATTTTTGAGCAAGATCCGTCAGAATGATATATATAACCGATGCAACAATTATTATAGCATTGTATATCTTTAGGATCATCACTGACATTTTCCTTCTCCCTCTTGCAGCTCCACGTATTCCCGAAGGGGCACTTTATGCCGCCGTTTGGACAGGAGGCTTCGGTATATCCCAAACTTGCGCAATCTTGTGTTGCCACGCACTGCGCCGAAGCTTCGCCCATTTCGCCAAAAGTGAAAGGAGCCACAAACAAAACCGAACTCATCAAAAATATTCTTCTCATTTCTTTTCTCCTTTAAACAAACCGTCCTATTCTCCCCCTGCTCAGGGTGAGGTTAGGTAGGGTGTGAATCCCCAGCCAACTATCCTTACCGTCATGTTCGGGCTTGTCCCGGACATCCAGGTCAAATAAAGCTTCTGTATTTTCACCTGGATCCCCGGATGTCGCTACGCTCCTCCGAGGATGACATCCCCCCTACAAACAATAACTATAACTCGTATCAAACGGGCACTTGACCGCCGCCCCCTCACAACTTTGTTGCGTATACCCCAAAGCCCCGCAGTTTTGGTTTATCGCACACCAATCCGTCCCTGAACAAACGCAAGCTCCCGCCGCCGCATCCCATGTATACCCCGAGGCGCATCGGCACTTGCCAAACTTCCCGTCACAGCTGTTGCCCTCGCCGCCAGCGTATCCCGTCCCGTTGCAGGCATATTTGAAACTTGTCGCACAAACACATTTCTTCTGCCCCGCGTTCCACTCGTAATTATTCGGGCAGTTGCACTTTTTGTAATGTGTGCCGCTGTCGTCCGTACAGCTTCCGCCGCTGCCGCCCTGCGCCCCGCAAACCGAACCGTTGACATAAGCATTCGGGTCGCATTTTACCTTGTATTTCTTGCCGTCGCAGGACGAACATTCTCCCGCGCT
>UQAB01000036.1 GCA_900538765.1 uncultured Azospirillum sp. | reverse complement strand
GCTCTTATCATCACGACTCTAATATAACACATTTAAACACAATGTTCAATCATTAATTTTCGCAAGATGAGGAAAAAATAAGACAAATGCAGAAGGGAAAGATTAAAATAAAAAGGTTATAACCTAATTTTTATAATGCAATTATCTATGGATTTCTTGTAAAATCTGTGGTATAGTAAATTATAATTATGTCTGGAGGGTGCTATGAGTATATCCGCTACTAGAAGAGTAACCGGTTCATCAAGCAGCAATCGAAAAGTATCTTCGTCCCTTAATGGAGTAAAATACTCTTCCGCCGCAAATGAACAATTTGTCGAAAGTATTGATGCGTCTAATCAGGTTTCCGTGAATGCCGACGCACAGGATGAACGCGGCCGTAAGGAACAGTATACTCCTCAGACAAAAGAGGAACCGCAGACCGGAATTTCTTCCAACCGGACCTTTGTTGCCGGAGCCGTAGAGGCCTTGAGCGCCAGCGGCATTTACGAAGAAGCCGGGGAACGCCCCAACCGCGGCCGCCAGATTGGCGTTTATGACGCCAACCAGACCATGGTTAAAGACGAAGCGGAGATTGAACAAGAAAAATATTATAACGAACGGTACGTTAAGCATCTTTATGAAAACAACGAACCGCCTGAAGAAGTTGATGAACTTGTATAAGGTCGCCGTAAGAATTGGTTTGTTGCAGGATTGCTTCGCCAAGCCCCCATCTTCCACATCATCATCACGGGCCGCGAAGCAGTCCCGTAACCAGTCTTTTCAGGAACCTGCCCTAAAACCCGTATGACGGATAAATAAAAACAGGAGGAAAACCATTTCCCCCTGCTGTTTTTTTATACGCAGCTTAACGGCTCGCAACCAGCCGGCGCTGCTGCATCTCCAGCTTATAGGCATCAAACAGGCTTTTGCGCTCGCTGTAATAATTCTTAACCCGCGCCGTGCGTTGTTCAAAATTACGCCTGTATTTTGAGCCGTAACGCACTTCCAGCATATTTTCCTGCTCAAACTTTTTCTCGCCGCGGATAGCCTGATAAAAACGGTGATAACGTTCAAAATCAATAACCGATTCTTTCTGCTCGCCCATCCGCTGAAACTGGTAATAATGCCCCTTGCCGTTGTTGCCGTCCGGGCGGTAATGATTCATAATCGCCGCCACTTTCTTAAACATCGGCACCTTGTCAATATGCTCGACCGGAATGTGCATTTTCTTGCGCCAGTTCGGATAGGCTTTGTCCTCATTAATTTCCAGCAACGCGTCTTTCTCCGAATACGGCAGCTCCTTAATCCCCGGAATATTCCCCATCTCTTTGGTGCCGAAAATATCCGAGAACGGAATCAGCATAATTGCCGAATTGCTCTGCCCCAGATAATCCATCACCGCTTCGACATACTTGTCCGGCACATAAGCGGCATCCTGACGCGGATGCAGACAGGGGCTTCCCCCGACCCGCTCCCAGCAGCCTTTTTCATGCAGAGCATAATTCAATGCCTCACGCTGCGTCGCATATTGTTCAAACTTGTCATTGGCTTGCCCTTCGCTGATCATGCCAAGCTTCAGCTTCTGATAAATGTCCTGAACGTTCCACTGCGCAATCAGCGGCGGCGTGTCATGCGTTGAGGTTGCGCATACCGAACGCACCGGATATTCCTCGGGATGATGCATGGCATTGCTTCCCCAGCCGCTTTTGAAACCCCATTCCCGCTCAAACGGCAAAACGCGGTAAGACAAAATGCCGAAATCCTCCAGCTTAGGACGGAACCCCTCCGGTATCTGCCCGAGATCCTCGCCGATAACCATGGTCTTGTTGCGATGGCTTTCCAGCGCCACAATCGCCATCAGCTCATCAGAATTATAATAGATGAAAGCGCCCTCTTTCGGAGATTTTCCCTCGGGAATCATGTACAGCCGCTGTAATTGCAAAACATGGTCAATGCGCGTGCAGCCGGAAAACTTCATATTAGCTTCCAAAATCTTCCGATAAGGCTCATAACCTTCCTCGCGCAGGCGGATGGGATTAAACCCCTGCACGCCCCAATTCTGCCCGCCCTGGCTCAAAACATCGGGCGGCGCCCCGGCAGCGGCTTTTAAAAACAGCCCCTGATAAGACCAGGCCTCAAAACCGCGGCGTGAACTGCCGACGGCATTATCGGTATACAAACCGATTTTCATACCCGAATTCAGACAGGCCTCCTGAACTTTTTGCATCTGATCATAGCACTGCCACTGTGAATATTTATAAAAATTAATCCAATCGCGGTTGGCTTGCTGGAATGTGCGAACCTCCGGCGAATTAGGATTGCGGTAAGCCTCCGGCCACTGCTGCCATGCCACCGGCGCCGGCTTCTGTTCCGCCATATAGCGGCTCAAGGCACGGAAAACGGCATATTTTTCCAAAGCCTCGCCGTGCTTGTCGCAAAAGACGCAAAAACGCTTGTAATCTTCGGTCTTCTTATTGGCGCAGAACTTTTGGAAACATTTCCATACGATATCATCGACCAGCTCCTGCGTCACGGCATAATCGACATAGGTCTTGCGGCGATTCCGCGCCGCCCTGTCCTGAAACTCTTTGCTGTGATAATAAGCCCTGATTTCCGGACTGTCCTTAAACTCCTTAATCGCCGTCACATCAAGATAAAGATAATTGAAAAACATCCGGCTGTCCGGTTCATAGGGACTGGCGTTTTCCGGCTGGTCGTCCCGCATGGCATGCAGCGGATTCACCCCGAGAATCCCCGCGCCGTTGCGGCCGAGAATATGCCCGAGCTGCGCCAAATCGCTGAAATTGCCAATACCGAGATTGTTTTCCGAAACCTGCTCATAAAGCTGCACCGGCACCCCCCAGGTCTTTTTTCCCTGTTCCACACCCAGACGGTCATAACACTTTTCCGGCGCCGAAATAATCCGCGACGTATGTTCAACCTTCTCTCCGCTTTGCGGATGCGCAAAAGAAAATTTGACGTTATGATACCCCAAGCCGACATCAAACGGAAAAGAAAACTTGTACTTATGATAGGTCACGCCGTCTACGGAACGCGCGCAGTCCTCATTGTTAGAGTTTTTCAAACGTTCCAGTTCAGAAACCTTAATCTTATCGCGATACGGAAACGGACAGTCTTCTTCCTGAAGCTCCCATGTCAGCTCGTCCACGCCTTCCGGCAGAGCTATCACCAGTTCTTCAACCCGGTTTTTGCGCATCACCGAAACCTGATGAACAACGTTTTTATACTCGGCGTCCCGCTGTTCTTCAATAATATCCTTAATCATCATCGAATTATTAAAGACGCTGTTTTTATCATTCATATCCAGCGTTTCCGGCAACACGCCCATAGCCTGCAACAGAAAAAGCTGATTCTCGCTTGATGCATGAGCTTCGATTCCGAACAATTGCGCAAGATGACGTATTTGTTCATCAAGAATCATTCTTCGTAACTTTCTTAAATAATGTTGAAATATAATACAATAAATATAGCCGTAATTCCCGGGAAGTCAAACCGAATAGATTTTTTTGCATATAACCGAAAGGTCAGGCTTTTCATGGTATTTACAAAAAATTGCAACCTGCTGATTTTACGAATAATTACCATACGGCCACACCGGCTCCCGCCCTGTTTTCCATGTGCATAACTTCGTATCTGACTAAAAAAACATCAAACAAAAGGGCTTGGAAAACTCCAAACCCTTTTTACGGAAGCGGCACAAACAGCCTGTAAAAGTTTTAATCTTTTAAAGCAATCAGTTCGCGCACACGCTCTTTAAATCTTTCCACAACATCAGACTTCGGCGTATAGCGCTCGTCAAACGGTGCCACCGTCTGCCAGCCCAAATCAGCAAAGACGTCCTGAATTTTGTTGACGACGCCCGGTTTCCAGCCATATGAACCAAAGGCCAGGCCTTTTTTGCCTTTCGGCGCCAGACCGTGCATATAAGCCATAAAACCGGCCACCCGAGGAAACAGCTGGTTGTTCAGCGTCGGATTGCCGACCAAAATATATTCGGCATCAAGAAAATCAACCATAATTTCAGAAACGTTCTTAATCGCCAGACAATGTTTGACAACCGGGATTCCCGCATCCTGAAACTCGCCGACGGCCGCGTCGGCCAAAGCCGCCGTTGCGCCCCACATGGTATCATAAACGATAACCGCCTTGCCCTCATGCTTGCCGGATGCCCACTTGTCATACAAACCGAGAATGGTCGCAACCTCCTCTTTGCCGGACCAGATTAAACCGTGCGACGGCGCAATCATTTCAATATCCAGCCCCAAATCGCCGGCCGTTTTCAAAGCCTTTTCCGCCTGCATGCAGTAAGGGTACAAAATATTGGCAAAATAGCTCTGAGCCTCGCGCAGCACGACATCGCGCGGCGCATCTTTGAAAAACAGGGCATCGCTGCAATAATGCTGGCCGAAACCGTCATTTGGCAACAACAGCTTTTCTTCCTTGACATAAGTCATCATGGAATCAGGCCAGTGCAGCATCGGCGTCGTCATAAAGGTCAGCGACCGCTTGCCGATGGAAATGCTGTCCCCCATTTTGATAAGCTCAAACTTCCAGCCGGTTGTGTCAAAATGGGCTTCCAGCGCTGACTTTCCGGCCACATTGGTAATAATCGTCGCCTGCGGAGCAAGTTTCAGCAATTCGGGAAGGCTGCCGGAATGGTCCATCTCCACATGGTTGACCACAATATAATGAATCTTTGAAAAATCCGTCACGCTTTTGATTCGTTCAATCTGCTCATGCGTCAGATAATGCTTTACGCCGTCAACCAGCGTAATTTTCTCGTCCATAATCAGATATGAGTTGTAAGTCGACCCATGCGGCGTGGAATAACCATGAAACTCCACCAGATTCCAATCCTTGACGCCAACCCAGTATATGTCTTTTTTTATTTCAATAGCCTTCATTATACAATCTCCAAAAATTTAATGGTTATTTATAAATAATATCAAAAAGAAGAGTTGACAACAGGAATTATTAGTTATAATCAATAATAGTAATCATTATCAATTTCATGAAACGTGCAATGAACTATTCGAAACAAAGGGAAACAATACTGAAAGTGCTGCGGGAAAACATGAACCATCCTACGGCCGACCGGCTTTATGAACTCGTTCGCCGGGAGCTTTCCGACATCAGCCTGGCAACGGTTTACCGCAACCTCAACCGGCTGGCAGCGGCAGGCACCATTCGCAGCATCCGCGGCCTGGACGGCAGCGTTCACTTTGATCATAATGTTGAAAAACATTATCATTTCATTTGCACAAAATGTAATAAAGTATATGATATTCCTCATGATATTACGCCGGATCTGGCCGTAAGGCTGTTAGAAAAGGCCGGCATGGAAACGGAATCCTATGATATCGTTTTCAAAGGGATTTGTCATAATTGTAAAAGCGTTAACTAAAACGAAGGAGATACACTATGGAATTAAAAGGTTCGAAAACGGAACGGAATCTGAAAGAAGCTTTTGCCGGCGAGTCTATGGCCCGCAACAAATATACTTACTATGCTTCCAAAGCCCGCAAAGAAGGCTACAACATTATCGGCGACAAATTCGAACAAACCGCCAATAATGAAAAAGAACACGCCAAATTGTGGTTCAAGCTGCTGAACGGCGGCGAAATTGCCGACACCGTTGCCAACCTGAAAGATGCTGCTGCCGGCGAAAATTACGAATGGACGGACATGTATGACCGTATGGCTAAAGAAGCTAAAGAAGAAGGCTTCACCAAAATTGCTTTCCTTTTTGAATCTGTTGCCAAAATCGAAAAAGGCCATGAAGAAAGATACCAGGCTCTGCTGAAAGAACTGGTAGAAGGCAAAGTATTCGAACGCCCGACCAAAGTTATCTGGGAATGCGCTAACTGCGGCCACCGTGTTGAAAGCCCGATGGCTCCTGAAAAATGCCCGGTTTGCGATCACCCGCAGGCATATTTCTTTGAACTTCAGGAACAGTTCTAAACCAAACAAAAAAGGAGCCGATAATTTCAGGCTCCTTTTTTCATACAATTTAAACGAAATTGTGCCAGACTGGCAGATGTCAAACATCCGGAGAAAAAAGATGAACAAAACCGCCCTTCTGCTCAGTCTGCCCTTGCTGCTGCAAGCCTGCGCCTCAGTCAAAACCCACAACAAAAAATTCCTTGAGATCAATTCCTACCCGGACGAAGCGGAAGTCTGGCTAGGTGACGAACTGGTCTGCACCACGCCATGTAAATATGACGTCAGCGGCGCCCGCAACGAAATTTTCAAAGTCACGGTCAGAAAAGACGGTTACAGCAGCTACGAGCAGGAACTCCGTCCCAAAACCAACAAGGACGCTGAAGCCGACATTATTATGTGCATCCTGCCGCCAATCGGCGTTGCCATGCTGGGCATCGACTACTACACCGGTTCGCTGTGGACTTATGACAAAGTCACCGCCCGCCTTTATGAAGACAAATACGGACAGAATACGGAAGTTCATATCCGCAACAGCATGAGCCTCTCTCCGACAGCCAAAAGATTCATTACTGACAACTTTGAAAAATTAAAGGAAGAAGCCTTCAGCGGCCGAATGCAGATTTCATCGGAACGCATACGCACCTTGTCTTCGCTGACCTCTCTGACGCCGGAACGCCTGACCGGCATGATAAGCGAAGCGCCTGATGCCGCCGCCCTCATCTCCTACATAGAAAAATACGGGAAATAAAAAACTAGACAAAATTTAAAATAAAGTCTATAATACAATACAGGCAATTTCAAAAAAACGGGACAACAAAAATGAATGACAATAATTTATATGACAAAATCATCACTTCGGAAGACAAGATAAACGACCATACTTTGGGCTTGAATGACTGCGCCAACAGCAGCGGCACCTTTTTGTTGACCAATGAATCACAGGGTGCAAAGATTGTTCTGCACGCCGTTAAAAACGAAAAAACAAAAATTGTCGCCGGAAGCCATCCCATCGCCCCCATATATGATTATACTAAAGGATTGGCAAAACTCCCGTCAAAAACATCAGACATAATCCTTGAAGCCTTTTTCATTAATGACGACACATTCTGCATTGTCGGCAACCAAAACCCCGAAACCAGACAATTCTTTAAAATAAACGAAAACAAACGCCAGACAAACTATGTCGATACATTGTCTGACGAAGAAGGCATGGCGCTTTTGCAGGCCTCCGGGAAAAATCCCTTTAGCGACGGCAAAAAATTCAACGCCCGCGCCCTTCAGGAACAAAACAACCTGAAATTTCAGGATAAACATAATTTAAGCTCTGCCTACAGCCACTTGGCGGCAATGATTGACAATAACATCACCCGCATCGCCCAGCCTGTCGAAAAAACGGCTGACGACCCCTTTGCCGATGCCGTAATGGATGATAAATTTGAACTAAAAGCCGGAAAAAAACTGACACAACTCTATGGTCTGGCACAAAACCTCCTGAAAAAAGCTGCCAACGGCACGATTGACCTGACAACGGCGGATTTACCCAGCCTTGACCTGGCCTGCAGCATCTATTGCCGGGATATAAACGGCAACCTGAACCCGCTGGGCAAAAACATCGTCAGCCAGCTTGAAAAGCACAGCAGAAATCCTCAGCAAGCCGCTAAAAATACGGAAAACTGCCGGAATGCCGATTATCAAAAAGTCGGAAAAGAAATCGCTGTCCAAATACAACAAATGACAAACGCGCAAACATTTCAGAGATAAAGCCCTTCGCCCTACCCAATCATCATTCCGATTTTGCAACCGAGTTTTATTCGGTTGCAAAATAGCAGGGTTTACGCTGCGGTATGTTTAGGATATCAACCGGCATCTAAAAACTCATAACAAAAACGTAATCCTCCCCAGCAAAAGAACGTCATGTTCGGATGTCGCATACGTCACTCTGAGAGCGCCTCTGAACATGACAATTCAGATTCTCTTTTTTTGCTTCACACCCACCCTAACCTCCCCTACCTCAGGGGAGGAATAATTTGCTCTTTGATTTGTTTATTATCTTGAAGCAGGCACTATCTAGTCCCTCCCCTGAGGTAGGGGAGGTTAGGTGGGGTGTGAAATATCAAAGAAAAAAACTAATTTTAATCGCTATAAAATTCAAAATAGAAAAATCCCTTTACATTTCCCCTCACCTCAAGTACAGTAACAAACGCAGACAGGCGTTCTGTCTGCGGTGTCTCAAAACACCTCACAATGAAAATATCCACTCTTGGAGTGGAGTGCTGGTAATATATTGAATAACAGCGACTGTATTGTGACAGTTTTGAGCTCCACTCTCCTTTGTTTTATTGACATAGGAGAGTTTGTTTCATTCAAACAAGGAGCTTTAGAAAAATGAATATTGAAAACAGATTTTTTACCGGATTAGGAGATGCTCTCCGCAATATACGCCATGAACGCCGCCTAAGTTACAATGATATGCCAGACATTGTTAAAATGAGTCCTGAAACATTAATGAAAATGGAAGCAGGAAGCTACCTAAAAAACGTTAGTATCAGATGTCTATGGGTATACGCCAATGCTCTGGACTATGATATTGAAGTAAAGTTTAAATCCCGATAACAAACAAGGCTCGCAAACGCGAGCCTTTCAAACAATCTGGGGCGAACGATGGGGCTGCGCTGTCTTCGACAGCTCGTACAACGGCATCTAGGTTCACTTCGGTTGCTGTCGCGCCCTCTTTCACCAAGATGTTACGTTACTCTTGCAGACAAAAACGCCAATACTTTGGCGTTTTTGCTTAGCGAGCCCTTCCGGGTTCGAGCCTCTGTCTTCCAGATAAAAATAAAGCACCCTCTGCGGGTGCTTTATTTTTATCTGGGGCGAACGATGGGGCTCGAACCCACGACAACCGGTACCACAAACCGGGGCTCTACCAACTGAGCTACGTTCGCCATTAACGGCAACAAAATTCTTTTACAGACAATCACGCATAAAGTCAAGTCAAATTTTTTCAAAAAATATATTTATTTTAATGCCGAAATTAACAATTTATTTCCTATTTTGGCCTAATCATACGCTAATAGGTTAATCTCTGCAAACAGGAAGACTCGGTTTAATGAAAATCACACTGAAACGTCTAAGCTCAGCCGCCGCCGGATACATATTCGCCGCCGCTTTGTTTTGTGCCGCGTCAACGCCTGCTCATGCTTCCGTTTCCTCTATCACTATTGACGCCAATACCGGCGATGTCATTTCCTCCAACGCAGCGGACAAACTGCGCTACCCGGCCTCTCTGACAAAGGTCATGACCCTGTACATTACTTTTGACGCCTTGGAAAAAGGCCTGATAAAGCTTGAGGACAAACTCCCCGTTTCGCGTTACGCTGCCAACCGTTCGCCATCGCGTTTGGGCCTAAAACCCGGCAGTAAAGTCAGCGTCAAAACCTGCATCGACGCCCTGATTGTCAAATCAGCCAACGACTGCGCCTCCGTTCTTGCCGAAAGCCTCGGCTATACAGAAGCCGATTTTGCCAAAACCATGACCCAGGTCGCCCGTGCCCTCGGCATGAAAAACACCACGTTCAAAAACGCCTCCGGCCTGCCCAATCGCCAGCAAAAAACCACGGCGCGCGACATGGCCATCCTCGCTGCGGCCATGTACCACCACTTCCCGCAGTATTACAAATGGTTTTCCCTGAAAAAATTCTCATATGACGGAAAAACCTACTATACCCACAACCACATTCTCAAAACCTTTGAAGGTGCAGACGGCATGAAAACAGGTTATACCAATGCCGCCGGTTTTAACATCATCACCTCCGCCGAAAGAAACGGCCAGCGTGTCATCGCCGTCACCATGGGACACCGCACCCTGAAAGACCGCGACAAAAAAGTCAGCAAAATGATGGATAAAGGCCTCACCGTTCTGGCCATGAACAGCAAAAACAAAGAAGAAAACATGTTCGCCTCGCTTGACCCGACGGCACAATTGACCGCCGGAGAAATCGAAGTCGCCAGCGCCGAAGTCGACACCAACTCGCCGGCTGATGACGACAACGAAAACGCCGGAACGGAACAAGGCAGCGCCGATCCGGACGCGCCGATTGTCGTAAACACCAAAGAAAGCTGGGCCATTCAGATTGGCGCATTCTCCAACTATTCCAAAGCCAGAAACTACGCTCTCAAGATCCAACAGAAAAACCTGCAAAAATTTGCAGAAATCAACATCGCCGTCGAACCCTTTGAAGCGGCGTCAGCCATTGTTTACCGCTCAAAAATCACCGGTTTTGAAAAAAGTGATGCCCAGGCAGCATGTAAGCATTTGAAAAAGTCAAAAATCTCCTGTATAGTAGTTAACGGCGATTCCTCCGCCGCAAATGAAGACTCTCTAATTTTGGCTGCCAAATAACGAAATGAACGAAAAAACTTTAGCAAAAAAAGCCCATATTATTGTCGTCAGCAATGAAAAGGGCGGCACGGGCAAATCCACAATCTCCATGCACCTCGCCATCAGTTTGATGCAGGAAGGCTTCAGCGTCGCTGTCATCGACATGGACGGCCGCCAGGGCACTCTGAGCAAATACATTGCCAACCGCAAAAAATTCTGCCTTCATCGCAAAATAAAACTGCCGGTTCCCGAGCTGTTTACCTATGCCCCGCAAAGCGACCCCGAGTTGATTGCCGCCAACCGCGACAACATAGACCACCGTATCAAAGAACTCATCCATGAATACGACGCAATTATTATTGACACACCGGGTACCAAAAACTATCTTTTTGACATAGCGCACCGTTATGCCGACACGCTGATAACGCCGATGACCGACAGCCTTATAGACCTGAACGTCATGGCTGACATTGATTTTGAAAGCGCCACCATCGGCCGCCCCGGGCATTATGCCTCTTTTATCTGGGACGTCAAAAAACAAATGGCCGCCGAAGGCCGCCCCTACCTCAATTGGATTGTCGTCGGCAATAAAACCTCGCCCTACAATTCCAAGAATAAAAATGCGGTTTTTGAATATCTTGAACGCCTCGGCAAACTTTATGGTTTCAGATTCACGCCGGGCCTAAAAGACCGCCTGATTTTTAAAGAATTATTCCTTGAAGGCCTGACGGTTCTTGATATGCAGAACGAAAAACTTAAAATGCGCATGACCATGTCGCACCTCGCCGCCAAACGAGAAGTCCGCAGCATTGCCGAATTTATCTGCCCTGACGAGGAGAGTAAATCAGCATGAAAGAACTCAGCCTTTTAATGTTTTTCATCGCCCTGATTTTCGGCCTGACCGTTTTCGTCAGCAGCCTGTTCAGAAGCAAAAACCCGGACGACAGCGCCTTTTACATTCCCTCGCGCGGCCTGTTTAACATCATCTGGGGCAGCATTTTTTACATCGGCTACGGCATGCTGATGTTTCCGCAGCCGTTGATTACTTTCACGCTTGGCCTGATTAACGGCGTGCTGATTTTCTATGCCCTGTTTCTCGTCCGTGTCAAAAATTTTCTGCTGAAACCGCAGCGCAAGGGCGCCGCTTTTATCTGCCGTTACCTGCAAAAACAGCTTGACCGCTGCCGGGAAAACGATTCCGCCAATCAGCCTTATTCTTACCGCAAAGCACTGAAAATCCTCGGCCTTCCCGCCTATACGCCGGCAGAGTCGGAAACCGTAGCCTCCCGCCTGCAAATCCTGCGCGAACTGGAACAAAGCGGCAAACTCCCCCATCCTTACCTCCCGGAGCTTGTTTCCAAAACCCAACAAGCCGTGAAATAAACAAAAGGCTTTGACATCAGTTCAAAGCCTTTTTCATTTTCCCCTTTCCCTAAAAATTCATCTTGCCACAAAGGCTGCTGTCAACATTGACCCTAACATAGGAAAGACATTTTCCGTTATTGCTGCTTGATGCCCAGGTCACGTCAATCTCCTTATTGCTGTTTACGGTTACATTTTTGCAAACATACCCTTCCCAGCTCATGTTTAGCTTATCTCCATTGTAATCACACAAGTTAACAGCAGTATTTTCACCATTAATATGAACCGGGATATCGCTTCCTGACTTTATATTCAAAACAGCCTTGTCCATAAGGGTTACCTTCCCATAATCCGCATTTTTAACATTAACAACAGATGCCGGTTGCGCTGTTATTTCATAACGATAAACACGTCCGCCGGAATATCCTGATGATTTAATATATGTCACTGTTCCGCTCGCTTTAACCTGCCCAAGATAGTAAGCAGTTACGGTTGCATCTTGAATATTACCAACCTGAAATACTGAATGAAAAACGCCTTGTTTACCGCAGGCATCAAAAAACACCTTATTTTCCGAAGTAAGCCTGTCTTTACTTATAATATTCAAGTTATTGACATCCACCTTAAAATCAGCCCCATCAAACTTTTCAAAAGTCAGTGTATGCCCGTTGCCGTTAATTGTAACATTACTTTTTCCAGCCCCGGCCAACAGCGTCAAATTTCCGCAGGACATATCCTGAGTGACTTCAACCGTGCTGTTTGCCGCAGCATCTCTGACCTGTTCAAACAAATTGTAACAGGCATCATCTACATTTTGGTCTTTACACGCATACAGACGATTATACTTATAATTACCGTTGACAATCGTTCCATATGTTTTTGAAAGATTATTCCAGCCGTTCTGAGCAAACCCTTTCCGCGGGCATAAGTCAGCTGTTCTGGCAAAAGTAAAACCGTCAACCGCAAAAATTTCCGCATCGTCTGAGTACAGCACCTTCTTACAATCCGTATACTTCCCGCCGCAGGTGCTGGAATTGCAATGAAAATAGCTTGCGCTCGGGCAGTTGTTTTCATCATATTTATAACTTGCGGCACATTGCGACGTACAGGTTTGCGTTGTTGCATTCCAGTCATAACCGGACTGACAGCCGTCGACCTTGTAATATT
>UQAB01000035.1 GCA_900538765.1 uncultured Azospirillum sp. | reverse complement strand
GAACAAACCGCGGCAGACTGTAAAGCCGGGCAGACATTTACCCAGCGTTGTAAAGACAACAGCGGAACCTGGTTCGGTGAGTGTAAGTAGACAAATTTTAACTCAACTAAAGAAAAGAGCCCTCAATTCATTATTGTGAGGGCTTTTTCATTGGCAATCATGTGAATAGCCGTAAAATTACAAAGAGAATTACTGAGGAGCTGTTAATATGTTGTAAAATGTTGTTCTGTTTGGAGAAAAAATATTATAAAGAAAAGGAAGGGGAATTTTAAATTTGGATAGATTGGGGAATCTATGAATAATTTTATTCAAAGCATCAAAAACCTGTCGCCGGGAAGATTGGCTTCTCTGGCCGCAGTGGTTTTGTTTCTGATAAGTTTTTTTGTTTATCTGGCAACCCAGATGAATTCGACCGAATATTCGGTGCTTTATACTGACTTGGAACTTGAAGACGCCAAGCAAATAGTCACCCGTCTGGAAAGCGCAAACGTCAAATATCGCCTGGAAAACAATGGTACGGAAATTCTTGTCCCGTCCGACCAGGTCAATAAAATGCGCATTGATACGGCGGAATTGGCGCTGGCCTCCAAGGGAGCCAATGTCGGATACGAAATTTTTGACAACGGCGATGCGCTGGGTTCTACCAATTTTATGCAGAATGTCAATTTGATAAGAGCTCTGGAAGGCGAGTTGGCGCGGACGATTCGCAGTGTTGATAATGTCAAAAGTGCCAGAGTGCATTTGGTTATGCCCAAACGCGAAATGTTTTCCAAAGAAGAACAAATGCCTTCGGCTTCCGTTGTTATCAGAACAGTTCACGGGCCGCTCAGCCCCCAAAGCGTTATAGCAATTCAAAAACTGATTGCCGCCGCTGTGCCGAAACTTGACGTTAAAAACGTTGCGATTGTCGATAGTGCGGGAAACCTTCTGACCAATAATTATGAAGATGAAAACACCCTGACGGCGGCCAATAATGAACTCATGCGCCAGGAGCAGGAACTCAAAATGGCGCAGAATGTCCAAAATCTGTTGGAAAAGACCATCGGCACAGGTAAAGTGCGTGCCCAGGTCAATATCGATATGGACTTTGATCAGGTTGTGACCAATGAGGAAATTTATGACCCGGACGGTCAGGTTGTCCGCTCTCAGGCAACAATGAATGACGATTCAGCCAGTACGGATCAAAACGGAACAGTTACCGTTGCCCAAAATATCCCGAACGGCGATATGGCTAACCAAAGCTCCGGAACTTATACTAAAAATTCCAAAACGGAGGAAACAATCAATTATGAAATTTCCAAAACCGTCAGGAATAAGGTTAAAAATACCGGAACCATACGTCGTTTGACCGTTGCCGTTATGGTTGACGGTTTTTATACCAAGGATGACGACGGCAAATATGTCTATCGTCCCCGGACGGATGAAGAAATGAAAAAACTGGCGGATTTAGTCAAATCAGCCGTTGGCTTTGACGGAGATCGCGGTGACGTTGTCGAAGTCGAAAATATGAAGTTTGTTTCTTTTGAACCGGAACCCGAACCGGCGCCTGTTCCGCTGATAATGGGCTTTACCAAGGATGAACTGATGCGTGTTGCAGAAGGAGTCGGTGTTGCGATAGTTGCCATTTTGGTAATATTGCTGGTTATCCGCCCGCTGATTAATAACGCGTTTGATTTGTCTGGACCGCAAAATGGAGATACGAGATTGTTAGGTGATAATCCAGAAGAAGATAACCTGTTGTTGTCAAACTTTTTGAATAATGACAATGATGAAGTTGAAGAATTGATTAATATGAATAAAATTGACGGACGGATTAAGGTATCGTCGCTGAAAAAGATTAATGATACGGTTGAACGCAACCCGGACGCTGCGGTTAACATCATTCGCAGCTGGCTTTACCAGAATGATAATAATTAGGGCATAAATAACAATGAAGCAAAATGTAATAGATGATTATAACCTCATTTCAGGCCAGCAGAAAGCGGCCATTTTGATGATGTCGCTTGATGAGGAAAAATCCGCCGCGATTTTTGCTTTGATGGATGATGAGGAAATCAAGGAGCTTTCAGTCATCATGGCCAGTCTGGGTAAAGTAAACTCAAACGTCGTCGAGCAGCTCTTTGCTGAGTTTAATGAAAAACTGTCCAGTGCCGGATCACTGGTCGGAACTTATGAATCAACGGAAAGGCTGTTGTCCAAAGCGTTAGATAAAGACCGTGTTGCCAATATTATGGAAGAAATCCGCGGCCCTGCCGGTCGTACCATGTGGGATAAGCTGGGCAATGTAAACGAACATGTGCTGGCAAATTATCTCAAGAACGAATATCCGCAGACCATTGCCGTCATCCTTTCCAAAATCAAACCCGATCATGCTGCTAAAGTTATCGCGCTGCTGCCGGAAAATTTTGCCATGGAAATCGTTATGCGTATGCTGAGAATGGATTCGGTGCAGAAAGAAGTCCTGGACGGTTTGGAAAAAACGCTGCGCAAAGAATTTATGAGCAACCTTTCCAAATCCACTCGCCGCGATTCGCACGAGCTTATTGCCGATATTTTCAACTCTTTGGACCGCGGAACGGAAGCCCGTTTCATGGATGCTCTGGAAGACCGCAATCCGGAATCTGCCGAACGCGTCAAATCTCTTATGTTTACTTTTGAGGATCTTATCCGCGTCGATTCTCAGGGCATTCAGATTTTGCTGCGTAATGTTGACAAAGACAAACTGGCTGTTGCCCTGAAAGGTGCCTCAGAAACGATTAAAAGCCTGTTTTTCAACAATATGTCATCACGTGCCGGTAAAATTATCAAAGAAGATATGGAAGCCATGGGGCCGGTGCGTTTGCGTGATGTTGAGGAAGCTCAGCAATATATCGTCAATGCGACCAAGGAACTGTCTAACTCCGGTGAAATTGTCATCAGCGAAGGTAAAGACAGCGACGAGATGATTTATTAGGGAAAACAATAAAGAATGGCCGAATATCAGAAATTTTTGTTTGATAACTTCGTTTTGAGTAATAACGAAGATCCGGCTGCCGTTATTGAAGTTCCCGAAACTGACACGGCCGTAACTGTTCCCGCAGAAGCGGATAATACCGAGAATACGGAAGTAATTGCGGAGCCGGAAACTGAAGTCGTTGCAGAGCTGTTGCCTGAACCGGAAATATTCATTCCTGAAGAACCAAAGGTCGAATTGCCGCCGGTTATTCAGGGATATACCGAAGAAGAAGTGGCGGAAAAGATAAAGCTTGCCGAAGGTATTGCTTATCAGAAAGGGCTGGATGATGCCGCGGCCGCTGCTGCGGAAAACGATGACCGGTTGCTGATTAAAATTGATGAGGAACTGTCCAAGGTTCTTGGCGATTATACGACGCTGAAAAACAATCTGGAGGAACAGTTTCGCTCCATGGCGTCAGCCCTTGTCCGCCGCCTGGTGCCGACTTTGCTGGAAGAAAACGCATTAGAATTGGTCAGCCGCTTTTTGGAAGAGAATTTTAAAAACTTTGCCGCCGAGCCGAAATTGTCTTTTTATTTTAATCCGGATATGATTGGCAAAGTGCAGGAAATTATCGGGCGTATGGCACATGTCTTTGATTTTGAAGGAAAGATTACCCTGCATAAGGATTCTTCGCTTGCCATGGGGGATTGCCGGGTCGAATGGGAAAACGGCGGTGTTGAAAGAAATAGTGCCGACATGCTTGATAAAGCCGTAAAAATGTTAGATACTGAGTAGCGCAACAGGGAGTATGAATATGAGTGATAATTTAAATCTGGATGAAATGAGCGAAAATCAGGCCGCTGATGAAGAGCCGGTTTTGCGGAAGGAAAGCGATATCGATAATTTTGATATTCCGAGTTCTGCCGCGGATCTGGAGCCTGTCTATGACATCCCGGTTAAGGTTTCTGCCATTTTGGGCAAAGCCAGCATGACCGTCAGCCAGCTATTGTCCTTGAACAAAGGTGCGATTATTGAGCTGGACCGCAAGGTTGGCGAAGCGATTGACATTTATGTGAATAATAACCTGGTCGCCCGCGGCGAAGTTGTTGTTGTCGATAACAAGCTGGGTATTACTATGACCGAGGTTGTAAAATCAGTTAACAAATAGGGTAAAATAATGGAATTGCTTATTGTCGGAACATTAGAAGGCCAAATCGGCGCGGCAAGTAAAATTGCTTTTGCGCAGGGCGGACATGTTTCCATAGCTGATGACATTGAACCGGCGATGGAGATTTTGCGCTCCGGAAAAGCAATCGAACTGGTTATGATAGACGTCAAGCTTGATGTCTACCGGTTTATCCAACAACTGGAAAGCGAGCGGATTAATGTTCTGGTTGTGGCCTGTGGTGTGGCAAATGATGCCGGACTGGCCGTCAAGGCGATTAAAGCCGGTGCCAAAGAATATATCCCGCTGCCGCCGGATCCCGAATTAATCGGCGCGGTGCTTGCGGCCGCTACCCGCGAAAACCATGCGTTGATTTACGGTGATAAAAAAACGGAAAACATTCTGAAACTGGCAAAGCAGGTTGCCCCGTCGGAAGCCAATATCCTGCTGACCGGAGAGTCCGGAACCGGTAAGGAAATTTTTTCACGCTTTATTCACGACAATTCCAAGCGCGCCAATAAAAAATTTGTTGCCGTCAACTGTGCCGCCATTCCGGAAACGCTGCTGGAGTCGGAGCTTTTCGGTTATGAGAAAGGCGCATTCACCGGAGCCGTCGCCCGCCGTATCGGTAAATTTGAGGAAGCAAGCGACGGAACGCTGCTGTTGGATGAAATTTCGGAAATGGATATTAAAATCCAGTCCAAGCTCCTGCGCGCGATTCAGGAAAAGGAAATTGACCGTATCGGCGGTAAAGCGCCGATTAAGGTAAATACCCGCATTATCGCCACTTCCAACCGCAATCTGGCAGAAGCCGTAAAAAACGGCACGTTCCGGCAGGACTTGTATTATCGCCTGAATGTCGTCAATATCAATATTCCGCCGTTGCGCGAACGTCCTGAAGATGTTCCCGTGCTGGCCAAACATTTTGTAAAGAAATATTCTGAATTGAATGAACTGCCGATGAAAGACTTATCGGCGGAAGCTGAAGCCAAGCTGAAAAATTATCTCTGGCCGGGAAATGTCCGTGAACTGGAAAATACAATTCACCGCGCCGTATTGATGAGTGTCGGCGATAAAATTGAGGCTGATGCCGTTATGCTGAACGATCCTGAGGCGGTTATTGCCAAGCCGGAAATCGGTGAGGAAATGAGCGGCGGCGAATTTGTCGGCCGGACCGTTGCCAATATGGAACGCAGCCTGATTATTGATACACTGAAACACACGATGGGCAACCGGACGACGGCGGCGAATATCCTCGGCATTTCCATTCGGACGTTGAGGAATAAATTGAAACAATACGAAGAGGAAGGATACAGCCTTCCTGTCGGGCAGTAACGGATAAAACATGGCCAAAAAAACTCAGAATAATACGTCATTCTTCGGCGGAAAGTCTATCAAGGAAGTGCTGTTGTCTTCGACCAAGCGCGGCGATATCTTCTTTGCCCTGGCGATTATTTTGATGCTTGTCATCCTGATTATGCCGATGCCGGCCTGGATGCTTGATATTGCGCTGGCCTTTTCGATTACCATATCCTGCCTGGTGCTGATGACGGCGATTTTTATTGAGAAGCCGAATGAATTTAACGCCTTTCCGCTAGTCTTGTTGATTACCACCATGTACCGCTTGTCACTGAATCTGGCTTCCACGCGTTTGATTCTGGCAAACGGTTATATGGGGCCGGATGCCGCCGGTGAGGTTATTAAGGCTTTCGGCGGCTTTATTATGGGTAATAACTTTGTCATCGGCGTTATTGTCTTTGCAATTTTGGTTATTGTAAACTTTGTGGTTATTACCAAGGGTTCCGGCCGTATTGCTGAAGTTGCCGCCCGTTTTGCCTTGGACGCAATGCCCGGTAAACAAATGGCGATTGACGCCGACTTGTCTTCCGGCCTGATTACCGAGGATGAAGCCCGGGCCCGCCGTGAAGATTTGTCAAAAGAAAGCTCTTTCTACGGAGCCATGGACGGTGCTTCCAAGTTTGTCCGCGGTGATGCCATTGCCGGTTTGATTATTACGTTTATTAACGTCATTGCCGGCATGATTATCGGTATGGTACAAAACGGCATGAGTTTTTCCGCCGCTGCGGAAGCTTACACCCGTCTGACTGTTGGTGACGGCCTGGTTGCGCAGGTTCCGGCGCTGATTATTTCTGTTGCCGCCGGTATTCTGGTGTCAAAAGCCGGTATGACCGATGCAACCGACAAAGTTTTGTTTGCGCAGGTTTCCAATTATCCTAAAGCGTTGGGTATGAGCGCTTTCATGGCCTTGTGCCTCGGAATGCTTCCGGGAACGCCGGCAATGCCGTTTTTCCTCTTGGCAGGACTGACCGGAGGAACGGCCTATTATATGAACCGCCAGCACCAGATTATCAAAGCGCGGCAGGAAGAAGAACGTGAACAGGAGCTCAAACAGGGAAAAATTGCCAAAGCGTCCGACGAGCCGATTGCCAATGCCTTGAAAATCGATCTTATCCGTCTGGAGATTGGCTATGGGCTGTTGCCGCTGGTTAATGAGGCGACCAACCGCAAGCTGACTGACCAGATTAAGGCACTGCGCCGTTCTCTGGCAATGGAGCTGGGCTTTGTCATGCCCTCTATCCGCATTCAGGACAATATGCAGCTGGAAGCGAACGAGTATAATATTTACATTAAGGAAGTGAAATCGGGTAAAGGCGAACTGCGCCCGACCCAGCTGCTGGTTATGGATCCGCATGGCGAACAGATTAATCTGCCGGGCGAAAACACTTTTGAACCGACATTCGGCCTCAAGGCAATGTGGATTGATCCTTCTTACCGAGAAGAAGCTATGTTCCGCGGTTATACGGTTGTTGACCCGGCAACGGTCGTCACCACGCATATTACCGAACTGGTCAAGGATAATATGCCCGAACTCCTGTCTTACGCCGAAACCCAGAAGCTGCTTGACGAAATGGATAAGGAACAGCAAAAACTGGTCAAAGAGCTTATTCCCGGCAAAGTCAGTATCGGAGCGGTTCAGCGGGTCTTGCAGAATTTGTTGCAGGAGCGCGTTTCCATCCGCGATTTGCCGACTATTTTGGAAGGTATTTCCGAGGCCGTTTCCTCAACTCACAGCCTGATGATGATAACCGAGCACGTCCGCTCCCGTTTGGCGCGCCAGTTGTCAAATGCCAATGCCAATGAACTGGGGATTATACCGTTGGTAACGCTTTCTCCCGAGTGGGAACAGGCTTTTGCCGAATCAATCATCGGCGAGGGGGATGACCGCCAGCTGGCTATGGCGCCGTCTGCTTTGCAGGCCTTTATATCAAAAGTCCGCACCACGCTGGAAGATTTAGCGCTGAAAGGAGAAACCGGCGTCCTGCTGACCAGCCCGAACATCAGGCCTTTTGTCCGGTCAATTATTGAGCGCTTCCGCCCGATGACGGTGGTTATGTCGCAAAACGAGATTTATCCCAAAGCCAAAATCAAAACCGTCGGACAAATTTAACGGGGAAATGTAAATGCGTCTAAAGCCGTTTATCGCCGCCAATATGACAGAAGCTTTCGCCCTGGTCCGTCAGGAACTGGGCGATGACGCCGTTATCGTTGATACCGAAAATTTGCCAGGCGGCAAAGTGCGGCTGATAGCGGCGCTTGAGGAAGAAGATGTCTTTTTTGATGATAAAGAGCAGCCGCAATCAGCTCCCCGCCGTGTCGATTTTGACGATTCCCTAATCCGCGAATGTCTGGAATACCATGGTGTGATTGATGTCGTTAAAGGAAAAATTCTGGCTCAGTTGCGCAATATTCATAAAGAACAGGGAATAAACGAAGATAAATACCTGCTTGAAAACAGCTTTAAACGCATATTCCGTTTCTCCAGCCTGTTTAACCGTGACCGCCGCCTGAAATTGTTCATGGGCGTGCCGGGCAGCGGCAAGTCGACAGCTATTGCCAAATTTGCTGCTCAGGGAAAGTTTAACAATTTCAAAAGCTGCATTATCAGTACCGACAATGTCCGTGCCGGTGCCAACAGCCAGCTAAAGGCCTTTGCCGACATTTTGGAAGTGCCGTTTATTTTTGCCGCCGATGCCCGCAAATTGTTTGAGCAGGCCGAAGCCGAAGTGAAAAATTATGATTATGTCTTAATTGATACGCCGGGGATAAACCCGTTTATTCCGGCGGAGGTAGAAAAGCTGAGCCTGCTGACTGAAGCCGTCAAGGCTGATATGATTCTGACCATGGACGCCGGAAGAAACCAGTACGAAGCCGTTGAAAGCGCTGATATCTTCTGCTCTGCCGGTGCGAAATATCTGCTGCCGACAAGGATGGATCTGACCCGCCGCGTCGGGGCGCTGCTGTCGGTTGCCGGTTGTACGGGGTTGAGTTTTTGCTCGGCCGGTGTCAGTTCTAAAATAGCCTCGGGGCTGGCTGATGTAAGCAGCGGCTCGCTGGCAAAACTCGTTTTATCCTGAAACAAAAGAGAGGAAGACAATGGAAAATACCGCTCAAGAAACATTACAGGTCATGCCCCGCGGCACGGCGCCGCACAGTGCCAGAAAAGGCAGAAACATGATAGCCGTTGCTTCCGGAAAGGGCGGCGTTGGCAAAACGTGGTTTTCCATTACGCTGGCTCAGGCTTTAAGCGCATTCAGACAAAAAACGCTGCTCTTTGACGGCGATTTGGGGTTGGCAAATGTCGATATCCAGCTCGGCCTGATGGTTAAGTATGACTTGGGCAGCGTCATTAACGGCAGCCTGACTTTAAACCAGGTCGTCAGCCATTGCGATAAAGGGCATTTTGATGTTATTGCCGGGCGTTCAGGTTCGGCCGGACTGGCATCAATGCCGATAGGGCGGCTGCAGATCCTCGGCGAAGATCTTTCTCTTCTGGCATCAAATTATGACAAGATAATCCTTGATATGGGGGCCGGTGTTGAAAAGCCGGTGCGGATTCTTTCCGGCATGGCCGAAAAAATCATTGTCGTCTGTACCGATGAACCGACATCGCTAACCGACGCCTATGCTTTTATTAAGATAATGACGCTGCAATATCCCGACAGCGATATCCGCATTGTCGTTAATCAGGCGAATTCAGTCCGGGAAGGGCAGAGAACTTATGATACACTGCTCAAAGCTTGTCAGAATTTTCTCAAGATTACGCCGCCGCTTCTGGGAATTGTCCGCCGCGATACCCGCGTCCGTGATTCTATCCGCAACCAGGCGCCGCTTATCAGCCGCTATCCGACGTCGGAAGCAGCCGAAGACGTGATTGCCATAGCCAGAAAGCTGGTCGTAGATGAATAGCCAGATAATTCCGGTAAATCTTTCAGAGCTGATGCTCAGCCTGCAGAATAAAGTTGTCGGCGGGATGATGGAAAATATGCCGGACGCTCTGGGCAATTTGAAAATCAATGATGTGCTGACTTTGGAATTTGTACAGGGAATGGACTTCAGCAGCGGTTCAGTTCAGGATGTACCGGTTAAAGTTTCGCTGAACGGGCAAACGCTGGAACTGCCGTTGAAGCTGAAACTAGACCTGCCTCTTGACCTGTCGCGGGAGAATAACCTGCGTATGGAGGTAAAAGTCACGGCGCTGCAGGGGCAAAACGCCTCTTTTAGCCTAACTGCCGTCAATGGCCGTCGCCCCGAAGCTTTTGTCCGTGATATGCTGAATTTAATCCGCCCGTCGGCTTCTGCTCAGCAAACATCGGCAGCCGCGCCGATTCTTGACATCAATATTTCCCCACACGCCGCGTTGCGCAGCGAACAACCTGCAAACCTCCCTGTAGTAATTGCCCGGCTGAGCAAAGAAATTGCCGTATCTTCCCCGGCTGTCAAAGAAGTCGTCTTATTGGCGGAAAATTTTCCGGTGCGTGAAAACGTCGCGGAAATCTTAACCAAGCTCCCACCGGCAACAAGAAACGCCTTTGAAGCGTCGCTGCGGGAAATGCTGGCAAATTATGCAGTGTCGCCGTCTTCCCAAAAGCCTGAAGAATTTTTGCGCAGCATCGTGCTGTTGCTGGGGCGTCAAATTGTGGCATCTCCCGCCGCGGTGGAAATCCGAGAAACCATGCTGCCGCCGCTTTTTCAGAAATTGGATATCCCGCTTGCCGAAGTAGAAACACTGCCCGATATCAAAATACCATCCCAGACGATTTCTGCTGATTTAACCTTGGATGAACTGCTGTCCGCCCGGGAAAATGTTTTACCGCTTCCTTTATCCGTACTACAGCCGGGACATAAAAAAGCACCGGTAGCTGAAAAAGACACCTTGTTTCAGATACTCAGCCTGCTGCGCAAAGATGAAAAAAGCTTCAACCTCATCCGTCCGCTGGTTAATAAAATTCCCAATCCTGAAAGCGACCGGCTCCTCGTCAACCTGGTAAACTATGTCAAGGCGGCGCGCAGCGGGGATTTGACACAGTGGCTGGGGAAGGAAATCAGCGGCAGCCTCAGGCAGCAGGGCGCGGAAGGGCAGGAAGTTTCTGACCGCCTGAGCAGTTTTTTAACGGTTAACAGCCGGGAAACCGCCGGTTGGCGCATGATGGAAATTCCGCTTTTGACCGGGCAGACAGTGTCTTATATCCGCATGGCCGTCAAACGTAAAGGGGAAGACGAAAACGCCAAAAATTCGCACCGTCGCCGCGAAGCTGGTACGCGTTTTGTCGTGGATACGTCTTTTTCCGCTTTGGGAAAGCTCCAGTTTGACGGAATGTCATTTGAAAAGCAGCGCAGTTTTGACCTCATAATCCGCACCGAAAAGGAGCTTCCCGCCGATGTCAATGATATGATACGGGGAATTTTCAATAAAACTTTGCTGGAAATGAAATATATCGGCACAATAGAAATAAAATTTAAGGAAAATTTTATCAAACCGTGGGAAAATAACTTAGAACAGTCAATTTCTCGTGGAATATTGGTATGAATGCGCAAAAAACATATTCGTCAGACCCGCTTGGCTATTATGCCGTTTTAAATCTTTCGCCCTCCGCTGATGATAAGGAAATAAAACTCAGCTACCGCGAACAAGCCAAAAAATGGCATCCCGACCATAACAGCGCGCCAAACGCCATGGAAGTTTTTCAGAAAATATCAGTCGCCTATGATGTTTTGAGTGATGAACACAAACGCCTGATTTATGATTTGGCGTCATTGTCGCACAGCGTTGAAAATTTCCCAGATATCTTTGCCCTGAAAGTTCTGACTAATGTCGCCGGACAGAATGATGTGTCCGTCCGCGGGCTGTCGCTCTGGAAAATGCGCGGACGTTTGCTCAAATATAACCTGACGCAGGAATTTTATGTTTGCAGCCCGTCTGAGGCGGAAAAAATTGTTCTTAAAAATTCATTGTTTAATAATTTGCTTGGCTGGTGGTCGCCGCAGGCTTTGCTGAAAAACTTTTCTGTCCTGCGCGAGAATTATCGTCAAACCGGCCGCAATGATTATGAAAATTTTTGTCTGCTGACGCACAATGCGTTGGCTTACGAACAGGATCATTTATACCAACAGGCGTTTTTATCAGCCGGACAGGCTTGGGAATATGCCGCGCCGGGGGCCAAAGTGTTGCTCGAGCGTTTTATGAAATCCATGCCGGATGTCCGGCGCCAGCCTCTGCCAAAATGGAATTTTTCCCGTCTGCGCCGTTTGCAGCTGATTGTTCCCGGTATTTTGGTCGGGCTGATTTTGCTTGGCGGAATATCCCTTGGGCTGAAAAGTACAGATTTTAATATCTCCAGAGAACCTGATAAAATAAATTATTATCAGCAGGTTCGTCATTGGCGGGGGCAGGCCGGAGTAGACGATGTCGTTGTTGCCAAAATCATGGACATCCGTTCGGACAGTGACAGCCTGAATATGCTTTATCATGTCAAATCCGGACATACCGCGAAGGTAATGTACGGCCCCTCGGATGACTTTGACCGGATTACCGAATTAAAAAACGAGGCAACCGTTCGCGTAACCGGCATCAGCCCGGATAAAGTCTGGTATCGGGTAACGCTTGACAACGGCGATATGGGCTTTGTTCATGCCGAAGAACTGGAAGAGGGCATTGGTGCCCCCGTCCCGCCCAACAGCCAGGTTTATACCGGAGAATAAAAACTAAAACATAATCACCGGCCGAACAAAATAATAACTTTTGCGTTCCTCTCTGCTACTGAAATTAAGACCATCGTCACGATTAATCATGAAAGCCCATGCATGAGCATCATCAAGCTCGGACGATGTCCAATTCCAATAAGCCGGATTTGCTCTTGTCGGCCAGACATCACCACCGGCCGTTGCCAATGCGGCGTTAATCACTGGGCGTCGCGCCATCATTGCCCTTCCGATACCCGCAGCAGGCAAACACCATTTTCCCTTTGTCCCCGGAGCTGAATCCGGCGCATAAGTCACGGCAGCCCACGCCGCCGGATATTCAGCAGCATCTCCTGCCTGAATAATCTTTTGCGTATTATTGCAACTGTCATAATCACTTTCTGCCGCTGAAGTGCTTCCGTAATTTGGCAAACCCGGAACATCAGCATATCCCGGAGACCACGCCTTTGCACCCAAATCTTTCAATGACAAAGCCTGGCCGCAATTATCGCTGCCAATATAAACGACCACACCGATCGGCGTCTTGCCGCTTTCTTTGTTTGTTGTACAGGTTCCATCACTGTTTAAAATATCCCCGATAGCACAATTCTTGGCATAACCGGTACACTGTCCGAGAATTGGTTCTATTTCTTTTTTGCTACACACACCATTTTTCCATTCATATCCGGAGGCGCATTTACAAGATTTGTACTTGCCATCGCAGCTGTCTGCTCCCGGCTTTTGATTTGCTCCGGTACAGGTATATTTGTATGAGGAATCACAAGATGGTTTAGTTGTTCCGTCCCCCTTGCAATTCCACGTATTCCCGAAGGGACACTTTATGCCGCCGTTTGGACAGGAGGCTTCGGTATATCCCAAACTCGCGCAATCTTGTGTTGCCACACACTGCGCCGAAACTTCGCCCATTTCG
>UQAB01000034.1 GCA_900538765.1 uncultured Azospirillum sp. | reverse complement strand
CAATGTTATACGCTGACGCTGAACAATTATCTGTATACCTCAGACAATACCAAAGTTTCAGACATCACGCTGCTCAACACCCCGCTGTATCTCAAAGGAAGTACCGATATCAGAAATATGAATATGAAGGTAACAAATGGATATAATGCCATAACAGCTTTGTCGAAAAATTTTTCCTCAACAATGTCAGGAATAGTAAATATCTATACCAATGCCGCTGTAGCTGTCTACGGTTCTCAAATTATAATGAATGATACAAAGTTGAATTTAAGACCAATAGGAACAAAAAATCGCGGGTTTTATAAAAGTAACATAACAATAAATGGAGATTCTATCGTTAACATAAATGTAAAAGATGCTTCAGGAAACGGCGAAGCGTTTGCTGGTACAACAACAAACATCAACGATAATGCAATAATAAATATTACAAGCAACCAAACAGAAGTTGAAGCATTTAATGGGCATTCTGATGATAATGATGGAGCAACTGATAACTTTACCTATATTAATTCGCCAAACGCAATTATTAGGGCGCAAATCACAGGAAACAGATCTTACACCTTTATATGGAAGCCTTATTTCAAGTATACCTCAGGATGTGAAATAATGACAATAAGCGGATATTACAAAGCATCTGCTTCTGCCTCCAATTACTTTTCTGGTTCTGGAACAAGCGCTGTCGGAAGTACGGCCTATGGTACAGATACGCCTTCAGGTTCTTGGACGCGTATCGGCAAAGCTGATTTTTCTTCCACTTCGGAATTTGGCCGGCAAATGAAAATTTTTGAAACAAATTTCTTCAAATAAGCCTCTTAAAATACGAAAAAAAGATTGCTTCTTTTATGAAGCAATCTTTTTTAATTTCAGAAAGAATGGCTGAGGAGAAGAAGGGCGGCTATGCACGGCGTATAAATGCCGAAAAACCAGAAATAAACCTTGTTAACCTCATACTCATACGCGTTAAAAGTTGACCATTTGTATGCTTCTTCAATCTGTTGCTTTTTCTTTCTTAGTTTATATAGCCGGTAAAAGCAGCACATAACCAAAATACAGCTGAAAATAACGGCTAAAATGATTGAAACATCCTGAAATAAAGAGGCAAGTCCAAATGCAGACGAAGCAAAAACGGCGGCTAAGATGCTGACATCTTTCTTAAATTTTCTTTCATGCCTGCGCATATCAATAATAATTCGCAAGGACAGATAAAAGAAAAACAAAGATACGGCAGCGAGCAAAACAATAATAAACGTTTCCATAATTTTTTATTTTTAATAATTTTATATTGCCTTTATCATAGCCTGTTTTGTCGATTATGGCAAGAGAAATTTTCTGCGCGGACAAGAGATAAAAAAAGATTGCAAATAAACGGCAAAAGGATATATTCAGTAAAGAAAATTAAACTATTGTTAAGGAGATAAATATGCCTTTAGTTACAATGCGTCAGATTCTTGACCATGCGGCTGAAAACAGCTATGGCGTTCCGGCGTTTAATATTAATGATATGGAACAGGTTATTGCTGTTTTGCAGGCAGCCAAAAAAGTTAATGCCCCGGTTATTTTGCAGACTTCTACCGGTGCCCGCAAGTTTGCCGGTGACCCGATGATTCGCCATATGGTTCAGGCCGGTATTGAAATGTTCCCTGAACTGCCGATTTGTATTCACCAGGATCACGGTTCTTCCGTTGATATCTGCCAGTCTGCCATTGTTAACGGTTACTCCTCTGTCATGATGGACGGTTCTTTGGAAGCCGACGGCAAGACCCCGTCCTCTTTTGAATATAATGTTCATGTAACGAAGGAAGTTGTTGCCCGCGCCCATGCTGTCGGTGCTTCCGTTGAAGGTGAACTCGGCGTTATCGGCTCTCTTGAAACCGGAAAAGGCGACAAAGAAGACGGTCACGGCGCTGAAGGCGTTATTGACAAGAAACGCTTGGTAACAGACCCGGATGAAGCGGCAAAATTTGTTGCTGAAACCAAACTTGACGCTTTGGCAGTTGCCGTTGGTACCTCTCACGGCGCTTATAAGTTCACCCGTAAACCGACCGGTGATATTTTAGCGATTGACGTGATTGAAAAAATCCACGCCAAACTGCCGAATACACACATGGTTATGCACGGTTCTTCTTCTGTTCCTCAGGAATTGCAGGATTTGATTAACGCCTACGGTGGTGCCATTCCGCAGACATTCGGTGTTCCTGTCGAAGAAATCGTCCGCGGTATCAAATCCGGTGTCCGTAAAGTTAACGTTGATACAGACTGCCGTATGGCTATTACCGGCGCAATTCGTAAGCTCTTTGCTGAGAATCCGAAAGAATTTGACCCGCGCAAGTATCTTAAGCCGGCAATTGAAGAAATGCAGAAAGTCTGCGAAGCCCGCTACGAAGCTTTTGGCGCAGCCGGTCATGCTGACAAGATTAAAGTTATTCCGATGTCTGAAATGGCAAAACGTTACGCTTCCGGCGAACTTTAATTTTTTATCAAGCTTAAAACAAAAAACAAGGACTGGTCAAAAGTCCTTGTTTTTTTGTTATTTAAATTCTCAATTAAAATATCTTGCTAAAAAAACACCCCTGTGATATCCTTTTCTTAAGCGGCAGAGTTTGCCGCGGAGGGCGTCACAACCCTTTACAATAACAGTCGTTAAGCATATTAGCGACTTAAAATAAGAATATGCTGATATCTGTCTGCTGTGCTAGAGGCGGATGTCAGTGTTATAAGGCTGTGCGCGAAAGCACTGAGCCATGTGTTATTGTATGGTTGTGAACATCCGCCCGTCTTCTTCATGAAGCGGGTTTTGTTTTAACTAAAAACAAGGATGTTTCAACATGAATATTAATTTTAAATTTTTACTTATAGGGACAAGTCTGTCTTTAATTCCAGCCTTAACTTATGCGCAATGTTCTCCGGCTCAAAATTGTGCCGAACTTGGCTATAAAGAAAATGCCAATAAAGGCGGTTGTTTAAAATGTCCGTTTGGCGACGGCTGGTATTGTCCATGTGATACCTCATATAAATATACCTGTACCGGAAGCAATGAAAAAGCAGGAACGGAAAAATGCGGTAATAAATATAAATCCTGTACCTGTAGCGACGGTTTTGAGTGGAAAGACGGCAAATGCCAGAAAAGAGAAGAAACAGCCGTCCTCGGCGAATGTACCGGCTATGCCAAAAACTGTAAAATCGCCGATATATTAAACAGCGACGGAACTTGTTCTAATGATAAAGTTAGCGGCAAAACGCCCATCGGTGTGGTGGTTTATATCGGCAGCGATAACTGCGGTCAGGCTTTGGCATTGGAAACTTTTAGGAATAAACAATGGTCAATAGAGTATGTTGATATTCCGAACTTACCGAATTATGGCAGCGTTTCAGCAGCCCAAAAAGACATTGACAGTTGTGGAAATACGCAAACAATTATTAAATACGGTAATGAGGGAAAATATCCGGCAGCGTGGGTAGCGGTAAATTATATGCCAAGTTCAGTGTCTGAAACTAAGGGAAAATGGTGTTTGCCGGCGGCAGGTATTGCTCAGTCAATGATGGATAATTATTCGGCAATAAATTCCAGTTTATCCAAAGTTGGAGGAGAAACGTTGCTTTATTATGACATTAATTGGTCGTCCACCGAGAACTACAGCAACAGCGTATGGGCTTGGAGTTACAATAGCAACTATCTGGCTAATTATAGTAAGACTTACAGCAGCTTCAATGTTCGCCCGGTGTTGAAGTTTTAGTTTTTAACCAGCGACAGGTCCCCTTCTGTTCGCTCAGAAGGGGAGAATATGAGGATGAAGTAAAATATATTTCCTAAATGTCATTGTCGGATTTGATCCAACAATGACATTATCCATTTCTCCCGGCAGGCACAAGGCGCACGCAGTGCTTCTTTATGCGCTATTAACCCGCAGCTAACTTTCCGTTCAGGCAGCCTGCTTTTTATTTTGCCGCTTGGGCGGCGCGTTTTCCTGATTGAGCTGCCGCTTCAAGAGAGCAGGGCCAGTCCCGCATGGTCCAGTCCCCGGCCAGATAAAAATTTTCATACTGGGTTAAACAGTCAAAAGGGCGTAGCTGGTTGTTTTTGTCATCCTGTCGGAGTGTGGCGCGGTGGTGTATCAACACGCGGTGTGGCGGAACAAACGCTGCTTTGACTTTCCTTAAAGTGCAGACTTCTTTCCAGACTTCCCGTGCCAGTTCTTCTTTGTGAAGATCGATCTTGTCGGCATGGCTGATCGTGACCGACAGAATGTTGCCGTTTACAAAAATCCACTGGCTGAGGCCGTTGGTAACGGCAATAAAAGAACGGCTTTCCGGCAGCGTAAGCGGCGTGCTTGTCCGGTAATGGATATTGATAATTTTATTGTACGCGGGTTCTTTTGTTTTGAAAATTCTGGAGAAATTGTGAATGTCAATCGCAGAGATAACAATGTCTTTTTCGGTTAAAAGTATGGTTTCTTTGTTGAAAACAAGCTTTGTTGCCCGTCCTTTCTTGCCCCGGACATCCTTTAACACATAATGGTAACAGATTTTATCGGGATATTGAATATGCTGGTTGATGATTTTTTCATTGGTAACGTTTTCCGTAAAATAAACTTTTTTGACATTCCAAAACGGAAACATTTGTTGAAGTGTGATTTTAAGAATAGGGCGGGAAACAAGTTCTAAAGGAAGATTGAATAAAGCCAGGATAATGTCTTTGATGTTTTTCAGAATACTGTGTGAAAATTTCCCGGTCTGGGCGTCATAAAACAAAAAAGAATTTTGAAATTTTAATTTTCCGGTAATTTTACAGGCTTCTTTGTTGCATTTCAAAATGGCGTGAGTGGCTGTATCAACATTGCTTTGCAAAACCGGATCATAATAAGACTTGCACTTTCCGCCGAGATTGCCCGCGGCTTCATATAAAATAATTTCAGCCTGCGGATTGTATTTTCTGACATATTTTGCAGCGGTCAATCCGGCAATGCCGCCGCCGATAATGTGATATTTTTTACAAGTCATTTATCAGAAAAATATGCCTTTGCCGCCAGAGTGAATTTACCGAATTTGCTGATTTGCGGTTTGGGGGAAATAATTTCCCAGCCGCGGTTTTTCATAATGTCGAAATATTTTTTATAAATAGCCATAATGGCTTTGACCGAACGGGCGGATTTCTTGTCCAAAAGCTTAATCATCTGTTCCGATTTTTTGAATTCTTCTTCGGCAATCCGCGCCAAAGCCTCTCTGGCTATCGCCAGATTTTTGTTGACAATGACTTCTGTCGGATTGGTTGAGGTAATGCTGGCTTTTTCCAACATCTCTTCGGGAATATACAGGCGGTTGGCCTGGGCGTCTTCTTTGACGTCACGCAAAATGTTGGTGATTTGCAGGGCGTTTCCTAAGGAAGTCGCCAGACTTTCTATCATTTTTTCGTTATCGCACCCGAAAATGCGCAAAGACAAGTTACCCGGAGCGCCTGCTACGCCGCGGCAGTATTTGTAAAATTCGGACATATTCGGTGCCTGCAACGGATTGGGAATGTCCATGGAAATAGAATCGATCAGCTTGATGAATTCCGTTTTGGGTAATTTGAATCTCATGCAGTTTTTATAGATTTTACGTCCGATATCGGTTGTCGGCACTTTCTTGTCATAGATGTTGTCCATCTCCTCGCGCCATGCCTGAATCAGTTCAAGTTTTTCAGCCATTGTCATATCATTGCCGTCGACAATGTCGTCAATATGGCGGCAGAAAGCGTAAAGCGTGTACATAGCCATGCGTTTGGCTTTGGGTAGAAAACGCATGCTCCAAAAAAAAGATGTTCCGGAACGTTTTACAATTTTCTTAATATCGTTCATTTAAATGCCTTTAGTACTCAAAGTTCTGGGACGGGTAAATATGCCCTGCATCGTCCCTTTCATGGAAGAAACAATCCAGTCGTATCGGGATAACTTGATTTCTTCCGCCAAAAAATCCTTCTTTTTTAATTTTGTTATCATAATTTTGGTTAAGTTTATGATAACAAAAGTTTCAATTCTGAGGGGGATTGATTTTATAACTTTAGGCAAAACCGCCGCTTCTTCAAGCTGTTTTTCAACTCTGGCAAGCAGATTGTCTGCTGCGCGGCGCAGGGACGGACTGGTTTCAGCCTTAACCAAATCACTCTCGCTAACCTTATATTTATGCAATATTTTTTCGGGAAAGTAAACCCTTTTTAGAATTTTGGCGTCATATCCGGCATCTTGCAGATGGTTGACAATCTGCAAAACCGTACACAAAATGGATGCCGGCTGATATGTCGACGGGCTTTCGTTATACAAAGCCAGCAAAAAACGCCCGACCGGAGCCGCCGAATATTGGCAGTAATTGACAAGCTGCGCCCATGTCTGATATTTGAAGCCTTGGGCATCTTGGCGAAAGGCCGTCAACAAATCAGTCGCCAGGGAAAAATCAAAGCCGTAGGCAAGAAACATTTCTCTCAGCTTTGCCGCAGCCGCATAGGCTGTCGGAAAATTTTTTTCACCGTATAGAACATTTTCCAGCATATCAAGCTGCGCCGATTTTTCCTTGGGTAAAAGGTCGGGAGCGTCGGCAATGTCGTCAGCCTGCCGGGCAAAATCATAATAACAATTCACCATTTTCCGGTATCTTTTGGGAAAAAGTCTGAATGCGACTGGAAAATTTTCGTCTTTTTGCTGTTTGTGCCGTTCTTTCATGCGATAACCTTAAGCCATTCTTTTATATCATGTAAAGCTCTGTCGCTGTATGCTTTTTTACGGTCAGCCCCTTTAATCTTGCGAAATTTCCCGTTAGCCGTCGTTTCGCCGCTGATTGTCGGGAATATACCGAAATTTATATTCATCGGCTGAAAGTCTTCTATGTTTGTATCGTCGGTCAGATGTGACCGCATAGAACCGAAAGCCGTTGTCCGTGGCGGCAACAGGACATCTTGCCCCAAAATCTGCGCGGCGGCAAAATAACCGCACATTAAGCCGACAGCAGCACTCTCAATATAGCCCTCGCAGCCGGTAATCTGTCCGGCAAAACGAATGTTGGGGCGGCTTTTCAGCCTGAGAAAACTATCCAGCAGAACCGGGCTCTTGATAAACGTATTTTTGTGAATACCGCCCAGTCTGGCAAATTCGGCGTTTTCCAATCCCGGTATCATCTGAAAAATACGTTTCTGTTCGCCGTATTTCAGTTTTGTCTGAAAGCCGACAATATTTCGCAGCGTATCTTCTTTATTGTCCTGCCGCAGTTGGACGACGGCGTATGGTTTTTCGGCGCAGTGCGGATTTGTCAGGCCGACCGGCTTCATCGGCCCGTAGAGCAGGGTGTCAATCCCTCTCTCGGCCATGACCTCAATCGGCAGGCAGCCGTCAAAATAACGGGCTTCTTCCCAGTCGTGAAATTCGGCTTTTTCTGCCTTTAGCAAACTGTCGACAAAGGTATAATACTGCTCTTTGTTCATGGGGCAGTTGATATAGTCAAACTTGTCGCCTTTGTCATAACGGGATTGATACCAGGCTTTTTCAAAGTTAATGCTGTCTTTGAAAACAACCGGTGCGATGGCGTCATAAAATGACAAAGCCTGATTGTCAATATGCTTCAAAATGGACTGCGCCAACGCTTCGCTGGTCAGTGGTCCTGTGGCTATAATGGTATCGCCGGCGGCCTCGTCGGGAAGTTCGGTAATTTCACCCTCAATAATGTCAATAAACGGATGACTGCGGATTTTCTCACTGACGAGCTTGGCAAAACCGTCCCTGTCAACGGCCAGGGCTCCTCCCGCCGGAACTTTTGTTGCATCGGCGCAGGCCATAATCAGCGAACCTGCAAGACGCATTTCCTGATGCATCAGCCCAACGGCATTATGCTCAAAATCGTCCGAACGGAGCGAATTGGAACAAACCAACTCGGCAAAGTCGGGATTTTTGTGAGCCGCTGAATATTTTAAAGGTTTCATTTCATGCAGATAAACCCGCACGCCTCTCTTGGCAATTTGCCAGGCGGCTTCGCAGCCGGCCAATCCGGCGCCGATGATGTGTATTGCTTTCTCTGTCATCATACTAATCCTCAAATTTGTCAGCATTATAGCCGCTTTTCTTTATGGTTCAATATAAAAAATATTGATAACTTGTCAGAAGCTGTTCACTAATTGCCAAAAAGAGATATAATAACACTTGATTAGTACTGATTGAGTGAAGCAATGAAATTATGTAATGCAATGAGAGGTGTAGTGCTGTGGGCCTGCTGCGCGGCCGTTTTTCCGGCTGTCGCGGCCGAAGTCCTTTATGCCCCGAATGATTCTGCCGTTGCTTTGCCGTCGTATCAGGGAAGCGTTTCCGGAAAAAGAATTATGGCATCGCCGAAATTTGTAGATGATGCTGATTTAAATTTTGATGATATCATGTTGGAGGACATGGAAGATGTGCCGGATGAAACCGTCACAAAAAACGAAACGGCCGTGCCGCCTCCGGCGCCTGCCGATAATATTCCTCTGTTGCAGAAAAACGCTGAAGATTCTCTGCCGTCGCAGTCTGTTGTAAAAGAAACGGAAACAGCGCCGGCTCGGCCTTTGGATAATCCTGACAAACTTGGAACGCCCGGAAAAAGCCTGACGGAAACCATTAAGGAGAAAAAAGAAGAAACTGAAAGCAGCAAACCCGCAGAAGCGAAAAATTCCTCGGAAAGTACTTGGATTAATAAATTGAAAGCGCCGTTGAGCGCTATCGGTTCTTCCGCAAACGGCGATGCCGCTTTGGAAGGGCTGTTGGATAGTTCCAAGCGCGGGCGGGGGCGTTCCAATGCTTCCGTTTTTGACATCTCCGGCGTTATGCTGCGTATGTCCGGGCAGCAGGTTGACGAAGTTATGAAAAAGCGCGGTTTCCAAAAAGTATATCAAAAATTTGATATTCCGAATTTTATCCGCTGGCGCAATGAGGAAACCTGTCGCAATCATGGTGTTGTCGGTTATGAGCGTCTGGAAAGCTGCGTTGTTGAGGCGGCAAAACAAGACAAACATCAATATGTTTCATTAACCAAATATTCTAAATTTTCGACTAAAGAAGAAATAATGGTAAATTTTACCAGTAATTTTACGAATAATAAAGTTTATCGTGTTATATATAAGAGTATGTCGCCGACAATTACCGGAAACAGCCCGAAAGCCATGTACCTGCGCAATATCAAAATTTATGATTTCTGGAAAAAGGTAAACCAGAAATACGGCGCACCGGACAATAGGGATGAAGTTACCTGGGGGTTGGGCAGCAACAAACCGTATATGCGGGCTGCAACCGGTTATTTGCTGCTTGAAGACCCGATGCTCCGTGAGCTTGATTATACGCGGATGTCCCGGGAAGATCAGCGCTATATGAACACGGATATATATAGTTTTTAGGAAAAAAGATATGTCAGAAATTTCATCATCAGCTCTTTCGGAAATAATTTGCACCCGTATCAGTCATGACCTGATTGGAAATATCGGGGCCGTTTCCAATGCCGTAGAACTGCTGGAAGACGGAGATATGGATTTTCTGGATGATATCAAATCAATTTTGAATGTCAGTTCCCATGTCCTTTCCGCCCGTATGAAATTTTTTCGCATGGCCTTTGGTTTGGACAGTTCCAATCTGGAAAATGCCGAAATGATTGTCAAAACCTGTGAAGAATACGTTCAAACCATCGGCAATCAAAAAAATTATCCGATAAGCCTGCAGCTCAAACTTTCCAATGCCGAAAAATACGGACGCTTGCTGATGCTGGCGGTAATGGTTATGGCGGATGTTGTTGTTAAAGGCGGCTTGATTGAAGCGGAAGACGACGCTGAAAAAATGGTGATGGCAGTTTCGTCGGCAGCACCGCTTTCCATAGATAAAATCAGTGCGGTCAAAGACATTCACAACGGTATCCTGCCGGGAAATAAGGCGCAGTTTGCCGCCATGATTTATCTGCAGTATCTGGCGGAAAAAGAAGCCCGCCCGTTTAAGCTGTCAGAATATAACGGTCTTGAAATGGTCATCGGATAAAGGAGGGCATAATGGCAAAATGTTTAATTGCAGACGATTCTAAAGTTATCCGCATGATCTTGTCAAAGATTATGAGCAATCTTAAATATGACATCATTGAAGCGGAAGACGGTGAAGAAGTTGTCGAGCTTTGTGAAACAGAAGAACCGGATTTGATTATAATGGATACCAAACTTCCGATTCTCGAAGGGCTTGATGCAATGTATAAAATCAGGGAAATGCAGCGGATTAAACAGCCAAAAATAATTTTTTGCTCATCGGTAACCGATCCGATGCGGATTAGAGAAGCTCTTGACGGTGGGGCGGATGATTATATAATGAAACCGTTCGACGAGGAAATTATTTTAAGCAAGCTGGAAATCTTGAATTTAGTGTAGGGTGTCTCCATGAAAAAAGACGATTTTGAATATATATTGGGGTTATTGAAAAAATATGCCGGCTGGAGTTTAAGCGAAGACAAATATTTTATCATAGACCGTAAAATATATAACTTTGTCCGGGAAAAAGGCTACCCGACAGTCGAAGATTTGATTGCCGAGCTGCGTATGGGGCAAAAACCGCTGCTCTGGAAAGTCATTGAGGCTCTGACCCTTTCCGACACGTGTTTTTACCGCGATTATAACGTTTTTATGAATTTTGAAAATCATATCCTGCCGCATATCAGGGAAGCCAACCGCGGCAGTAAGAAGTTACGCATCTGGAGCTTGGGCTGCTCTTCCGGGCAGGAAACCTACTCCATAGCCATTGCGATTAAAAACAAACTGAAAGCTGTCGGCGATTGGGATATCAAAATCATCGGAACCGATATTTCAACAGCTTCGATTGCCAAGGCGCAAAAAGGCCTTTATTCGTCATTTGAAGTGCAAATGGGGTTAAATGCCCGTATGATTATTGATAATTTTCAGCCGGAAGGCAATCAATGGCAGATAAAGCGCGAATTTATGAACATGATTGAATTCCGCCGTTATAATATGTTGGATGAAATGGCCTTTTCTGAGGCCTTTGACATTATTTTCTGCCGCAACGTTTTGCGATTCTTTTCTGAAGAAGCACAACGCCTGATGATAAATCACATTTATCACAATCAGATTTCCGGAGGCTTTTTGTATTTGGGCGTTGGTGAAAAAGTTGTCGGGCTTGACGAGTATTATGAACCTGTCAACGGAATGAGATGTCTGTATCAGGCGCGTATTGGCGTCGAAACCCACCGTCTGAGCGCGGATGAGATAAAAAAACAGGCATCGCCGAACAGTGATATGCCGAGTTTTGTCCGCCCGGACAATCTGCGGCCGTTGGCATCGGGAATCCTGCGTAAAGTTGATTCCAAAGGTTATGACGAAAAATAAAAAAAACTCCTTAAAGATTTCTTTAAGGAGTTTTTTATTAGTTATTTGCAAGGGGAGAAAAACCGGGGCTGATAATTAGGGGTACAAGCCCCGGTATATAAAAGCTTATTGGCGAGTTTAAGTTCCAATAAGCCCTTTCTCAAAAGCGGTAGACCTTTTATTTGGAGCTATAGATTATTAATTAAGAGTCTGTGTTTCCGCTTTTTCGAGAGTTCATGTAATTTGCTTTTTAACAAATTTGTCCTAAATTTACACTTTTTATAAATTTTGTCAACAATTATTTTGACAAAAAAGAAGAATCTTTAAAATAAAATTAAAGATTCTTCTAAATACTTGTATTTTATGAAAAATAAAATTACTTTTTATTGCAGGCCGCTTCTATGTCGGTAATATAGTCCTCAATTTCCTGCTCGTGCTCAACTTCTTCTTCCAAAATTTCGCGAGACATATGGAAAGTAACATAATCTTTTCCTTCTGTCATTTCGCAAATCTGCTGATAACGGGCAATAGCACAACGCTCAGCATCCAAATTCTGCTCCAGAAGTTTGTGTACGCACGGATCTTTCGGCGCTTCATATTTGCATTTTGCCGTCTTCTTCCACATATCGGGATCAATCAGTGGTGTGCCGTCTAATTCAACGATACGTTTTGCCAGCTTGGTCGCATGGTCAAGTTCTTCATTGGCATGTTCCATAAATTCTGCGGCAACGGCTGTTCTGAGCAAACCTTTGGCAACCTGTGCGCCAATCCAATACTGGTAATAGGCCAGCCATTCTTCGGCAAAAGCCACGTTCAACAGGTCTACCAGTTTTTTATTATCAACTTTGCTGATTTTTACTGCCATTTCAGACATATTTTTTCTCCTTTTGTAAGTCATTTACTACTTGTGAAAATAATCCTTTATTTCAGGGAAACAACCCCGTCGGAAATAAAAATTTAATTGTAAATTAACAAGGAATATAAGATAATGAAAAAAATAACAAGGGAGATGAAAATGGTTTTGATTGCTCCGAGCATACTGTCCGCGGATTATGCCAATCTTGAGGCGGAGATAAAAAAACTGGAAGCCGCCGGCGCCGACATGATACATTTGGATGTCATGGATGGACATTTTGTGCCCAATCTGACTTTTGGTGCGCCGTTGATTAAAGCGATTCGCTCTTGCAGCAGTCTGCCGTTTGACACGCATTTAATGGTAACTGAACCGGATAAGATGATTCCCTGGTTTGCAGAAGCCGGCGCCGATATCATCACCATACACGCCGAAGCGTCTCCCCATTTGGACAGAAGTTTGGATTTAATCCGTTCTTTGGGCTGCAAAGCCGGAGTTTCCCTCAATCCGGCAACATCGGAAGAAGTTTTGTCCTACGTCTTGGATAAACTGGATCAGATTTTGATTATGTGTGTAAATCCAGGTTTTGGCGGGCAAAGTTTCATCCCTTCCCAGCTGCGTAAAATAACCGCTTGCCGGGAGATGGTGAAAGGCAGAAATATCCAAATTGAAGTTGACGGCGGAATAAATCCGCTGACAGCGGCGGAATGCATGGCTGCCGGAGCCGATATTCTGGTTGCCGGAACCGCGGTTTTTGCCGGCGAAGATTACCGGAAGAATATTGACGCTTTAAGGTAATTTTAACCACAAATTTCTATAATATGACGCATAAAAATGTTTTTTGCGGAGAATTTTCCATGCCTAATAACAGTATAATGATTGTAGAAGATGAGGAAGCCTTGGCGGTTTTGCTCAAGTACAACCTTGAGAAGGAAGGCTTTACCGTCTATACTGAAAGCCGGGGCAGTCGTGCCGTTGCCGAGATTGAAAAGAACCAGCCGTCAGTCATTATTTTGGATTGGATGCTGCCGGAAATGTCAGGTGTTGAGATTTGCAAGCTGGTACGGTCAAAGCCGGATATTAAAAATATTCCGATTATTATGCTGACCGCCAAAGGGGAAGAGGAAGACAAGATTAAAGGGTTGACTGCCGGAGCAGATGATTATGTAACCAAGCCTTTTTCCGTTCCTGAGCTGATAGCCAGGGTAAAGTCCCAGCTTCGCCGCGCGCCGGAGCCGATGGAACAGAAAGAGTTTGTTTTTGAAGATATACGGATGGATTTGGTCGCCAAAAAGGTTTTTCGCGGTGAAAACTTTATTCATCTGGGACCAACAGAATTTCGCCTGCTGCGTATGTTGATGGAAACGCCTGGCAAAGTTTTTTCACGGGAGTTTTTGCTGAAAAATGTCTGGGGGGATAACATATACGTAGAATCCCGAACGGTAGATGTGCATATCCGCCGTTTGCGCAAATCGCTTAACGAGTTTGGCCCCGACTATATCCGTACCGTCCGTGCAACAGGTTATTCGCTTGATACGCATGTTGCCGGAGATGAAGGAGAAGAATAAAAAAAGCGCCCGGCCGGGCGCTTTTTTATTTATCATTATTTTCCGGTTTACTTTTGTAATAAAATTAATTAAGTTAAAGGAACAGTTAATATTATTGTTTAATTTTAAATTATTATGCTATGGATAACTTTAGTTTTTACTGGTTATGTACCGGTTCGTTTGTAATGATTGCATTATTTGTTATTGTTTGCTGCCTTCTTTTATATTGGTTGATTGCCCCTAAAGAAGTTAGAAGTTTTTTCACGCCGCCGTTTGATCTGAGTGTCAAAGGCAGTGGTAGCGGCAATCCTTACGCAGCTAACGGCAGTTTGTCGGCATCAAGCTTTTCCTTTGGTCGGAAGTTATCTGATGCCAAATATCAATCTAAACACAAAGTTCGTACCGGTTGCCGCAATAAGTAATCATTCTGAAAAGCACAGTTTAGACCTGTGCTTTTTCTGATTTTAAATCCCCAGATTTCCTCCCCCTCAACAGAAACAAAAACCCAGCCAAGCAAAAGAACTCTCACACAACATCCTCCCATCTGCACAATCCAAGCAGCGCACCTTTTTATGCTCTGTCAATCAGCGGCTAACCAATCGCTCACTTCGCAGGTGCGCTCAGGCCGTGCCTGTTTGTCATTTTTCTCTCTTCTTATTAAAATTAATGATTGAACAGTAGAAATTTTTATGCTATAGTATCCTTGTGATG
>UQAB01000033.1 GCA_900538765.1 uncultured Azospirillum sp. | reverse complement strand
TGGGTACCTGACTTAGGGATACCGGAAAAAACATTAACAGAAGCACAAACATTGTCCGCTCCATACCAAATCAGGCATGAAGTTGACAGTAATATTACTTGGGAAATATTCTTCATCGTATCCTCCACACTTGTCATCACAAAGATACTATAGCATAACTTTTCTTAGTATTCAACAAATATTTTTAATGTGAGGAGAGAAAAATGACAAAGCGGCAGGCACAAGGCGCACGCAGTGCTTCTTTACGCACTACCAACCAGCGGCGAACTGATCGCTCACCGCGTCGGTGTGACAAATTCAGCTTCGTTCTGAGCCCATAAAAGCTCTGGACATATCTTGAGTAAGCTGCGTCTGCCGAACCGGCGCCAGCGGCCTTTGCGGCTGTAAAATACCGCTTTTTTCCAATAAAAGCCGCCGGTCAGCCCGAGAAATTTTCTTCTGCGTTCTCTCTCCGGCTGAAGTATTTTCAGACACAGCCTGTTGTTGAGATACCTCACCACCTTGGGAAGCGCGATAAACATCCCGGCCGCCTAACGCAACGTCAATTCCGACGCTGACTGCCGTACCCACGCCGGGAACACATGCCGCCGCACCGGAAGCCACTTCGCCCAGCGCCCCGGCATAATCCCCCTGTTTAATCCTGTCCCAGGCAAAGTAACAGCCGACGCCCAAACCGACAAGCGGAATCTTTTTCAACAAAGATTTTCCTGTCGCCTTGGCAACAGCTTTTCCGGCAGTTTTCCCGGCAGTTTTCCCGGCCGCTTTGCCCGTTGTTTTAGCTAGCGTCTTTTCAGTCGTTTTGGCCGCAGCTTTCTCACCGGCTTTTTGCTGAGCTGATTTTCCAAAGCGCTTTTTAATCTTTTCCTTCATGCGCTTAAAGAAATTTTTTTTCTTCCCGCGACGCATATTATCGCCCAAATCCTGCTCTTCCGCCGCCTCATCACGCTTTTTTCCATCCGCGGATTTATCTTTGTCTTTACCTTTGGCATTCTGCGCCAAAACGCGTGACACGCGGTTTCTGGCCTGAGCAAGAATAAACTCCTGAACCTCCGCAGGCTTTCCTTCCAGAATCTTCTTGCAGGCATCTTCAAAACGGGGATTTTTCATAACATCGTCAACGGAAACTTTCCGGTTATTTTCCTTCCGAACGTCGGCAATTTTCAAAATATCCGCAGCCGGCAGAAAAACATTGAGAAAAAGCTCCGCCTGAAACTTATTCTCCGCCGAAATTCCGTCGTTTTTCGCCAATTCTTTTTCCGTTCCGCTTTCTGCCATAACAGTCACTCACATCTGCTTCCGTTTATTTTAATATAGCACACCAAAACAGACATGGCAAAGAATTTCAGCATCCTGAAATCACCACCCGCGATCACAGCCCCGCGCACTGTCGGCAAACAAATCCTCAAAGCTCAGATTACCGTTGCCGTACATCCGCGGCCGCCCCAAGTCATAAACCGGCTCCGCAAAGGTCAGAACAAAAGCGTCCGCCTTGTCGGGAGAACGCCCCAGCGCCTCACGGACAACGTCTTTCTTCTCCAGCTTCAACCGCCCGTATTCATCATCTCCCAGCTTCACGGCAAACAGCTCGTTGACAAATTCCTCATCATCGGGAATCTGCACCGGCAGCTCACCGTTAAACCAGTTGCAGGCCTCGCCGTACATTTCCGCGCGCTTGTTGAAATAGCGGTCGGATTTAATCGCCTTGCCGCCAAAATTCACGCCCCGCACAATTTCCGCCAGCCCCCGCGCCATCAGAATATCATAAACCCCCGCGCCGGAATTGCCGAGGTCAAGAAACACCCGTACCGGCTGTTCCTCTCGAATAACCGCCGTCAACCGGTCGGCCACCTCCACCGTATCATAACCGCGCATTTCCTGAAACTTGACACACCAGCGCCCGCGGCGGAAGCAAAACACCGTCCGGTCGCAGCCTTTGCGCGCAATATCCACACCGATAACCAGCGGCGACGTGCTGCCGTCCATTTTCGGCTTTGCCGCTTCCCTGACTTTTGCATAATTAAACAATTTATTGTCCTCCTCATCCAATGCTTCAAAAGAACAGTAAAACTCTTGCTGAATTTTACTTTCGCTCATTCCCGCGCGCCGTTCTTCCTCAACCGCCGCCAAAGGAATGGCTCCGGTGTCTTCCACCGTCAGCTTTTGCACAAACCATCCGGCGGACAAAGCGGTATTATACAAACGGTAACCATGGTTTTTGCCGCGCGGTGTATAAATAAACAAAGCCCAGCCGCCGTTTTCCGCCAGAATGGGACGCAGATAATCCCAGGCTTCCGGGTCGGCCAGAGAATATTCCGAAAACACCACGCCGACGGGATTGGCGCCGACCAGCGTGTTATAATTGTCAGACCCCACACATTGCCAGATACTGCCGTTCCACAGTTCAATCTTCATTTCTGCAGAACTGACCGACTTTCTGAGCTGCAGCGGAAAAACCTGGTCAATAACCCGCCGCCCCTGCTTATCAATCGCATCCCACACCACCTTGCGCGCCTGTGTGTTAAGCGGCAGCATATGCCAGTAAACGCCGACCCGCTGCAACATAGCCTTAACCGTCCAGTTCAGGGACAAACTGTCCTTTCCGGCACGGCGGTGCCAAATCGCCACAGCGCGCTTAACGCCGCTGTTCAGCGCTTTCCATAACGGCCGCTGATAATCGCGCGGATTCCAGCCGTTAGGAATCAAAATTTCCGAATTCTTCTTCATGACCGTCATCATTCTCCCAATCATATTTTTTAATTGTTATCTTCACACCGCCGTTTTCATCGCTTTTGTCAGTCAAACCGGCCAGCTTGGCCATCGCCATAACCGCGGAAACAGCTGCCGACGGCTTGCCTGTTTCCAGCGAAACATCAACAATCTCCTGCAGTTTGGCCATAGTTTTCTCCAGCGACAACACCGCCTTGTCCCGAACAGTTGCCGCCCTGTCCGGTGCTTCTCCGCCGCTGCCCGTTTCCAAACCGGATAATCCCGCTTCCGCCATCTGCCGCTGCTGCTCCTTAAACTTTGCAATCTGTGCCGCCACCTGTTCATCCCGCAGCAAACGCGCACCCTGAACTTCCGCCGTCTGCGGACTGTATCCGGCCTTTAAAGCCGCCTCCCGTGCATTTTCACATTTTGCAAAAGCCCGGGCAAAAGCATATCCCCGACCATTTAATGCCATTTTTTAATCACCTCCTTAAATTTAAACAAAAAAAGCGGCTGATAAACAACCGCCTCAACTCAAACATAAACATCACCAATCTCAGCCAAACAGCATACCCAAAGATACACCCCCGCCGTCAGGCTCTCTTACAAAAAAGAAAAGACCCCGGCTCCTCCCATCACGGCATCCCAAACCTCCATCCCCTCATAAATCACCAACAGCAACAACAAACTAAACTGCGTTTTATTCAAATCTATCGGCGATACTAAAGAGTCATTCAAAACAAACGACCATTTCAAATCTTCCGTTGATGGTGGTAATCCATAACGATAATTAAGCCTTGCCTGTCGCATTCTTCTGAAATAATCCCAGTTTCTCCACACCAAAAACACATTAAAAAAAAACCAAGAAATATCAACGTTTTCAATTTTTCCCAATACAATATCCCAAAAAAAGCCAAACACCATCGCCACCAAAAACAACGGCGCCACCCAATATACCGCAAGGCGCATAAAACTCAGTCGCGCATTAGGTTTGCCTTCTTTAAGTCCTTTTTCCACCATAAGAATAAAATCAACCACCACGTCAAGACCTCCGTTTTCCTCACTTCAAAAAGCATAAAACCGCAATCAATTAAAGAACATTATAAGAACATTTTTATTTATGTCAAGATAAAATCACTCTCTTGCCGAACTTGTTTGTCCCAGGCAAGCTCGTTCGTCACGTAGGGCGCTGCCGACGCTGACGCTTGCCAATCGCCAACTATCGACGCCGGCATCTAAAACCCTCAACAAAAACGTAGCCTCCGCCAAACAAAAAACGCCCTCTCCTCACTAACTTTCGCTTGACAACCTATGCTAAAAGGAACTATTCTTTTCACTACCAAAAGACAAAATATCGGAACTCTGTCATGCTTAATATCATTAAAAACTCTTTTATAATGTTTTATAAATACCTCCCTGTCCTTATTATCATAGGATTAACCTACCCTCTCACAACAGATTTATTGAAACAAAACTATCCAATAACAACACATATCATTGCTTTTTTACGCGTTCTAATTATATTGACCATCTTTTCAGGCATAAAACAACTTAATTATTTTAAATCATGGAAATTTTGGATATCATATACAAGCATATATATTGTAATAAAAATCATTAATTATAGCGCATCTGAATTTTTCCTTAATATTATCATGAACAAAATAATCTCTCACTTTGATACTTTATACACTATGCCATGTTTCTTAATATTACATATGGCAACCATTTCCTGCCTTGGTTTCTATATAACAATTCCTCTATGTGCTGTTTTACACAAAGAAACATTAAATATAAAAAAAATTTTTGATACCATTAAATACCCTTATTGGAAAATTCTAGTTTTCACAATAATCATTGAAATAGTAAAATTCATCGTTTTTCTAAGCACAAATAAGCAAAGTTTTGACTTTATTATACATTGGTATACAAGTGCAATATTTTTGTCATTCATTATAAACTTTTACCAAGCAAAAAAAGCAGACACGGCATAAAAAAACATGCCTGCTTTTTAAATATTACAAATTACTAACTGTATTCCACCTTCCTCTCATCCCCTGCATACTGTTATCCAGTGCCTGCCCATCCATCCAAATTGTCATACCGAACTTGTTTGTCCCAGGCAAGCTCGTTCGTCACGTAGGGCGCTGCCGACGCTGACGCTTGCCAATCGCCAACTATCGACACCGGCATCTAAAAACCTCAACAAAAACGTAGCCTCCACCAAGCAAAAAAACGCCCTCTCCTCACTAACTTTCGCTTGACAACCTATGCTAAAAAGAACTATTCTCTTCACTACCAAAAGACAAAATATCGGAACTCTGCCATGCTTAATATCATTAAAAACGCTTTCATAATGTTTTACAAATACCTCCCTGTCCTCATCCCCTTGGGGCTAATCAACCCAATTTATAACTATTACTTCCCTAACACACCATACGTGCCCATACATTATCCCATTGAGTTTATAACATTACTTATACTTTCCAATATCAAAGATTTATCCCGCTTCAAATCATGGAAATTCTGGTTGGTATACACTATTGCATTCTTAATATACAAATATCTCTATCTTTTTGCCAATACATTCTTCACCAAAATCATAGCTCCCGAAATTTTTCTATACACTGAATTTTCGAAACTAAAATTAGTCATCCTGGTAACTGGAACGTTATACTATCTTGATTTCCGCCTAACAACAATGCTCTGCGCTGTTGTCAACGGTGAAAAATTTTCATTAAAAAATATTTATAACATAACCAACGCCCCTTATTGGAAAATAATTATTTTTGTAATGATAACAACCATTACTGTCAGCTCTTACATGCTCATTCCCGATAATTTAACACTATTCACACTACCCGACATAGCTTCACAATGGTATGTCGGATGTATGGCAAACTGCTTCGCTGTATGCTTCTATAAAGCCAAAAAAGAAGGCCGGATATAAATCCGGCCTCTTATCTTTTTCTACTTTTTAAATTCATACCTCCTATTCAGCTCCTGCATACTGTTATCCAGTGCCTGCCCATAGAGTTGTTTCTTATAAGCTGCACGATTATAAGCATCTTGTACATCTCTATGCTCCTTACGATTCTCGTCCACATACGCATCCGTAAACGCCTGCATCTGTTCTCGTTCGGCCTCTCGCTGAAGCGCCATATCAACACTGCTTATCATTGCTCCCCCTGCTGTGAACAGCGGTACTGCGGCTTTTCCCATCTTTCCCGAAATAACATCATTATTTAAACATTTCGCAATCGGTTTAATCTTGCCTGAAACATACTCAAATGCCTTTTTCGTATAAGGGGACGCAGTATCTATCTTGCCTTGCCCCAATGTTTTCACCGTCTCAGGAATTTTATTCAGCAAAGGCTCGCGCACCGGAGAAGAAATAGCCGAAGCTGCCCCCACTGGTGGCACTGTTGCTGCCGGCAAATAAGAATCATCGACAGTCTGTTTTTCTTCATCTGCCGGGCGAAAATCACTGACATTTTGCGTCATATAATTATTGATAGAATCAATCTGACAGCTTTCCGGCATAGTATATGTTTGATGCAAATAATATGGATTCCGTAAACGTTCATCTGCGGATTTATACTTTGCCAATATATCAATAGCCGGATTAGCAATACTGTCATCAAACATAGCGCCGACTTTGTTTATCTTGGCCTTACCGCTCAAAACCAAATCGCTTGCCACGTCTGCAGCATCAACACCTTTGTCAAAATAACTATAAGCCTGTCCATACATCGGAGCCACTTTTTCCAAAACAGCCCCCGTCATTCCGCCCACATCAGCAATCCGGGAAAACACATCATATCCGCCATGTAAAGCAGCATTATACACCTGTTCTGGTGTATTTTGGTCATATTGATACAAATACATTTTCTGACAATCTTTGCTGTCACGCAACCGGCCATGATACATATCTGCCTTTTTATTATAATATCCCATATCATAATCTGCCTGTTTATAGTTTTGAGAATTCTCCTTATACCTCCGAACCTCATCTTTCCACGGCTCCAGACACTGCATTAAAGGCTGCGGCCGCAAACACTGGCTTGTCTTTTCGTCATAAGGATACGGCGGAACGCTGGGATACGGTGTAAAGTTAGAATTTTGCGCCGCCTCCAAAGCCGCATTCGTCACATTGATTTTCTCTTCACGAGAAAGATTACCCAGATTCCGGTATTTCATATAATCATGAAAACGCCGTTCTTCATCAGTGATATCGCTCTCAGTAGGGAAATAAAACCCTTTTTTTCCCAACTGTGTTCCCCCAAAAACATCTGTATTCGCCGTATTATTCGGTAAAGCTGTGGCCGGAGAAACCGCGGCTTCCGGCGTCGCCGCCGCCGTCGATACCGTTTCCACCTGCGGAGAAACGGAAGAAGAAACGGATGTTGCCGTCGACGTCCCCGTATCGGAAACGTCAGACGCCGTACTTTTGCCGTTCAAACTGTTCACCAGATTCACCACACCGTCATAATCTTTGGGAAAATCGCTGCTCCGCGGATTTAAATTAAAACGGCACACTTCTCGCGCCAAATATCCCGGCTGATAAAACACGCCGTACTTGGCAAAATTATTTTCCAAATCTTCCCGTACCGACAATTCACCGCTGCCTTTTCCGGCATTGCGCTGATAATCATCAAACTTGCAGATAAACTCATCATATTTATTTTGATTTTCAATATCCCGCAAACGGCACATCTGCGCCTCGCGGAATTCCTTGGATAACCCCATTTTATTGCTCCTCTATTGTTATAATTAATTGAAATTCCTGTTTTTCCTCTTCTATCTCCGAAAAGCTCCCATCCGTCTCAACCAAGCAAAGGAACGTCATGTTCAGATTAAATCCGGACATCCGGTTCAAACCAACCATACTCCTCCCGCCCCTCTCCTTAAACATTGGACAAACAAAAACCAACCGGAAAATAAACTGCTTGCTAAGAATAAAATACAAAAAAAGCATCCTCAGTGCAGAACACGGAGAATGCTTTTTAAGTTTTTATTATAATTTATTTTTAAGAAGATAAAGATAATAACAGCGTTAATTCTGCTTTAGGAGAACAGCCTTTCCGCCATTATACAAATCTATATAACACATTTTTTCAAAAATGTTGCATACAAAAGTGTTGCAACACCCTCTTTTTTGTTGCAACACATCCTGAACCTTTCGCTAACTGTCCCCAAACCAACCATCCGAATTGTCATGCCAAACTTGTTTGTCCCGAGCAAACTCGTTCTCAACAAAAGGCTCTGTCTGCGCTATCGCTTGACAATCACCCCCCTTATTGTCATCCTGAAAGCCGCGCCGGAACGCAGTTCTCGCTGCGGCATGTTCAGGATCTCAGCCCAGCATCTAAAATCCTCAACAAGAACGTACCCCTCACCCCTCCGCCAAACAAAAGAATGTCATGTTCGGGCAAGCACAAAGCGCACGCAGTGCTTCCCTATGCACAGGACAGCCCACAGCTAACTTGCGCCCGCGGGGGCTCCCCGCCGCGCACCTCGCAGGTGCGCTCACCGCGTCGGTGCGCAACCCGGCGTCCGGGTACGAATCAGATGATAAAAGACCACCGGCTTAATTTCGGTTGCATTAAAGATTTTGCGGCGAATACGGCTCTTGATATAGTCGGAAATCTGATTTTCATTATAATTAAACTTAACCACTTCCTCGGGAATCTGCGCCTCCATATCAGCCTTAATCCCCGCCGCCAGCTCAGAAAAAGCCGGCTCGTCAAGAATGTCAATGGAAGAAATCTGCAAATCCAGAAGCTTCCATTCCGCATCAAAAACCACGCTGATAAACACGCTGCAATTATAGGCAATACGCTTGCGGTTTTTGAAAACCTGCGCATTAAGCGGCAAAACCCGGCGGCGGTCAACCGCCATAATCTCGACCGGTACCGCCTCGACAAATTCCAAATGCCCATCGCGCAGCCGGAACAAATCGCCGTTACGCGCCGTTTCCACCTGCCCGATGCCGAGAGAATAGCCATAACGCTGATGTTCGCGAATAAAACGCTTGTCCCCGTGCACCGGCATCAAAATTTTCGGCTTCAATAAGGCATACAAACGCTTGAGGTCAGCACGGTTGCCATGCCCGGAAGTATGAACAAGAAACTCCTCCTCGCGAATGACATCCACACCCTGATCCATCAGATTCTCCTGCATCCGCTCGATTTTTTCCTCGTTTCCGGGAATAATTTTTGATGAAAAAATAATCGCGTCACCCTTGGCCAGCTTAACGTCCTTATGCTCGCCCTTGACAATCGAACTCAACGCCGAACGATAGTTCCCCTGCGACCCGGTGCAGATATACAACGCCTGGTCAGACGGAATGTCCCGCGCATCCTTAATGTCATAAACCGGCGGCATATCCTTAAAATAGCCGCATTCCCGGGCAACTTTCATGTTCTTAATCAGCGTCCGCCCCACCAGAACCGGCGTCCGCCCGGCTTCATAAGCCGCCAGAACCAGACTTTCCAACCGCACCAGATTAGAAGCGAAACACGTCGCCACCAGCCCGTTTTTATACAGCGGCACCAGACGAAGCAGGCTCTCGCGCACGTCTTTTTCGCTAAACTGCGGCTTGTCCACCATAATATTGGTCGAATCCCCCGCCAGCAAATCGACACCCTCTTGGCCGATACGCTCCAAAGCGGCAAAATCCGCTTGCAAAATAGCGGTTTCTCCGTCGTCGAAACGCCAGTCCGTCGCATGAAAAACCTTGCCAAACGGCGTCCTGATATAAAGGGCGCAGGTCTCAGGCACAGAATGCACCATCGGAACAAATTCCACCGAAAAAGTTTCCGTTTCCACCAGCTTGCGGTCATTAACGGCAATCAACGGCACACTCTCTTCAAGGTGAAACTCGTCCAGCCGCCCGCGAATCAGCCCCAGCGTAAAGTCCATGGCATAAACCGGACATTTCAGCTTTGGCCAAACATGGGCAATCGCCCCGAAATGATCTTCATGGGCATGGGTAATAAACAGCCCCTCAATCCGGTCGGCATAATTTTCCAGCAAATCTGTGTAGGCAAAAGCCAAATCCGTCCCCGGATAGTCATCATTCAAAAAAGTGTAACCGCAGTCCACCACGATAAATTTGCCGTTGCAGGCATAAACGTACATATTCATGCCGATTTCGTCAGCACCGCCCACCGGCAGAAAATACAGCCCGTCGTTATCTAAAATACTCATCTATTCAACATTTTCCTTAATATAAAACACATCTCCGGCTCTGATTTTTCGAATCCCGTCCGCACCGCCAAGCAGCAGCGCCCCGTCTTTATCGACCCCGGAGAAAATTCCTTTTTTTGTTTCTTTTTCGTCAGTTACGTTAATTTCCTCACCCAGGCCTTTAACATTTGCCAGCCACATTTGTCGCAGGGACTCAAAACCTTCCTTATCCCAAGTATCTCTTGTTTTGTCCCAAATAGCAACATAGTTTTTCAAAAAAGTGACTCTGTCGGTGTCAATCCCCGCTTCCTTAAGACTAACCAAAGGATAAATCGCAACATTTCCCTTTGGCGACGCCGCGATATTCACCCCGATACCGATGACAAAATAATCACCGCTTCCCTTTTCCAGCAAAATTCCCGAGATTTTTCCGCCGTTAACCAATACGTCATTTGGCCACTTAAGTTCAATTTTCACATTAATATCTTTAGATAACTCTTTGATTGTCATAAATAAGCACAAAGACGAAAGCAGTACCAGGCGTCCCAGGTCTTTCATCTCGGCCTCCACCGCCAACGACATAAACAGATTTCCCGCACAGTCAATCCACTGCCGCCCGCGTCGCCCCCGACCCGCCGTCTGCCGCACAGCCGAAACCACAACCTTGCTGCCGGAAGCCATTTCCGCAGTCAGTGCCCGCACCACATTGTTGGTGCTGTCCGCTTCGTCAAAATCCAGCCACTGCCAACCGCCGCCAAGCCTCTCTTCTCTTACTGCCACGCCTTTGTTCCTCCCCGCCTAATTCAGAAAATCCTGTAAAACCGTCAGACAGAAGCGCGGATTGACCGCCACCGCAATCATCAGGGCAATGGTTAGAATTAAGCAGATATAAATCCCTTTGTCAACCCGGTCGAACATACCGCTGCGGCTGTCAAAATACAGCGTCTTGATAACCTTGAGATAAGCATAGGCCATCAACAGCTTCGCCACAAGAATGACAATCACAACCCAATAGGCGTGCCGCGCCGCCAAATCGTTTAACACCGTCACCAGCCCGAGAAAACCGAACAACGGCGGCAACCCGAGCATGGAAATCAAAAACACCAGCATCGCCGCCGCCAGCATTGGCTTTGCCGCCGCCAACCCCGACACGTCATGCAGCGTTTCCAAATACTCGCCCTTGCTTTTCAGGCCGTAAAACACAGTGTAGACGCCGGACATAGCCAGCATATAAGACAGGAGATAAACAAAGCTGCTGTGAATGCTCCCTGCGTCAAACGCCGCCAGCACCGCCAGAACAATCCCCATATTGAACAACGCCACATAGGCAAAGATACGCCGCAGGTTGCTTTCGCTGTTGGCGCCGGCCACACCGATAACAATCGAAGTCATGCCAAACACCAGCATCACTTCCTCAAACTGCCAGTACATCGGCATAAACACGTTGCTGATAAGCTTAATCAGCACCGCATAATAGGCAAAAATCGGCACCAAACCGAGGTAACACGCCGCCGGCAAAATCGGCCCGCTGACAGTCTGCGCCATCCAGAAATGAAACGGCGCCACACCCAGCTTAAACAACACCCCGACCAAAACCGCCGTACAGGCCATAAACAGCGGCAAACTCATCTCCGCCGTTTGCAAATAAACCTTCACCGCGGCAAAATCGCTGCTCCCCGCCCGCTGGCACAGCTCTGCCACACCCCAGGCGCCAATGAGGGCAAAACCGGCTGCCGCCAACAAGAAATGCCGCGCGCAGGCAAGCGTTTCCTCAGTGTCGGATTCCGTTTTCAACAGCAGATAATTCAGCGCAAAACCAATTTCCAACACCGCAAACAACGCCCACAGGTCATTCACCGACAAAGCTGCCGTCAACAGCAATAAAGACAACAGCCCCAGGCTGTAAAAACGGAAACTCGGCCGATCCATCCCCAAAAACCACTTCAGCGACAGATAAAAACACCCCAGTCCCCACAGATAAACCATCAGTTTAAACAGCGTCGTATAAACGTCATTGGTATAATAAGGCGCAAAACTCTGATTATATAATACCAAAGCCGCCGCGAAAGCTCCGACAATCCCGCATTTTGCAACCGTATAAAAGGTCTTGGGCGTCGCTTTCCGCCGGAATTTCCAAGCCAGAACCTCCGCCGCCAGCGTCACCAGCAGAATAATCTCCGGAAACAGCGCCGCAATATTGTAATTCATCGCCCTACCCCCTCAAAAACCACAGCGGATTAAAGAAAGACAACACCAAAATAACCGCCGCCCCGAAAAAGAACACCGTATCGCCGCGGCTGATGTCCGTCGCCTTATCCTTGTCGCCGGTCAGCCCGGCCGCATCCTTGCGCTGATACAACTCCCGCAACATAGCCGCCGCCGTCAGCAGCAAAGCCGTCACCGCCGTCAGCGCCGTCACCGGATTATAAGACAGCAGCGCCGCCGTAATAACAAAATTATTGACAAACATCGCCGTCAGCGGCAGCCCCGCTCCGGCCAGCATAACAAAGGTAAACACCGCCGACAACCGCGGCATGGAGCACAAAATCCCCGCCGACGACAAGTTTTTGCTCTCCTGCTCGTTTTCCACATAAGCCGTCAATACCGCCACCACTGCAAAAATCAGCAAAAACGCAAACAGCGAAAAGCCCACGTTAAGCAACATCTCATCCGTCGGCAGAAAAACCCCGAGCATAAAAAAGACATAATAAACCGTCACAAAAACAAAAATCTTATAATTCATATCGCGGTTAATCAGCCCGATAAGCGCCAAAACCAGCATACTGACAGCGCTCACCGCCTCTAAAGCCGACATAAAATACATCACCGCTTCCGGTACTTCTTTCGGCCAAAAGCGCATAAAACCGTATATCCCGGTCAACGGCATGATATTGGCGGCAATAAATGCCAGCGGGTCTTTCACCCCGGCATTAACCGAAGCAATCCAATAATGGAACGGCCAAATCGGAATCCGTGACAAAAAGGCCGCAAAAATCGCCAGCCAAACCCAAAGCGCCCCAAGCCCGCTCATTTTCACGCGGCTCACCGCCCCCAGCATAATACTGCTGTTCTGGTGAGAATACAGCACAATAATCGCCGCGAACAACAGCATTGCCCCAAACAGATTATACAGCATAAAACGAAAAACGCTGCCCTGCTTCCTGATATCGCCAAACATCCCCACCAGCATAAACAGCGGCAGCAGCATCACCAAAAAGAAAATAAAAAAGGAGAAAATATCGGCCGACACGAAAAATCCGGTCACCGAACTCAGAAACATCAGCATAAAAATCATCCGCGGCTTCTGCCCTTCCGCCCGACCCTTCACGCCCCACAGCCCGACCAACGCCGCCAGATAAACGCCCATAATCAGCAGCAACGCAAAGCTGTCCGCTCCGAAAACCAGTTCAATATGCGGATTCTCCAGCCACATATAGCGTTCTGTCAGCTGCAAATTGCCATACCCCGGCTTAATCAGCGTAAAGGCACGGAAAATCAACAACAGATTGGCCACAAGCGTCAAAATCGTCACATGCAGCACGTTCTGCCCCGAAGCCTTGCCCGTATCCTTGGCCGTAAACGCAAACAGCATCCCCGCCAGCGGCAAAACCGTCATCAACAATAAGTAAGGCACCGTCCCGCTCATCTATCTGCCTCCCTGCACATAATAACAAACCGCCGCAGCAGCCAGACCCGCCGCCGTAAACGCCAGACCGCTGCCCCGTACGTCGGTATGAATCCGCGCCGTCAGCCGGACTAAAGCGTTCACCACATTATTCAGCGTGTTGACAAAAGTCTTTTCTATCAGCAGAAAATCAACCAGCAGCCACAAAATCCGCCCCAGAACCGTCAGCGGCGTAATCAGGGCAGCATTATAAAAAGCCATCACCGGTTCGGCCGCCTGCACGGTTTCGTTGTCATAAAAACGGTCAAGAAAACGCAGCGGCCGGGTCAGAAAAACAAACAAAAAAGCCACGCCGGCACAAAGCGCCGGCCAGCCGCACGCAATCCGGCTTTCCGCCAACAGCAGCCCTACTGCGGCCAACAACGGCAAAAGATAAAAGAAATTAGGATTTTTAAGCATGGCCCACACCCGGTCATCCGCCCGCGACGCGCCAAGATAAATCTGCCCAAGCACATGCGCCAGCGCCAGCAGCTGCACCGCCCCGTAAGCCCAAATCCACCACTGCCCGGAGGCTGTACCGACAGCTAACCCCGCCCATTGCGGAATCTCAGCCCACACGGCCAACAGGCTCACCCCGAGCGTCAGCTTCATCATTTTATAAAACTGCCCCATACCGGAAACGTTAACCTCGTTGGAAGCCGCCGCCACCGGCAGCATCAAGACCAGCGTCGTCACCGTGCCAAACAGCACCGCCGCCGGAAGCAATGCCGGAAAAACTGCCGCATCCGCACTCAAAACGCCATACAACATCCCATAAACCGCCAAATTAAGATACAGGATTTTGGCATGAACATTATCCGCCAACAAAGCCCCGCCTAAAGCCCAAAGCAATGTCAGCGCTGCCAAAGCCACCGTTGCCGGAACCATCATCCAACCGCCCGCCGCCACAATAGCATAAGTCTTGTAGAGAATAATTGCCCCGGCCAGCGGCGTCCCCGCCAGCATAACAAACATCGCCCGGGTAAAACAAACGCGTTTCAGGTCTAGCAAATTGTTATGAAACAAAAACAGCCCGGACTTTGCCGCCGCTGCACCAAGCAGGAATACCGGCGCCAAAGAAGTTTCGCCGCCGCCCGCCGCAAATTTTGCCGCCGCAGCCAGCCCCAGATTTCCGTTTTTTCCCCACAACAAGGCAAAAGCCAGCATCAAAGCCATATCCGCCAACAAATTATAAAAAACATACTTCTGCTTGGACATCGTGTCGCGAATAAGATAAAAACCGAGAATATCCGCCAAACAAGCGCCGATAAGCAGCTGCATCATGTTTTCCGCGCAAATCAGAAAAATCATCGCTGCGGTTAACAGCAAGTACAGCCCGCCCGAACGCAGCCGTTCTTTTTCCAAGTCATAAAAAATATTATAAAACAAGGAAAACCCGCCGGCAATAAACACTGCCGCCGTCATTTTGAAAACCTCGGCATTGTTTTTCAAAACCAAATCAACATTGATAACCGGAGAAACAATCCAGCGATAAACCGCGCGAAAATCGCCGCCGGCCAAAGATTCTGCCAGCCAGGAAAAAGCAATGCCTGCAAATCCCGCCCATAATAAAAAAGCCCAAATACGTTGCAGCCGGTTTTTCTGAAAAAACACCGCCACTATTCCCAGAACCAGCAATTCCGCCGCCGTATGCGTTATCATAATCGTCAATCCGTCGTCTTTTTTGTTTTACAAACTCCGCTTCATCATAACACAAAAAGAAACCTTGTCACCCGGAATACACCCGTTATAAACATCCCATGCCACCATCCATCCGATTGTCACCCTGAGAAGAACTCAGAGTCTAAAGCCCTCAACAAGGACATAACCCAACCAAGCAAAAGGAAACCGCCTCCAAAAAACTTCTGTCATTTTTCTCTCCTCTCGTCAAAATTAATGATTGAACAGTGGGAATTTTTATGATATAGTATCCTTGTGATGACAAGTGTGGAGGATACTATGAA
>UQAB01000032.1 GCA_900538765.1 uncultured Azospirillum sp. | reverse complement strand
CATCTCTACATCCTCCGCTCTTATCATCACGACTCTAATATAACACATTTAAACACAATGTTCAATCATTAATTTTCACAAGAAGAGGAAAAAATAAGACATAAAAAATCAGGCAAAATTTTTTGCCTGATTTTAAAAAGCCTGATTAAAAAATTATTTTAATAAAACCTGCCAGGGTTTTTCGGTAATCTTATTGCTAAAGAGCAAATCGGCCATATATTTGGTAATGACAATGTCATTAAAATCATGGTGGATTTTGATAAAGCCTTTTTCCGCTGTTTTCATTCTGGCTTCGGGATTTTCCTTATAAAAACGGAGCTTGTCAAAAAATTCGCCGCGCTCGGAATAAAACGCCGCTTCATCTTCTGTAAAAATATCATTAAAGCCTGTTCTGCGATCAATAAAAGCCAGCCCGCCGTTAGCCATGATGTGAACCATGCGGTCGGAACTGTAATGGTATATGTCGTTTAACCTGCTGAGATTAAGTCCCATAGCGGATTGTGCCAGCTTTTCGATGTATTCGTAACCGTTCAGTCCCGGAGCGCCTTTAATCCCGGCCAAAAGCCACTTTAAACCGGAAACTTTTGTGTTCGCCTCGTCAACAAGAATTTCAATTTCTTCATCCTGTCCGCAAAACTGCCGTTTTCCTGTATTTGTGGCCAGCATAATGTCATACAGAGGGGATTTTTGCTTGAAAGCTTCGCCGGTTTCAATAGATTTGTCAGCGATATTAGGCAGATAACCGACAATATTCTTGCCCGTCTTAAACTGTTTCAAAAGTTTGGCATCACCGGTCGTAATCAGCAGAACGTCAACTGCTTCCAGATATTTTTTTAAAGCGGTAATATTGCGGTCAGCATATCCCGGAACAATCCAGTCACAGCTCCATTGCAGAATTTTCAACCCGGGAAATATTTTTTTGATTTCCAGAATGGTGTCAACGTCAATGACATCGGCATGGCCGATAAACAGTGCATCCGGCTTGACCGCCCGGCAATAGTCTATAAGATGCCTGTTAATACGCCTTTTTCCCAGAAAATTCATATGCCCGTAACCAAACATCCGGCATAAGTCGCGGTCGGGATAGTTCATGACATAATAACCGTTGCGGGTCAGGCCATTTGAAATTTTGACCGGCATGCCGTTAATAAAACAGCCCTTAAAACGCATCAGGTTAAAGTTTGAAATGTGAACGATTTTTTTCATGCTTGTCCCTCCGCCTATCTTCATACAATAATTTTTCAAAATTGGCAAATGAAAAACCTTTGTTAATAATTATGCTTTAGGATACACGCATTATAATATCTCATACCAAAGGGAAATACTTAAAGAATGTCTGAAAACAAGGACGAAGAAGACAAGCTCATCCATCAATTTTCATCCGGTTATGTAGGGGAACGCATGCCGGGAAAAGATAATATGTTTATTTTGCGCAACCGGCAGGGCTTTATTGCAGCCACGGCTGAAAAATATAATGATGTCATAACCTCATTCCGTTTTCACAAGGAACGCCACCTGCCGCGTCATATAATTGATGAAGTTGTCGCCTACATCATGGAAGCGAAGTTCCGTCTGACCAAAGAAGCGGCGCATGAACTCGGTGTCAGTATTTTAAAGTATGAAGACCAACGGGAAGTCTATCTTAGTTCCCGTGAATTGAAACGCTATGGATTAAACCATTTTCTTCAACCGGAAGATAAAACAGTTGCGATTTTAAACAGTCTGTATCCTATGGATTTAAAACTCAAAAAAAATTCTGTAGGCTGCCAGCTTGATTTGCAGGGAATGTTGATTCGCTCTCTTTGTATCGGTTCCGATTCTGCTTTGGATATAGATTTGCGCAGCAATCATCATATCCGCTCTGTTACCGTGGACGCCAATTTCAGCGGGCGGCTTTCGCTGTCGCGCAGCAGTGTTGAAAATCTGGAAATCAAAGACAACTGCCGGGCGGAGGTGTTCTTCCATGACGGCGAAAAAATTCTGAATATAAAAGTCGGCAGCAGCTTCAGCGGCTCGGCTGATTTGAAAAAGTCTTATCTGCGCCGGCTGATTGTCGGCAGTGACTGCCAGGGAATTTTTAACATCAACACCTGTATCTTTTACCGGCATATCGACATTGGGCAAAATTATAGCGGAAGACTAAGTATTATTTCCGTTTTTGCCAGATATTTGCAAATCGGCGACGGCTTTTCCGGCAGTTTGTACGGAGCCAGCGTCAGTGCCCGTCAGGGAATACGCAGCGTTTACGTCGGCAGCGGTTTTGCCGGAACCCTTGATTTGAGTTCCTCCAAAACAGTGCAACGGGTTGAAGTGGGGGAAAATGCTTCCGGCCAACTGATTCTGATATCTTCGCCATCAATCCGTTTGGTCATTCTGGGGGCGAATTTCAGCGGTATGGCAGATTTTCGTGAGTCTGCCCTGGTTTATGCATTCGCCGCGGAGAATTGTACGGGGCGCTTTGAATGTAAGGCCTGCGCCAACCTGACGCTGCTCAATATGCCTAAAGAAAACGGCTATAAAATTGTCGGCACGGCCAAACCGGTCAAAACAGAAATTGTCAAAAACAGGATTCTGTATTGGTTTATACAACGTTCTCTGCCGCATGAATATTTCAAAAGTTATCGCAAGTCCCGGCTGCGCAGCTTTTTAAACCGTTTTTTCTGACCTTTTGAAATTTTATTGGCGAAAAATCCCTGTTCCTCTTGACACGATATGAAAAAGGAGTACAACACCCCGTGTCATAAATTAATCAAAGAGATAAAAGAGGAATAAAATGTTTGGAATGCTGAAACGTTTTTTTGGCGCTTATGAAAAAAACTTTGCGCCGAAATTATGGGAAGTCGTTAAAAAACAGGGATATAACATCAGTTGTTTTAAACGTGACGTTTCCGGTGGATTGACCGTCGCGGTCATTTCCATTCCTTTATCCATGGCTTTGGCCATTGCTTCCGGCGTTACACCGGCGCAGGGGCTTTACACGGCGATTGTTGCCGGTTTCTTTATTGCGCTTTTTGCCGGCGGTCGTTATCAAATCGGCGGACCGACAGGGGCTTTTGCCGTTTTGATTTTCACGGTCATTCAAAACTACGGCTATAATGCTCTGCTGCTGACAATGTTGATTACCGGAGTTGTCCTCATTCTTGCCGGATTATTGAAACTTGGAACTTATATCAAATATATTCCTTATCCGGTCGTCTTGGGCTTTACCGGCGGTATCGGGCTTTTGCTCATAACCACCCAGTTTCAGGATTTAATCGGTTTGCAGGTCAGCGGCATTCCTGTAGAAGTTTTGCCGCGCTGGCGCGCTTATATGGCCAACCTTGACAAGTTTACCGCCGCATCGGTGTTTGTCGCTTTGGTTTCTTTTGGCGTTATCTTTTTTATCCAGCTGAAACATCCGAAACTTCCGGCTTATTTAATCAGTGTGGTTGTCGCTGTTTTTCTGGTTATGATTTTGTCCTTGTTTGGTGTGCAGATAGACACGATTGGCAGTCGTTTCGGTGGAATTCCGCACTTGCTTCCCGCGCCGAAAGCGCCGGAAATCAGTATTGACCTGATGTTGAAGGTTCTGCCGACCGGTTTGACGATTGCTTTCTTGGCGGCGATTGAATCTCTGTTGTGCGCGACTGTTGCCGACGGTATGAGCGGTGACAACCACAATCCAAATGCCGAACTGATCGGGGAGGGCGCCGCCAATATTATCTGTATGTTCTTTGCCGGTATTCCGGCAACCAGCGCCATTGCCCGTACGGCAACCAACTTGAAGGCCAATGCTTATTCGCCGATTTCAGGCATGATGAACGCCGTGTTCATTTTCCTGTTCATGCTTCTGCTGTCGCCTTTGGCCAAGTATATTCCGTTGGCCTGCCTCTCTGCCATTTTGACTATTGTCGGCTGGAACATGATTGGCTTTGGCAAAATGCTCAAAGTCATTGAAGGTCCGCGCGGCGACCGCTATACGCTGCTGGTAACTTTGTCCCTGACCGTTTTGGCCGATTTAAATACCGCTATCAGCGTCGGTTTCATTATGGCCAGTATTATCTTTATGCACCGTATGAGTCGCGAGATTGAAATCGAAACCGATGACGCCGTTCTTGAAAATACGGGCGGCGGCCGTGATTTGAGCCGCTTTTTGTCAGAAGACGGCGTTATGTCGCTGCGTATGTCCGGTCCGTTGTTTTTCGGTGCCGCCGCGCAGGTGTCAAGCTATCTTAAAACATTGCCCCGGGCGCCGAAAGTCTTGATTTTCCGCATGGGCTATGTTCCGGTTGTTGATGCGACCGGCGCCAACCTGATTGTCGAATTTGTAAAAAAACTGAAGAAGCATAATACCAAAATTATTTTCTCCAATATCAAAAAACAACCGCGTCGCGTCCTGCATGAGGCTTTCCTGAAAGAAGGTATTACCAGTAAGGACATTTCAACGGCATCGACATTTGCCAATGCTCTGAAAATGACGCGCCGTTACCTGCGCACTATGAAAGCGGCAGAGCAGGTTGATGAAAATGAAACCGGTGAAATTGACGGGAATAATAAACAGGAAGCGGATAAATAAGTTGATTTTTTGTCAGATAAATGAATAATAGACGGTGAATTATGTTTGATGGAGAAATGAAATGACTTTTGCTCTGCTTCTGCTTGCCGCTGTTTTAATCAGCACGCATGCTTACGCCAACCCGGCCTGTGCCGTCTGTACCGTAGCCGTCGGCGCTTCCTTGGAAATTGCCCGCCAGCTGGGTGTTGACGACAGTGTTGTCGGCGTTTGGTCCGGTGCATTTTTGACTTTGGTCGGCTATTGGGCGATTAAGTATTTTGACAAGAAAAACTGGCATTTTGCCGGGCGTGATGCGCTGTTGATGGTTGTCAGCCTGGGAACTGTCGGCTTTTTGTATCTTGGCGAAATGAGTTATCAGCCGAAAGTGCTGCTTTGCGTTTTGTACCTTGATCCGTTTCTTTTCAGCTTTTTGGCTGGAGCGTTGGTCTTTGCCTACACGTCAAAACTGTATCAGTGGATGAAAGCCCGGAACGGCGGCCATGCGCATTTTCCGTTTGAAAAAGTTGTTTTGCCTGTTGTTGCATTATTGGCTTTGAGCACTTATTTTTATTATAACCCGATTTGTGTTCCCGCGGCCGATAATCTGTTAGCCGGATTTTAAGGAGAAAAAGATGCAAAAAGCCAAAGACGTAAAAGAATTTGTCGAACGGATAGACAGCAGCAAGAAAGTCAACCCCAAAGACCTGTCTTCGGATCAGGATTTGACGATTGCCATCATGAATCTCATCAGCATAGAGGAACACCTGATGTTTTCGGGCGCGAAGACGGGCAAGACCTCGTTTTACGACCTGATTGAAGACGTCCGCGAAACGCGCAAGAAGCTGATGCAGAAGATAATCCCGAGTTATGAAGGTGAGGTTTGGTGCATATCGAAACACCTGCTGGCGAGTTCGATGCGCCTGATGGAAGTCGGCACCAAACAGCAGAGCTTAGGCCATAAGGACGTTGCCTATGACTTATTTAACCAGGCTTATGAATTATACTGCCTGTTCTGGGGCTTAAACATGAATATGCTGAGCATTGACGACGTGAAATGGGTCAAGGACAGCGTCGATGACGTCAAGAAACTGACGGTGCGTGCCGCAGCAGTCGCCACGCCGGCGTCAGAAAAGAAAACGGCTGAAGCAGTTGAGGCAGAAACCAAAGGCGGCGCTCTGGCAAAGATGAAAGCCTTTGTCCGCAAAGCCGTTGACTGCTGCATCGAGTAATAAGCCAAATCAAAATGAAAAAAAGGAGGGTAAAACCTCCTTTTAATTTATCTTGTAAAAATATCTTGCATTTTTGTCTAAAATAAACTAGTATTAAAACGATATAATATTATTAACTTTAAATATAAATTTTTATGGATATTAAATTTTATGAAAAGCAATGGAATTGTGCAGCCAAAGTTTTAAATGAACTGCGTTATAAAACAGATTGTGTTGTTGACGGACAGTTAACGGTTCGACCGTTTTATGTCGTGTGCATTGATGATGATCCGGTATCTGCGTTTTATGCCTGCAAAGTATTTTTTGCCTGCAAGAAACAGTTTGGCTATGAACCGGAAATTCTGTGCGTCGGCGGAACAGGGATGCTTTCAAAATATCTGAATGAAAAAGGATGTTCGGAAGGGCAGAAACTGGCAAATGTTTGCACGCTTTTGGGGGCAAGACGGATAAAAGTGCTGGACCACGGAACGAATACCGGCGCCAATCTTAAGGAAATCATTGATTATCTGGGAGGCAGCCGGGAACCGATAATCTTCTGTCCGACGCTTCGTTTAAGCCTGCGCTTGGAAAGAACGGTGCGTTTCAGCACTGTTCAGTTTCCCGGAACGGTTCCTTTGAATGCGTATTTCTATTGCCCGGATGAGCATATTATGGATATGGCTCAGCTGTATAATGGAAAAGGGCTGGCAGACGGTTTGCCGCTTTTGTCTGAAGTTGCTGCAATCTATAACCGTATTAAGCTTAATCAGAATAAGTTTAATGCGCCGTTAGATTTCACTCCTTCCGAAGAAACGCTGAAAGCGGCGGCCTATCTTGAAAAGCATTATCCCGTGCGTATCAGTCGCTTGCCTTTGTCTGCGCCGTTTCAGTATTTGAAAATGTTCCTGGCCGTAAAATATGGCAGGGAAGAAGTCAATGCTGATTTGCGTGAGCATGTTGCAAAGTGGCAGGTTATGGTGCGTGAAGCTCTGTAATGTAAAAAAAGAGGTTGGAAATTCCAACCTCTTTTTTTTGGAAAACTTAGTTTAAAGTAACCAAACCGTGGCTGAAAGCATAAACGGACCACAGTGCAATAATAATGAACAGGACAGCCAGCCCTTTTTCCCTTTTGGTAAAAACGGCTTCCTGCGGTGCGTTTTGTTTTCTCGCCAGCCAGAAAACCGGAATGCCGAGAGCCAGAATAACGATGGCCAGCATGAAATATTTCAGGCCGGCGGCGTAAATCAGCCACAGAGCGTAAACAGAACCGGCTACGGCCGTGAATAAAGCTGACGAACGCTTGACATCCAGTCCCCGCGGATATTCGCCGTCTGTGCACAGCTTCCACAGATAAGCGCAGGACATAAAATAAGCCGGCAGAACCATCACGCTGGTAATGTTAAGCATGGTCGACCAGGCGTCGCTGGCAAAATAAACCAAAAACATGCACAGCTGCATGGCCAAACTGGTTACCCATAAGGATACGGAAGGGGAACCGGCGGCATTTTCACGGGTGAAACCTTTGGGAAACGTTCCGTTTTGCGCCGCTGCAAAAGGAATTTGCGCGGTGACGATTGTCCAGGCAAGCCAACTGGTCAAAACGGCGATTAACAGGCCGATATTCATAATCCAGGCGCCTTCCTTGCCGATAATTGCTTCCAGAATGCCTGCTGTTGACGGATTGCTTACCGCTGCCAGTTCTGCCTGATTCATATAGCCATAGGGCAGCAGGGAGAGCAGGGCGTAGATAATCAGACAGGAAATGAAGCCGAGAAAAGTCGCCGGGCCGATGTCTTTGGAATCTTTGGCTTTGTCTGACATGACAACGGCGCCTTCAATCCCGATAAAGGACCACAACGTCACCATCATTGTGCTTTTAATCTGTGTTCCGAGCCCGCCCAGACGGTTAACCGTATCAGCGGATTCGCCCCAGAAGTCAAAATCAAACTTGGAGGAATTGAAAACCACCAGCATGATGATGATAAAAAGAATAAGCGGCGCGATTTTCAAAATTGTACCGATAAGGTTGATGATACTGGCTTGCTGCACACCTCTGAGAATCATAAAGTTAAAACCCCAGATAATAACAGAGCCGCCGATAATCGAGGCCAGATTGTTTCCGCCGGCAAAATAAGGCGGGAAAAAATAGTTGAGCGCGTCCATGGTAATGACGGCATAACTGACATTGCCGAAAACCTGGCACAACCAGTACGACCAGCCGATGGTAAACCCGGCGTAAGAACCAAATCCGGCGCGGCTGTATGAATAAATGCCTGTTTTCAGCTCCGGCTTAGCCATAGACAGGATAGAAAACGTGTTGACAATAAGATAAATGCCGATGCCTGTAATGACCCAGGCAAGCAGAACAGCTCCGGCGGAAGCGCCGGCGGCCATATTTTGCGGCAGGCTGTAAATGCCGCCGCCGAGCATTGAGCTGACGACAATACTGGCCAGGGCAAAAATACCCAGCCCTTTGGGATTGATTTTTGCTTTGGTATTTGAGCTTGATTTTGCCATTTTTGTATCCTTTAAAATTGCAGAAAACCCCGAGCCCTTTCGCTGGCCCGGGGCAACGAAACAAACTTACAAAACAGCCGGATCGGCATGTTCAAAATTCAAAAAGCCCATGGCTGTCAGACAATAGCCGAACTGCTCGGTAATGTTAACGTAGTTATGCCACATCTGGAACTCGGAATGCTGTTCCACACCGCGCAGCTCCAACTCGTGGCGTAGTGATTTGCGCAGCCACATTTCAGAATGTCCTTTGGCAATTTCATCATCAATATGCGTGTCAAAATATTCGACATATTCAGCCGCCCAGCCGCCGATAAGCTCGCCGTTCTTGTCTTTTCCCCAGCAGACGCCCAAACCTGTGGCGATAGCTTTGTGGTCGTCGCGGCTGGCGCCGTTGGCCGCCATAATGACTTCCAAAACTGCACCATGTTTAAATTGGCTGACGATTTTGTCATTAATCGGCACAATTTTGCCAAACAGTTCTTTAGGCAAAACAGAAGTATAGGGAATAATGTTAAAGTTTTCAATACGTGCCTGCATTAAAGCGGAATCATAGCAGAATGTTTCAAAAGGTTGTGGCGGAATGCCTTCGTTGGCCTGTCCGGCGCCGCCGGTGATGAATGCGAATGTTGGGTAACGTACACCTTGGGTAGTCATGTTTTTTCTCCTGATTAAAATTAGTGGATTTATTGAGTACACAAGTTGATTTAATCGGCATAAAGCATATTTCAAGTTTAAATTGGGCAGATAGAACTTTTTACCTACTTTGATATCCACAAATAAATTTATTTGTAAAAAAATATGGAATTTTATAAATATTATAGTAGGTTATAGCCAGACAGTTTAAGTAAAAGGAAAAGAAAAATGTTTTTTAGGAAGAGTATTTTGGCAGGGCTGACAGGTCTTTTGCTGATTTCTGCATGTAAAAATGAAGATAATAAAAATGCTTCTCAGGCACAATCTATGACAGTCAAGGCCGTACGGGTCGAACCGCATAATGTCCCATTGAGTTTTGAATATGCCGCCCGCGCCCAAGGCTCTAAGGAAACGCAGGTGCGTGCCCGTGTCGGCGGTATTCTGCTTAAACGCAATTATACGGAAGGGGCGACCGTTAAAGCCGGAGATGTTCTGTTTGAAATAGATCCTGCGCCGTATAAAGTCGCGCTGGCTCAGGCCAAAGCCCAGTTGGCGCAAAGCCGGGCACAGCTGAAATCAGCCCAAAACGACTGGGATCGTATTTCCACCTTGTTCAAACAGCACGTTGTCAGTGAAAAATCACGGGATGATTCTCTGGCGGCGCTGGATACGGCCAAAGCATCCGTTCAAGCGGCTCAGGCCCAGGTCGATCAGGCGCAGCTAAATCTTGATTATACGACCGTTACCGCGCCGATTAGCGGCGTTACCAGCATGGAAGCCCAGTCGGAAGGAAGCCTTATTTCCGCAACCGGAGAGTCCAGTCTCCTGACAAACATTACGCAGGTTGACCCGATTTATGTTATTTTTTCGGCGTCTGAAAGTGAAATTCTGTCCCTGACGGCGATGACCGACAAAGGGCTGATTTCCAATCCTTTGAATGGCAAAGATATTATCGCCAGAGTTAAGTTTGGCAACGATTTGTTCTATCCTCTGACCGGAAAGATTAACTTCATCAATCCGACGATTGATGAAAGCACGGGAACAATCAAACTCCGCGCTGTTTTTCCGAACCCTGAAGGGCGTCTGCGTCCGGGGCAGTTCCTGCGGCTGGTAATGGAAGGTCTGGTCCGCCAGAATGCAATTGTCGTCCCGGAGGAAGCTGTCATGCAGGGCGCCAACGGCGCGTTTGTTTACAGGGTCAGTGACCGGGGAACGATTGAAACGGTCAATGTCAAAACCGGTTTTACAACAAAAGACCAGGGTTGGATTATTGACGAGGGGCTTCATGCCGGCGATGTTGTCGTGATAAGCGACTTAATGAAACTCCGTCAGGGCATCCCTGTCAAAGCGGATATCGTAACGCAAAAGACACCGGCTGACGCGCTTGACGACGAAGCAGAGGCTTAATAATAATTTTTTTGTTGGGAAAAATAGATGTTTTCAAAATTTTTTATCGACAGGCCGATATTTGCAACGGTTGTTTCGTTGATTATCGTGCTGGCCGGACTTGTTTCCATGAAAGTGCTGCCGGTAGAACAATATCCGGACATCGTGCCGACTGAAATTCAGATTTCGGCGACCTATCCCGGTGCCACGGCCGAGGTTTTGGCAGATACTGTTGCCGCGCCGATTGAACAGGAAATCAACGGTGTCAAAAATATGATTTATATGTACTCCAATGCTACCTCCAGCGGCTATCTGACCATTGGCGTTGTCTTCAACATCGGTACAGATCCTGACCAGGCAACGATTGACGTCAACAACAAGGTTCAGGCCGCAACACCGAAGCTGCCTTCTGAGGTTACTAAAAACGGCGTAACAGTGGAACAGAAATCAAATTCGATTTTGCAGGTTATTTCTATGAAATCGACCAGCCCGCGTTATGATACGGTTTATGTGTCAAACTATGCCTTGTTAAATGTTTTGGATGAAATCAAACGTATTAAAGGTGTCGGCAGCGCATCGCTTTTTGCATCGCAGGATTATTCCATGCGTATCTGGCTCAGTCCGGATAAACTGGCGGATTACAACCTGACGCCGCAGGATGTCATTTCAGCCATTCAGGAACAAAATTCCCAGTTTGCCGCCGGACAGTTTGGGCAGGAACCGATGGAAAATCCCCAGTCTTATACTTATTCGGTGAATACGAAAGGGCGTCTGGTTAATGCTGAAGAATTCGGCGATATTATCCTGAAAACGGATAATCAGGGAGGCCTGCTTCGCTTGAAAGATGTGGCGCGCATAGAACTCGGCGCGCAGGAATACAGTGTCCAGTCCCAGTTTAACGGGGAAAAGGCCGTAGCTTTCGGTATTTATCTGCAGCCGGGCGCCAATGCGCTGGAAACAGCCAAACTGGTGCAGGATAAAATGAAAGAACTCTCCAAGAGTTTTCCTGACGGTATTACCTATGATATTCCGTATGACACGACTCTGTTCGTTAATGTGTCGATTAACGAAGTTATTCATACCTTCTTTGAGGCTGTCGTGCTGGTGGTTCTGGTCGTTTACCTGTTCTTGCAGAATTTCCGCGCGACTTTGATTCCGATTTTGGCCGTGCCGGTGTCGATTATCGGCGCTTTTGCCGGTATGTACGTCTTGGGTTTTTCAATCAACCTGCTGACGCTGTTTGGTTTGATTTTGGCAATCGGCATTGTGGTCGATGACGCGATTATCGTTTTGGAAAACGTCGAGCGACTGATGAGCGAGGAGGGGTTGAATCCCAAACAGGCGGCAGTCAAGGCCATGCAGGAAGTGTCCGGTCCGGTTGTTGCCGTTGCGCTGGTTTTGTCTTCGGTATTTTTGCCGATTGCCTTTCTCGGCGGTATGACTGGTGTCATGTATAAGCAGTTTTCCGTGACTATTGCCGTTTCGGTGTTGATTTCGGCTCTTGTTGCCTTAACCCTGACACCGTCGCTTTGTGCTTTGTTGATTAAAAAAGAGCATGGCAAAAAGGAACCTCACGGCTTTTTCCTTTGGTTTGATCGCTTTTTTGACGGCGTGACCAACCTTTATCTGGCCGCTGTCCGGTTGATGTTAAACTATCGTAAAACCGCATTGGTTTTCTTTGTTGCCATTTTGTTTGGAATTATGCACTTCTTTAAAGTTATTCCGACCGGTTTGGTACCAAATGAAGACATGGGTAACCTGCTCATGGCGTATGATATGCCGCCGGCGTCTTCTCTCTCCAGAACCACGGCCTTTACCGATAAGGTGTCGGCAATGGTTAAGGCAGATCCGAATGTGGAGAGTATAATGACCATTAACGGTTTTAATATGCTGTCTTCCAGCCAGAATACTTATTCGGGCATCAGCTTTATCACGCTGAAAGACTGGAAACAGCGTCAGGAGCCGAGCCAGTCGGCGGAAGTTTTGGCGCAGGTCTTCACCCGTATGGGGATGAGCCAGCCGGAAGGCATCGGCTATGCGTTCAGTATGCCGCCGATTATGGGTATGAGCACGACCGGCGGTTTTGAAGGCTATATTCAGAATAAGGCCGGAAAAAGCTCGGCGGAACTGATGGATATAACCAACAAATTTATTGCAAAAGCGTTGGAACATCCGGCTCTAAGCAATGTTAAAACCACTTTCTCCGTCGGTACGCCTCAGTATCGTATTGACCTTGACCGTGTTAAGGCGCGGACGCTGGATGTGCCGATTAACGCCATTTATTCGGTTATGCAGGCCACTTTCGGCAGTCTTTATGTAAATGACTTTACCTACATGGGGCGTAATTTCCGCGTAACATTGCAATCTGAGGCAAAATTCCGTCGCACGCCGGATGATTTGCGTTATGTTTATGTCAAATCAAACAGCGGGCAGCTGGTGCCTTTGTCAACGCTGATTAATGTCGAACGCGTTACCGGGCCGGAACTGATTAACCGCTTCAACATCTTTCCTGCCGCCAAGGTCTTGGGCGATCCGGCGCCGGGCTATAGCTCCGGCCAGGCGATTGCCGCCATGGAAGAAGTGGCCGAAGAGGTTCTGGGGACGGACTATGCGCTGGCATGGGTTGGTTCTGCTTATCAGGAAAAGCTGACCGGCGGCGCTTCGACACAGGCTTTTGTCTTTGGTTTGATTATGATCTTTTTGATTTTGTCGGCGCAATATGAAAAATGGTCATTGCCGTTTGTCGTTATTCTGTCTGTGCCGTTTGCCGTCTTTGGTGCACTGCTGGCAACTTGGATGCGTGGCATCAATAACGATTTATACTTCCAGGTCGGTCTGGTTACCTTAATCGGTTTGGCAGCAAAAAATGCCATTTTGATTGTAGAGTTTGCTGTGATGAAAGTTCAGGAAGGTCTGACTTATGTCGACGCGGCGATTGAGGCGGCAAAACTGCGTTTCCGTCCGATTGTCATGACCTCTCTGGCCTTTACTTTCGGCGTTCTGCCTTTGGCCGTCAGTACCGGTGCCGGCGCCAACAGTCGCCACTCAATCGGTACCGGCATGATTGGCGGTATGATTCTTTCGACCTTTGTGGCAACGATTTTCGTGCCGATGTTCTTTGCGATGGTCGGTGAAATCTTTGACGAGGAAAATATCCTCCGCCGTAAAATTCGCAAACGCGCCATAGAACGCGGGCGTCCGCTGTTACAGGATGTAAAGCGTTAGAAAAGGAAAATCCCTTTCAGTAAATACTGAAAGGGATTTCTTTTTAAGCCCGGGAAATAAATCCGTTAATCAAAGCCAGACAATGGTTGCATTCCAAAATCTTTTTTGAATAATAGGCCTGATTCTGGGGAACAAGCGCCAGCCGGCGATAGTTTTCCCACTTTTCATAATAATCACGTTGTAATTTCAATAAGTCATCCAGAGATAATCTTTCTAAATCTTTGCTTGTCATAAACATAATACTTAGTTGAACATAATGATAATAAAAACATGCTTTTTTTAGCCTTTATAACCTCAAAATGCAACAAAAAAATTGAAAACCATGCGTTTATCTGTTGAATAGTTTGCAATTTTATGTCAAAATATAAATGTGTGTAGATGTTATCTGTCCGTCAGGGCAGAATTATGTGTGAGGTGTACCATGGTGAAGAGCATTTGGCGTTGCCTGATGCTGTGTGTCTGCGTATTAGCGGCATCGGCAGTTTCTGTACAGGCAGACAGCCTTCCGCAAAATCAAATTTCAATTTATGCAAAGACTGGTGTGAACGTTGATGAAAACCTTTCAAATACGGCCGCTCTGGAAATAAACCTTTCTCCATTGGCCGGAGAACGGGTCGCTTCGGTGTGTTTCATCACCGATAACGGAAAATGCCGCGGCAACCTGTTCAGCAATGGTGAAGATTTAGACGGCGGCAATGAAGAAAAGTACGAAGACGATCCCGTTGCCAAATGCCACTCTTTGGGATTTAACCTGACAAGTTGTTCTGCGGGGCGCAGCCCCCGGGATTTCTGTCCTTATGACAACAGATATTTCTCGCGCTGTGAATGTACCGAAACCTGCCCGTCAGGATATCAGGCAAAAAAATGCGGTTCCGGAATGCTGACCAAAGATGTTATGACGCCGAACTGTCAAACCTGTTATCGCTGTGTTCAGTGCAGTAACGAGTGCCCCAAAGGATACTCGCTTGAAAAAGGTGTCTGTAATCAGACATCAAGCTATAAAACAGAATGTGGCGACGCTTGTTATAAAGAAGTTGAAAACATCTGCGCAACGGGAACTTTGGAAGCTCCGGAAGAAACGAACGGTATGAAGAACAAAATTGTCGGTTATACCAAATGTAACAAACCGTGTTTTCAGAGTTATAATGACAACTGCCCGACAGGCTACACCAAAACCAAGCCCGGCAGCGGCAAGTGTTATGATTCGGCCACAACAGACTATGGATCGGCGTGTTATAAAGAAAAGAGCTGCTGTGCCGACAGTTATAAATATACCTGTACCGGGATGAACGAACAGCCGGGAGCGTCGGTCTGCGGCGGAAAGTATAACAGCTGTAAATGTATAGACGGTTATGTCTGGAACAGTACCCTTGGCAAATGTACCTGCAGCGGAACGGAATGGTGTTCTTTGCCGCAGAACTGTAAGGATTTGGGCTACCGGATGAATGTTACCTGTGTAGGTAAGTTCCTGAAATGCCCGTTCGATTCGAACTATGTCTTCTGCGTTGACGACCTTTCCTCAAGCTGTGCCGTCAAACCGACCTGTGCGTCAGGAGAGGTTCTTGTCGAAGACGGGAAGGACGGTCAGGGAAATATTTGTTACAAATGCGAAAAAGTGACAACAACCTGTAAAGCGGAATATTACCCGAATTACAAACTTTATTATCCGGACTACGAACCATGTGCCATAGCCAAAGACGGAAACAGATACCTGAAACCGACATATAGCGTGACCTGTACCTGTTCAAACGGAAAAGTGAAAAAATCAGAAGTTTCATGGAGGGAAGAGGTCTGGATTGCCGGAGAATATGGCTGGGAACACAGTGAATCTACCTGTAAATACCATATGGGAGATACATATTACGGAGAAATGGCTTGCAATGATTGTACACCTGAAAAGGCTTGTAAGTAGCAAGAAAAAAATCCGCTCGGTCTTTTCCGAAAATAGTATAAGCAATATTACATAAAAATTGCCGGGAAATTTATTTTCCCGGCAATTAATTTGTCATTTTTCTCACCTTAAACTTTAATTAATGCTTGTAATATTCTGGGTTTTATTGTATTATAAAATTGTGTGGATTTGATGCCTGACTAGAACAGGGGTTGTGTGTATTATGGTAATATCAGCGTATAATAACATACTAATATGTACGGAGCCGATTTATTTTCAATAAACCGGAATTTTGGTGTTTTTAAATACATTTCACTTCTGTTTCATAGCACAAAAATCTAACACAACACAATAAGGTATCAAATCCGCATTTGAAGAATTAACAAATGCCGGAGGGGTTGGTTATGATTAATAATAAGTTTTTACT
>UQAB01000031.1 GCA_900538765.1 uncultured Azospirillum sp. | reverse complement strand
ATAGGAAGATTTGTTTAAGGGAGAAAAGAAATGAGAAGAATATTTTTAATGAGTTCGGTTTTGTTTGTGGCTCCTTTCACTTTTGGCGAGAGCGGCGAAGTTTCGGCGCAGTGCGTGGCAACACAAGATTGCGCGAGTTTGGGATATACCGAAGCCTCTTGCCCGAACGGCGGCATAAAGTGTCCCTTCGGAAATTCTTGGAATTGCGGTAACTTCACAAACGAAAAATGCTTGGCTTTAGGTTTCAAATATAATTGCTCCGGTTCTAATGAAATCAGCGGAACTGGGGAAGATTGTAACGGAAAATACGCTCAATGCAACTGCAAAAACGGATATTCCTGGATTAAAGAACAGTGCCAACTGCAAACAATTACCTGTGAAATAGGTTCTATTTATTACAGCGACAAAACCTGTTCGTCATCAGTCATCAACGGTAAAACCCCGCTTGGCATTGTTGTTTATGTTGATGGGAAAGGGCATGGTCAGGCTCTTGTCAAAGAAAGAGCTACGACCAACTGGGCTGGGGATTATACACTTGCTATAAGCGACAAACGCGCCAGTGAAACTGATATTCCAACTATGACAAATTATCAGGAAGCAGATGCTATTAAAGATTTTGACAGTTGCGGAAATACTAAAAAAATGATTGCTTTTGCAAATGAGAATCTTCAAAAAAGTGATAATTGGAATAACTATTTTCCTTTGGCGGCAGAAGTTAAAGATACGGAATGGTGCATTCCTGCCGCCGGAATTTTAAATTCTATATATAATAATCTATCTAAAATAAATGCCAGCCTTTTATCTATTGGCGGAAGCACTATTCAATTCCATAATTCATATGGTACCGGCGATGTATACTGGTCTTCGACCGAAGCAAGTTCCAGCCAGACATGGGCATTATATTTTTCTTATACGACCATCACAACAGGAAGTCTACGTGCCTGGAACAAATACAGCAACGGTTATGACCAGGGGCGCGGTATTTTTGTTATTGAATTCTAAACAAATCCCGGAAAAGTTCCGGGATTTGTTTTACTTTTTCTTTTCAACCAATTCGGGTTTGTAGCCGTCCAGGAATGTTACGACATCATTGCCGCCAAGTTGAAACTTGTTATGCTGTGCATTCTTAAGATAGTTTTCTTTATCTCGCCAGCCGATAATTCTCGCCGGATTACCGCCGACAATGGCACAGCTCGGCACGCTTTTGGTGACAACAGACCCAGCACCGACCACCGCCCCAGCCCCGATTTTGCACCCGGGCAGAATAATCGACCGCGCTCCAATCCAGTTATCGCGCTCAAATTCCACATTCTGCGCAATCGTATCCAAAGAATAAGGAAAAGTATCCGGGCTGCGGTAATCATGGTTAGAAGTATAAACAATCGTATCTTCGCCGATGGTTACATTATCACCGATAATGATTTTGGCCATAGCAACCAGACGGGCGTTTTCCCCAATATAGCAGGTTGAGCCAACAAAAATGTTCGGCGCGTTATCCAAGTGGGCTGAACGGCGGATAACCGTCCCCTTTCCTAAAGCGCCAAGTTCGGCAGTGTGATTGTTGGCAATCTGCGCACGAAATTTCTTCCGCCAGCTTTTAACGGGAAGCACCCTTGATAATACAACGCATAATTTCTGGTTCATTGATAATTTATGCTCCTACTTTTTCAACATATTCTTTCAAGATTTTGGATGAGGCATTGGCTTTGTTGTCGCCGCCGACCCCGAACTTTAACTCGACATTACACTCAATGCAGGCCGCCGTTTCGGGAATGTTATACTTTGTCCGGTCACCACCGTTGGCAAACACCAGATTGGCGTCTTTGTATTTTTCGCGGACTTTGCGGATGCCGTCGCTGGCCGAATTATCCGTATCGTCAAAGGCTATAACGTCAATAACGCCCTTGAGATTTTCGCAAATGATACGACGGGTTTTGAAATTCATAAAATTTGTGCCTTTTTTACGAACCAACCATTCGTCCGAGTTTAACAGCAAGATAACGCCGTCGCTGGCTTCCGCACTGGCCTTAATCATGGCAATATGCCCTTCGTGAATAGGGTCAAAACCGCCGCTTACAATATAGTATGTACTCATACCGACCTCATTAATGTTATTGATAATGCCTCATATATTAAAGTATCGTCCGCGGTAGTCAACACAATTATCTTTTGCCTGCTCATAAGTTTTTCCCTCATATTTTTGGCACGCAATTTGCATTAAAAAAGCGTTGTATAACTAGGGTGCTCCGGTTGACCCTGATACATTCATTTGTTAAAAATGTATTAACTTAAACTGGGGCTGGTGTGTCGATTGACCCTTTAACTTGTTGGATTGGCTGAATTAAGTATGCAAATTTTGAACTTTATAAAGATTAGAAGGACCGCTGCCGTTTGGGCTGCGTGTACCGTTCTATCCTTAAGTTCTCCCGCACAGGCTTTTCTGCCGCCGATAAGCAATGCGCAAATGTACACACTGGCATCCATGGGAAATGTACGGGCACTGCGGGCGGCAGTTCAGCGGGGGCTGAACATTGACACTCTTGACCGCAACGGCAATACGGCCCTGTGCCATGCCATTAAACAGCGCAACTACACTGCTTATAATACTTTGCGGGCGGCCGGCGCCAATCCGAATCATCCGTGTATTCAAAACGTTATCCAGCGCAATTACAGTTCGTTTATGCAATCCCGGCGTGTCGTTCCTACTACGGCAAATTCCCGCGAGGCTTATGCTTATCTCGGCGAAGAGGATTATTTCCTTTCTCCTCGGGCATGGCTCATCGGCGGCGCAATTCTGCTCGGCGGTGCTCTGGTGCTCATTCTCGGTGGTGGCGGCGGTGGCGGCGGAAGTAGCGGATTTTTCCCCTTCCCGTCTTATCCGACGACAGATTACAGTCTGGGCGGCATTGCCGGAACATCCCGGCCGAGCAATCCCGAATCTTCGGTTTATAATCCGGTTATTCTGCTTGAGCAGTTTGGCGGAACGCTGACAAACGGCGCGTTCCCCGATTATAATTTCGGTGACGGCAATCCTGACGGCTGGGTTATTTCCAACAACTCCAGCATTAATGTTGACGGTACCAGCACGCCGTTGACCGACCTGATTGACTTCAGGTACAGCGCCCTGAATTACAGCAATTACATTCAGGTTGCGATGAAAGGCGTTAACAAATCGACTGTCAACAACGGTTACAGCCCGGACAGCTCCCGCTATGATCCGAACAAAAATTATGTCATTACCCTGAAAGACAACACAGCCGCGCTGGTTGCCTTGCGTAACAGTACAGCCAACAACTACGACACAATCAAAATTGATGCAAAAAATGGCACGCTCGGCATGATTGCCAGCCAGAGTTCGACAGCCATCAACCACACCAACGGCCTTATCAATATGTCGTTCAAAGGCGATAAGGACAATCATTCAGTTACGGGCATGTATGCGGACACCGGATCGGCAATAATTAACAACGGCACGATTTCCGGTACGGCAAAATCTGCCGACAGCACAGCCGGGTTTATGGTCGGTATGCGCGGACAGATTATCAATCAGGAAAATCCGCCCTTTTCTACCACTTCCGTTTCCAATGCCGGAAGCATCAATTTGAACGCCAGCGCAGACAACCGAGAAATCAGAACCGGACTTGTCGGTATGGGCAGTTATCTGGAACAGTCTTTTCTGGACGGGACAACTCTGCTGTCCCGCGCCGGAAGTGTTACTCTGAATAATACGGGCAAAATCATGCTCGGCGTTTCACTTACCGGAGACAACGGCAATTATGCAGCAACGGACAGCGACGGCAACAACCTGTTTTTGAAGGGGCTGGGCGGCATTATCGGAATGCGTGCGGACGCCAACACCACCGCGACAAACGACGGATATATCGAAATCAGCATTACGGACACGGGCGACGAGAGCAAAACCGTCAACGGCAGCCACGCCGGCATGTTCTCCATTCGCAACGGCATTCTGGTCAACAACAAATCTATTGTTATTGACGGCGGTATTGGCGGATACGGCATGATTGCGGTTCGCGGCGACGGAAAGAATCCTGAGCTTGACCTCAAGGATCCGACGATGACCAACAACGGCGTTATTGAAATCAACAGCAAAGACGGCTTCGGTATCGCTTCTTTCAACGGCGGCGTTACAACCAACAACGGTTCTATTGAGCTGAAAAAGCAAGGCATCGGTATTCAGCATGATACCGGGTTGATTGAAAACAACGGTTCCGTTAACTTGCGTGACGGCGGAACGGGCCTGAAAATGACACAGGAAGGAACGATTAATACCGGCGACAAGAGCAGCATTTACATTGACAACACTTTTGCCAACAGCACGACTTCGTCCGGCAGTGGGACAACCGGAGACGGCAGTGACGGCGGAACGGGCTCGGATACGGGAACAACGACTGACGGCAGCGACCTGAAAGAAAGCATCGGTATTTATCAGGAAAACGGCACGGTTAACAATAACGGCCTGATTACGATAGAAAACACAAAGAATGCCGCCGGAACGGTTGCTTACGGCATCAAAGCCAACAAAGGAACGGTTAACAACAACAGTTCCATTCAGATTTCCAACAATGATTCCAGCTATGGTATCAGCATCAGCCAGGGTAATGTCGCCAACAATGGCAATATCTCCCTGGTTAACAACAAAGGAGCGCTGGATACGCTCGGCTACGGCATTAAGTCAACGCAGGGAAATGTGACCAACAGCGGAAACATTACCATTACCAACAAAGACAGCGCTTATGCCATTGAAGCGCTGGCGGGTACAGTCACAAACACGGGAATTATTACAATCAACTCCCAAAACAGCCTGACGACCAAGCTGGCTTATGGTATCAAGGGCGGAAACACCTATATTACCAACGACAATACAATTACAATCAACAATGCCGATGAAAGTTATGCCATTTCCACTGAAAACGGCGACATTACCAACAATGCGGTTCTGACGCTCGGTAATGATACCGGCGCGCTGGATGCCAAAGGTTATGGCATTAAATCGACTAAGGGCAATGTTACCAACAACGCCGCCATTAACGTTTCCAACAAAAACGAAGCTTACGCTATCGAAGCGCTGGCCGGAAACATTGTCAACAACGGCATTCTGACCGTCAACGGCAATACCGGCGCGGTATCGAATATCGCTTACGGTATCAAGGGCGGCATCGGCTCAATCACCAACAATAAAAACATTACGATAAACAATGCCAACGAAGAATACGGTATTTCGACCGAAAACGGGGTGGTTACCAACAATGCCGACATTACGCTGAACAATGACCAGCAGACGCAGACAAAGACTTCGTATGGCATCAAAGCCGAAAAAGGAAGCGTCGTCAACAACGGCAATATTTATGTCAATACGACGGGTGACGTTTCTCAGGGAATTGACCAGGATACCGGTTCTTTCGGTATTTGGGGAAACGAAGCCAATGTCCTCAACTCAAAAAATGCGAAAATTATCTTTACAAAACGCGGTAACGGTATGCACTCCGCTTCCGGGCTGAACCAGAACTACGGTTTCATTCATATGCAGAAAGGCGGCGTCGGTATGTCTACGGCCAGCGGCAACGCCATTAACCGCGATACGGGCATTATCACGATTGACGATACCGGCATTGGTATGAAATCAGGTCTGGGCAAGGCGACCAACGAAGGGCAGATTAATATTACCGGCTCTATGTCTACCGGTATGGAATCGGAAAATTATGCTGAGAACAACGGTACCATCAACATTACCGGCTATAATTCAATCGGTATGAGCGTGGTTAAGGAAAATGCGCAGATTGTCAACAACAAAGACATTATTATGAGTTCGGAACACAATGGCAAGCTCAACTATGGTATGTACGGCGCAAACGGCATTTACAGCCGCATGACCAACAACGGCAATATCAGCATTACCGGCCGGCAATATCCGACAACGGAAAATATTGCCTATGGTATGCATCTGGATGAAGGCGAAGCCAAAAACTACGGTACAATCACGCTTAAAGATATGTTTGGCTACGGTATGAATCTCGGCACCGGCGGAACTTTGGACAACTACGGGCAGATTTTGCTGAACTACGGCGGTATCGGTATGGGCGCAAACGGAACCGGCGCCAGTGAAAAAGAAACGGCGGCGACGATTAACCACCGCAACGGCGAAATCCGCATTAAAGGCGACAACTCCTATGGCATGAAAATGCTGGGTACTGCTACGGCTTGGAATGACGGCATCATCGAAGTTGACGGCGAAGATTCATACGGCATTTACACGACGGACGGCAGCGGTACCAACAACAGCCGTATTACCATGTATGGCGACAACTCCGTTGGCATGCACAGCGAAAATGCCGACATCATCAACAAAGATTTGGGCGATCCGGCAGTTATCAACATCAAAGGCCAAAACTCCGTCGGTATGCAGACCAAAGACGGCGGCACCAGCGACACAAGCCTTATCGGCGCTTTGAACGAGGGAACGATTAATTTGGAATCGACCTCCAACGGTTCTACCGGTATGAAGGTCACCGGCAGCGGAAAAGCTCGCAACAAAGGAACGATTAACGTTATGAGTTCCGGTTCTTCAGGTATGCTGGCTGATGGCGCGGGAACAATCGACAACAGCGGCACGATTGACGTTACCGGCAGCGGTTCGTATGGTATGAAAGCAACGCAGGGAACAGCGACCAATAATAAGGAAATTATTATTGATTCCGATGACTCTATCGGTATGTATGCAGATGGCGGAAAAATCGTCAACGGCCTGAACGGCACGATTGTCATTACGGATGACAACAACAGCAAATACGCAATGTATGTTTTGAGTGGCGAAGCGGAAAACAATGGTACACTCAGCTTTACCAAAGAAGGTATTATTGCTATGTACGCCCGTTCGGGAACTGCTATTAACAATAAGATTATCAATCTGTCCGGCAAAAACTCCATTGCCATGCAGGGTGAAGGCGATGCTCAGCTGACAAACAACAAAGACATTACAATCAGTGGCGACTCGTCTGTCGGCATGCAAGCCGGCGGCAATTCGACCACAACAAATGAGATTGACGGCGTGATTACGGTTAACGGCCCGAACTCTAAAGGTATGGTTGCGCTCGGCGTTACTCTCGGAACAGAAACGACCAAAGGCACAGCAATCAACAGCGGAACGATTATTGTCAATGATGCTTCTTCCTGGGCGATGTATGCTGACGGCGGTATTATCAAAAATACTTCTACCGGTAAAATTATCACCAACGGCAGCATTGGCATGAATGTCAACAGCGGCAGCGGTGTCAACAGCGGCATTATCGAAAATGACAACGGCAACTTTATTGCCATGCAGGTAAACTCGGGCAGTATAGAAAACGAAGGACGTATTACACTTGACGGCGATAATTCCGTTGGCATGAAGATTACAGGTTCGGGAACAGCCTCCAACTCACTTAAGACAAGCGTTATCAATGTTAACGGCGCTAACTCAATCGGTATGCAGGCTGTGAGCGGCACTGCAACCAACTACGGTACAATTAACGCCAACAACGCCACGGCTGTGGCTATGCAGGCAGACGGCGGCACGATTATTAACGAAGACGGCGCGGTTTTGCAGTCTATCGGCGAAGTTGCTATGCAGGTTAACCAAGGCACAGGTATCAATAATGGTGAAATTCAGCTGGCAAAAGACGGCATTTATGCTATGCGCGTTAATCAGGGAACAATTACCAATAACAAAAAAATTACTCTGACCGGAAACAACGCTGTCGGTATGGCTACGGTCGGCACCGGCACGGCTACAAACGAGAGCGGCGCCAATATCAGCATCAGCGGCACTGGCGGCATCGGTATGAAAGCTGACGGTGCAGGTACCGCAACGAACAACGGTACATTGGATATTAACAATGCCAAAGCTTATGCCATGTATGCCGATGGCGGCGGAACAATCATCAATACTTCCGGCGGTGTTATCAACACCATTGGCGAATCGGCGATGTATGTTAAAAACGGCGTTGCAGAAAACCGCGGCGACATCTCCAACAAAAATAACGGTTTTAAAGCTATTCACGTTGTTCAGGGTTCAGGAACCAATACAGGCACGATTACGCTGAACGGTTCCGATGCTGCGGCCATGTATGCGAATAACGGTACATTGAAAAATGACGGCGGTACAATTGTCATGAACGGCGACAGCAATACTTTCGGCATCAGGGGCGAAAACGGAACGGTTAACGTTGTTAACAGCGGTACAATTACTGTTTCGGCCAGCGGTTCGGCCGGTACGGGTATCGGCATTGACAGCGGTAACGTTACCAACACAGGTTCAATCAGCGTTACCAGCGCTTCCGGTATCGGTATCTCTACGGCGGCGGGCAGCGCCACCAACGAAGGAACCGTTGAAGTGACCGGAAATGCGGCGGTCGGCATGGTTACTACCGGCGGCGGAGCTTTGACAAATGCCACAGGCGCAACGCTGGCTGTTCATGGTACCGGGGCTATCGGTATGCATGCCAGACAAGGCGGACAAATTTCAAATAATGGCGCTTTGACGGTTGAAGGCGACAATGCTGTCGGTATGTTGGCGGAAAACGGCGCAACAGCGGTTAACGGCGGCAACCTGACAATTACCGGAAATAAAACAACCGGTATGGAGGCACGCAGCGGCAGTTTGGCGACCAACACCGGCACAATCTATATTAAAGGTTCGGAAATTGTCGGCATGAGAGCAACGGGCAGCGGCTCTAGAATCGATAATCAGGGAACGATTATTTTCTCCGGTTCTACGGCGGGTAATACCGGACAAGACAACATTTTTGCTCTGGCAAACGGCGGTTCCATTCTTAATCAGGGCACGGTTATGTCCGATACGGCTACGACAACCATGGCTTTTTCACGTGGTGTCAACCTTGGTGCCAACGGGCGTTTCATTGCGGCAGAAATGGACGGCGAGATGTCTATTGACGGCAGTGCGCTGACAACCGGCAGTAATCAGAACGAATATGTTATCAAAAATGCGCTCACCACCGGAAATCTCAACAACCTCAAAGTTTACGGAACGGCTTGGTTTAATGATGTTGACGTTGTTAAGAGCGACGATGACGTTGTTTTGCCCGATATTCCGTTGGAAGAAGACGGTGACGATGCCAATAACGGCAACAGCGCCGCACAGCTTCCCGCTGATTCAGACGCTGAAGATTCCGCCTCTGAGGGTGATGACAACTCTAATGGCGAAGGTCTGGGTAATACGACCGGCGGCCTGAATCCCGATGATTTAAACAACTACGACGTTGTTGCCCGCAAAGGACGCCTGCAGTCAATTCTTTCAGCCGATGCCGGCATTCAGGATCGTTCGGTTCTGGACAAGATTGACAATGCTTATGAAGCCGGGCGGGATTCCCAGATATTTGACTCGCTCAAATATGCGCAGACAGACGAGGCTCTGGCAGCGGCAATCAAAGGCGAACTCGGTTTAGATCTCTTTGCCAACTTTACCAAGCAGAACTTTGACGTTATCAAGAGCGCTGACCGTCAGATTAACGCCACGCTGGCAAATAACACCGATGACAAAGAATTGCGTATCATGGCCGGTTATGATTTCTTTGGCCGTAAGCAGGATGCAACGGCTTATATGTCAGATTATGACGACCAGGCTCATTCGGCTTTCGGCTTGATTGACAAGAAATATAACAACAATTTCCGCTACGGTCTCGGCGCCATGGTCACCAAGTATGAAAGCGACTACAAAGATGACACGGCTTCCCGCGACGAGGTTATGATTCACTTGCTGGCGCCGTTGAGCATGCAGTTCGGCAAGACAAAAATCATTTCCGTTCCTCGTATCGGTATGGGCTTCGGCGATTACAGCCGGCGTACGGACAGCGGTACTTATGAGGCTGACACCAGAAATTATTATTACGGCATCACCAACGAAGCACAGCATACCTTTGACATGGGATGGTTCGGCTTGCAGCCTACTCTTGAATTTAATGTTCTGGGCATGTATCAGGACAAGATTAAGGAAAAGAGAAGCGCGCTTGAGATTGAAGCAACCAACAACATCTCAATCGAAACAGGTATCGGTCTTTATGCTGTCAAAGAAATTGAACTGGGTGAAAAAGGCAAGATTAATCTGCGTGCCGGCGGTACCTATTATCATGAGCTGGGCGATCCGTTCAAAGCACAGAAAGCCCGCCTGAATGATGCCGGTATTCGTTATCGTGTCAATGCTTATGACGCCGACCGTGACCGCGCTGTCCTCTCACTGAGAATGGATTACAGATATCAGCAATTCAACCTTTACGGTGAGTTCAGCAAGTTTATTGAAAAAGACGACGGTTACGCCATCAATGCCGGTCTGGGCTACAAATTCTAAAGCCCGGTTACAGTCACGGGGAAGCGTTCTCAGCTATCCTCTTCCCCTGTTGGTTAGCCGCCGAAGGATAGCGCCAGAGAGGAACGGAGCAGCGCTTTCTTATATGAATTATTGCACTAAAGGGAAAACATGAAAATATACGAAGTCAAAGAACGCAAAGCTGAATTAATCCAATCCTTATGCAAAATATGGGAAGCTTCGGTCAGGGCGACACATTTGTTTTTATCTGATGAAGAAATTCAAAAAATCGCGGGATATGTCCCGTCGGCTTTAAATGAAATTCCGCACCTGGTTATAGCTGAAAACGACAGTGGCAAAGCAATTGCATTTATGGGCGTGGCGGCAAACAAGCTGGAAATGCTGTTTATTGCTCCCGAGGAGCGAGGTAAAGGACTTGGAAAAAAGCTCATTCAGTTTGCATTTGACAACTATGCCGTCAATGAGGTTTGCGTTAACGAACAAAACCCACAAGCCAGAGGTTTTTACGAACACTGCGGCTTTCGTGTTTATAAAAGGAGCGAATTGGACGAACAAGGCGCCCCCTACCCTCTCCTCTACATGAAATTATAAAAAAAGCTCTGCTTTTCTTGCAGAGCTTTTTTTGAGTTGAAACATCTACTTTTTGCCGTAGACTTTGATACGTCCCGCCTTTTTGGAGGGCGATGTCTGTAACAGGGCTTCCTCCGCTTTTGTCAGCAATTCAGGCAGCTCTGACGCAGATTTCGACGAGCATATACCAACCACAAATTCCAGCTTTACGGACAAGTCGTCAGACTTTTTGATTTCAATGCCGTGAATGCTGTCCATAACGCGCGTCAAAACGGTTTTGGCAATCTTGTCATCGGAATTATCCAGGAAAATGGCAAATCTGTTATCACTGACGCGGGCAATAAAGTCACTGTCGCGCAGAGCCTTTTCCAAGGTTTTGGCTGTCTGTTTCAGAGCGCGGGCCTGATATTTTCCGCCCATTTTGCTCTGGACTTCATCAAGATTATTGACTGATGCCAAAATAATGGAAAACGGCTTTCCGGCAACACGGGATTCAACAATTTTGACCGGAACGGCTTCTTCAAAATATGTCTTGTTATAAACAGAGGTCAGGGCATCTTTACGATAACGCTCGATTTTGTCTTCTTCATCATAATACAAAATCAACAACAAAATTGAAAAGGTAAAGAAAAAGGTAATCAGGTTGGCAATGGCCAAAATCCACGATTCAATATAAATACCATACGCAAACCAGCAGATTAAGCTCAGGCTGTACATTGTATACATATAACTGGACAAGCCGCTGATTGTTTTGGTTCGCAGGATGCGCCCTGTCTGAATGGCAAACGCGATAATTGTCGCCAAACCGGCGGCATAACCGATATAATTAAAGACAGTATCTGTATCAAACATCATGATTTTACCCTTTCTCTGATTTTTCTTTTTTGTGATTTTACATCACTATATGTATATAAAATGTTAATAGTTGAATTTTCTTAGTTCTTATTCCAATATCTTTCGCCGACAAAGGAGCGAACCGTATTGACGTCAAAACCTTCGGGCAAAAGGCTGATTGCCGCGCCGAGGGCTTTGGAACTGTCGAAATGTTCATCTTCCAGTTTAATCCCCTTGTTTTTCTCAATGGTAATCCGGCCTTTATAAAGGCATTCGGTTTTATCGCACGTCAAATCCAGCCAGTTTTTATCCTCCCGTTTGCCGTTCCAAATCAGGCGCAGTTTCTTTTTATCTTCTTCCGACAACTGGCGGCCGCCGGTTTTCTCCAGCCAGATGTTTTTTACAAAAGTCTTGCCGCGCGAAGGCAGAACCACGAGTTCTCCCCGGTTGTCCTTGACGGCAACGGCCTTGCCGCTTTCATCAACCATAACGTCAGGAACACGGGCGGCCAGCAGGCTCAGACATCCGGCCAATATTCCAGTCCAGCCCCAGAGCCGCCATTTCCGCTGCCAGATACACAGCCACAACGCGCCGAGAACTATCGCCACCAGCCCCCAAAGCGGCATCGCCAGAACCGGCAGCCCGGCATGCGGCAAAGAAGCCACCCAAGCCGTGACATCATTGACGAGGTGAATTCCCCAGCCGACAATTTTCAGCGGCAGTTCCTCCAATCCCAAAGGCATCAGCAGCAAAGACAACAATACAAAAGGCATTATCACCAAACCGATAACCGGTCCGGCCAGCAGATTTCCCAAAGTCGTGTAAACGGCAATACGGTTAAAGTGATAGATTGAAAAAGGCAGCGTTGCCATGCTGGCGACAAAGTCAGAAATCAAAATACCGGCAATATAAGCAAATATTATCCGCCCTGCCCGCGACAACAGGCTGACGTTTTTGCTGCCGCCACCGTTCAGAAAGCGGTGCAAACTTCCGGCATAGCGTTCATAAAAGGCAATCAGCACAATAACCGCGGCGAAAGACATTTGAAAACTCGGCCCAATCAGCGCCTCGGGAGAAATGAGCAGTACCAGCATTGCCGCCCAGGAAATTGTCAGCATGGAAATAGCCTGGCGGCTGCACAAAACGCCGAGCAAGACGATAAATGTCATAATAAACGCCCGCTGTGTCGGAACGGCCGCGCCGGAAATAACCAGATACACTGCGCTCATCAAAATTGCAAATACGGCCGAAAACTTTTTGGTATCATAACGCGCAATAACCGGCGGCACCAGCGAAGAAACAAAGCGCACCAGAAAGAACATCATTCCCGCCAGCATACTCATATGCAGTCCGGAAATCGACAGGAAATGTGCCAGTCCGGAATCGCGGTAGTTATTTATCAGTTCACGGCTCATGCCGCCGCGTTCTCCGGCTACAATCGCCGCCGTCACAGCTGCTTCATCCGGCGGTAGGACGGTATCAATACGGCGGACGATTTTGTCCCTTATCTGTTCAATTTTCAGATTAACTTTCTCCGTCCAAGGTGTTGAATTTACACAATCTATAGGAATGGCGCGGCTAACGGAATAGCCGGTAGCCTTGATGCCGTCAAAGAAGGTTTTGCGGTCAAACTGGTAGCCGCCCACCATTGCCGTCGGGAACGGCGGCATGATTTTGGCAATCATTTCTACGCATTGTCCTTCTGCTGCCGGCGCTTTTTTGACCAGCAACGTAATTTTATAAGGCCCGGACAATTTATTGTCGTCAAAATCGCTGATATCGTCCAGCGTCAGTCTGATTTTTCCGGTACTGTTGGTATCCCGGGCGATAATCCGCCCTTTGAGGTACATTTTTTGCTCTCCGGAAACAAAGGGGACTTTATTCAGCCAGGCAGTCCGGAGCTGCACGCTGATAAAGCCGAGCGCTGCGATACTGACAATACCGAGAACGGCCAGAATTTCCGGCCGGCGGCGAAAAATCAGCGCCAGAAAAATCAATGTTTCGGCCAATCCCAGCCCCCACCACAGCGACGGTTCCATCGGCAGCGCGAAAAACACACTGATACCTATGCCAAACAGCACCGGTACCCAAGGTATCCAGCGTGAACGTTCCTGCAATAAGTTTTCTTTTAAGTTATACCAAAACATTTTTCTTTAATCTCTTGAAGGCGACTATAATCTAAAAAAATATTTTATGCAAGAAGCTGGGGCGCACAGGCACGGCCTGCTGCGCACCGACGCGGTGAGCGGCGGGGAGCCCCCGCGGGGAAGCTGGGGCAGCTTCACCCCATCGGTTCGCCGCTGGGTGATCGTGCATAAAGAGGCGCGTTGCTTAGATTGTGCAAACTGCTAGTTTTATTTAATCACACCCTCCCTACCTCAGGGAGGGGACCGGATAGTGCCTGTTTGAAGATAATTTAAAAACAAAAATCAGATTTTCCCTCCCTGAGGTAGAGAGGGTATGACGAGCAGAGCGAGAGGTTGTTTTGAATATTTTTGAAGATAGATAAATATTTTATTTTAACTTTTTACTTGATTATTTGCGCGGAATATTTTATTTTGATTGCAGGCTTAGTTCCGTTTTTTAGGAACTTTGCCCAGGGCGTCAGAAACCCTTCATTCACTTGGTCGCTGCACACGACCTTAATTTGTGCCGACTTCTGTCTAGCGGACGGATGTCGGCGAATAAGGCTCCGCCAAATAAGCCGAGCCATGTAAGTGAATGTGGTTTCTGAACATCCGCCCGTCTTTTCACAGAAAAGCGGGTTTTTTATTGTTCGAAATATTAAGGAATACCGCAATGACCCGGAAAAATAAAAGACAATCAGAAATACGCGGACGTATGCCGGACGGCACGCCAAACCCCGTGGACATTCATGTCGGAAACAGACTCAAACTGCGCCGGATGCTTTTGGGGATTTCTCAGGAAAAACTCGGCAGCCTTATCGGCCTTACTTTTCAACAGGTACAGAAATACGAACACGGCTACAATCGTATCAGCGCCAGCCGCTTATGGGATATTGCCAATGTTCTTGATGTGCCGATAAGTTTCTTTTTTGAAGATATGGACAAGAAAACGACGGTCTACTCTCCGCGCAAAATCATTTTGCAGGATGAAGCACTTCAGGACAGCCCTGCCCTGTGTGATTCAGGCGACCCGATGAACCGCAAAGAAACGCTTGAATTGGTGCGTTGTTATTACAAAATCCCCAACCGCCAAGTCGCAAAAAATATTTTTCAACTTCTTATCTCTCTTTCAAAACATAACCAATATATTGATGCTGAGGATATATAAAAAAATTGTTAAGCTTTTTATGGCTTAACAATTTTTTTTTAATTTTACCCTTCGATATCTTGGATATCGGGGTTAATTTTTTCCGTTTTCATTATTTCTCCGAACAAAACTTCAACATGAAGCGTATGACCGGAATCTTTAAATTTGACAATGTAACGGTTGTTTTCATCATGGTCGCTGATTGTCACTTTCTGATACAGGAACAGGTCAATGTACTCAACCTTTTCTCCTTGTGCCGGCAACAGGCAATAATCGCTTATCGGCGTGAAATAAACCGGTTTCCCGTTATATTCAACAGAAAAACAGATATTTTTGCGCCCATTGCCTATTGAATAAATTGCAAGCAGAACAGGACCGTCTGCACCGGGATAGAAATTTTGAACAATCTTTTCAAACTCTGCCTGGTCGTATTCATAAACATTAAAACACAGGTTTTCCAAACGATTGCGAAAATAAATCATTTTGTCACAGAAACGGGTAAAATATTTTTTCATCATACATAAGAATTAAATTAATAATAAATTGTCATTCTGACAATATCTTATTGTCAAAATTTTGTCAAGTCAATTATTAGATTAGCGCTTCCTTTGTCATTTTTCTCTCTTCTTATTAAAATTAATGATTGAACACTAAGAAAAGTTATGCTATAGTATCTTTGTGATGACAAGTGTGGAGGATACTATGAAGAATATTTCCCAAGTAATATTACTGTCAACTTCGTACCTGATTTGGTATGGAGCGGACAATGTTTGTGCTTCTGTTAATGTTTTTTCCGGTATCCCTAAGTCAGGTACCCACA
>UQAB01000030.1 GCA_900538765.1 uncultured Azospirillum sp. | reverse complement strand
ACAAATCTATTTTAACATATATTATTGTAATGTTCAACCATTATTTTGGCCGTGAAAAGGAAAAATTCGACGAAGAATTAAATGAAAAAACCGACAATATTATTATCGATAAAAGAAATGAATAAATTTTATTAGTGATTTTTTAGAAAGACAGTTTTTTGACCTGGTTGTTTTTGACTTCCAGGAACATGGCGTCGTTTTTCAATGAGGAAAATAAAGTCGGGTCTGTCGAGGTAATCCAGGCTTGAAGGCCTAAATCTCTGATTTTTTCCAAAAGAGCCTCTCTTTTTATATCATCCAAATGGGCAACAACCTCGTCCAAAAGCAAAACCGGGGAAAATCCTTTATCCAAAGTTTGGCACTTAGTTTGTGCTAAAATAATGCTGATTAGCAGCGATTTTTGTTCCCCGGTGGAGCAAAGCTCGGCCGGCATCCCTTTTTTACGATAATATACCTTGAAATCAGTCCGGTTTATGCCATCAATATTGTCGTTATAAAGAATATTACGCCGCTGTTTTTTTAGCAGTTCTCGATAAAAATCTTCAACTTCCAACGCCGGCAGCTTATTTAACAGCTTTTCAATCGTGCCCTCCAGTTCCAGGCGGACATTGGGGAAAACATCATCTGGTTCATGCTCAATAAAGGTATTAAGTTTGGCAATCTGTTCGCGTCGCGCCGCAGCAATTGCCACGCCCAAGGCAGACATCCCTTCTTCTAGGCTGAGCAGCCAGTTATCATCATTGTGTCCGCTTTTAAGCAGCTGGTACCATTCTTTATACATATGTTCAAAATTAGCGGTTCTTTTGGCGTGTTCAACATCAAAAGCGTAAACCAAGCGGTCTAGAAAACTGCGACGCGGTTGTGAGCCGCCTCTGAAAAGGCGATCCATTTGCGGCGTAATCCAAATGGCGGAAAGATATTTTCCCAGTTCTGATTGAGAGGAAACTTTTTGACCGTCAATTTTGACGATTCTGCGCTCAAAACTTTTGGATTCGTCATCACTGATTTCTCTGAAGGATTTTTCAACAGCCGTTCCGATTTCAACTTCTTCATCGGCTTTGTTGACAAGTGCTGACACTGCCCAGCAGGCATTACTGATAACGGTCGGCTGATATTCGTCGGAAATAAGAGCCGGCGTAATCCTTTTTATGTCAGCCAGCCTGGCGCCGCGCAACCCTCTGCCCGGCGTTAAAAAAGAGATCGCTTCCAGAATGTTTGTTTTTCCCGTTCCGTTCTCGCCGGTAATAACAATCGGTCCCATGTGCGCATTGATTCGCAGATAGGCATAGTTTCTGAAATCAGTTAAAGTCAGACGCATAACGCCTGACTTTTCACTGGTAAATTCACTTAGTTTTAACGCCGTGCAGTCCAATTTATACTCTCATCGGCATAAGAACGTAAATGGCGCTGGTGTCAGAAGTGTCATGAATAACGGAAGGAGAAGAGCCGTCGGCAAAACTGATTTTGACGCTGTCACCTTTAACTTCATTTAAAATATCCAGCAGGTAACGGAAATTATAACCGATTTCCAATGAGTCGCTGTCATATTTTGCTTCTACTTCTTCCTGAGCGCTGCCCAAATCAGGGCTGGACGTTGTAATGGTAATGTGATTCGGTGCCGTAATGACTTTAATGGCGCGGGTTCTTTCGGCAACAACGGAAACACGATCAACAGCCTGAGAGAGGTCTTTCACACCGAGTTCCAAAACTTTGTCGTTGTCTGTCGGAATAACGCGTTCATAATCAGGATATGTCCCGTCAATCAGTTTGGATGTCAGCGTAACATCTTCCATAATAAAGCGGATTTTATTCTCCGAAAGAGAGATGGCGATGTTTTCAGCTGATGTATCGTCCAATAGCTTGCGGGCTTCACCGATTGTTTTTCGCGGAATGATAACGCCGCTCATGTTTTCGGCACCTTGAGGCAAAGGCGATTCGACACACGCCAGGCGATGGCCGTCAGTGGCAACAACACGCAAAACTTTAGCTTCGCCTTCATTTTTGGCGTGAATATAAATACCGTTCAGGTAATATCTTGTTTCCTCGGTTGAAACGGCAAATTTCGTGCGGTCAATGACGTCTTTAAGCTCTTCTTTGGCCATAGAGAAATTGACCGGAAGCTTATCGCCGGAAATGACCGGAAAGTCTTCAACACCGATTGTTGACAAAGCAAATTTGGAACGGCCGGAGGCAATAGTCAGCTGGCCTTTTTCGTCAGGAAATGTAATCTCTACGTCAGAACCGTCCGAAAGTTTGCGGACAATGTCGTAAAGCATATGAGCCGGAGCGGTTGTCGCGCCTGTTTCTGCAACTTTAGCATCGACAATTTCGGTTATTTCCGTATCCATATCCGTAGCTTTAAAGCTGATGCCGTCTTCCATTGCTTCAATTTTAACATTGGAAAGAACCGGGATAGTATTTCTTTTTTCAACAATACTCTGAACATGGCTCAGGGTTTTGAGGAGATTTGCGCGTTCAATTGTAAATTTCATCTTTTTATTACCTTAAACATAACAACGGTTTATTGTTTCAATCTTTTTATTACCAATACTAACATAAACTTTAAAAACCAGAAGCCAAAACGCAGAGTCGTCAACAGCTTTTTTATAAAATATTTCGCCCTCGAAAAATTAATTTTTCGAGGGCGAAATATTACAAACTGAGGAAAGATGGTAATTATGCTTCCAAAATTCTTCTCAGGGCATCAACATTTTCTGCCAGCGAAGAATCTTCCAAAACCAGTTCTTCAACCTTACGGACGGCATGCATAACCGTTGTATGGTCGCGGTCAAACTTGCGGCCGATTTCCGGCAGGGAACGTGATGTCAGCTGTTTGGCCAGATACATGGCAACCTGACGCGGACGGGCAACTGTACGGGCTCTTCTGGAAGACTGCATTTCTTTGACGGAAATATTAAAATATTCCGCAACCTTTTTCTGAATCTCGTCAATTGTTGTTCTTTTATCGTAGGAACGCAGCATATCTTTCAGAACATCCTGAGTCATATCCAAGGTAATCTCCTTGTCTGACAGCAGCTGAGAGTGGGCGATAACACGACGCAAAGCGCCTTCCAGCTCGCGAATGTTTGAGGAAATTTTCTGAGCCAGAAATTCAGCAACCGGTCGGGGAAGCTCAACGCCGAGCTGTTGCGCTTTTTTATTGAGAATGCCGATTCTCAAATCAAAATCGGTAGGATGAATGTCGGCAACCAGACCGCAGCCTAATCTTGATTTCAGTCTGGCTTCGATTCCTTCCAAATCAGAGGGCGATTTGTCAGCGGAAATGATAATCTGTCGGCCTTCTTCTATCAGAGAATTAAAGGTATAGAAAAATTCTTCCTGTGTTGTGTCCTTGCCGCCCATAAACTGAACATCGTCAACCATCAAAACGTCAACGGAACGAAACTGTTCTTTAAATGCCGTTGTGTCTTTGTAGCGCAATGCCCGGACAAACTTATACATAAATTTTTCGGCAGACAGATAAACAATATTTCTGCTCGGATCCTGCTGTTTGATGTGCCAGGCAATGGCATGCATTAAGTGTGTCTTTCCAAGGCCGACCCCGGAGTAAAGAAACAGCGGGTTAAATGAAACATTACGGGATTCGGCAACCTTGCGCGCGGCGGCATAAGCAAATTCATTTGTTTTGCCGACAACAAAATTGTCGAAAGTATACTGAGGATTGAGAGGTACCGACAAAGATGAATCCGAAGACTGATATTCCGCAGCATTCAGGGAGGCTGCGCCAGACTGGTAAATGTTCTGCGGAGCCGGGCTGGATGAAATCTTTTTCAGGAGCGAACGGCAGGACGGATTGTACAAACCGCTTTTGGCTTCTTCCTGAACAGCTTGAACCACGAATTTAACTTCTTTGATTTGCGGATTCTTCTTTTCCCAGATTTTGTGAATTTGTTCGGAATAATGGGTAATAACCCAGTTTCTCATAAATCTTGTCGGAACGCAGATATTGACAATTCCTTCGTTGCAAGATCCCAGCGTTAATGGCTTCAACCAGCTGTCAAACGCGACATCGCCAAATTCGACTTTTAACTGATCGCAGATTTGACCCCATTGGTCTTGGACTGAACTCTCTTGTAATGCTTCTACAGCCATTATGAACTCCCCATTTTACATAGTCATTAAAATAATTATTGATGAAATCTTTTAACACTCTGCCGGAACAAAATGCATTTTAACAAAAACCGCAAAACGGAACGGGTTGTTTCTTTTTGTAATTTTCCCCGAAACATATAAGCCTCATTACATAAGAAATATTATTCCGCTTGTTATGTTTTTGTTTTTCAGATTCTCTGTTTGGCTTCGTTTCCCTAATAACGTCACCGAAAGGCAATTTCTTTACCTTTTTTTCTTCAAGCTATGGCATTGATTTTTTTTCTGCCGGTTAAGACCTGAGAACATAATCGTTGGGCCTTAATCAATAACCTGAAAACTTCATAATAATATTCATCAAAATATGTTCTTAGAATTTGTATCAAAACTTGCATCAAAATTTAAGAGGATAGTAAACGTCAAAAAAAATAATTACAACAGAACATTTCCCTAACATTGCAATTTTATTTCTTGACAGGCAAAGATTCAGAGTCGCTTAGATTCTGCGCTTTTGCGCCTATTTAAAACGCAAAAATCAGAATTCCCCCTACAAAATAAAGAGAATTCTGATTCGTTCAAATTTTAGTAAAAAAATTAAGCGGCGATAGCCTTAACTTTTTTAGAAAGGCGGGAAACGATGCGAGAAACTTTCTGCTTATCAACAGCACCTTTCTGAGCGGCTCTTGCCAACTCGGATTCTGCAACTTTAACTGCAGCTGCGGCAGCTTCTTTATTGCTGCTCAAAATTGCTTCAAGAGCTTTTTTTACAAAAGTGCGTACTCTGCTTCTGCGAGCGCTGTTGATAACATTTCTCTTATTGTTTCTTTTAATTCTTGTTTTTGCCGATTTATGATTGGCCATATTCTTAATTCCTATATCTAATTATGTTAAATACATTTTAAATTCTGATAGTTTTATAACCTCTGGAAGCCTAGAAAGTCAACATAATTTTTAAGATTCAGGTAAATATTTCCCGTTTATTTCTGAGCTTTATTAAAATTACGGATATAATTTCTGAATTCTTCGGTATTGATAATAACTTTGTTGCGCATGGCGACATCTTCGATTCCTTTAGTATTTTCAAAATTTTCTTCAATACTGACGGATTCTTTAATCGCCCGGGCGGCGAACTGTGGTGCGTCGGCAGCCCGCTTTGCTGTTTTGTAAGCTTCTTCAGATAAATCGGGCAGCGGAATGATTCTGCTGATTAAGCCGGCCTTTTCTGCCTCATCACCCATAATGGCTCTTTCGCATAATGCCATTTCCATCGCTTTCGCTTTGCCGATGGTTCTGATAAGCTTGTTGAGAACGCCGAGTCCCGGAATCATACCCAGGCTGATTTCCGGCAAAGCCAGACGGAAACTGTCCGTCGCCAAAATAACGTCGGCGCACAATAAAAGCTCCGCGCCAATGCCTAAAACATATCCGGCGGCTGCGGCAATAATCGGTTTTTTGATTTTATGGATTCGGATAAAGCAGGTTTTAAACGTTTCCAAAATGTTATTAAACTCATTAATGCGTTCGGAAAATTCCTTAACGTCCAAGCCGGCGCAAAAAGCTTTGTCGCTGCCCTGAATGATAATTGCGCCGATTTGTGGATTCTTGTCATAATTTTCGGCGGCGTCGGCAATTTCTTCCAGCATTTTTTCGTTCAGCGTATTTAAAACTTCCGGACGGTTTAAGATAATCAGGCCGACATTGTCTTTGTTTTCTGTTTTAATGAAGTTATATTCCATGGGCGTTATCCTTAATTCTGACTTTTGACGGTAATTCTGACAACAAGCGGATTACTCCCTTCTTTGGCAATGTCAAGCGATTCTCCGTCCCTGGAAAAAGAAAGAATTTCTCCCCGTTTGCCCTCAAATTTCCAACCCAGCTGCGGCAGGGTGTCCATATAAAATTTTTCAACGTTTTTAAAGCCGATTTTGCTGCTGCTCAGATAAGCTTCGACCAAACGGCTTTCTTCATTGCCGAAACTGAGGTTGTCATTGGGCATTTGCTGCATATTTGCCGGCATCGGCACATCCTCCAGACCGTCGATAAAGTTGGCGGCTGAAGCATGGTTCAGGAACAACCAGAAAGTTGCCGTTAATAAAATTGCAGATTTATAAATATGTTTCATCATCTGTGTTTCACTTCTGTTTTGTTGCGCAATAAAAACTGGAACGTCCGGCAAGGACTGTTTTCTGTATACCACCGGTAACGGCTGTCTGACAAGTACAATTTGGGCAGGGCTGCCCGGTTTTGTTATAAACGCAATGCTTATGCTGAAAATACCCTTCGCTGCCGTCCGGTTTGTGATAATCTTTCAGGGTCGACCCCCCGGCCTCAATCGCTTTTTCTAGAGTGTGGCGAACCGATTCGATAAGCCTGCCGCATTCTTTCAGCGATATCCTGTCAGTTTCCCGCAAAGGCGAAATACCCGCGTCAAACAGGGCTTCCGAAGCATATATGTTGCCGATTCCCGCTATAATGGACTGGTCAAGCAGCGCAACCTTGACCGGAATTTTCTTACGCCGGAACTTTTCATGCAGATATTTTGCCGTCAATTCCTGGGAGAAAGGGTCTGGCCCTGTCTTGGCAAACAAAGGACAGTCAGAAATATTGTCTGTCGGAAAACAGGTGATAAGGCCGAAGCGCCGTGCGTCATTGTAAATCATAACGCCGTTGTCTGTTTTTATAACAACGTGGTCGTGTTTTTCAAGACTGTCCGGCATTGCTTCCGAAATTTTAATCCGCCCGCTCATCCCCATGTGCCAGACAATGCTCATGTCGTTATCAAGGCCGATAACGATATATTTAGCAATTCTCCGGTATGATATAATTTGCGTGTTAATGATACGGTCTTTAAAGTCTTCTGGCACGGGAAGGCGGAGCTTGCTCTGATATACGGATGCATCAAGGATTCGGGCACAACCGATACCTTTGACAAGAGCATTTTTTATTGTTTCGACTTCTGGCAGTTCAGGCATTTAAGACCTCCGGATTTGAAAGTATTATAAATGATAAATCGCTTTTTACAATTCTTAAAAAAACAGCAGTTAGCAATTATGTTTGCCCGCTATGATTGCTTGGCGCTGTTGAGGCCTCTGCCGGCTCTGTCCGGCGTGTCCGCCGCGGCTTCTTTCTTTGTCCGCCGCCGTGCCGGACTGTTGCCGGACAAGCTTGAAAAAATGATGTCAGAAGAAAGCGATTCTCTGCTTAATGTTTTTATAACCGAACTGGCCTGCCGTTACAGCCTGTCCATGCCGCGTTCCGCTGCCGATTCTCCTTTGCTTTTTACACAGGATGTCCGCCGGGAAGACGCCGATTTTTATTATGAGCTCTTTCGCGATGTCATTCGCCGTTCTCCGCGTTTGAAGCCGTTGTACAATTCGTTCCGCCACCGCTGCGACCTTTTGCAGGACAAACGTCTTTATGCGTCGGAACTTGAAAAGCTGCTTGATAAAACGGCGGCCAGCCCCCTTGCCGCAAAATTTGACATCGACTGGAAACTTACCGGGCGTGAAGATATTTTTATTAATTATGGTGACGGCTGCCGTTTTACCGATTTACTGACGGTTGAGGAACAAAAAAAGCTGGCAGCCTTGTGGGGATTCCTGTTTTTTAACAATGAAACGCTGATTTTGTCTTGGGCAAATGTTATGATCGATTCTCAGGGGCGCCTGAATTTCTTCAATATCGATTCGCTGACGGATGTTGACTGCGGATTGAAAATTTTTACCGTTAAATTTTTGCAGAAACAGGCTGTCCCGCAGTCATTCAGCGAGTATAAAATTGAAGCGTCCCTGAAGTGTCTGCACGGTTTTTGTCCGGATGTCAACTTGGCGGAAACGTTGCATGAATATATAGTGCGGGCGCCGTATGTGCCGGAAGTTATCAAAAAGCCCGATGAAAAATATCTGGATTCTCTGCGCCAGACCGAATTTGGCGTCGGGCTTCGCCGTCCTGAAAAAACAATAGATGCCGAAAGCCTTGCTTATCTTTTGGATTCCCGGCGGGAACAGCGCATGCGCAAACGGCGCCCCAATCCGTTTGTTCGCATTGTTCTGCCGTTTTTGATTATGTTGCTTTTAATGTACCGATTCTTTTAATATCCGCCGCCTTGCTATTCTGTTGCATTTGGTTTATGATAATATGTTAAATGATTAAATGGCTGAAAGATGAAGAAACCACGCGCCAAAAAATATTATGCGCCGCAAAATGACGAATTTGCGGAACATAAATGTGATCACCCGGGCTGTAACAAACGCGGGGAATATCGTGCGCCCAAAGATCGGAAGTTAAAGGAATATTATTGGTTCTGTCTTGAGCATGTTCAGGAATATAATGCCAAGTGGAATTATTATGACGGGATTTCTGCGGATGAGCCGGAAGAAGAAAAACCCCGGATGCATTTCCGCGGTTTCCGGTCTAAAGTCAAATACAGCCGCGGCTATAACTTTTTTGACGATTATGAATTTTTTGAGGATTATCATGCGGACTATTCCGCAATGGACAGCATCTATTATTCTCAGGAAGAAAAACGTTATATGGAAATCATGGAAATAAAACCGCAGGAACTGAGTGCCGAAAACTTAAAAAAGCAGTATAAAAAACTGGTCAAAAAATATCATCCCGATTTGCATCAGGATGACAAACAGGCTGCAGAAGAAAAGTTCAAGCAGCTGACCAACGCCTATCAGGTATTAATGCGTCGTTTCGGGTAAGGCTCAACGTTCCATGCTTTTTAACATGGTATTTTTAATCATGATTTTATTAAATTCTTTTTGAGCTTTGGCTGAGCTCTTTTTCTTGGGCGGTTTGCGGGAAAACAACTTACGCCCGCTCTTTTTCAAAATCATGGCATTGATTTTGGAGTCTTTTGTTTTCTCTTTTCCTGCGGAGATGACGTCTTTGACTTTCATGCCCCGAAGAAGGGATTTTCCGCCGCTGACGGCTTCAATTCTCTTAATGCCTCTGAAAAATTTGTTAACGTCGCGAGCCTGAATTTTCGGTCCCTTTACTTTCAAGCGTTTGGCAATGTCATCATTGACGACTTTTTCTAACAAAACGTCGGGAGAGCCGATAGATGTCATCGCCATGGCCGTTGTTTCCCGTTTAAGATTTTTTAGGCCGGCATTGCGGGCAAATTTTCCGGCAGCATCTAAGACGCTCATTTGCGCCGCTTTTTGCTGCATTTCCATCCGTTGCAGATTTTCCTTTTCTGCTAAACTCTGTTTTTCTTCCTGCTTGAGTGCATTTAGCAAAGAATTGTCCGGATTCGTAATATTCGGCGCGACAATTTGAAAATCGTCCTCGTCTTCTTCCTCATCATCATAAATATCGCGGATTCGTTTACGGATTTTATTAAGACCCTTGGGCAAATCAGCCGGCGTAATGCTGTTGATTCGCGAAGTGCCGTTTCTCTTATAAGCGTCGTATTGCGCCGCTTTTTGTTCGTTAATCCGGCGGGTCGCCTTTTCGCTGCTGTCAAAGCCGCTTTTCTTCCATTCAATATTAAGATTATCTGCGGTTTCGCTCATATGTCCTGCCTTATTTTTGAAAGACAATGCTTACATTAATGAATGTGACATAATTTTTTTATTTTGTCAATATTTTGAAGCGTTTTCTTTTCTTTGCGTAACCATAATCGACCCGTCGGATAAAACCGCAGAAATAACTTCTATTCTGACTTTGTCATTTCTGGTGAGGTTAAAAGATTTTGTTGTCGAGCTGGAAATGTGTTCGACAATGTCGTTTTTCAGCTCATTCCAGTTGTCATAGTTGCTGAAATAACCTTTAAACGATTCGACCAGTTCGGGAATGGTCGGATCATTTTGCAGGAAGATTTCCTTGCAGTTCCACAGGCTGAGATAAGCCTTATTGTAAAACAGCAGTCTGCCGTTGGGACCAAAAATTATGACGCTGTCCGTCAGATTGTCGAGAATTTCCCTTTGAATAGATATCAGGGCGTTATAAGCGCGCCGGGTAGCCAGTCTGTCTGTCACGTCTTCAAAGGCAAAAACCAGGCCGCCCATCGGATGCTGGGCGCGAACCCGGCGGATAGTCCTGCCGTCAGGAAGGTGAAGCAGGTCTTCTTTGGCTTCAAGAATGCTGTTAAAGTCGTTTTGCTCGCCGTTTTTATACATGATGAAATCGGGAACTTCCGGCAGCATGCGTTTTTCTCTGATTTCATCCAGAAACATCGCGTAACTGGGCTGGTCTTCCAGCCAAGCTTCGTCGAGTCCCCATAATGAAACAAAAGACTTGTTATAATAAGACAGTTTTTTCTTGGCGTCAAAAACGGCAAAAGCCGTCCCCAAAGCGCCCAAAATTTCTAAATGGGCATTTTGATGAAGCTTAAGATTTTGTTTCAGATCGTCAAGTTCCGTAATATCGACCATACTGCCGACACTGTAAATTTTATCAAGAACACCTCCGGCATGAAACGGAATTTCGGTAACGTCAAAAGAGCGCCTTTCTCCGTTTTTCACCAGATGGACATTTTGTTTTTTGAGTTTAACGGAATGTTGGGCTTTTTCGGCCAGACTCTTGGAAATGCTTTCGTTATTGGTGCCGATAATTTCAATATTCTGGCTGATAATATCATCTTTTACGGAGCTGTCTGTGTAATCCAGATATTTTTTGTTAACCAGTTTGAGATTCAGATTCTCATCTCTGAGCCAGACCGGATACGCCAGATTATCCATGATGTCTCCCAGCTCCAGCGCCTTGTTGAGCGCTTTGCGGCAGTCCGCTTGCAGTTCATTAATTTGCGTCGTTTCAAAACTGACGTCCCGGAACCAGACCATGTCGCAATAGACATTGCCGTTGGCGTCGCTGATTCGGCTTCCTGACAATCTCAGACAGTTGCCGTTTTTCAGCATAAAACGGTCTTCAAAGGAAATACCTTCGCTGTGCAGCATGTCAATATACTTCTGTATTTTTTTGGCATCGTCTTTATAAAAACATTTCAAAACGTCTTCAAAGTCTGACTTCGTTCCCTCCGGCAGATTCAGCATGACGGCCAGCCTCCTGGAGCAGCGCTCAATGATTTTTTTTCGCGGATCATTGATTTTCTCGTCAGGATAAATAAAAGCCAGATATCCGTCCTGCGAAGCATAAAGCGTTTCAATATATCTTTCTTTATCTCGTTTCAAAAAATAATTTTTTTGCTTCAATTTCAACATACTGACGGCAAGATAAAACAGCAGGAAGAGCAACAGGCCGAATAAAACCCAAATCGCATACCACAGTTCCGGTGCGGCGTAATACATATCGCTGAGCAAGTTTTGAGTCATTTTTTTACAAACCAAAGTTAAAATTCGTTGTTTATTTTTCGATTCTATAATATAAACACGAATAGTAAAACTCAAAATTTCAGGTAGTGAATAAAAATGTATACTTTGGCTTTTGATACCACGGCGGCCAGCTGCTCCGTTGCCTTGCTTAAAGACAATAAAATTTCCCGTACATTTGAAAAAAGTATGGACTTTGGGCAGTCAGAGGTTTTAATGCCCGAAATCAAAAATATTTTAAACAAGGAAAATATTGCCTTTTCAGATGTTAACTTGGTTGTCGTCTGTTCCGGCCCCGGTTCGTTTACCGGCGTGCGCTCATCCATTTCCGCGGCGCGGACATTTGCGCTGGCAGATGAAAAACTGAGCGTGACCGGCGTTTCCGCTTTTGAAGCTTATGTTCACAGTCTGGAAGATGATGAATTGGCGGATATCAATGCCGTGATTATAGAAACCAAGCGTGAAGATTTTTATTACCAGCTGTTTGACCGAAGCCGGAACAAAATAACGGACCCCTCGGCCGGAAATGTGGAAGAGATTATTCCGCAGCTGCGAAATGTCAAAGTAACGTTAATCGGTGACGGCGTAGAACGTTTTCTTTCGCGCCCGAGCGGATTGAGTCTTCATGCCATTCGCATGGATTCGCATCTTTCTGTTGAACATCTGGCATGGTGCGGACTGAAAAAATTTCTTGATAAAAGGCTTGATTTTCCCAAACCGCTTTACCTGCGGGCGCCGGACGTTTGTCTTAAGAATACCTAACGGGCATTTTGCTGCTGGTTTTCCATGGCAATTAAAAGGCTTGCCGTCTGCTCGGCTCTCTGGGGACCGGGATGGTTTTCTATTATCTCCAAAACCTCAATTTCCTGCGGCGTCAGTTTTTGTCTGACACCGGACGAGGCATATATTTGTTCCGCTTCCTTGGTTAGCTGTGCGGCGGCCAGTTTATCGCCGCGTTGCTGTAACGCCATAGCTTTTTTCTGTTTGGCATTAGCCAGAAGAAGAGGCGATGGATTTAAGGTTGAAAGCCGGTCATATATTTCCAAAGCTTTTGTTTGGTTACCCTGCGCAAAATATAAATCAGCCAGCCGGCTCTCGGCTTGAATATCGGCCGGGCTTAATTCCAAAGCCAGCTCATAGGCACCGGCAGCAAGTTTGTCATTGTCAAGCCTGGCCAGATTTCCGTATGCCAGCGCTGTCTTTGAGATTTCTGCAAATCGCTGTTCCCGGATATGGTAATCCATGGATAATGCCTGTTCGACTTCCTTGTCCATCCGCGCTTGCACAAGAGCCAATGCCAGAGATGTATCTCCGAGGGACAAATGAAACAGGGCTTCTTCGGTGCTGGGAAGTTTTTTCCTGCTTTTAAGGTTATTAAAAGCGCCGTCTCGAACCATATTGATAAAAGTTTTAATGGCGGAAATCGTCTGCAGAATGTCTTCTTCAGCATTTATTCCCTGATTGCGGTAATTTATGGCCTGGGCAATTTTATCATCATCAACACCCCGGGAGAAAAGCTCCATAATCAAACCTGTCAGTTCATTAATCGAGCTGGCTGTTTTTTGATATTTCAGCCCGGCGCTGTTTAAAACGTTGCCGGCTGTGTTTGTGTTGTTTTTCTTCCAATCCAAATCAACCAGCTTTTGCTCGCGCTTTTCCTTTTCCAGCTGTTGGCGTTCATGCAGGCTCAAAGCATCAGCTGCCTGTTGTTTCTGCTGGGCGTCGGCTTCATCAAGGCGTGCCTGCTCAAGCTTACTTTTTTCCAGGTCACGGGCCAGGAGCAGCTCCAGTTCTTTTTCAAGTTCCGCTTCGTTATGCAGATTATCCATTACCTCCGCTGTATCCGTCTTCTTTACATCGCACGATGTATTTTTCCCGATAGGCAGTTCCTTGGCAAACAGGGCGATAGAGCGGATGTACAACAGGATAATAAACAACAGAAACAAAATCAGGGCTAACAGCATTAGTCCTATGGAAATCAGGTTGACGGACGGCGTTTCTGAAATATAGCTGTTCAGCTGGTTCAGAAAGTTATGATAATAGCTTAAAGCTTCAGCGGTAATATCTGTTCCTCCGGCTGATATTCCCACGTTTTTCCCCCTCTGTTGACAGTATTAACCGAATATTATTTATTCATTGATTTATCCACGTGTAAATAGTATATAATATAAAAAATTTTAACAACAATAAAAAGTTTCAAAATGAGTTATCTGAGCCAGAAAAAAAAGCAGGAACGTATTAATTCCTTTCTAAACGTTGCAATATTTATTGTTGCTTTATTTACGGTGGTCGTTCTTGCTGCGCCGCAACGGGGTTTTTTTTCTCATTTTGTTGACTGGCAGTTTCAATACTATATCGCGATGCTGCTGTTGTTTTGTTATGCTGTCGCCGTCAGATATTTTTTTCAGGCTGCTGTTTTGTTGCTTTTCATTTGCATAAATTATGTCAGCCTGAGTTCGTATTCCAACATTTTTTTTAATGTTTCCGGTGAGGGAAAAGAAAAATTTAGCATTGTTTATCAGAATAATACTGAACAGGCCGGAAAGCTGATTTCCGAAGCAGACCGGCAGGATGCCGATGTGATTGCTGTAAATCCGGCCGGTACGCTGACGGATGTTATTGACGACAATTATCGTTTGTTTCATGATGACGCCGATTTAAGCAAAAGTTTTATTCTGACCAATAATCCCGTCATTCGTTCCGGAACTGTCCGTTTCACGCCCGGACAGACGGCTTCATATCTGATTGTTTCTAAATATGGCCGGGAAATCATGATTATAAATGTTGATTTTTCCCAAATGACGCCGGCGGAAGAGGCTCTGGTGTTCAAAAATATGAACGAGTTTGTCTTAGAACAAAATATTCCGGTAATTATTGTCGGCAATTTTGGCATCAGCTCCTGGAAAGAGGTTTTTAGCGGCTTTCTCCGCCAAAGCGGCATGGAAGTAAAAAACCGCGTTATTTTAAGCGATGGAAAAAGCTTTTTTAATCCATTGGTAAAACCGTCAATATATTTGCTCGGATATAAAACGCTGGGAGTTGAACAAATCAGTTTTCTGAACCGCGGGGACAACAAGTCTTACCCGATATTATTCAAGCTCCGCCTTTAATTCTTCGATTCTGCTTCTTAAAAAGCCGGATAATTCTGTTTCGCTGAAAGCCGAGGCATAGTCCAGAGCCGTTTCATAGGTACGCAAAGCCTGTTCTTTGTTGCCGATTTTGTACTCAATTAAGCCGATATTTGCATAATCTGTTGCCGCTCCGCTGAAACGTTCTTCTTTTTGTTCCCAGGCCGCTGATTGCAGAAACAGCCCTTTGGCGCGGGGAAGGTCGTTTTGTTTCAGAAAAATCAGCCCTAAAAGATTGTAAGCGTTTCCGACATGAAAACATGAGGCTTTGTTTTGCGATATCTCGATAATTTTTCGCAAGTCGGTTTCGGAAGCGTCGGAGTTGCCAAGCTCATATTCCCCGATGGCCTTAAGATACAAACACTCCAGATAAGATGAGGTGTCACCGTATTCGTCATAAATTTCGGCGGATAAAAGAGCCTGTTGCCGCAAGGCTTTCCAGTTTCGGCTTTGACTGTATATATAAGCCAGAATTTCCCGGCTGAATGCCTGGCCGGAGCGGGAACGCTGCCGTTCCATAACATCCAGGGCTTCAAGAGCGGTTTTTTCTGCCGCCGGATACTCTTTTTTTAATAAATACAGCAAAGCAAGCTGATTTTTTATGGCTGCTGCCGCTTCTGGTCTGTCGGCTGACTGATTGATTTCCAGACTTTGCACAAAATAGTTTTCAGCATCGTCAAATCTTTCCTGCATGGTCCATAACATACCTAGATTGCCAAGGGCGTCTGCTTTTCCGGCAGGATATTTCAGAAAATCAAAAATTTTTCCGGCTTGAGTAAACATAAAATGCGCAACGTCTTCAACCGCGGAAACCCGGTAAATTGTTCCGGCCAGTAAATAAGCTTTGCCTTCCTCGACATAAGCTTTGGACTTCTTAAAAAGGGAAGCTGCCAAACCGGCATATTCCGAAGCACTGAGCATATTCCCGTCATTAAGATATTGTTGCGCCATATAATAATATTTTTTTGCCCGAACATATTGGGAAACTCTTTTTTCGTGAATGTTTTGCAAAATCAGATTCGTTTTTCCGCGATGTCCGGTCAGAAAATACAATTCTGCCAATTCGGCTTTGGCCTCGGGGAGTGCTTCGGATTCGGAAAACAGACGTATTCCTTCTTCATAGTTGCCGAAACTTCTGAGAGTGGCATATTTCAAATCTTCATGTTTGTTTTTCAAATAATCTTCCGCCGCGGCAGTCTTGCCGAAACATAAATAAAACAAAGACCGTAAAGCCGCTTTGTTGCGCTGTTTCAGTAAATAGGTCGTAATTTTTTGCAGCTGAGCGCTGGAAAAATAAGCGCTGAAATTTTCAGGCTGTTTTCTTTTGAGCATCCCGCGTATAACCAGTTTATAAAAATGGTCAAAACGTATTCTCCGCCAGGTAAAATACATGGCGCCGCCAGTAAGGATTAATAAAAAAAGCCACAGATATTGCATAATCTTTACACTAAATTAGTTTTCTAAAGTTATAGTTCAAAGTAACATTATCATAATAGGAATTTGAAAAAATGGCTATATCAAAATTAAAATCCGCGCAGCTTTACAGAAAATGCGATTCCCGCAAATTTGAATTTACAACAACGGCCGAACTGGAAGAACGCCTCTCCGCTTTGGGGCAGGACCGGGCAATTAGCGCGGTCGAACTCGGAATTAATATCAAATCAAAAGGATATAATTTATTCTGTTTAGGGCCGGAAGGAACTGGAAAAACCAGCCTGGTTAAGCGTATCTTGCAAAAAGAAGCCGCGGAACGCCCCACGCCGGACGACTGGGCTTATGTTTATAATTTTGATGAACCCTATCGTCCGCATGCCATTAATTTTCCTGCCGGAGAGGCAACGGAATTTGCCAAAGATATTGATGCATTGATTGAAAATTTTTCAACAATTATTCCGGATATCCTGGAAAGCGAAGAATATAAAGCCAATCTTGAAATTATCCGCGAAAAATTCAAACAGAAAAAAGACGAATATATCAAGATTCTGCAAAAAAAAGCAAAAGGCAAAAGCGTTTCCCTGCTTCATATGCAGGCAGGAATTGTCGTTGCCCCGACAAAAAACGGTGAGGTTTTGAGCTCTGATGCGTTTGACGAATTACCTGATGAGGAAAAGAAAAGCCTCCTGGACGACTTGAACGCCATGCAGCAGGAAATTGAAAACGTTGCGCAGGACCTGCCGGATTGGGAAGACAAACAGCGCCGCGAAATTGCTTCTTTGAAAGAAAAATTTATAAAAATTGCGGTCAAACAGCCGATAGACGATTTGCGTAAAAAATACAAAGGCAATAAAAATGCCAGTGATTTTTTGCGGAATGTTCAAAATCATATTATCACGAATATTGACGATTTTCTGCCCGAACCGCCGGAAAACAATCAGGACGAAGGCGGGGACGCCATTTCCGCATTGCTTTCCAGAATGAATAAAAATGAAGAAGACAAGTTTGCCAAATTCAAAGTCAATGTTGTCGTCAAAAACGAAAAAGGCTCCGGCGCGCCGATTGTCCTCCTGGACCATCCGACGCAGGGAAACCTTGTCGGCCGGGTTGAACGTATCCAGCAGTACGGTGCTTTGTTAACGGACTTTACCTTGATTAAAGCCGGTGCGCTGCACCATGCCAACGGTGGTTTTTTGTTGATGGATGCCCGCAAACTGTTGCTCCAGCCTTATTCTTGGGATTCGTTAAAACGGGCCTTGTCTTCCAAAAACATTAAAATAGAATCTCCGAGCGATGAGAGTACCTTTACGACCATTTCTCTTGATCCGGAGCCGATTCCCTTGGATGTAAAAGTCATCCTGACCGGAGATGCCGAATTATATGACGTTTTAAGCGAAAGGGATCCTGATTTCTCTGATTATTTCAAAGTCGAAGCAGATTTTGGCGTAATCATGAACCGCACTGACGAAAACGAAATAGAATATGCCAAACTCATCGGTTCCCTGTCGAAAAAGAAAAAACTGCGTTCTCTCAACAAACAGGCAGTTGCCCGCGTGATTGAATATTCGTCGCGTATGGCTGATGATACCGAAAAGTTGACGGCACATATTGCTTCAATCGGTGATTTGCTGCGCGAAGCCGATTATTGGGCACGTAAATCAAAGGCCAATCAAATTGGCAAAAACCACATTGAACAGGCGATTGAATCTCAGATTTACCGCAGCGACCGTATCAAGCAGGATATGCTTGAACAAATTGACCGTGGAACGATTTTAATGGATGTTACCGGTAGCCGTATCGGACAGATAAACGGACTGGTTGTTTATAATTTCACCCGTACTTCTTTCGGCAAACCGGCAAGAATTACCACACAGGTTCGTTTAGGCCGGGGAGAATTTCTGAATATCGAGCGGGAAGTCGAAATGTCCGGCCCCATCCACTCCAAAGGCGTTTTGATTTTGCAGGCGCTGCTTTCCAACCGTTTTGCCAAGTACTCGCCGCTCTCTCTCAGCGCTTCGATAGTCTTTGAACAGTCTTACGGCGGCGTTGACGGTGACAGTGCTTCTTCAACGGAATATTATTGCCTGCTGTCTGCCATCGCCGAAATTCCGATTAAGCAAAGCATTGCCGTAACAGGGTCGATTAACCAATTTGGTGAAATTCAGCCGATTGGCGGTGTTAATGAAAAAATTGAAGGCTTCTTCGATGTTTGCAAGCACAACGGTTTAACCGGAGAGCAGGGGGTTATCATCCCCCGAACAAACGTCAGCAACCTTATGCTGCGTGAAGATATTCAAAAAGCTGTGGATGAAGGACAATTTCACATTTGGGCTATTGATACGGTAGATGACGGTATTGAACTGTTAACAGGAATTCCGGCCGGAAAGCTGGATAAAAAAGGAAATTATCCGGAAGGAACAGTCAATTACCAGGTTAAAAAGAAACTTGATGAATATTATCAGCTTTATGCCAAATATGCCCGTGAAACGCATGGCTGCTTGGAAAACGGACTTTAATGTATAAGCTTCTGTTTGTCTGTGCTGGAAACATCTGCCGCTCACCGACGGCCGAAGGGATAATGCGTCACCTTGTTAAAGAACAGGGGCTGGAAGATGAGATAAGCGTTGATTCGGCGGGAACCAGTTCTTATCACAGCGGGGATGCGCCGGATAAACGCTCTGTAATTTGTGCGGCGGAACATGGCGTAGATATTCGCAATTTGCGTTCACGCCCGGTTCGTGCCGAGGATTTTGCGGAATTTGATTTGATTCTGGCAATGGACAGCATGAATATTTACGACCTGGAATATCGACGCCCGCACGGAGATGACCGCTACAGCCATGCACAGGTTGAGTTAATTTTGAAATATGCGCCGGAATATGGCAGGGAAGTCCCTGATCCATATTATCATAATGGTTTTGACCGGGTTTTTGAAATGCTTGAAACTGCCTGTCAAAACTTGTTAGCAGAATTAAAAAATAAAAACATTAGTAAAGAACAGCTGTAAAGCTGTCCTTTACTATTTTCCTTTCATTTTCTTTGTCATTTTTCTCTCCTTTCATCAAAATTAATGATTGAACACTAAGAAAAGTTATGTTATAGTATCCTTGTGATGACAAGTGTGGAGGATACTATGAAGAATATTTCCCAAGTAATATTACTGTCAACTTCGTGCCTGATTTGGTATGGAGCGGACAATGTTTGTGCTTC
>UQAB01000029.1 GCA_900538765.1 uncultured Azospirillum sp. | reverse complement strand
CTTATCTTCTGTTCCAACTCTCTCTGTGGAATACCCTTCTTCCACTCTTCTATATCAATATTTAATGACATTTACTATATCCTTATAAAAAATTACAAAAAAAGGAAGCCCCGAAAAGCTTCCTCACCTCAAAAACATAATAATTACCAACACTAAAAAGGCTTGACCAACCCAGTCCCAACACTTCCCTTCTTCTTGGCTATATCAGCAGCCTTAAGGTTCGCCTGCAAATCCATCTCCTTGTTCGTCAAAGAAGCCTTTGCCCGCTCAGCTTGCTCCTTAATAGCAATCTCCCGAGCCTTAAGCGCATTTTTCTCTTTCTCAATTTCGTATTCTTTGCGAATTTTTTCCGCCTCAAGACGTTCGGCTGGTGTCGGCTGCGGCTGTTGCGGCTGCTTGGGACGGCTGAGTTCCTGCCCGATAGAGGTAAAGACGTTTTCAAGAACCGCCTCAAACGGACGCGACCGCGGCATTCCGGCAATCACCGCCTCCACCATCTGCCGATAAAGCGGCAGCAACAAGGGCTGAGCCGAAACCAGCTGAAATGCCTCGCTGATCATCTTCGTCACAGTCTGCACAGCTTCAAGCGTCTTGGCGCTTTCTTCCTGCTGATTAAAGACACATTCCGTTTCCACATTCAACACCATATCGCGCATTTTTTCGGTTTTTAAAAGCTCAATCGCCTGCCCTGCCAAAACCGTATTCTGCTTTTCCGCCGGAGATAAAAACTGCATCAGCGTGTCGACTGAAAACTGCTCGCAGATAATCTCGGCTTTCAGGCGATACAAATCGCGGATAAAACGCTGCATATCATTTTGACGGTCCTGATTGCGCAGCGTGCCGAAATTAGTCTTGCGCGTTACCGCCGTCGCCGTTTCCGCCGCATTGGAATTACCGCGCATAATATCCGACACGCCGGTAATTTCATAAACATTTTTAATAATGTCATCACGGCGCTGCGCTAAAGCCTGCAAAGCGGTGATATACTGCTCAATCGGCATAAAATCGATAACGCCTCTGATACCGCCTGCACTTTTCAGCTTGTCAAAATCAGCCACCGCCAGCAGTGAAACATCCTTGTCCAGAATATTGGCCAGCCGGGAAAATGAACTGTCATAAGCACCGCTGACTTTCAAAGCCTTCATCGTCAGGCGCATCCGCTCAATAACGCCGCTCAATTCCTCCAAATCGGCTTTAATCATCACATAATCCGGCACCGGAATAATGCTGTCATTAGTCTGCGTTGCAAAAATCGGCTTTGGACAGGGAAAAAATCCATGCACACCGAGCGGATCGTCCGCTACGCGCAAAAACCGCGCCGCATTTTTATACAGCCAAAAAACGCGTTTGCTTTCCTTGTCCCAGATTTCATAAACACAAATTGACTTCGGCTTATAATCGCTCCCTTCGTCTTCCGCCAGAATAAAACGTGCCTCATCGCCAAAGGTTTCCACCGCCTGCACCTTGCTCATCTGCTGTTTGCGGGCAATCCAAACCACATCTTCCCACACGCCGACATGATCGGGATCGGCAATAAAATTACACGGGTCGACATATTCCGAAACCACTTTTTCCCCGGTTTTGACCTCTGCCGCCTGCCCGTCCGCACCGATAATCTCCTTAAATTCCGGCTTGTACTGCTCCCAAAGGATGCCGCAGCCGGAAATCAGATAATCATTGCGCGCATATTTCGCCGCCGCATCAAAATCAAACTGTCCCAAATCCCATTCCAAAGCCTTTTCCAAAATTTTGCAAGCCAGAGATTCCGCCGGATTGCTGATTTTATTCACCCTGTCAATATAAGGCTTGGGCTGCTTAAAATACAAAAACGGCTTCTGCGTTTCAATCCCCGACCAAAAAATATTAAAAGCCCCCTTGGTACGTAACCCGCTGAGTTCAAGCTTTTGCTTAGCCTTGTAACTTTCCCGGGTTTCCTTGACAAGCTTGTAGTAGTCATCATATTTTTTCTCTGCCCGTGAAATCCGCTCTGTCCATTCTTTAGCCAAAGCCTTCAAATTTTCCTTTTCCTGTTTCATTCAAAATTTCTCCTTGATTATAAATAAAAAAAGCGGCTTTCCGCCGCCCGCCCAAACATAATAATTGATTATATTTCCATAACTCTCAACCACCACTCTATCTAAATGCCATCCTGAACTTGTTTCAGAAGCTCCCAAAAACAAATCTTCACCTATGGCACACCTAAAAGTTCGGAGAGTGCGTTAGATAGAGTAGTTTCTAGGTGTGAGAAAAATTTTAGCGTACATAGAAGTACGTGAATTTTTCGAACCAACGTAAAACTGCTCTAGATGACGTGCTATACGAACTTTTAGTAAAAGACACCTAGCAACGAACTATCCCTTACCATCACCACATCCGGATCATAAGTCGGCAGTTCGTCAAAACAGTGAAATAAAACCTTATCGCCGATTTTAATATCGGCTTTTACATTCGGCCCTATTCCTTCGACAATACCGATTGTCCGCGGCTTTTCTATTGTATCGGCAACAATAATGCCGCCTTTGGTCTTTTCTTCTTTCGGTTCAAGACGGATTGCTACCCGGTCTGTCACTGGTTTAAATTTAATCATTTGCAATATTCTCCTTTTTAAAATAAAAAAAACGGCGAAACCGCCGTTATCGTTAAACAAAGACAATGGAAATTTTTAATATGCTAGTGCCAAGCAGTCAGAGTAAAAAAGATAATATACATACCACCCGCCGCATAAGCAAGATTAAGTAAAAATACCAAAAACATTACCACAAACTGCCAAAGATTAACATTTTTCTTTGACGCAGGAGAGCCATTGGGCATAAACATGGATTTTTCATCTTCGGGCAAAATTTGTTCTTTATTTTTAAGCCTTTTCAAAACCGCTCTTGTTTCCAATAAATAAAAAAAGTCCAAACACCCAAGTACCAACATAAACAGCACCATATAAGGTGTAACCCCAAGAAGTACCATAAAAGACATAAGCTCAAAAAGAAGCCGCACCACAGCTCCAAAGATACCCGCAGGCGTAGACCAGTACAGCCATTTACGAATAAAATTCAACCTTCCGCCACTGATGATACCCCGTAGTCCCATATAAATCTCCATTTTCAATTTATAGTTTTGATAATAATAAACATACTAATATAACATAAAAGATAATTATGCAAGATTTATTTTCGCATTCTGGTTATACCCTGAGCTGTCCCCTCCAAACCGTTCATAACAAATTTTCCTGCACCGCCTGTTTCATCAATAAACTTTTGCTTACGTTGGGAATAATTGCCACCCAAAGCATCGTTAACCTTGCCATACATGCCGGCAGTTGCTCCGTTTAAGACAGCCTCTGCTCCCAACACAGATGTTTTAGCAACATCCCAATAATCATTGGCATCAAAATCACTCCAACCTTCAGCAAAAGCTCCCAAATTTTGCCCTCTTGGATCCATAGCCGACATCATCCCGGCTCCAACAGCCCGACCTGGTGCAGACGGATCGCTCAACGGGTTTGAGAAAAAGCCGCTTCTGTCAAATTCGCCTTTAACATGATTTGTCACGCCATCACTAAAATTCTGCATAAATCTCCCCACGGAAGAACTTGCAGGCTGAGAAGCTCCATATCCTTCGGTAAGGGGCTCTTGAGAAACGCTGACCGGCGCATAAACATTACCGGACATTCCGGCTTGCTGCCTTCCTCTCCCTTCTTTTTCATTAATTTCGGCAGTAATATCGTCAAGTTCTTTGCGCCATTCGGGTTCAAATAAACTCTCCATAAAATTGCGCGTTGCCTGCGGATCATAATTCGGCGCCCGTTTTTTGGCTTCCAAATCATCAAGATTCTGCTTCAATTCTTCAGCTCTTATTTTTTTCCAAGCCAAATCCACAATATCATTCATATAACAGTTTCCTTTCATAAAAAAAGCGGCCGTTATGCCGCTGCTGTATTAATTAAAAATAAAAAAGCATGGCCTTTAAAACCATGCTTCCGGAGTATAAAATGACTTATATGTCCCAAAGATAACAGCGTTAAACCTGCTCTAAGAAAACAGCCTTTCCGCCATTATACAAATCTATATAACACATTTTTTCAAAAATGTTGCATACAAAAGTGTTGCAACGCTGCCTTTTTTGTTGCAACACGCCGCAAAAACATTCAGGCCTTCACAAAAATCCGGCCGTTTTCAAGCTTAGCCGTCCCGCCGACCGGCAGAGTCAGAAGCGGCGTGCTGTGCCCGAAATCAACATTGGCAATCACAGGCATATTATCCAGCCGCAACGCCTTAACCACATATTCAAGCTGCGCGCGTGTGACCTCAGAACCTTTCTGAAAACGCCCGATAAGCAGCCCTTTGACATTATGAAAATCAGGCTGATAAGTCAACGCCGTCAAATTGCGCATAAAATCGGCAATATCGGAACCGGAAGTATCCTCAACCATCAACACCGTATCCGCCTCAAAAGCCGGCCGGTAAGATGTGCCGAGCAACAGATTAAACGTGCCGAGATTACCGCCGAGCAGCGTCCCCTCTGCCGTTCCGCCGGATAACTCCCAATAACCGTCATTCTTGATAAATTCGCGTTTTTCCTGATCCAAAAACCATAAATCATCGCTCCACGCTGCCGATGGTTCGACTGTATTTTCACCACTAATCATAAGCATTTTCGCCATATTTTCCAACGTGTAATCACACCCTTTGAGCATACCGAGCGAACTGAGATGCGGTCCCATGAAAGTCACCAGCCCGGTCTTGGCGTAAATAGCATCAAGCAAAGCGGTAATATCTGAAAAGCCGCACAAAATCTTCGGATTCGCAGCAATCACGTCATAATCAAGATAAGGCAAAAGCTGATTGGAGTTAAACCCGCCGATAATGGTAAAAACCGCCTTCACCTTCGGGTCAAGAAAGGCCTCGGTAATATCATCCACCCGGTCTTTAACGGCGGAAGTCCCCAGCATATCCCAGTTTTCATCGGTTGTGTTGCAGGCATAAGTCACTTTCAGCCCCAGCTCCGACAAACGCTTCTCTGCCAAGGCACGCACCTCTTTACCGATAATTTTCAACCCGCGCGACGGCGCCACAATCCGCACTTCATCGCCTTTTTTCAGCCTTTCCGGAATAATCTTCTTCATCTTTCCTCCTTAAATTCAAAAATTTCATTCACTATAACGCAAACTTTATTAAATTTTTCTTGCAATCTTCATAACGCCTGCTATATTGAAGAACAAAATAAGAACATTAAAGGAGAAAACAATGTCTTTCGGCTCTCCCGCCGCTGACTTTGCCGAAGTCGGCCTGGATTTAAATCAGGCGCTCATACGCCACCGCAGCAGCACTTATTTTGCCCGTATGGCAGGCAGCGCACTGAGCGGCATGGGCATCCTTGACGGCGACATCCTGATTGTCGACCGTTCTCTTACCGCCCGTTCCGAAAATCTGATTGTTTGCACTCTTAACGGCGAAATGCTGGCCCGCCGCTACCGCCTGAAAAACGATGCCGTCTGGCTTGTTTCGGAAGAAAAAGAACCCACCGCCCGCCGCATCCGCACGGAAGACGAATTCAGCGTCTGGGGCGTAATTACCTCCGTCATCCGCCCGTTGGAAGCTTTACCATGTATGTGTTGATTGACTGCGATAATTTTTTCGTTTCTTGCGAACGCGCATTTCAACCCAAACTGAACAACCGTCCGGTTGTCGTCCTGTCTAACAACGACGGCTGTGTTGTCGCCCGTTCCGCCGAAGCCAAAACGCTGGGAATTCCCATGGGCTGCCCCTACTTCAAAATCGCCGATTTATTCCGCGAAAAACATGGCGCCGTCCTCTCATCCAACTACGAACTTTATGCCGATATGTCGCACCGCGTTATGAACATCATCCGCAGCCGCTTGCAAAATATCGAAATCTATTCGGTTGACGAAGCCTTTGCCGAAATCGCCTTTACCTCTGAAACGGAAGCGGAAATCCGCACCCTGCGACAAGATATCCTGCGCCAAACAGGCATCTCCGTTTCAATCGGCATCGCCCCGACCAAAACGCTGTGCAAAATCGCCGGAGATACCGCCAAAAAGATGAGCGGGGACAAAATCTGCCTGTTAAAAGACACCGCAGCCGCTACACCTTTGCTGCCACAAACGGACATCGGCGACGTCTGGGGCGTCGGCCGAAAATTAAAACCCCGGCTCAATTTCCTGGGCTTGTTCACCGCCGCAGATTTAGCCAGGGCACAAAGTGGCCTCATCCGCAGCCATTTCGGCATTCACCTTGAAAAAACCGTACTGGAACTCAACGGCACCCCCTGCCTGCCCCGCGAACAAAACGACTGTCAAAAAAGCATCATCTGTTCTCGCAGCTTTGAGCATGAAATCACCAGCCCGGAAGAATTGCGCAAAATCCTGGCCGAATTTACGGACAGTGCCTGCCAACGCCTGCGTAAGCAAAATTCCGAAGCCCGCGGCATCATCACTTATATATGTACTAACCGTTTCAATCCCGCCCAACCTTTTTATCAAAATTCCTCTCTGACAGCATTACAGGAAGCTACAGCGTTAACCTCAAAATTCCTCAAAGCCATGGAACAGGGATTGAAACAAATCTTCCGTCCGGGACTGTCTTACAAACGCGCCGGAATTACCTTAACCGACATTAACGCGGCAAACAGCGGCCAACAAAATTTCTTTGATAACACCGCCGCGCGCCAAAAGGAACAACAACTGATGCAAACCGTAGACGAACTCAACCGCCGCCTCGGTAAAAAAACAATCCGTTTTGGCAGCCAAACGGCCGGCGTCAGCCATTTCATCCGCCGTGACCATAAAAGCCGCTCCTACACCACCTCTTGGAAAGAACTCCTCTCTGTCCGCTGATTTTCCCCTCCCCTAAGAACGTCACCTCCCACACACCCAACCATCCAGCTAATTGTCACCCTGAACTCGCTTCAGGGTCTAAAACCATCAACAAGAACGTACCCTCCCCCCCCTAAAGAACGTCATGTCCGGGCAAACGCAGTGCGACCCGGACATCCAGGTCAAACCAACTATCCAAATTGTCATACCGAACTCGTTTGTCCTCGACAAGCTCGTTCGTCCGGTGATAGAGTTTTAGGAAAGGAGAAAAGCAATGAGGAGAATGTTTTTTTATAGGGTATGTTTTACTGGCAGTTCTTTTCTGTGCGGAAGTATGTATTGCCGAGGAAAAATGTAACAATTTGATAATTGAGTTTTAACCTCAACAAAAAAGGAACTGAAAACCAGTTCCTTTTCTTCACCTCTCGGCAGACACAAGGCGCACGCAGCGCGCTTCCTTACGCTCTATCAACCAGCGGCGAACTGATGGGGTGAAGCTGTCCCAGCTTCACCGCAGGGGCTTCCCGCCGCTCACCGCACCGGTGCGGCAGCCCGACAATCCAGAACAAACAAAAACGCCATATTTCCACTTTATTAATTTTTTTAGTTTAAATTTGAGAAAAAAAGAATATTTATTTCCCTGAAACGACTGGAGAAAAAGAACATGAACTTAAACCTGCTGCTGGGCGTCGCCGGAATTTTAATGCTGTTTTGCGTTTTCGCCAACCGCCTGTCGGACCGTTACGGCATCCCGGCCTTATTGTTGTTTCTGGGACTTGGCATGCTGGCCGGATCAGACGGCGTGGGGCAAATCCAGTTTTATGACGCCAAACTCTCCAACCACATCGGTACCGTCGCGTTGATTTTCATTTTGTTTACCGGCGGCTTGGAAACCCGCTGGAGCGAAGTCAGGCCGGCTCTTTTTCGCGGCACACTGCTGTCAACCGCCGGTGTTGCCCTGACAGCCCTGTTCTTGTATCTCTGCACCAGATATATCCTGCGTATCCCGCATGACATCGCCATGCTTTTAAGTGTTATTGTGTCATCAACCGACGCACCGGCCGTTTTCAGCATTCTCCGCACTCAAAAAGGAGAACTAAAATCAGACCTGAAACCCCTGCTTGAATTTGAATCCGGCAGCAACGACCCGATGGCCATTCTCCTCTCCATGGGTGTCATTGAAATTTTGTCAGCGCCGGTATTTAACGGCAGCCGCCTGGCCGTCGACTTCATACTGCAAATGTTTCTCGGCGTGGCTTTCGGTATCATCTTGGGAAAGGCTGCCATTTATGTTCTGTCAAAACTAAAACTGGCCTATATCGGTCTCTACCCGGTGTTCGGCGTCGGTCTGGTCATGGTCACCTTCAGCATAACGCAAATAGCTTACGGCAACGGTTTTCTGGCCGTTTATCTTTGTGGTATCATCCTCGGAAATTCAGGATTTATGTACCGCCGCCATCTGCTGCGTTTTCATGACTCTCTTGGTTGGATTATGCAAATCGGCATGTTTTTGATTTTGGGGCTGCTGGTTAACCCCAGCGACCTCGGCTCGGTCTTTCTGCCCAGCTTCGGCTGCTCAGTGTTTCTGGTCTTCATCGCCCGCCCGCTGGCCGTTTTCATCTGCCTGTACAAAAGTAAATATACGCTTAATGAAAAAATATTCATCAGTTGGGCGGGGTTGAAAGGCGCCGTACCGATTATCCTGGCTACTTATCCGTTAATGATAAACTTCCCAAATTCACAGTTTTTGTTCAATACGATTTTCTTCATGGTCATCTTGTCGGTTCTCGGCCAGGGACAAACCCTGCCGCTGCTGGCAAAAAAACTTAAATTATATAAGAGGTAAGAAAAATGACTTTTCAGGATATTCTGCAAAAAACCAAAAAAATAATCAGAGTGCCGCTGCCGGGCGGGCGCTCGCCGGCACTTGGACGCACATTTTTCAAAAACCTGAATTTGTGCTTTTTCGTCGGGCTGGTACTGCTGTCCCTCCACCACAAAATTATCTTGTACAACCTGCCGGACATCTCGGAAGAATTGCTTTATTATGTCGGGATTCCTCTGGTCAACGGCCTGCTGACGGGAATAATCTGCCTCGGCCTGAATTACTACTTCGCCAAAAAACACTTTACGCAATATACCTTTAACACCGAAAACAAACCCGCACTGTTTTTGACCGGCTTCATCGCCGGTATTGCCTGCATTTACATTGTGCTGGATGAATTGACAACCTATGCTATCACCGCGCTGATTGTCTATGCTGCCTATATCAACATCAAAAGCTTCGCCGGCAAACTCTCCGGCCTGCTGGCGCCGGACGAACGCGCCTCCACACGGGACTTATCGGAGTTTACCAGCTTTTTCATCAACCTGTTGATTACCTTCAGCGTCATAAACCTGTCCTTAAACACCATCCACATCAGCTTAGGTACACAAATCGCCTTTAACTTTTCGGAAGGGGTGCAAGGTATTCTTGACGCGATTTACTTTGGGTTGATTACCATGACAACGGTAGGTTACGGCGACATCTATCCGCATTCGTCGGTTGCCCGCGCCGTCGTTGGCCTGGAATGCCTGACCAGCTATGTCCTCTTGGGCATCATGATTGGTATTGTCAGCCGCGGCGTCGACTTTGGCTCCAAAGCCTCAAAATAACAAAAGGTTATCCTCTTACACAGTACAATTTCCCGCTATGGCACAATCTCAGCCCTTAGCCGCTACAAAAGTGCGATATATAAGTCATATAATAAGAAACCAGTGAAAATGTGAGGAAGTGTACAATGGCTAAGCAAAAAGCACCAAAGTAATGGTGCTTTTTGTCTGCAACATCTCAGTAAACCTTAGTGAGTAAGGCTGAGATAACAGCCGAAACGAGCTTAGGTTCCTGAGCTAGTACATGTTAGCGATTGGCGAGCACTCGTGCGAAGACAGAGCTTACATCTGATGACCGAACATTTTACACGTAGTTTCTGTACTAGTAGACCAAAATACGAACTTTTTACAGGAGGAAATGCCACTTAACCCTCCTCTCCCACCACCCCAAACAACGGGCCTGGCGCAAAACGCGGCGATAGATTTTATGAATGGCCTTTTTCTTCCAGAAAACGGGGGTATTCTGATAAGCGGAACTCATAACGGCAAACAGCTTGTGAAATTCGTCTTCGCCAAGACAGTATTTCTTATCTTGGTATAACCGCGCAAAAATCCCCCGGATTTCCGAAGGCGTCGTATTCAAAAGCGCCAGCACCGCGTTCAGCCGCACTTTGAAAGCGCTCTCGGCCTGCGCGCTCCCGGCCGTCACTGAAGCATTGCCGCCAAACCAGCGATAACGGAACAAATATTCGGGAATATTATGAAACTTTGTCTTGTCCAGCAAATCAACCCATAACTGATAATCTTCGGCATAGCGGTATTCGTCATGATAAGTAATGCCGTTGTCCTGCAAAACGCTCTTGCGTATCATCGCCGCCGGATGGCAAATGGCTGCCCCTTCGGTCACGGTGCGGATTTTAATGCCGTCATCCTCAATCGGCAGCCGCACATCCTGCCCCTTGGGAAATACCCTGAAAAAACACCCGCACACACCGACTTCCGGATGCGCATCCAAAAACTTCACCTGCTCGTAAAAACGCCCCGGCTCGGAAATATCATCATGATCCTGCCGCGCGATATACTCACCTTTAGCCAGTTGCAAACCTTTGTTAGACGTGCGCGAAATACCGAGATTCTGCTCATTTTCAATATAAACGATGCGCGGATCATCATAGGAGAGGATAACGTCCCGCACATTGGTCGTCGAAGCGTCGTTGATAATTAAAAACTCAAAATCGCGATAAGTCTGGTTCAACACGGCCTCTATCGTTTCGCGCAGAAATTCTTCCTTCGTGTTGTAAACCGGCATCAGGACGCTGACTTTAGGCACTTTCATTCTCCCATAAAAAAACAAACTTGTTTACAATATGCCCCGAAAAGCGCATTTTTTCAACCGCCGTATACACTTTGTGAACAATCAATTCTCTTGACTTGTAAAAAAGTTAAAATAAACTAAGATAATATTACCAAAAATTTTTTTTAAAGGCGGTAAAAGATGAATGAAAGCATGATTAAACTGGCCAGCAGATTTATTCCCGGCAAAAAAAAGCGCCGCGAATTCAAGGAGAAACACCTGCAAAAGCTCCATGCCGAACAGGCCGGCGCCTATAAAAAGATGAAGCTGATTATGACCCTTGTCTGCAAAGATGAAATCGATATCATCGAAAAACACCTGCTGTTTCATCACCACATGGGCGTTGACGGCTATATCGTCACCGACAACAATTCCACCGACGGCACCCGCGAACTTCTGGAAAAATACAAAGAAAAAGGCATCGTCCTTGATATTATTGACGAACCCTGCCCCACGCATATGCACGGCGTCTGGGTGCACCGTATGGTCGAACTGGCCATAAAGAAACACCATGCCGACTGGGTCATCAATTCCGACGCCGACGAATTCTGGTATGCCAATTCCGAAGACCTGAAATACGATATCGCCAAATGCGGCAAGGCCAATATCCTCAACCTCTATTTCCGCAACTTTGTGCCGCCGGCTGATGATGTCGACTACTTCCAAACCTCCCTGTTCTGCAACCGCCTGCTCCCGGAATATGAATCCAAGGCGCTCGGCATTGACAACGAACTCTATGTCGATACCAAGCCCTACCCCAAGGTCATCCATCAAACCAAGGGCTATATCCGCATTCTTGACGGCAACCACGGCGTCCGCATCAAAAACCCGGACAGCGTCGAACCCGGCAACATCCGCCTCTATCATTATTACATCCGCAACTTCAAACATTTTGAAAGCAAGGTCATTAAAGGATACGCCAGCGTCAAGGATCACCCGCAGAAAGGCATCGGTACGGAATGGCGCCGCTGGTATGAGCAGTTTTATGCCAAAGGCAAACTCTATGAAGCCTACGAGCTGAAATTCGGCTTCAAAAAAATGCCGCTCCTTAAGGAAATCGGCTGCGTCGTCAACGATCCTTCTATCGTTAATTTTATGAAACACAAAAACCTTTTGTAAGAGAGCCCTCTGATGACACCCAAAGTTTATGACATCGTTTACAGTATCGGCTATGACTGTACCGCCGCCCGTTATATGGGCAAATATTTTCTGCGCAGTTATGCCGGCCCTTTTGACTGGATTACCCTTTGCGATTTTCCCACCCGCATGGAATACATCCTCAACGACTTTGAAAACTTCATGAACAAGGAAGACATGGTCTTCATCAACCGCCCGCCCGAGCACGATTATCTCAATCCCAAAATGATAGATTACCGCAACACCCGCGACAATTATCACTTTTATCACGACTTTCCCAAAGGCATTGACTTTGACGTCTCCTTCCCGGCAATAAAAGCCAAATACAACCGCAGAATCAAACGCTTTGACGAGATGCTGAGAACTAAAGAAAACGTACTGCTGATTAATCTGGCGCATGAAGAAAAACTCGATAACGCCGCCATCCTCAAATATTGCAACGCCATCATGCAAAAATACGGTCGGACATTCGACTTCATCTTTATCGAAAACGACCAAAGCAAAGAAAAAGGCGAAATCGAAAAAATTGAGCTTTCCGAAAACATAATCAAATATAAAGTCCGCACCGTCGACCCGAAAGTCAAGGGCAAAATCCCGTTGACCGCCGAAGCCTGCGACACAATTTTCAAAAATCTGCATTCCAAAGGCCAGAGCAAACGCCGCTGGCTGCGTCTGTGGCACAAGTTCTGGGTCAAAACGGTTTCGCTGTTCATTTTCTACCGCCCTTGGCGTAAAGAATTCAAACTCAGACACATGAAAGTATAAACATCTAAAGCATAAAGGAAGAAATAATGAGCCTTTTTCTAAAGAAACTGCTGCGCAAACTCCGTATCCGCGACCACGGTAAAAACAATACAGTCAAACTGCCGCAAAAATTCAAATGCAACAATGCCCTCATCAGCATCAAGGGCAATAACAACATTGTTGAAATTGAAGAAAATTTCGCCTGCCGCGAAAAGCTCAGCCTGCGCATTGAAGGTGACAACAACCGGGTGCACATCGGCAAAAACTTTTATTGCCACACCAACTGCGACCTGACTTTTTACGCCAATAACAGCCTGCTGAATTTTCGTGATGACATCCATGTCTATATCAGTATCGAGGTCGAAAGCTTCGGCGGCAAAGACAACCTGACCATTGACGTCGGCAACCGCACTACTTTCATGAACACGCACATCACCTGCTTTGAAGACAACAGTTCTGTGATTATCGGCGAAGACTGCATTTTCTCCTATGATACGGTTCTGTATAACACGGACGGCCACCCGATCTATGCCATCGACGGTGACGAGCCGTTAAACCGCGCCAGCCACATCAAACTCGGCAACCATTTATGGATTGCTCATAGCGCCGTCGTTTTGAAAAACGTTGAACTGGCTGACAATATCATCATCGGCCGCAATGCCCTTGTCACCAAAAGCTTTATGCAAAAAAACTGCGTTCTGGCAGGCCTCCCCGCCAAAATAGTCAAGGAAAACGTCCGTTGGGAACTTCAATTCCCCAAACCGGGACAAAAATCAAAATACAAAGGACTGGACCGAGAACCTGTCCCGGCTCTGCGAGTAAAAGACACGCCCTCAGCCGCTGCCTGATTAACCTCCCCATCCCGTTAATCCTCCCTTATCCCAAAGGGAGGATTAATATTATCCCCATCCATTCCGCTTGTCATCTCTTTCCCCTCCGCTTCCAAGCATCCTTCAAATTGTCACCCTGAACTCACTTCAGAATCTCCCCCCCACACACAACAAAGACGAAGCCCAAGCAAGCAAAAGAACTCCCTTACCTTGTTGTAAGAGGAGGTCAGGAATGGATAAAGCAAATAAGCAATGTCATCCTCAGAAGAGCGCAGCGCACCCCGAGAGTCCAGGTTTCCGCAATTCTTCCTCTTGACAAAATGACAAATTACGCTTAGATATAAGCTGAAAATTATAAGTATCTCTATTATTAACCTTTAAAAATTTCAAAGCTTATGAAACTGCCAAAAGGATTTTCAAGCAAGTACCTGAGCCAAAAAAACGCCACAGAGCTTCTTTTGGCCGGCGCAAAGAAATGGGGTATAGAACTTAATAGCCAAATCGCAACAGATGTCGGCATTAAATTCAAACACGACATGAAATTTTTCAACCGCGACAACATCTATCCGATGTGGATTATGCAAGGATTGAAATGTGACGAAGTCTCAAACCGTATTGAAGAAATTGTCCTTTATTGCGACATGGAACGCGGTTTGTGTTATTACATGAATGTCAACGACTGCACAATTTTCCGTCTTCCGCAGCCGTTGTTAATCAAAAGCGTAACGCTGGAAAGAAAAGAAAAATCAAACAACGTAATCTATGACCCCAAAAAAAGTTAATCATTATGACTAAACGCCTGTTTTCGGTTTTAACGAAACAGGCATTTTTTTTATCAGAAAACAAAAAAACTCTGAGCCAAAACCCAGAGCTTTTTTCACCAAAATTATTGCGGCAATCGGACAACCGGACGAACCCAAGCCGGAGGATACCCCTTACTGTAACCGGTGTACCCGCAGCTCAGATAAGTCCAACACCAAACACAACCGCCGGCAAAATAATTTTTAAATGTCGATGACCAGTAGCGTTCGGTCAGGAGCAAAGGTTTTCCGCCAAGATACTCTGCCAAAGCATTAAATTTCTCACCCAAATCCTCATTGCGGAATTTCGCCCACAAATGGTCTTCTCCGGGAGTAGCGCAGTCATTTTCCACACGAATTTCAGCACAATACTCCATAGCGGCAGCCCATAAAAGCGGTGATGGCGCATCTTCCAAGGCAATTAAAAAACCTTCATACACAATCCATAACGGTTTCTTGTCAGGCAGCGGCTGGCGGGATAAAATATTCCCCTCATACATCACCTCAAAAAAGAAGTTACCCTGCGCATCAAGAACCAAACTCAAATCAACGGCATCCGCTGATTGTTTCGCTGAATTTAAAACGTTCTCTTTCATAATAATATGCGTTTTAGTTAATAATAAAGTTTACCTTTATTGCTTTAACAGGAATTTTAAAAAGAATCAAGCGCTAAACACAATAAAAGTTAGAAGAAACTCTGAACGCACTCTACACCTAGCCACTGTAAAAGTTCGGAGTTTGTGGCTAATAGTAAGAAACCAGTGAAAATGTGAGGGAGTGTACAATGGCTAAGCAAAAAGCACCAAAGTAATGGTGCTTTTTGTCTGTAACATCTCAGTAAACCTTAGTGAGTAAGGCTGAGATAATAGCCGAAACGAGCTTAGGTTCCTGAGCTAGTACATGTTAGCGATTGGCGAGCACTCGTGCGAAGACAGAGCTTACTGCTTATGACCGAAACATTTTACACGCAGTTTCTGCCCTAATCGACCATTATACAAACTTTATCCTTAGCCGCCGTCTAAACTTCGATATGTGAGGCATATAATAAGATAGAAAGAAGATTGCGACAGGAGTGTACACAGTAGTACATGACTTAGCAATATTCTTTCTATCTGTATTAGATGACCACAGAGCGAAGTTTAGACGGGGAGAGGAGTTCGGGAAGAACTATCCCGCCCCTGACCCTTGGCGTAAATAAAACGTAAAAAGGAACCCCTTTCCGGCCGTAACGCGACATAAAGGAAAGAATTTCAGGATTGTCACGCGTCCAGTCCAGTGTGATGACTTCAACATTGCGTCGCATGAGAAGCTCCTTGATGAGGGGATTGTCCAGAACGACGGCCTCGTTGTAACGGCAGGTCAGGCACCAGTCGGCGTCTATGCTGACGAGAACGCTCTTGCCGCTGTCCAGCAGCGCGTTGATACGGGTATCGTCAATCTTCTGCCCGGTCATAATCTGCGCAGCGGCAGGCTGAGCGGGAAGCGGCGCGCGATTAAACTGGCGGTTGACATCCCACAGGGACAACAGCAGCAGCAGCCAGCACAGAATGAATGAAATCCGCGACAAAAGCTTTTCCACCGCGGCTTTGACTTCTTTTTCCAAGCGCATGGACGCCAGAATTTCCGCTACTTTGCGGCGATAAGCCAGCAGGAAGAGAAACGACAGCAGATAAAGGCATTGCCGAAAAACCGCCCAGCCGGAAATCTGCGCGTATAAAATACTCAGCAGCCACAAAATTGTCGCCAGCAACAGCCAGAGCATAAACCGCTGCACATGCAGCATCCATTTTCCAGGCTTGGGCAGCAGAACCGCCAGCGAGGGAAATGCCCAAACCAGCAGATAAGGCAACGCCAGACCGCAGGCAATCACGGTTAAAACAACCGTCATTTCGACATTTGTCCCGGTCAGGGCAAAACCGGCGGCCGTCGCCAGATAAGGCGCGGTGCAGGGCGTTGACAACAGCACCGTCGCCACCCCGGCAAACCAGGCGCGAAATGCCCCGCTGCCGGAAGCAATACCCAGCCGCTGCAACCATTGAGGCGCTGCCAGCGTGCACAGCCCCATCACCTGCGCGGCAAACAGCGTCAGTACAAACAACATCAGTGCCAGAAACCAGCCGTTTTGAAACTGTATGCCCCAACCAAGCGCCACCCCGGCGGCTTTCAGCGCCGCCAGCAGAACAATCAGCATGGCAAAAGCCGAAAATATTCCAAGAACCGTATACAGAAAACTGCGCCGTACTTCCGCGGGCGACGAACTGCCGTAGCCGCTGACCGACATCAGCTTCAGAGCCAGAACCGGAAAAACGCAGGGCATGAAATTAAGCAGCAGCCCGCCCACAAAAGCCGCCAGCAGCATCGCCGCCGTCAGCCGGATTTCGACCAGTTCCAGCCACGGCGCCTCAGCCGCGGTCAAACGCGTCTTGATACCGGCATAATCCCCCAACCTTACCAGTAACGCAAACGTCCGTCCCAGCAACACGGCATCCTTATCCGCCGCCATCAGAAAAACATCAACATAATCGTCAGTGACGCTGATTCGCGGCGGCAGAAACGCCAACGCGTCATCATCAATCATCACGTCAATATCCTGCGGCGATACGCGGGTTTTCAGACGCAGGCGCAGCTCCGGCAAACCGTCTTCGTTTTTATCCGCCGACAGCGACATAATCTCGGCCTCATCCCGCTTGTCCTGCGGCAAGGCGTTAAAACTCTGGGTAATGAAATTGTCAACCGTCGAACGATAGCCAAACCCGCTCTCGAGCTTCAGCTCCGGCTCAAAAACCACGCGCCGGCAGCCATCGTCCGTACATAAGGACACCTCGGCCCGCGCCGCCACTACCAGCGGTTCGTCAGGATTTTTCAGCTTAAAGACCAGCGGCAGGGCAAAATTTCCGGACAGGCCTGAATACTCTTTACCGCCCAAAACAACACGCCGCGGCAGAGGCATAAACGTTTCCGTCCCGGCCAGGTTTTCTCCCGCAAAAGACAGCTGCGGGCGATTTTTTCCCAACAAAACCAAGGCTTCCCCCGGCAGCAGAGAAAAATGCAGCGCCCCGCGGATTTCCCGCTGCCCGTTCACCGTTGCCCAGGTGCTGATTAAGCGGAGTTTGGCGCCGTCTTTCTCAACCCAAGCGCCGTTTCCCGCGCCCTTGGTCAGCGGGTCTTCATAAATTATCCCGTAAAACAAAAATTTTTTCAGCTCCAGCTTGGAGAACACATCCGCCAGCTGATCAATCGGCGAAGACTTATCCGCCTGCGAGGCAAGCTCCCGCTGCCGCTTGGCCTCATAAGCCTCAAAATCCCGCGGCTCGGAGCTGTAGGAAACCACCCGCTTAAAATCCTTAATCACCACCAAATCGGGAGAGTCGATATATTCCCCGGTGTAAGGCTTTTCATAATCCTGCTCATCCAAAACCAGCGGCGGATCTTCCGGCAGCAGCAACGCCGCCTTGATTTCGTTGTATTGTTTGTTGAAATAGCGGTAAAACTTCACCGCGTCGCGGACAAGCATCTCGCGATCATACACTTCCTGCCCCTTAAGGCTCGGAAAAAAGCGCCGGACATCTTCGGTCAAATCGCCGTTAATGGCCTCTCCGGGATATTTCTCGTCAAAATAACGCCCGACCTCCATCACCGCCTCGGCCTGTTCTTCAAGGGTTATCTCATGACCATCATCCGCATCGGAACGCAAATCAAGAATCACCCGCCCGCCGGAGGGCGGCTTATTCTGCTCCGCCGCCCCTGCGGAAGCGGAAAATAACCACAGCGGGCACAGAACCGCTATCAGAAAAATTATTTTATCCATATAATTTGCAAACCTTGAAAAATTCTTCTTCTAAGATACTTTATTATGTGATAGAATACAAGAGTCGGTAAAGAAAAATAAAAATTGATGTGAGTAAGATGCCATGTTTGAACTAAATACAGATAACCTGACCGGAAAATGCCTGATATCCTCACCGTTTATGCAAGACGAGCATTTTCACAAAACCGTGGTTTATATCTGTTCGCACGGCAAAGACGGAGCGATGGGCTTCATCATCAACCAGCAGATTGAAGACATTTCCTTTGCTGATTTGGCGTCGCAGCTGCCTATCGGCCAGTTCAACAACACCCGGGACTTCAACCTTTACAACGGCGGCCCGCTGGAAAAGATTCGCGGCTTTGTCATTCACAGTACGGATTATATCAAAGGCGACACCATTGTGGTTGACAAGCAGATTGCCGTATCCTCTTCCATTGACATTATTTCCGACATCGCTTTCGGCATGGGCCCCAAAGAAAACATCATCGCTCTGGGCTATTCCAGCTGGGGGCCGCAACAGCTTGAAAAAGAAATCATGAACAACAACTGGATTGTCACCTCTCCGGGCACAGACCTGGTATTCCATACCAAAGCGGAAGAAAAATGGGAAACAGCCTTGCGCGAGGCGGGCATAAACATAGACCAGCTCTCCCAGTTTTCCGGCCGCGCCTGAAACTTCCGGCAAACCTTTCCCCAACCATCATTCAATATCATCCCCGGGCACACTCTCAGAGTGACGTCCGACAATGACATTTCTCTTTCTCCCTGCTCCCCCTATCTAAGCATCGCGCTTCATTATGCACAGAACAACCAGCGGCGAACTTTCCGCAGCAGGCCGTGCCTGTGAAGCTGCCCCACGGGGACGCCCCGTAAAAAATCCCTTTACATTTCCGCACACCTCAAGTACAGTAACAAACGCAGACAGGCGTTCTGTCTGCGGTGTCTCAAAAACATCTAACAACAACAAATCCACCTTCAGGTGGAGTGTCCTGAATATATTGAATATGGACGACTGTATGTTGACAGTTCAGACCTAAAATATCCCCTTACGGCCACATTCAGTTTGCTCTTTGAGAAGATGATTACTAACAAAACAACGCAGTCAATACCGGCTGTATTGACAAGGCG
>UQAB01000028.1 GCA_900538765.1 uncultured Azospirillum sp. | reverse complement strand
ATCCGTGAAGGCGGCCACACGGTTGGCGCCGGCGTTGTTTCCAAGATTATTAAATAAGATAATCTGATTTAACGTTCAATTACTCAAACTTGGAAAAGAGCTTCTAATAAAATTTGAAGCTCTTTTTCTTGTTTAAATCATGATAAGAAACACAAGACATAACCTGTTAATTCCCGCAGATTTAACTTGGCGCAAAGCCTTTTCCGGTGTAAAAATTGAAGAAAAGTGTAGTTTTCACCACCTGATATAACAAGGATAAAAAATGAAACAAAGTAAAGAAATTTCTCCTGCCATCCTGCAAGTTTTGCCGGAACTGGAAACCGGCGGCGTTGAAACGGGAACAATAGAAATCGCCTGCGAACTGCAAAAACGCGGCATCAAAAACTTTGTTGCCTCCCAAGGCGGCCGCATGGTTCATGAATTGGAAAAAGCAGGTATTCCACACCTCACCCTGCCCTTAAAAAGCAAAAATATCTTCACCATGCGCCACAATGCCGAAAAATTGGCGCAATACATCAAGGAAAATGGCATCAACATTGTCCACGCCCGTTCCCGCGCGCCGGCTTGGAGCGCTTACTGGGCAGCCAAGGCTGCCAACGTTCATTATATGACCACTTTCCACGGTACTTATGGACTTGGCCCCTGCGGCATAAAAAAACTTTATAACCGCGTCATGACCTACGGCGAAAAAATCATCGCCATTTCCAACCACATCAAAAATCACATTCTGCAAAATTATAAAGCGGATGAAAAAAACATCCGTCTGATTCACCGCTGCGCCGATATTGAAAAATTTGCACCAGCCGCCGTCACACCGGAAAGGATGATAAATAAAATAAAAGAATACCATATCGCCGAAGATAAACCGGTGCTGCTTCTCCCTGGCAGAATCACTCATTGGAAAGGACAGCACCTGCTTCTGGAAGCCTTGCACCTCATGAAAAACAAAGATTATTACTGCATCATCACCGGCGATGCTCAGGGACGTGACAAATATCTGAACAGTCTGAAAGAACTGGCCCGTAAATACAAGTTGGAAAACCGCGTCGGTTTCTTCGGCAGATACAGCGATGTCCCGGCACTGATGATGGTTTCCGACGTCATCCTCTCCACCGCAATTGAACCGGAAGCCTTTGGACGGATTTCCGTAGAAGGACAAGCCATGGGCAAAATCGTCGTTGCCTCAGACATCGGCGGCAGCCTGGACACAATCCAAGACGGCATTACCGGAAAATTTTTCAAAAGCGGCGATTCGCAATCTCTCGCAGACGCTTTGGACTGGGCTTTGACGCTCAATGACAAAGAAAAACAAAAAATCTCCGCCGCAGCGATTAAAAATGTAAGAGAACATTTTACAAAACAAATTATGTGTGATAAAACTATTGACGTTTATCGCGAAGTGGTAAACGGCAAAAAATAATAACCAATAAACAATAAAGAGGTATTTTAATTATGGTTGCAATAAAATTACCCGATGGGTCAATTCTGAATATGGAAAGCGGCGTCAATGGCTTTGACATCGCAGCAAAAATTAGTCCAAACCTTGCCAAAGCAGCTTTGGCAATCACCGTTAACGGCACTACCCAGGATTTGAGCACCCCCATCACTACCGACGCAACCGTAACCATCATTACCGGTAAGGACAAGGAAGGGCTCCACATCCTGCGCCACTCCTGCTCACACGTCATGGCTCAGGCCGTAAAGGAATTGTGGCCGGATGTTCAGGTCACAATCGGCCCGGCTATCGAAAACGGTTTTTACTATGACTTCGCCCGCAAAGAACCTTTCACCACGGAAGACTTTGCCCGGATTGAAGAAAAAATGCATGAGATTGTCAAGCGTGACGAGAAAATCGAACGTATCGTCATGCCCCGCCATGAAGCGATTAAATTCTTCAAAGACAAAGGCGAACACTACAAGGCCGAAATCATTGAAGACCTGCCGGAATCTGAAACAATTTCCCTCTACCGGCAGGGTGATTTTACTGACCTTTGCCGCGGCCCGCATGTCCCGTCCACCGGAAAAATCGGCAATGCTTTCAAGCTGACCAAAGTTGCCGGCGCTTACTGGCGCGGCGATTCTACTAAAGAAATGCTGCAGCGTATTTACGCAACGGCCTGGGCTGATAAAAAAGAGCTGGAAGCTTACCTGCAAATGCTGGAAGAAGCTGCCAAACGCGACCACCGCAAACTCGGCAAGGAAATGGATTTGTTCCACTTTGAACCGGAATATGCACCGGGCGCCGTTTTCTGGCATGACAAAGGCTACCGTGTTTACCGCAAACTGATTGAATATATGCGCAACCGCCAGGAACACAACGGCTACGTCGAAATTTCCACACCGCGCGTCATGGATCGTGTTTTATGGGAAACGTCCGGACACTGGGACAAGTACGGAGCACATAACTATTCCGGCCAAACCGAAGACGGCAAATGGTTCTGCATAAAACCGATGAACTGCCCGGGCGGTCTGCTCGTCTACAAGCAGGGCATCAAGTCTTACCGTGACCTGCCACTGCGCGTCGCCGAGTTCGGCAAAGTCAACCGCTATGAAGCTTCCGGTTCTCTGATGGGATTGATGCGCGTTCGCGAATTCACACAGGACGATGCCCACATCTTCTGCACACCGGAACAAATGGAAGAAGAATGCATCACCACATTGAAACTGATTCTCGACATTTATAAAGACTTTGGTTTTGATGACGTCAAGATTTATCTCTCCACCCGTCCCGACAGTATTTATCGTATCGGCTCTGACGAAATCTGGGATTTGTGTGAAAACGCTTTGTCCAACGCCCTCACCTCTCATGGCTATGCTTTTGAGATTAATGAAGGTGAAGGCGCATTCTACGGTCCGAAACTCGAATTTATTTTGAAAGACGCTATCGGCCGTGAATGGCAGTGCGGAACAATTCAGGTAGACATGAATCTCCCCGAACGTTTCGACATCTCCTATATCGGTGAAGACGGCGAAAAACACCGCCCGGTCATGTTGCACCGCGCTTTGTTCGGCTCTATCGAACGCTTCCTTGGTATTTTGATTGAAAACCATGCCGGCAAACTGCCGCTCTGGCTGTCGCCGGAACAGGTTGTCGTCTGCCCGATTGTCAGCGAATTCGATTCTTATGCCGAAGAAGTCGCCGAAAAACTCAATCGTGCCGGTCTGAAAGCCAAAACCGACTTGCGCAATGAGAAAATCAACTACAAAGTTCGCGAACACTCATTGGCAAAAATTCCGGTGATTGCCGTTGTCGGCGCCAAGGAAAAGGAAAACGGCACCGTAACCGTCAGACGTTTAGGCGTTGAAAAACAGGAAATTCTGAAGCTTGAGGATTTCATCAACAATCTGATGGAAGAAGCTCAGATGCCGCATCTGTACGAATAATAAACTCAAAATGAAACCGCCGGCCAATTTCGACTGGCGGTTTCTTAATAACCGCGGAACAAAAATGAAAAATATCATCGCTTTTATTTTGGCTTTGCTCTACTCTCTCCCGACGCCGGCACAGACAAACAACGCTGATAAAATGCTGTACCTCGGAATTATTGAAAATAACCAGGCCTACGTTGACCAGGCCATCATTGACGGCGCTTACCTGAACCGCAAATATAATGAAGATTACACGCCTCTGGCCGTTGCCTGTGCAGCAAATGACAATCCATCAATTCTCAAAAGCCTGATTAACGCCGGCGCGGACATACGCTTTCAAAATACGCATAAGCAAAACCTGCTGACTGTTTCTTTAAACAGCAAAGCCAACCCTGAGAATATTCGCCTGCTGATTAACTACGGTTTAAGCCCCAATGAAGCGGATGGTTCCGGCTATACACCTCTTTATACCGCTTTAATCAGTAAAGCCCCTCATGAAGCGATTTTAGCCCTTCTGCAGGGCGGCGCCAATCCCAATATTCCGTTTGACTTCGGCGGACACGAAATTTACCCGCTGACCTTGGCTGTTGCCGCAGGAAGTGCACCGGAAACCATTAAACATTTAATGGATTACAGCAATCAGGATGCACATTTTCAAGCCCTTACCGCCACAGTCACCAACGACGATTCGCAATCATACCAAATTTTTCAAGACAACGACTTGTTACAAAAATAACAGCTAATAAAAAAAATCCCCCTGCCTTAAACAGAGGGACTTTTCAACATAAATCAAAATATGCCTTATTTGCTTTCCTGAGCATTTTCAGCTTCGGCCATTGCGGCTTTTTCTGCGGCAACACGAGCCAAATCCTTAGCGCCTTTAGCCTTAACGTCACGGTCTACCAATTCAATAATAGCCATGTCTGCGCAGTCGCCATAACGGAAACCGGCTTTCAAAACGCGGGTATAACCGCCGTTGCGGTCTTTATAACGTTCAGCCAAAGTAGAAAACAGCTTGCTGACAACTTCGTTGTCACGCAGGAAAGACAAAGCCATTCTTCTGCTGTTCAAATCGCCTTTTTTGGCAAAAGTAATCATATTGTCAGCAAAAGTTCTCAATTCTTTTGCACGCGGAAGAGTAATTTTAATCTGTTCATGTGTTAACAAAGCATTTGTTAAATTAGAGAACAAAGCTCTTCTCTGACTTTTGGTCATACTAAATTTTCTGTGTGCCATTCCATGTCTCATGACTTATACCTTTCATTTTTGCTGTGCTTTGCCGGGCAAAGCGGATAAAACCTTGTTTTCACCACGGATACGCTTGTACGTTCATGCATGAAAACATCTCATTCGACAGCGTTTGTAACACACAATAAATTGAAAAGCAAGTAAAAAGTCTCTTCCCTGAGCTGATTTATTTCAACAGCAAGACACCGATTGTCACCATGGCAACAGCCAGCGCATCTTTAGCCACAAATCTTTTTCCGCTATAGTTTTTGAAAAACGAAAACAAGAAAGCCATAACAATAGCAACAGGAACAACATAAATACCGACGGTAACAGATTTGGCCATTAATGAATTCGTCAAATAAACGGCAATAAAGCCGAATGCCTGCTGCAAAAACACCCATTTTATTATTTCCGTACGGTTATGGTGTTCCTCAGAACAATATTTTTTTATAAAAGGCACTGTTAAAACAAAATTCAAACTGAAAATATAAAAAGCATTCGACCAATATTTCAAAATATAAAAGGTTACATAGCCTTGAAGAATGCCACATAAAATACGAATCACAATATCCTTATTCAAAGAATTATATTCAAAACGAAAATTCCCAATCAGTGACACGCCGCCAAGCACTAGAACCACCGACACCACGCTTTGCCAGCCTAAAATTCTTGTCCCTAAATAACAATCAATGAGATAGGTTATAACAAGTCCCATCGTCAAGTAGGTTTGGTACTGGTAAGGTTCCAGTTTTCTGACCATTCCAACAACGGCATGCTGTTGGTAATAACGTAACAAAGCAGCCAGCGCCAGCAACATTAAAGGAAACAATTCAAGTTTCATCTTCAAAGGCTCATACAACATCATTACAGCCGCGAACGGCAGCATAGAGACACACATATAAAAGAAATAATCAAAACGGCTAATCCCTTTCTGCGTGAGAACTTTGTCAATAAACGTATCAACTGTCCTAAAAAGTGCAGCAATCAAAATATACAATATCATTTTGTTCATCCGGTATATACTCTTTTGAAACGACCTTATTCTCACTTCACTTAATATTGAATGAACATTTTGCTCAAAATACTGAATTACTATGAATATAATTTAAACAACAACAACACCTTACACGGACGGGCTATACACAAATGTCTCAAATTAAACGCACATTACAATTCCCATCGTATTACTTGTTGTAAGCCATACAAAATATCCCAATTAAACATATAGTTGCCCTAAAAAAACCTTAAATTAGAAGCAGCTATTTTTCTATGGCTGCATGATAAAAACACCCACAGGAATGCTCAATTAATATTGCCATAATCATTCATTCTAAATAGATATCTCCCAATTTACTGAGGATACTATCCCGGCTACAAATCTAGCTATTTAACCACGCTCTCTGGCGTGGGAAAGTGTTGAAACAACACGTTAGCCCCCTTAAATCCGGGGTTTTCCGTAAGAGAATATAATAAACTTCCACTAGCTAACGCAAGTGGTATTAACCATTTCGAACTTCGTTCGCCCAGCCCAAACGCTACGCAAGCCTAACGGCTGGGCTGGAATGTCTACATCTATCTGCTCACGCAGGTAGTGTTACGTTCGAATCATAAAAGGGTATTCGTATAGAATACCCTTTTTGTTTAAATAAAAATTTCCTTTTTGCGCCGACATCCATAACGAGTAACCTCCCATCGCAAAACACCGTCGTCAGAAAATTCATGAATAAATCCCACATCAAGAAAATGCTCATACATTTCCGCTCCGTTGTTTCCAACAAAATCGTCTTTCAATCCGCGCTCTGCCTCAACAGCATATAAAAGCGCCTTTTTACGCCTCCCAAAACTCAAAGGATCCGCTTTCTCTTTAGTCCGGTCATACCATAACTGCAGAGGAACTCCCGCAAAAGCAATAAGAATAGAAGCTGCACACACAAAACTTGGAATATCATCAACAACAACCCCGATGATAAACGCAGCAACGACAGCAATAACTAAAACAAAACTCAGAACATTGTAAATCGTTTTATTTTTCATAACCATAAAATTTAATAATAAAACAACATATCAAAAATTTGTTAATATCGGGCGGATAAAAGCCGCGTTTTCTATAAAATTACACTCTCCAGTGCGCAAATTACAATAGTACGGATAACCATAAATTGACGATCGTTCATCAATCCAGTAACATCCATCTTTCAGAGGCTGCCCACCGATTTCTCTCATTGTATCATTTATATCAGCCAAATCAGTATGAATGCACTCCCAAATATCCTTGTCCGCCAAAATATCGTTTCGGCCACAAAACGGATTTTGGCTGCAATAGAAGTCAACATCCGCTTCTTTAATTTTACATTCAGAATCCGACAATGCAATGATATAACAGTAAAAGGCTATTCCGACAGGTGTTCGGCCGGACATATCTTCTTTATAAGGACTAATCAAACCATCAGAATAAACAACACGGAAAGCATATTTTTTCTCTCGACGGACATAACGCCAAAAACGGGAAAAAATCCCATGTTGATAAAAACCTGTAAAAACATCGTCATCATCACGACATAAACAAGGAGAGTCTTTTTCTGTTTTCATAATTATATTTTTTATTAAGTTAATAATATTTTTTCAACTCAAACTCTACCACAGGCTAGACAAAAGTCAACAAAAAAAAGGAACCTATAGCTTAGCGGGGGTTCTTCTTTAAGGGACAGCCCTAACAGCGCCTGCAAACACCTTAAGGCCGCATAACGGTCTGACATGACGGAAACAACATGGTATTTACAATTTCCAAGTCCTTGTGCTATTGTATGTATGTTCATTAAAAAACTCCTTTGCTTATATAATGACTGTTGCCAGCCAGTCTCTTTCATAATAGCAAAGGAGTTTTTTATACACAAATCTATAAACTTGTTAGAACTACCGGACTCGCCGGCAGTTTTCATGATGCAAAAAAACCCCCTGCAAAAGCAGAGGATTTTAATTTTCTAACTATTTAGAAATGGTCATCTGTTCTTCTGACCAGTTCTTCAATATTCTCAGGCGGCCAACCCGGAGTATCCATACCAAGATGAATTCCCATTTTAGCCAGAACTTCTTTGATTTCATTCAAAGATTTACGGCCAAAATTCGGAGTTCTCAGCATTTCAGCTTCGGTCTTCTGAACCAAATCACCAATATAAACAATATTGTCATTTTTCAGGCAATTTGCAGAACGAACGGACAACTCCAGCTCATCAACCTTTTTAAGCAGATTCTTATTAAACGGAAGTTCTTCTTTTTCAACTTCAGTTTCAGCTTCCGGCTCATCAAAGTTAATGAAGGGTTTCAACTGATCCTGTAAAATTCTGGCAGCATAAGCAACAGCATCCTCAGGAGTAACAACGCCGTTGGTTTCAATAACCATTGTCAATTTATCATAGTCTGTAACCTGGCCGACACGGGTATTGTCAACCTTGTAGGAAACTTTTCTGACCGGAGAATAAATTGCATCAACAGCAATAACGCCAATCGGAGCATCCGGTGCCTTGTTCATGGCAGCAGGAACGTAACCTTTGCCGGTATTTACCGTCAGTTCCATGTTGATTTTAGCGCCGGCATCAAGATTACAAATAACCAGTTCCGGATTTTTAATCTCAACATCATGACCAGTTTCAATCATGGCGGCAGTAACTTCGCAAGGCCCTTCGGCTTTCAAAGTCATCGTCTTCGGACCTTCGCCGTTAACGGCAACTGCCAGACATTTAATATTTAAGACAATATCCGTCACATCTTCGCGAACACCGGGAACTACAGAAAATTCATGTAAAACACCGTTGATTTTGATTGCCGTAACAGCACCGCCCTGAAGAGAAGATAACAAAACTCTTCTTAATGCATTACCTAAAGTTAAGCCAAAGCCTCTTTCTAAAGGTTCAACCACAATCTTAGCTTTGTTGTCGTTAGACTCAACCTCTAAGTTTGTCGGTTTAATTAATTCTTGCCAATTCTTTTGAATCACTGGTATGTCCTCTTTTAGTGTATATGCAACATTTTGAAAACGAGAACGACGAGGCCGAAAGCCTCATCTTTCCCAAAATAAAACTAAACGCGACGTCTCTTTCTCAAGCGGCAGCCATTGTGCGGAATCGGCGTAACATCACGAATTGTCGTAATGGTAAAACCGATAACCTGCAAAGCTCTAATCGCAGATTCTCTACCAGAACCAGGTCCCTTAACTTCAACTTCCAAGGTTTTCATACCGTTTTCCTGAGCCTTTTTGCCAGCCTCTTCGGCAGCAATCTGAGCAGCATAAGGCGTAGACTTTCTTGAACCTTTAAAACCGTTAGCACCGGCAGTAGACCAAGAAACAGTATTACCCTGAGCATCCGTAATCGTTACTCTGGTATTGTTAAAAGTAGAATTCACATGGGCAACGCCGGCCGTGATATTCTTCTTTTCTTTTTTCTTAATACGTTGTACAGTTTTTGCCATTTGGGTCTACCTCTTACTTCTTCTTATTAGCCACGGTCTTACGTTTACCCTTGCGTGTTCTGGCATTTTGTTTTGTGCTTTGTCCACGAACAGGCAAACCTTTACGGTGTCTCAGGCCTCTGTAACAGCCCAAATCCATCAATCTTTTAATGTTGACACCAACTTCACGGCGTAATTCACCTTCAACCAAATATCCGTGATCAATAACTTCACGGATTTTGGCAACATCTTCATCAGACATCTGATGAACACGAAGTTCAGGGGAGATTCCCGATTTTGCGCAAATATCTTGAGCAGTTTTTCTTCCTATGCCATAGATATAAGTCAGAGCGACTTCAATTTTCTTGGCAGACGGAATATTTACACCAGCTATACGAGCCAAATTAACTCTCCATTCTTTATAATTAATTATTACATTTAAAAAGTTGATCACCACTTTTCAAAATTAAGCCGGATTATAGGCTATAATTTAAATGTGTCAACCTCCATTCGTTAATTTTTCTTAAAAAACACCAATTTTTTTTAAGAAAAAATATTTTTCAGGCCAAATTCGCCACCGTCAGCCCATCATAAATAGCAAGCAGAAACAAACAAAGCGATAACACCGGATTCTCAAAAAGACGATTCTCGCCCGCCGATTCTCTTTCGGCTGAAACCATGACTAGGCAATTCCCAGAACACTGTCAATTTTCTTGCTTACAGCCTCTATCGTCCCGGTACCGTCTACACAGCGTAACAATCCTTTTTTCTCAAAGAACGGAATCGTCGGATAGGTCAGAGCGCGGTAATTGACCAAACGGTTTTGAACCGTCGTACGGTTATCATCAACCCGACGGTAAAAATTCGTTCCGCCGCAAACATCGCAAACGCCGTAAATCTTAGGCTTTTGGAACTTGTCATGATAACCGGCGCCGCATTTCATACAGGCATAACGCCCTAAAATTCTCTCCATAATAATTTCATCCGGCACCTGAATTTCAATCACGGCATCCAAATTGATTCCGCGCTCAGCCAGCATACCTTCTAAAGCTTCTGCCTGCGGCAGTGTTCTCGGAAAACCGTCCAAAATGAATCCGTTTTTACAGTCATCCTGGTCGATTCGCCCGGCAACCATTTTAATAATCATTTCATCGGTCGCAAATTCACCCCTGTCTAAAAGAGCCTTAATTTCAAGCCCCAAAGGTGTCGCCTTGGCAGCTTCAGCCCGCAACATTTCCCCCGTAGAAAAATGAGGAATAGACAGTTTGTCTTTCAGGATTCGCGCTTGAGTTCCCTTACCGCAGCCCGGCACGCCAGTAAAGATAATATGCCGGCCAATTCCGTTTTTATCCATTATCTTCTCTTTCCTTTGTTTGCCAAAGCAGCCTTTTTAATCAGCCCTTCATACTGATAGGCAATCAGATGGGACTGCAGCTGACCGACAAAATCCATGGTAACCTGAACAACGATAAGCAGTGTCGTACCGCCCAAAACAAACGGAACCGACAATTTTGAAATCAAAATTTCAGGCAAAATACACAGGGCAACCAGATAAAAAGCGCCAAGGACAGTCAGTCTGGTAATAACATAATCCAAATATTCCGCCGTATTCTTTCCAGGACGGATACCGGCAATGAAACCACCATGTTTTTTCAGGTTATCGGCCGTGTCTTCAGGATTGAAAACAACCGCAGTATAGAAAAAGGCAAAGAAAGCGATGAGGAAAGCATACAACCCCAAATACAGAGGCTGTCCGTGTCCCAGCAGCTGGCTCAAAGTCTGAACCCAAGCCGGACCGTTTTCCGCTGACAAATTGGCAATCGTAATCGGCAGCAACAGCAAAGAGCTGGCGAAAATCGGCGGAATAACACCCGTCGGGTTAATTTTCAACGGCAAATGCGAACTTTCTGCGGCTGTCATTCTCATACCGACCTGACGCTTCGGATACTGGATGGTAATCTTGCGCTGAGCACGTTCCACCAAAACGATAACATAAATCAGCAGCAAAACCATAATCATCAGCAAAGCAATAACGCCCAAAGACATGGAACCAACGCGCCCCAACTCAAAAGTCTGTGCTAATGCTGACGGAATATTGGCAATAATACCGACTGTAATAATCAGCGAAGAGCCGTTGCCGACGCCGCGGGAAGTAATCTGTTCACCCAGCCAGACGATAAACATCGTTCCGCCAACCAAAGAAACAACCGTTGTAAAAATGAAAACAAATCCTGGATTAACAACAGCAGAAATTCCGGCGCTTCCCGTCATACTCTGCAAACCGACGGCAATACCATACCCCTGAACAATCGTAATCAAAACCGTCAGATAACGGGTCATCTGCGTAATCTTCCGGTGTCCGGCTTCGCCTTCTTTCTTCAACGCAGCCAAAGACGGAATAACCGATTGTCCAAGCTGAATAATAATTGACGCGGAAATATACGGCATAATATTCAGTGCAAAAATAGTCATACGTTCCAACGCACCACCGGCAAACATATTAAACATACCGAGAATACCGCCGGAATTTCTGGCAAAAATGTCAGACAAAACATTCGGATCAATTCCCGGCAACGGAATAAATGTGCCTAAACGAAAAACGATTAAAGCAAAAACCGTAAACCAAAGTCTTTTCTTTAATTCATCTGCTTTGCTAAATGCAGCAAAATCCATATTTGATGCCATTCTTTCGGCCAATGATACCATTTTTACAACCCTATTTCATATTTAAAATAAACAATTGCGGGCAAAAACACCCTTTAAGCTAAGTTATTAATACACTAAAAAAAATTTAATTCAACAATTTTATCAAACTATCCCGTTTTTTGCCCAGAAAACTTACACAACAACTGCCGAACAAAACGCAAAGATTATCTCTCCTATAAAAAATCAGTTTAAAGATTTAAACATCTTTCATCCAACAAAAGAAAAAAACCTCCTCAAATCAGAGGAGGTTTTTTTTAATCGTCTCAAAAAGACTTACGCAATCGTAACTTTGCCACCGGCTTTTTCAACAGCGGCAACAGCAGCTTTGGAAGCAGAGTTAACCGTAATGTTGATGCTGGCAGTGATAGCGCCGCGTGCCAACAGGCGGATGCCATCCAGTTCCTTGCTGATAATATTGGAATTCAACAAAGCTTCGGCATTGATTTCATTGGCAGACAATTTACCGGCATCAATAGCTTTCTGAATTGTATCAAGATTAACAACAGCAAACGTCTTGGCAAAAGGATTGTTGAAACCGCGTTTCGGAAGTCTGCGGTAAATAGGCATCTGACCGCCTTCAAAACCATTGACGGCAACACCGGAACGAGCCTTCTGACCTTTCTGACCTTTTCCGGCTGTCTTACCGGAACCGCTGCCGATACCGCGGGCAACGCGCTTGCGGGACTTTCTGGCGCCTTCGTTGTCTTTAATTTCATTAAGTTTCATTTTCTTCACCTAATTTTCTTTAGTTATTAAACTCAGGTTAAATATCAAAATATTGAATATAAACGGTACGGCGAATGTGCTTTCGGCATTTTGCTCAAATGTTTACACAAAAGCAGCGCCGCACCGTATAATTATTCAACTATTCTTCAACTTTAACTAAGTGGCTGACTTTCTTAATCATGCCGTGAACAGCCGGCGTGTCTTCCAACACCTTGCTTTTGCCGATTTTGGTTAAACCCAAACCGATAAGCGTAGCCTTCTGTGTTTCGGGATGACCGATAGTGCTCTTAATCTGAGTAACTTTAATTGTTTTATTAGCCATCGATTAAGCCTCCTCTTTTTCCATTTTTACATTTGAAGAGTTTTCGCGGCGGCTAACAATGTCACCAACTTTTTTACCGCGTTTTGCAGCAACCATTCTCGGTGAATTGATAGACTGCAAAGCATTGAAGGTTGCCTTAATCATGTTATAAGGATTATTAGAACCCAATGATTTAGCAACAACATCCTGAACGCCGAGCACTTCAAAAATTGCGCGCATCGGACCGCCGGCAATAACACCGGTACCGGCAGGAGCAGTTCTCAAAATAACTTTGCCTGCGCCAAAGATGCCTTTAACATCATGATGAAGTGTTCTGCCCTCACGCAGAGGAATGCGAACCATGTTCTTTTTTGCTTCGTTAGTCGCTTTTGTAATCGCGTCAGGAACTTCGGTAGCCTTGCCGGAACCAAAGCCGACACGGCCTTTCTGGTCACCGACGACAACCACTGCCGCAAAAGACATATTGCGACCGCCCTTAACGGTTTTAGCAACGCGGTTGATATGAACCAGTCTCTCGACCAATTCTTCTTTCTTTTCAGCTTTACGACGATCTACAGCTTGTGCCATTTCTTAATCTCCTAGAATTTCAAACCAGCAGCGCGTGCAGCGTCAGCCAATGCTTTAACACGACCGTGATAGATGTAGCCGCCTCTGTCGAAAACAACTTCACTAACACCATTCTTAACTGCGCGTTCGGCAATGGTCTTACCGATAAAGCCGGCAGCTTCAACCGTAGACGACTTCTTGATGCTTTCTCTGATTTCTTTATCCAAGGTAGAAGCAGAAACAACTGTTGCACCCTTAATATCGTCAATAATCTGCGCATAGATATGCTTACCGCTGCGGAAAACAGACAATCTCGGCTTTCCGTTGGCAGCGTTCTTCAAAGCAGTTCTAACGCGAGCTTTTCTTTTTTCAAATAACTCTCTTGGCGTATTCATTTACTTATCCTTATTTCTTCTTACCTTCTTTACGACGGATATATTCGCCTTCAAATTTAATGCCTTTTCCTTTATAAGGTTCCGGCTTTCTGTATTTGCGAATATTCTGCGCAATCTGGCCAACCAGTTGTTTATCAGCACCGGAAATGGTAAGCTGAGTCGGACTGGCGCAGGTAATCGTAATTCCCTGCGGAATGTTAAAGTTTACATCATGTGAAAAGCCCAAAGATAAAACCAATTCGTGTCCGGTAACACGGGCCTTGTAACCAACGCCGACCAGTTCAAGGTTTTTCTTAAAACCTTCGTGAACACCTTTAACGATTGTGTTGATTTCGGCTCTGGTTGTTCCCCACAAAGATCTGGCAGTCTTAGACTGAGACAAAGGAGAAACGACAACCTTGCCGTCTTCAAGTTTAACGGCAACATGAGTTGTGTCAAACTTGACGCTCAATTCGCCCAACTTACCTTTAGCTTTAACAATATCGTTCTCAATAGCCACGGTAACATCGCTAGGGACAACAACAGGATATTTACCAATTCTAGACATCCATTTTCTCCCTTAAAATACCTGACAAAGAACTTCACCGCCGACATTGGCTTTGCGGGCTTCATTATCGCTCATAACACCTTGCGGGGTAGAGATAATAGAAATACCCAAGCCGTTGTATACTCTCGGCAAATCTTTAACGGAAGAGTAAACTCTTCTGCCCGGAGTCGAAACGCGGTAAATTTCAGTTATAACAGAAGTACCTTCATGATACTTTAATTTAATGTGAAGTTCATCAATACCGGCTTTAACATTAACTTTTTCATAACCAGCAATGTAGCCTTCTTTCTTCAAAACTTCCAATACACTTTCACGCAAGCGAGAAGCAGGTGATACGACCTCGTTCTTCTTCGCTCTTTGTGCGTTTCTAATGCGTGTGAGCATATCGCCCAAAGGATCAGACATAGACATAGTCTTATAAACCTCCCTACTACCAGCTTGATTTAACTAAACCGGGGATTTCGCCAAAGCTTGCCATTTCTCTCAATTCGTTACGGCAAAGGCCAAACTTCCGGTAAACACCACGTGAACGACCTGTAATCTTGCAGCGGTTTCTAATTCTGACACGCGCAGAGTTACGAGGTAATTCGGCCAATTTCAAAGTAGCATTAAATCTCTCTTCCGGAGATGCATTTTTGTCATCAGCAATGTTCTTTAATTTAAGACGGCGATTAGCATACTTCTCAGCCATCTTAACTCTTTTCAAGTTTCTGTAAATTGAACTTGTTTTTGCCATTTGTTAAATCTCCGCTTATTTCTTGTAAGGAAGGTTGAAAGAAGTCAGAAGAAACTTAGCTTCTTCGTCAGTCTTGGCAGTTGTACAGATAACAATATCCATACCTCTGACATTTTCAACCTTTTCATAGTTGATTTCAGGGAAGATAATCTGCTCTTTGATACCAAAAGCAAAATTACCTCTGCCGTCAAAGTTCTTTCCGGAAATACCATGAAAGTCTCTGATACGCGGCAATGCCATATTAATCAATCTTTCCAAGAACTCATACATTCTGTCAGAACGGAGAGTAACCTTGCAGCCGATTGGCATTTCTTCTCTCAGCTTAAAAGTAGCAATTGACTTGCGGGCTTTGGTAATAATCGGTTTCTGACCGGCAATCAAAGCCATTTCATCAACGGCATTATTAAGTTTTTTCTTGTCTGTAACGGCGTCACCGACACCCATGTTCAAGACAATTTTAGTCAGCTTCGGAATCTCGTGCGGGTTCTTGTAACCGAACTTTTCCACCAGAGATTTCTTAATGACTTCGTTATAAAGTTTTTCAAAATTTGTCATTAGATTTTCCCTTATTTATCGATTACTTCACCGGATTTGCGTGCAACGCGCACTTTCTTTCCGTCAACTTCTTTGTAGCCGATCTTAGAAGCTTTGTTGCTCTTCGGATCAACGATTGCTACGTTAGAAACGCTGATAGGTGCTTCTTTTGTAACAATGCCGCCAGGAGTAGTTTGGCTGGGTTTAGTGTGTCTTTTAACCAGATTGACACCCTGAACAACCACTTTACCCTCTTTAGGCATAGCTTTTACAACTTCCCCGGTTTTGCCTTTGTCATCACCTGACAAAACGATAACCTGGTCACCTTTTTTAATTTTAAGTTTAAGGCTCATTATAAAACCTCCGGTGCTAATGAAATTATTTTCATAAATTTCTTCGCACGCAGTTCTCTTGTAACAGGCCCAAAGATACGTGTACCGATAGGTTCACCGTCTTTGTTGATAAGAACTGCAGCGTTAGAGTCAAAACGGATGACTGATCCGTCTTTACGTCTGATATCGCTGGCTGTGCGAACGATTACAGCTTTGTGGACGTCGCCTTTTTTAACACGTCCCTTAGGCATAGCGTCTTTGATTGAAACGACTATGACATCACCGACCGTTGCATGCATTCTCTTGGACCCGCCAAGAACTTTAATGCACTGCACCTGACGTGCGCCTGAATTGTCTGCAACATCCAGGTTGGTTTGCATCTGAATCATTTCTTACTTCCTTTTCTCTTAGGCGTTATCAACGATAACAGTCCAAGTTTTTGTCTTGGAATAAGGCTTGGACTCCACAATGGAAACCTTATCCCCTACTTTGAACTGGTTATTTTCATCATGAGCCGCAAATTTCTTGCTTCTCTTAACGAATTTTCTGTAAACAGGATGCATAATCTGACGTTCAACGCTGACGACGACTGTCTTATCCTGCTTATCACTAACAACAACACCTTGAAGAATTCTTTTAGGCATATCTTTTTACTCCCTAACTATTCTTCTTGCGCTCAGCAATGAGCGTGTTGATTTTTGCTATTTCACGACGGACATTTCTTATTACCGCAGTATTTTGTAATTGTCCAGTAGATTGTTGGATTCTTAAGTTAAATTGTTCTTTTTTTGCTTCAATTAACTTAGCTTCCAGCTCATCCAGTGACATAGCGCGAAGATCTTTTGTTTTAACCATATTATTCTTCTCCCATATCAGAGTTCAAACGCTTAACAAATTTGGTTTTGATGCCAAGCTTTGCAGCGCCGAGAGCAAAAGCGTTGCGTGCTGTTGCTTCGTCAATTTCTCCGGCTTCGAAAATGATACGGCCGGGTTTAACTCTGGCGCACCAATATTCAACAGAACCTTTACCTTTACCCATACGAACTTCGGCAGGTTTGTCAGATACCGGAACATCCGGGAATATTCTGATCCATAATCTTCCGGCTCTTTTCATTTCTCTGGTAATCGCACGTCTTGCCGCCTCAATCTGACGGGCAGTAATACGTTCCGGAGACAAAGCCTTCAATCCATATGAACCGAAACTTAATTCAGATCCGCCTTTGGCCAAACCGTGAATACGGCCTTTATGCTGTTTGCGGAACTTTAATCTTTTAGGACTTAACATTATTCTAAAACCTCTTGATTATTTTTGTTCAGCCAACTTTTTGTCTTGAGCCATTGGATCGTGAGACATAATTTCGCCTTTGTAAATCCAAACTTTAACGCCGCAAGCACCATAAGTTGTGTGAGCCGTAGAGGTTGCATAATCAATGTCAGCACGGAGCGTATGCAAAGGAACGCGGCCTTCACGATAATACTCGGTTCTAGCGATTTCAGCACCGCCCAGACGACCTGAACAGCTAACTTTGATTCCTTCTGCACCCAAACGAAGAGCGGACTGCATAACTCTCTTCATAGCACGACGGAAAGCCACACGGCGTTCCAGCTGCTGCGCAACAGAGTCTGCGACCAATTTGGCATCCAGCTCAGGTTTTCTGACTTCCAGAATGTTTAGTTGTACTTCGGAATCAGTCATTTTCTGAATTTCTTTTCTCAAATTCTCAATGTCCTGACCTTTTTTGCCGATAACGACACCCGGTCTGGCAGAATGAATGGTAACTCTGGCCTTTTTAGCCGGACGTTCAATAACGATTCGGCTGACACCGGCCTGAGCCAATTTGTCTTTCAAAAATTCTTTGATTTTCAAATCTTCGTGGAGGTAATCAGTAAACTTATCATCTGCGTACCAACGAGAGTCCCAAGTGCGGTTAACACCTAAACGAAGACCTGTAGGATTAACTTTTTGTCCCATTAACTTACTCCCCACGCTCTGTTACAACGATAGTCAGGTTAGAGAACGGCTTCAATACCCGAGCCCCTCTGCCGCGACCGCGTGCGTGCATACGTTTCATAACCAAACCTTTACCGACATAGGCTTCACTGACATAAAGCTTGTCGATGTTCAACTGATGATTGTTCTCAGCATTAGCGATTGCGGATTGCAAAACGCTGAGAGCTGTCTTGGCGATTCTCTTCTTAGAGAAGCTCAGCTCGGCAACAGCCTTTTCTGCATTCAGTCCGCGAATAGACTGAGCAACCAGGTTCAGCTTACGAGGAGATGTACGAATAGAATCACAATAAGCCATCGCTTGATTTGCGTCTACTCTTCTGTTCATTTTACTCTTGCTCATAATTAACCTCTCTTAGCTTTCTTGTCGCCGCCATGGCCAGAGAATGTACGAGTCGGAGCAAATTCACCAAATTTGTGGCCAACCATGTCTTCGGTAACCAAAACCGGAATAAACTTGTGACCGTTGTGAACGCCGAATGTCAAACCGACAAACTGTGGCAACATAGTAGATCTGCGAGACCAGATTTTAATAACTTCATTGCGACCTGAATTTCTCGCTGTATCAGCTTTCTTAAGAAGATAGCCGTCAACAAAAGGTCCTTTCCATACGGAACGTGTCATTAGCTTTTCTCCTTATTTCTTTTTGTTTTCTTGACGAGATCTCATGATAAAGCGATCTGTCTTCTTATTAGAACGAGTCTTATAACCCTTAGTCGGTTTACCCCAAGGAGTCGTCGGATGACGGCCGCCGGAAGTGCGTCCTTCACCACCGCCCATCGGATGGTCAACCGGGTTCATGGCAACACCGCGGGATACCGGACGATTGCCCAACCAACGGTTGCGGCCGGCTTTACCCAGCATCTTGTTCTGATTATCGGGGTTAGAAACCGCGCCAACGGTAGCTAAACATTCTTCACGAACAACACGCAATTCGCCGGAGCTCAATTTCAGCTGAGCATAGCCGGCATCTTTACCGACGAGCTGAGCATAGCAACCGGCAGAACGAACCAACTGTCCGCCTTTACCGGCTTTCAGCTCAACGTTGTGAACGATGGTACCGACCGGCATATTTTTCAAAGGCATAGCATTACCCGGTTTAATATCTGCCTTGGAAGCAGAAACAACTTTATCACCGGCTTTCAATCTCTGCGGAGCCAGAATATAAGCCTTTTCGCCGTCATTATAGCTAATCAAAGCAATGAATGCCGAACGGTTAGGATCATATTCGATTCTCTCGACAGTTGCCTCAGCATCGAATTTATTACGTTTGAAGTCGATAATACGGAGTTTGCGTTTGTGACCGCCACCGATTCTGCGACTTGTAACGTGTCCATAATTGTCACGCCCACCAGACTTAGTAAGTCCTATTGTCAAAGACTTCTCCGGAGCACCCTTATACAACTCGGATCTGTCAACGATAACGAGCTGGCGCAGGCCTGCGGATGTGGGCTTATAGTTTTTTAAAGCCATGTCTTAAATTCCTGTTGTAACATCAATATTTTGACCCTCGGCAAGAGTAATCACTGCCTTTTTGTAGTCAGAACGCTGACCGACAAAACCTCTGAAGCGCTTCTCTTTACCGAACTGACGAACTGTATTTACCTTAGTAACCTTTACATTAAAGATTGTTTCTACAGCTGCTTTAACATCATCTTTGTTGGCAGACAGAGGAACCATAAAGGTAACCTTGCCGGCCTCGGAAGAAACCATAGATTTTTCGGTAATTACAGGACGAACCAATGTATCGTACATTTTAGCAGTAACATTGTTTGCTGATTTCTTTGATTTTATCATTTCAATCTTTCCTCTAAGCAACTAACTGCATCTTTAGTCAACACCAATTTGTCTTTTCTTAAGATGTCGTAGACATTGGCACCAATAGTCGGCAAAACATCAACATTTGCAATATTTCTGGTAGCCAATGCAAAATTTACGTCAACTTCCTTGCCGTCAATGAACAGACAATTTTTCAACCCGCAGACATCCAACTTAGCCTGTAAGTCTTTTGTCTTGGGAGCTGACAATTTTGCCTCGTCAACGATGACCAGGTTACCCTCTTTAGCCTTTGCTGAAAGGGCTGTTTTCAAACCAAGTTTTCTAAACTTCTTGGTCAGTTCATGTGAGTGGTCGCGAACAACCGGACCAAACACGATACCACCTTTTCTAAACTGAGTACCCTTGCGAGAACCCTGACGGGCGTTACCGCTGCCCTTCTGTTTGAAAGGCTTGGACGGCGTCAAAGCAACTTCGGAACGGCCTTTTGTTTTGTGGTTGCCGGATTGCAGTCTGGCCAGCTGCCAGTTAACAACCCTGTGTAAAATATCGGCGCGAACTTCCAGACCGAAAATAGCGTCATTCAGTTCAATGGATCCGACATTCTGATTATCTAAATTTAAGATGTCCTGTTTCATAATTTTCAATCCTTATTGATTATGCATTGTCAGCTGTAGTTTCAGCTTTAGCTGCAACAGGTTCATCAGACTTTTTCAGTCCGGCAGGCAAAGGCAGTTCAACCGGGCTTGCGATTTTAACGGCATCGGTAATGCGAACCCATGCATTTTCAGCACCAGGAACGCCGCCCTTAACCATAATCAAGCCTTTGGAGGCATCAACGGCAACAACTTTCAGATTCTGAACGGTAACGCGTTCATCACCCAAGTGACCGGCCATCTTTTTACCTTTGAATACTTTGCCCGGATCTTGTCTTTGTCCTGTAGAACCGTGAGAACGGTGAGAAATTGACACACCGTGGGTAGCTTCCAAACCGGCAAAGTTGTGGCGTTTCATAACACCGGCAAAACCCTTACCTTTAGATGTTGAGCAAACGTCAACAAACTGGCCCGGAACAAAATGTTCTACAGATAATTCATTGCCAACGGACAGCAGGCAGTCTTCAGAAACTCTGAACTCAGCCAGCTTTTTCATTGGTTCGATATTTGCTTTTGCAAAATGACCTTTAAGAGGCTTGGATACATTTTTCAGCTTAACAGCGCCGGTACCCAGTTGTACCGCAGTATATCCGTCGCGCTCCATCGTTCTAACATCAACAACTTTTAAGCCTTCGACACTCAGAACTGTTACAGGAACATGAGTTCCGTCAGCTTCAAAAATGCGGGACATTCCAAGTTTTTTTGCGATTAGACCCGTACGCATTATTAGTTTTTCCTTTTCAATTGGTTGACTTTATCTTTCAAAAGCCAACATTGTTTTCAAAATTAAAGTTTGATTTCAACATTAACACCGGCAGCCAAGTCCAGTTTCATCAAAGCGTCAACTGTCTGCGGTGTCGGATCGACGATATCGAGAAGTCTCTTGTGAGTACGGATTTCGAACTGCTCGCGGGACTTCTTGTCAACGTGCGGAGAACGGTTTACCGTAAATTTCTCAATCTGTGTCGGCAGAGGGATCGGACCTCTTACATTAGCGCCTGTTCTTTTGGCTGTGTGAACGATTTCCTTTGTGGAAGCATCGAGCAAACGATGATCAAAAGCCTTCAGGCGAATTCTTATATTTTGAGTATCAATCATTCAAAAACGATTCCTATTATAGCTAGACCCCCGGAGGATGTCTAAAATTAAAACTCTGCAAATTCTGATAATTCAATGATTTGCGTCATGGTTCAGTACATAAACAAAGGGCAGGATTCTGCCCATTTGTTACAAACTGTGCCCTCTTGTATCATAGACAAACAAACATTGCAAGAAAAAAATGCAGCAATATTAAAATAAATTTTTCTCAATCCCCGACTCAGAGTCACATTGAGTCATCTCAGCATATTGCGGCAAATTTTAAAACCGCTTTAAAACGAAACCTCTTTTAGACAAATTTCACTAAAAGAGTCGAACAATCATACAAATAAAAAAGCGGGGAACATCCCCGCTCGCCTACAAGCCGTCGGCCATCTGCCGGCGCTTGAATGCCATTCGCCGATATTGCGCCGCAATCCGCGATACCAAAGCCTCAGGCTGCCCGGCGGCAATAATTTCCGCTTCGCTTTTGCCTTCGTCAACATAAGCTTTTAAGATTTCATCCAAAACGGCATAAGGCGGCAGACTGTCCTCGTCTTTTTGCCCAACGCTGAGTTCCGCGCTTGGCGCCCGGATAATAACTTCCGACGGCAAAACCCGCTCCCTGCCGTTCCGCCAACGCGCCAAAGCAAATAAATCAGACTTATAAACATTGGCAATCGGCGCCAGACCGCCGCAGGTATCGCCATACAATGTACAATACCCCATCGCCGCCTCGGATTTATTGCCGCAGGCCAAAACCAAACCGCCAAACTGGTTGGACAGCGCCATCAGCAGCTTGCCGCGTTCCCGTGCCTGTAAATTTTCCAGAACAACACCCTTGGGCTCTTCCCCAAAAAACTGACGCAGAAAAGCCGTCTGGGCGTCAATCTCCGGCTGAATATCAACTTCCTGATAATTCAGCCCGTTAAGTTTGGCCGTTTCCCGGGCAATTTCCACGCTCAGCCCCGACGTATATTTTGTCTTCATCATAACAGCGCGCACATTTTCTCCGCCCAATGCCTCCGCCGCAATAACGCCAACCATTGCGGAATCCAATCCGCCCGACAATCCCAAAATCACTTTGCCGAAGCCATTGTCCCGACAATAATCTCTCACTCCGTCAACCAGATATTTCCATAACTTTTCCATACGCATTTCCTTTCTTAAAGCGCTTTTGTCTGATATTCTTCAATCATTGCCTGCTGCAGGGAATTTATTCCCGCTTCCAAACCCACACCGTACTGATGCGGATTTACCAGACGCTTATACTCGGCACCGAGCTTCTGCAAATTGTCCAAAGTACTCTGCCGGATTTTCTGCAGGCTGTAATCAATATCGTCAGCAACGACTTTACCATGAATAATCATCGGTTTCAACAGTGGATAAGCTTCCGTCCCCTTAACAAAAATTTTGGGCTTGTCTTCTTTTCGACGCAGACGGAACGAACTCAGATTTTGCCGCAAACAGCCCTCGCCCCGGGAAACATCTTCGGCCGGCACAATCACATCACCGTTATACATACCGTCATACAACGTCCGCAGCACATTGGTCGCGCCGGGAATCGTCGTCTTGCCTTCCGCAATTTTCATCTTCGGCCGCCCGTTAATTTCTTTCAGCTTAAACACGCCGCCCAACGCCGGGGTATCATAAGCCGTCACCAGTTTTGTTCCCGCCGCAATAATATCGTATTTCGCCTGCTGCACCATAATCATGTTTTCGACAATATGTTCATCCAAATCATTGGAAGCAACCGTCTTAACCTGCGGCATTCCCGCAGCGGCCAGCAGGCTTCTCGCTTCCCTGTACCAATAAGCCAAATCCCCGGAATCTATACGGATGCCTTGCAAGGCAATGCCTGTTTCGCGGCTGGCTTTAATTGCGTTTTTAATTCCCTGCCGGGTATCATAAGTATCAACCAACAACGTTGCATTGTTCTGACCGGAGCGGAGAAAAGCCTTAAAAGCCTCAGTTTCGTCTTCATAACGCATAACAAACGAATGTGCCATTGTCCCCTTAACCGGAATATCATAATATTTTCCGGCGGCGACGTTGGACGTTCCGGCGCAACCGCCGATAAACGCCGCTCTCGCCGGCATAAATCCGCCAATATCCTGAGCCCGTCGCAAACCAAACTCCAACACCGGGCGATTAACGCCGTCGCTGGCCGCTGCGCCGACCAAACGCACCGCTTTGGTCGCCACCAAACTTTGCGCGTTAAAAATATTCAAAAAAGCTGCCTCCATCAAATCAACCTGCCACGACGGGCCGCTGACGCTCAAAACCGGTTCATCGGGAAAAACGATTTCCCCCTCGGGAACACCGGCAACCGAAACCTCCAGTTTTTTACCTTTGATAAAAGCCAGAAAATCTTTGTGAAACAGCGACTTGCCATCTGTCCCGCGCTGTTCCGCCAAATAATCAACATCTTCTGCTGACACCCGCCAATTATCCGCCCATTCCAAAAATTCCCCCATTCCGGCGGCAACCAAATACCCGCCGCCGAAAGGCAGCTTCCGGAAAAAAGCTTCCGAAACCTGAAAATCATTGTGCCTGCCATCCTCATAAGCCGCCTGTGCCATTGCAAAATGATATAAATCGCAATACAATGAACTGCCGTTTTGTAAAATATTCTCCTTCATTTTACCGTCCTTCCCCATTACAAATAACATTCGCCATAATTTTTTTGTTCAAGAGCTCTCTCCTGAAAAACTGCGCTGCCGTAATATGCCGCAACAGTCCGCCCCGGACAAAAGTGTCATACTCAGCTCCCGAAACGATTTCCGGCACTTGTTTTTCAGCCCCCTGACATAAATCCTCCAGCAGTGTCACTTTGGCGCCGCGGGACAGAAAACCGTCCATGGCCTGCTTAACGCAAACATCGCTCAAAACGCCGGCCAGATAAACCTCCTTGCCTTTCCAATCCTGTTGCAAAACAGGATAAGTATAAGCCTCCTGCCACATATCCGTTGTCCCTTTATATAATATCTGCAATGGGATATTTTTCTTAGGTGTAACGGCCAAGTGCCACCCTTGGGAACCATGAATACAATGCGGTGGGTAATGCCGCGCTTCTTCTGTAAAGACATAAGTTTCGGCAAAATGATTGTCTGCCGTTACAATCATCTGCTCAAACATGCCTTGCTGTAAATTATTGAGAAACTTCTGAACGCGTTGAATAAGTTGCGGATTTTTAACGCTCAAAGCGCCTTGTTCATGAACAAAGTCATTTTGAAAATCCACCAAAACAAAATATTTTTGGGACATCTGTAAATTCCTTAGGCTTATCAGGATAACGCCCGCCCATCTTCTATAAGCCCTTGAGAAGACCTGAGCGGTTATGTAATTTAAAGGCTAAATAACAGCTTTCTTTCTGCCGAAATGACTTTCCAACAAGTCATAATTTTCGGGATGGATAAAATTTTTCCAGCGCTTGTCACCGAACTTCAGCATATCGCGGATCATCGTTCCGGTCACGAAAGGAAAATCTTCACTCGTCCGGTCAATCAGCTCAATATGATTAAAAGCAGATTTAAACCAATGCGCGTCATAATCGCTTCCGGCAAAATAAACATCCGGTTTCGGCAAATCGGGAAAACTCTCTTGCATAAAATCCAAAACATACTCGGCCCACTCCGCCGGATTGTTAATATCAAATAAGCCGATGATTTTCAAACGGGCATATTCCGGCTTGTCGCGATAAATATTTTGAATCATTTTCTTGCGTGTCGTATAATTCAACGGATTACGTTCCGTCCCCTGTTCCTGAATAGAACCGAGAATGACCGTGACAAAAGCGCATTTTTGCAGCATATCGTCAATAATCCGCGCATGCCCGATATGAAACGGCTGGGCACGCATAACGGTAAGGCCGTGCTTGTATTGATAAGACATAAAAAAACTCCTTCATTTAAGGAGCCGCATCTTGAGAAAAAACTTGGGACAATAATCCCTTTATAAAAAACATCTCAACCCGGCTCGGTTATGTTAAGTTCCTCACCCATAAGCCCTGCGGATGACAAGAACAAATTCAGGCTATTAAACTTTTTTACATTTGTCAAGCTCTAAAACTTATACGATAAAGAAAAGAGCCTTGAACAAAGCTCTTTTCCTCCATCCATTCTCCCGTTACTTACACTCACCGAACCAGGTTCCGCTGTTGTCTTTACAACGCTGGGTAAATGTTTGCCCCGCTTTACAGTCCGCCGCGGTTTGTTC
>UQAB01000027.1 GCA_900538765.1 uncultured Azospirillum sp. | reverse complement strand
TCAGTGCCATTAACAGAATCCTTAATGATATGGGAGAACCGAATCTTTATAACGATTGGTACTGGACCAATACTTATCATAATCCACCGGAAAATTCCCTGGTATGGGTTGTTAACCCATATACGGGAGAACAGCTTAAAAGTGTTGGAGGTGATGATGCCGGAATATCTTTTGCATATTATCGTTATTATAAAGATTGCGATTAAAATAAGATGAAAACCCCGGAAGAAATTTCCGGGGTTTTATTTAGGCTTATCTGACGCGTTTAATCGCCTTGATATTACGGAGGAACATTTCATTATTGCTCAGTTTCTCCAAGTCAAGCGGAAGCTTACGGCGCCAGTTAGGGTGTTTGTCACGGTCAACACCCGGCAAGTTCTGACGTTTATCCACTTCAAGGATATTTTCAAGCTCAGCCAAGAATACACGGCTCGGACAGCTGGCAACAAAGCTGTTTACCGCCTCGGCCATTCCCTCAGGATAATTCTCTCCAAACAGATAATTTGCCTGACGGTGACGGTCTTCCGGCCACAAACCACTTTGGTCAAGGGCATTCAAAAGTTTCAGGCGGTCATTTTCACGTTCATGATAATTATTGCTCATAATTTCGTCATTCGGAATAATGTCCGCTTTGCGCATATCAGCAATATCATAGCCAAACCACCACATTTTCAGCGGCGACATATCATGCGTTCCGACAGAAGTGAAAGCTTTTTCAGGATAAGTTCCCGGTTGGTTGAAATCGCCGCCCCAGCCGGCCGCGCGCTCTGCCCACAAGACACTGAGAGAGTAAATATTCTTACGTTCCAGAGCCTCAAGAAAACCGTCAGGAACATTGCCCAAACTCTCTCCGGCAACAACACATTTATTGAGATAACTTTCAATCGCCACAATATTCAGCATATCGGCAAAGTTATAAAGGATATACGTTCCAAGCGGCTTATCGTTAGGAATGACATACAACCGCATCAGGCTCATTACATGGTCGATACGCAGGGCACCGGTATTGCGCATATTAGCACGCATAATCTTAATCAGCGGCTCGTAAGCCTTGGCTTTCAGCATAAACGGATTGAATGCGCCCAGCCCCCATTTCTGGCCGCCGGGGAAAAATGCGTCAGGCGGCGCACCGGCACCGGCATCTGCAATAAACACTTCAGGGTCACTCCAGGATTCAGCACTGTCTTGTCCGACACCGACAGCCAAGTCCCGATAGAAGCCGATTTTCATATTACATTTTCTGACTTCCTCAGCGGCGACATCAAACTGACGAAAAGCTTCAAACTGCAAAAATTTATAAAAATTAACGCGGTCTTTGTGGCTGTCGGCATATTCTTTTACCGCCGGGTTAGAAGGATTGCGCAATTCCTGTTCCCAAGCGCGCCAACCACCCCAGACGCTGCGGCATCGTTCTTCATAGGCCGTCAGGAAGACTGCCAGCTTGTCAAGCTCCGCCCCTTCCCTTTTGCAAAAGGCTTCAAATTCAGCATGGCGTTCGGTATCCTTATTGTTTTTGAAACGGGCGTAAAACGTTTCCATAAATTTAATTTTCAGCGGATAGATTTCTTCATAATTGATATTTTCCGCATCACGAAATTCTTTCAGCTGCGCCTTGATACCGATTGTATCGCCGCGTTCGCATTCGGGGACGCTTTCGATATCAATATAAATCGGGTTTAAAAACAGACGGCTGATTGAAGAATACGGGCTGGCATTCTCAGGAAAGTTATGCTCCAAGATATTCAAAGGATTTAAGCCGATAACGTCGCCGCCGGATTTGGCACAAACATCAACAAAATTTTTCAGATCGGTGAAATCGCCGACACCCCAGTTACGTTCGCTGCGCATAGCGTAAAGTTGCAAAGCGTATCCCCACAGTTTTCTGTCTTCCAGTGCTTTGTTCTGATAGCATTTTATCGGCGCAACTGCCAAAACGGATTTATACTCATCCGCACCAACCAAGACAGACAAATCATAGTAGCCGACATCAAGCTCATTTTTGATTTTAACGGTTTGTCTGGCATAATGGCGATGATTGATTTCACGCTCCTCTGCGGCAACAATGTCATATTCCAGATTATGGACGGCATCATTTTGGCGGCTGACGACTTTGATTGAAACAATGGCATCTTTGTCGCCGGCGGGCGTTACAATATCAATCAGCAGATTTCCCTGTTCAACAACATAAACGGAATCCAGCGTTTCCTGCCAACGGCGGTTGTCAAACTTCACCAAAGAATGTTCGACATCGGCTGGTGTATCCGCATTATACCCCAGTTTTTTGATAAAAAACTTAATAGTATCCTCGTCGATTTCATATTTCTTGCGATCCTGCCCGGCATCATAATATTCGGTCAAGACACCGAGTTTATCTGCCAAAAGCTTTAAATTGTCGTCCATAACAGCTCCTATTTCCTATTATTTTTTTATTTCGATAACCAAAACGCTCCACGCCGGAACCTGAATGATTTTATGCATTCCCAGACCCTCCGTGTTTACGAATTTTCCGCTGCTGTCGAGCAGCAAATTCCAGTTTTCGCCGCTGATTCCGGGCAGGCGCCAGGAAACCTCTCCGGCATTAACGTTAAAAATGCACAAAACCGACGATGTTCCGTTCAATACGGAATAAGCCAGCGAACGGCGGCTGTTGTCAGCCCAGTCTTCCGCAGAAAACTCCAATCCCCGTTCGTTATACCAGGTCAGGTCTTTTACGCCTTTGCGGTTTTGTTCCTTGCCTTCAAAAAATTTTCGGCGGGTAAAAATTTTCAATTTTTTGCGCAGGGAAATGACTTTTCTGGTGAAGCGCGCCATCTCGCGCCCGTCTTCCCTGACGGCCTCCCAGACAATCCAACTGATAACATTGTCCTGACAATAAGGATTGTTATTGCCGAAACGGGAGTTAAACAACTCATCCCCGGCCAGAAACATTGGCGTACCGAAAGACAGCAGCAATGTCGCCATCATGCCTTTTGCCCTTTGCAGGCGGTTTTCCAGTATCTGCGGATTGGCGGTTTCGCCCTCGGCGCCGGAATTCCAGCTCCAGTTGCTGTTGCTGCCGTCGCGGTTGTCTTCGCCGTTGCTGAAATTGTGTTTGGTATTATAACTGACCAAATCATGCAGGGTAAAACCGTCATGTGCCGTCACAAAGTTAACGCTGGTCGTAATGTTGCGGTTTTCATGGTTGAAGACATCGCTGGAACCACTGAGACGGCTGGCTAAATCGGGAATCTGGTAGGTGTCGCCTTTCCAGAAACGGCGTACCGTGTCGCGGTATTTATCATTCCACTCATTCCACCGGGGCGGGAACGAGCCAACCTGATAACCGGCATAGCCTATATCCCAAGGTTCGGCAATAAGCTTAACATTGTTCAGTACCGGATCTTGCTTGACGGCATACAAAAATCCACAGTCTTTTTTAAAATCGGTACGGTAACGGCATAGTGTCGTTGCCAAATCGAAACGAAAACCGTCAACGTGCATTTCTTCAACCCAGTAACGCAGAGAATCCATCACCAGTTTCAGCACATACTGGTTTTGAAGATTAAACGATGCTCCGGTTCCGGTGCTGTCATAATAATAGCGTTTGTTTTCATTGCTGAGAGTATAATAAGAAGCATTGTCAATACCGCGGTAGCACAGTGTCGGCCCCATCTGGTTGCCCTCACCGGTATGGTTATAGACCACATCCAGCAGCACCTCAAATCCCTGTTTGTGCAGCGTTTTGACCATCTGCTTAAATTCATCTATCTCACCGTGGCACAGGTAAGTCTGTTCCGGCGCAAAGAACGAAAAACTTTCATATCCCCAGTAGTTGTCATTAATCCAGCCTTTTTTGTGGCGGTTGCCAAAGAAAGCATGAATCGGCAAGAGTTCGACAGCCGTTACGCCCAGCCATTTAAGATAGCTGACGACGCTGCGGGAAGTCATCCCCTTGAACGTGCCGCGGTCTTTATCCGGGATAAGCGGGTGAACTTTGGTATAACCGCGGACATGTGTTTCATAAACTACCGTATCTTCAATTTTTGTATAAGGATGGCGGTCATTTTCCCAGTCAAAACTTCCGGCAACAACTGCCGACTTCGGCACATAAGGCGCGCTGTCAAGCGTTGAAAAAGACAAGTCGGCATTCGGACTGTCAACATCATAACCGAAAATGGCCTTATGCCAAATCAGTTTGCCGACAAGCTTCTTGCCGTAAGGGTCTATCAACAGCTTATTGGGATTAAAACGATGCCCCTGCTCCGGCATATACGGGCCATAAACACGATAACCATAAGTCTGTCCCGGCTTTAGCCCCGGAATATAAATATGCCAGATATTATTGTCATTTTCCGTCAGCTCATACCGTTTCAGTTCCTCGGCGCCGCTTTCGTCAAAAAGACAGAGTTCAATTTTTTCCGCATTTGCAGAAAAGAGCGCAAAATTCACGCCTTTACCGTCATAATGAGATCCTAAAGGGAAAGCATTTCCAGGTAAGGGTTTGACTGTAGCCATGAATTCGCGCTCCTTTGCTAAAAAATTAATCTCTAATCGGCTTAATGACGATTGTTGACAGTGGCGGCAGGGTCAGACTGATTGACAACGGACGGTCGTTCCAGCCGATTTCTTCAGCAGACATAAAGCCTTCGTTTTTAACGCCGCTACCCCAGTAGTTTACATCATCACTGTTAAAAATTTCCTGATATTTACATCTTTCATTGACGCCAAGGCGATAATTTTTACGAACAACCGGCGTAAAGTTTGAAATGACAATCAGGTAATCACCGGGCTTTTCGCCTTTGCGCATATAAGAGATGACGCTGTCATCGGCATTGGAATGTTCAATCCATTCAAAACCGCGGTAGTCAAAATCAATCTGATAGAGCGGCGCATTGCCTTTGTACATCAGGTTCAAATCACGGACACAGTTTTGCAGGCCCTTATACATGGGATAATCCAGCAGGAACCAGCGCAGGCTTTCTTCGGCATTCCATTCCCAATCCTGTCCGAACTCGCAGCCCATAAACAACAGTTTTTTGCCGGGGTGGGTATACATGAAGCCGTAATAAGCGCGCAGGTTGGCAAACTTCTGCCATTCGTCACCCGGCATTTTAGCCAGCATGGACCCCTTACCGTGAACAACTTCATCATGCGAAATCGGCAGAATGAAATTTTCATTAAAGGCATACAGCAGGCCGAAAGTCAGCATACCGTGGTGGTATTTGCGGTGAACAGGTTCATGGCTGATGTATTTCAGCGTATCGTTCATCCAGCCCATATTCCACTTGTAGCCGAAGCCCAAACCGCCCATCGACGTCGGACGGGAAACCATCGGCCAGGCCGTCGACTCTTCGGCACAGGTAAACGCGCCTTTGCACTGCCCGTACACCAGCTCGTTCATCTTGCGCAGGAAAGAAATGGCCTCAAGGTTTTCATTGCCGCCGTAATTATTGGGAATCCATTCGCCGGGATTACGGGAATAATCAAGATACAGCATAGAAGCCACGGCATCAACGCGCAGACCGTCGATGTGAAATTCTTTCAGCCAGTAAAGAGCGCTGGCGCAGAGGAAGTTGCAAACTTCGGTACGGCCGTAGTTATAGATTTTTGTGCCCCAGTCTTTATGTTCGCCCTTGCGCGGATCGGCATGTTCATACAAATGCGTTCCGTCAAACTCGACCAAACCGTGCCCATCCTTGGGGAAGTGCGCCGGTACCCAGTCCATAATCACGGAAATATTCGCCTGGTGGAATTTATCAATCAAATAGCGCAAATCATCCGGTGTACCGAAACGGGAGGTCGGCGCAAACATACCGACGACCTGATATCCCCAGGAAGCATCCAGCGGATGTTCCGCCAGAGGCAGAAATTCAACGTGGGTAAAGCCCATATTGGATACATAGGGAACCAAGGTATCCGCCAATTCACGGTAGGTCAGATATTCGTTATTTTCCTTACGGCGCCAGGAACCGAGATGGACTTCATAGATTGACATCGGTTTGTCAAATGAATTGTATTCTTCGCGATACTTCATCCACTCTTCGTCAGACCAATGATATTTATCAATATTATAAACGACAGAAGCTGTATGGGGACGTTTTTCGGCATAGAATCCAACGGGATCGGATTTCAGCAAAATATAATTCTCCTGAGTTTTAACCTCATATTTATAAACTTCGCCCTCGCCGATGCCGGGAATGAAAATATCCCAGACGCCGCAGCTCAGATGTTTGCGCATTGGATTGACGCGGCCGTCCCAGTTATTGAAGCCGCCAACAACGGATACCCTTTTGGCGTTCGGCGCCCAAACGGCAAAACTGACACCTTTGACGCCGTCCATTTCACGAACGTGCGCCCCGAGAATCTTATACATATTCAGATGATTGCCCTCAGCCAGGAGATAGATGTCGATGTCACCCAAAGTAGAATTGAAACGGTAGACATCTTCTTTTTCATAGATATCGCCTTTGTCATTTTCAATACGGAATTTATAGGCAAAATTTTCGCCGACACCGAGGTTAATCTGATAGAAACCGCGATCATCGAGTTTTTCCATAAAGCCTAATGACTGGCCATCGCTTTTGTTGATTATTTCAACAGAACGGGTACCGGGCTGATATGTTCTGATGAACACGCTTTTAGACCCTTTGTCACGGTGTATCCCCAAAACTGCAAAAGCATTGCCGTGATCGCCGTTGATGATGGCTTCCATTTCTTCTTTAGATAATAAATTTTCCATTCAGCATCCCCTAATAGACTGATAACATAATTAGATTAAACTCACAAAAACAATCTATAAATCATCTAAGATTAAATGCAAGAAAATTAAACAACAACTTCAATTAATTTTAAATAATCTTTAAATTTAAACGATTTATTATTGACGTATTAATTTCAGGTTGTATATTTAATTGTGTTGACCAAACAATTTTATTTGGAGTTAATTATGGTTAAATCAAACGAAAACGCTATCAGAGAAGCTGCTTATTACAACTGGCAAAATGCCGGCTGTCCGCAAGGTCAGGACGAATATTTTTGGCAGATGGCCGTAGAACAGTTGTCTAACTGCAACTGTTCTTGCAAGTCTTCTTCCTCTGCGAAAAAGACTTCTTCTACAACAGCAAAAAAATCTACAAAAAGCAGTTCTTCATCTTCTAAAAAATCCGTTAAATAATCAGCGGGTTACAGAAGTTGAAAAGCAAAAAAAGAAACTCTGTAAATTAGCAGAGTTTCTTTTTTTAATCGCTATTTTTTCACGGCGGAAATAACATATCCCATGACGCTTTTATCGCCTTCATTGCGCAATTTTCGCCGCGCGCAGTTTTCTATTTCAAACAGGGAATCATTCAACATAAACTTGACATATTCTATCGCATGAACAAAGCGCCCTGAAATATGCAGATAATAAGCTTTGTCATTTTGCGTATTTTCGCTGATGGTAAATATAATCCGCCCTTTCTTTTTGAGTGACTTATGCACAGCTTTGAACAAATTTTCCAAGTCGCCGACATAAGTAAAAACATCTGCAGCAACCATAAGATTATAGCGGTCGGGACTGTTGTTCAAATACGCCGTCATTTCCGAATTTATCAGGCGGGAATAAAGCTTTTTCCGCTTTGCCGCCTCCAGCATTTTTGGCGAAATATCAACGCCGTCCAGCCCAAACCATCCGGCATAATCTTTTAAAAATTCGCCGCAAAGTCCGGTACCGCAACCCAGGTCGAGAATTTTCAGCCGCGGGCGTTTTTTATCTTTATAAATATCTTCCAGACATTTGCGAATCAGCTGCGGTGCGCGATAGTCCAATGCACGCAGAACGGAATCGAAATCCGCGGCAAAAACATCAAAAATATCTTTGACATATTTGGCATTCGCTGTCTTGATATTCTGATTACTGAGCAACGCATTTCCCATATAATTTACCAACGGATTATCGCTGTATTTTTTCAGCCATAATTTGACACAGTCGGCGATCGAATCTGCTTTTTTATCCAAAGCAACTTCGTAAAACAAGTAGCCCAGATTAATCTGGTGCGCTTCGTCATCTTCGTCAGCAGACAGTTCAACGGCTTTCCATGCGCTTGATATTGCCTGCAGATAATTTTGCTGTTTTAAATATCCCTGACTGAGGTAATTATATATCCAAGAATCGGACGGGTCTAATTTTGCGGCAGCAGTCAAAGCTTTTACGGCCGAATCATAATCCTCCAGTTCCTGATATGAATTCCCCAAGATGATATAAGCCAGTTTTTCGTCACTTTTACATTCCGCGGCCCGTCTGGCATATTCAGCCGCCGCTGCGTATTTTTTCTGTTCATAGAGGCTGTTGGCCAGATTAACCAGAGCAGGATAACTAAACGGCGAAACATCCGCCGCTTTTTGATAATATTCCTCGGCGACAGAATAATCATTCTGCACATAAAAAATATTGCCGAGTGTTATCAGGACATGTGAATTGTCGGCATCTTTTTCCAAAAGACGCAAACACAAACTGCGGGCTTTTTTCAAATTTCCCTGTTCGTATAATTCTATTGCCTTATCTATTTTCCGATTAAACTCTGAACTCATTTCACCCAACCCCACTCCTTAAAAATATTTTTATCATTTTTTAGTAAAAAAACTATTGACGAACGGGAAATATTATTATATTTATTCTTCATCACTCTGATGGGGGTATGGCGGAACTGGTAGACGCGCTAGACTCAAAATCTTGTTCTCTCTGAGAGTGTCAGTTCAAGTCTGACTACCCCTACCAATAAAAAACCTGACAATTAAGTCAGGTTTTTGTTTTATCATTTCATTCTGCGAATTTCCTGTTTCAGGTAATCCAAGACAGCACGAATTTTAGGAATATCCTTGGTATTTTTATTGGCAATAAGATAAAGTTTATAACTCAGTTGCGGTATATTTCCATTTATCACATTACTGATATTTATCAGGCTCGGCATATCATACCCTTTTGGGAAAACGCCAATCCCCGCACCGCTGTGCGCCATTAAGAATGTTGAATAAGTTGAATTTGACTGATAGGAAATATGCCTGATATCTTTTGAAATTTCATCTAACCCCTTGATGTATTTAACGTTATTAAGATTCAGGCAAAAACGGTGGTTGCTCAGCAAATCTTCCAAATCATAGGGCATACCGAATTCCTGAAGATATCTCGGCGAAGCAAAAAAGCCGCAGCTTATTTCTCTGGTTTCGCATACAACTTTATTTCCGCCGGACGGTTCTATATAACTAATGACAAAATCGACATCTTCATCATTTATTTCAGCTGCATCGGCAATATTTTTTATTGTCGTTTCAATTTTAATTCCCGGATATTTTTTATAAAGCTCCGTGACATCCGTATTGAAAATCGGCGCCGTAATACCGTCGTGAATACCTATTCTTACAACACCGGACACCTCATGGCCTGATTTGGCAATAAATTCCATTTCGCGGAGAATGCTTTTTAAAGTATCAGCCAGCGGCAAAATTTCTTTGGCCTGCGGGGTCAAGGCACTGCCGCGATTGGTACTGTTGATTAATTTAAATCCCAGGCTATTTTCAAGTTCCGCTATGTATTTATTCATGGTATCCGTTGAAATTCCAAGGCTTTCCGCAACATTCCTCTTGCTGCCGCTCTTGGAAAATGAAAGCAGATAAACCAAACTTTCAAGTTTCATCAGATCTTTTTTAGTCAGCATTTTTCTTCCTTTTCAACTGACTGTTTCGCATGCTATTATATGTAATTTAATCTTATTAAAAAAACTTAAAGATTGTTGCTAAAATACAAACTATTTGACTTTTAGACAAGGTATGATATAGAAACAGCAATAAAAAATATTATTAATTTAAATTATTTTATTATGGATACTACTAAAAAAATTATCAATGTAAAGAAAATTATGAAATCCGGCGAATCCTGGATTATCCGTGGAACAGATGAAAAGGAATATAAAATTCCGCTTTCCGACTATAACAACGGAAAGCTACCGCCAAAGTTTAAATTTCCCTGGCAAAAACATATCTTAGAAATAGAAACTCTCTGGGATGAAATTCTTTTTGCCCAAATGGACGGTGTTAAGCTTTTCAGAAAACATTCTCCTTCTCCCGCCACGCAAAAACTTGTTAATCTTTTTGATAAGGCAATGGCTCAAGAGACTGAAGAACGACTACTAATAAAAGAGCAGATTACACTGCGGCTCAATAACTTTATTGAAGTTCAGGAAATTCCTAACGACTTGGAAAAACAGATAAACTCTATGCCGTTCTTATTCAGAGGTTGGTTGAAAGGACTTCTCTACAGCCAGAAACAAACCTGTTTTGACAAGAAAAAACTGACATTGCTTTTCAGACTTTCCCGGACTGCCAACGCAATACTTAAACGTTATAACGGAGATACGCTTGACAGTTGGAAGACTTTAAACGGCCTGTCAATGATGCTTAAGGATTATCTGCAACAAGACGATGTTCATTATCAACTGCATATGCCGGAAGATGTTCTGAAAATACATCAGGACGCGGAAGACAAATATCAGTTTCCGGGAAGATACGGCGAATGTAAAGAGGCTGTTTTGGAAAACGGACTTTTTGAAAAAGATGATGTGCAAAAACATCTTCTGTTATTTTTTACCATGTTTGTCAGAAAAATAATGCGGGCTTATGTTGACGATATGGATACTTTGCGATACAGCATTCGCAGAGATTTTTACGGCCGGCGTATTTACTCAGACGAGGAAGAATACAAAAACGCAATCGACAAGCTGAAATTGCATAAGCTGACGGATGATTTTTGGGATGTCTGCCTTTCTGAAAAACAAATTGATTATCTTGTCAATTACTGTGTTATTTAACAAAAAAGGTGTGGTTTTTTATCACACCTTTTTTGTTTTTCATTACAGCTTCCCGCCGACGCAAAAACAACTTGCTAAAATACAGATTACAAATGCGGCCGTTTTCTAAAAAAATCAGGCTTTCTTTGTCCATTTTCCGGCACTATCCTGCTGCCAATAATTAACATTGCAGCCGGCTTGTTTTAAATCTTTCCAAAAATTTCTGGCTTGAACGACTGCACTCTCAACATTGCCGTCAAAAATATTAAAAATACGCTCAAAATTCTCGGCTTCTGCCGCCGGTATCAAAGCGCCATCAACCAAAAACAAAAATTCCGCGCCGTTCGGCACATCGTTTCCGGCAGTCAGCCATATCGGCTGCTCTTCGCCAAAGCCGTCTTTTTTTGAACCATGAGGCAAAAAAGACTGGTCATTATAAGTCCACAAAGTGCTGTTGATAAACTCCACACGCTCTTCATTGCCGATTTTGACAACAATCTTTTTTCCGGTTGAATAAGCTTTTTCCAAAAGCCTGGGCAAAACATTTTCCAATGTCTGATTTTGCAGATGGTAAAAATCAACCTGAGCCATTTACTCTGTCCCCTTTTGTAATTTCAGCGCGGCAAAATGGACGGCATCGCCATCCTGAAACAGCACCAGAACCGGCCGATTATGTTCCATTTTAGCTTCGCTGATATGGTTTTTGACCGATTCAATGTCCGTCACGTCTTTCTTGTCAATCTTGACAATAACATTGCCTTTTTTCAGCCCCTTGGCCGCGGCATCCGTCCCGGGATGAATATCGGTAATAACCATTCCGGTGCTTTCTGGAGAAATTCCGTAAAGCTGTGCCAACGCCGGGCTGACCGGCGAGATTTTAACACCGAGTTCAGGCAAAAAGTATTCGCTGCCGTTGACACTTTTAACAACCGCCGCTTCTGCCGGAGCCGAAAGCGGTGCCGGATTTTCCTCCGGCAGTTTCTCAATATCTAAAGCCAGAACTTCTTTTTTATTGTCACGCAGGACGGTAACCGCTGCCGGTTTGCCGATTTCGGCTTCGGCAACTCTTCTGGAAAAATCTTTAGTATTTTTCACAGCTATGCCATTAAATTCCAGAATTATATCGCCGGCGAAAATTCCGGCGCGCTGCGCCGGCGCGCCAACGGTGACGTCAGAAACCAGTACTCCGCCTTTGACGCCCGGCGTTTCCGTTTCATTCGGCTGAATTTTAATTCCAATCCAGCCGCGGCGAATTTCGCCATATTGTTTCAGCTGCGCAATAACCCAGTCCGCCAGATTAATCGGGATAGCAAAGCCGATGCCCATGCTGGCGCCGTTGGTCGAAAAGATGACGCTGTTAATGCCGATGACTTCTCCCTGCATATTAAACATCGGCCCACCGGAGCTTCCCTGATTAATGGATGCGTCAGTCTGAATAAAATTGTCGTATTGTCCGGCTTCAATATCGCGGGATTTGGCGGAAACAATCCCGGCGGTGACACTGCCACCCAAACCGAAAGGATTGCCGATGGCCAAAATCCAGTCACCGACTCTGATTTTATCAGAATCGCCAAACATTACCGGGGACAATTTCCTGTCCGTATCAATTTTTATCAGAGCGATGTCGGTTTTATAATCCTTGCCGATAATCCGCGCTTCCAAAGTTGTGTCATCAGACAAAGTTACGTTGATTTTTTCGGCATCGGCAATAACATGATTGTTGGTGATAATATAACCTTCTTCATCAATGATAAATCCCGAGCCCAGCGCTTCCTGTTTTCTGCCATTTTCAAAATAGCGATGAAATTCGGGAGACGCCTCGGCAAGAGCCTCCTCCCCGCCGGCTTGGGAATCGTCTTCAGGCTTCGTGCGGGTTGAAATATTAACAACAGAGGGCATCAGCCGTTCAACCAAATCGGCAAAAGACGGAAAAGCGACGCCAGCAGACACTGCCGGAACCGCTGCCGAAGACGACACTGCCGGGACTGTATTTAACAATCCCAGCAGTATTCCCATGCTTATTATTTTCAGCGCTTTCATTTTAACGCCCCGAAGATTTTCCGAAATAACGGAAGAATTCGGAATCCGGCGACAGGACTAATGCCGAATCGCCCAGAGAATTACGATACGCTTCCAAAGAACGGTAAAAGGCAAAAAACTGCGGATCACGATTGGCGGCGCCATTCCAGATTTCAATCGCTTTTTTATCACCGTTACCGCGGATAATCTGCGATTTTTTCTCAGCTTCGGCCAAGATGATAGTTTTTTCCTTATCGGCGCCGGCTCTTATCTGCTGTGCCTGTTGCTGTCCCTGAGCGCGGAACTCCTTGGCATCTCTTTCGCGTTCGGTTTTCATCCGCTCATTAATCGCCTGCAAAACCTCAATCGGCAAATCGGCTCTCCGGATACGGACATCGGCAACGCTGACGCCTATCTGCGCGGCATCCTTGGCAACCGCATTGCTGATATCTTCCATAATCTGCGTTCTCTTTTTGGAAAGAAGCTCCTGCAGCGTTATGCGGCCGAGAATCTTACGTACGGAAGAATTGACGATTTCCTTCAATTTGCTTTCAGCCTGATATTCCGTCCGTACCGTCTGGTAAAACTTCAGCGGATCAACAATACGGTAACGGGTAAAGGTATCGACATCCAGACGTTTTTTGTCATTGAGAACGATTTCCTGCGCCGGCGGATCCAAATCAAGCAAACGGGTATCATAAATGACAACTTTCTGAATAAAAGGAATCTTTACCTTCAGCCCCGGTTCCTTAACTTCACGGACGGGTTCGCCGAACTGCAGAACAATGGCCTGTTCCGGCTGGCTGACAATATAAAGGGAATTTCCCAGCAGAACGATGACTGCAGCAACGATTATCAGTAATATCGTATTTTTTTTACTCATTTCTTCTCCCTCCCTATTGTTTCGCAGCTTTGAGCGGCAGGTACGGCAGAACATTTCCGCCTTTAGATGACGGATCAAGGATAACCTTGTCCGAGTTCTGCAGAACATTTTCCATGGTTTCAATGTAAAGGCGCTTAGTCGTTACGTCACGGCCGTTCTTATAGGCATTGTAAACCGAAAGGAAGCGTTCGGCGTCACCCTGCGCCTTGTTAATAACAGCGGCTTCATAAGCTTCGGCTTCCTGAATAATCCGGGACGCCTCGCCGTGTGCTTTGGGAACGACTTCATTACGATAGGCTTCGGCCTTGTTTTTGTAGCTTTCCAAATCGGCTTTGGCGCGCTGAACCTCATTGAAAGCATCGACAACCTGTTTCGGAGGGTCTGCTTTTTGCAGCTTGACGCGGACAATCGTTATGCCCGATCCAAAGTTATCCAACAGCTTTTGCAGTTCTTCCTTTGTTTCATCTTCAACCTTGCCGCGGTCTCCGGTGATAATCGGCTGCATTTCCGACTGGCCGACAATTTCACGCAGAACAGACTGCGCGGCAATGCGGACAGTCTGATCGGGATTGCGGATGTTAAACAGATAATCTTTGGCATCCTTAATCTTCCAGACAATATCCATGTTGATATCGACAATATTTTCATCACCGGTCAGCATATGGCTTTCTGTAAAAGAACGCAGCTTGTCGGCATAAGTGTCAGAATTGCGGCTGTTGGACAGAGAAGCGCTGTTGGAAGCGTTGTAGGCTTCCTGACTGCCGAGGTTGATACTCCGTTCCTGCGTAATATTGACTTTGGTTACGGTTTCAACCGGGTAAGGTAAATGATAATGCAAGCCGGCGTCCGTCGTTTCCTGATATTTTCCAAAACGCAGGACTACACCCTGTTCATTGGTCTGCACCTGATAAAAGCCGGTTGACAGCCAGGCCAAAACTATCAGGACAACAATAATCCACAGGTTGAAATCCCAGCCGCCGCTGCCTTTGGCAACTTTGACGGCATCAATACGGATTATCTTTTCCGCCGCGGCAGCCTTACTGCTCCAGGTTCCGTTTTTTTCCGGTTCGCCGGCATCATCCCAGGGGTTATTTTTTTCAGCCATTATACGCACCTCTTCATAAATTGATTGCAATAGCATTATATATAATATAGATATTATCTAAAGACAATTACAGAAGAGATGATATTAACATGGAAGAACTAATCAGAAAAATTACGGCAAAATATTATCCGGCCGACAGCATAGACAGTATCAAGATTGCCGGCGGGCGGGCGATTATCACCTTGGTCAACGCGACAGAGGACGAAGCAAAGACCGCTGCCCTCAAGGCGGAAGCGGCAGCTGTTGACGGCATTGCCAAAGCCACGGTTATTTTTACGGCAGCCAAGGCCTTTAACGGCCTGCGGCAGGAAGACGAGATGTGGCATATCCGCGGTGTAAAAAAAATCATTGCCGTAGCGTCCGGCAAAGGCGGTGTGGGAAAGTCAACCACCGCGGTCAATCTGGCGCTTGCCCTGTCAAACCAAAACAAAAAAATTGCTTTATTTGACGCTGACATTTACGGTCCGTCCATCCCGACCATGCTGGGCTATGAGGGAACGCCCCCGGCAACGACAGATGGCAAAACCTTTGAACCTTTCGTCAACCTCGGCCTGGAATCAATGTCCGTCGGTACACTGATTGACCGCAGCCAGCCGCTTATCTGGCGCGGCGCCAAAGCCTGCGGCGCGATGCAGCAGCTTTTGACCGACACCAACTGGGGCGACATTGACATTATGGTTATTGATATGCCGCCGGGAACGGGAGATATTCAAATCACTTTGTCGCAAAAGGTCAAAACCGATGGTGCGGTTATCGTTTCCACACCGCAGGACATTGCCCTGATTGATGCCATTAAGGGCATCAATATGTTCAAGCGTGTCAATGTGCCGATTTTGGGCATTATTGAAAACATGAGTTATTATATTTGCGAAAAATGCGGACACCGCGCCGATATTTTCGGGCATGAAGGCGCCAGAAAAACCGCAGAGGCTATGGGAGAAACATTTCTCGGTGAAATTCCGTTGCATTACGCCATTCGCGAAAATGCCGACAACGGCACGCCGATTGTCTTTGCCGATCCGGACAGCCCGCATACGCAGGCCTATGAAGAGATTGCCAAAAAAATTATTGCCAAGCTTTCGGCATAAAAATAAAGAGCAGTCATCGAACTGCTCTTTATTTTTTTAATCCCATTCGGTTAAAACCCTGTTATCAACAGTGTCATAAATACAATAATTCTTTTGAGCTTTGATATTATGCAAGGTTGTATTGCTGGCTTCATGACAATACGAAACAACATCTTCCATTGCTGTTTTTTCAAGAAAAAGAACTGTTCTGAAACCATACTTTTCCGATATTTTTTCCAAGTGCTGCTTTGGATAGAAATCAACATTAACACCGTTTATGCAGGCTTCCTTAATCGTAAAGACATGCCGTTTTTCCAATGTCGTCCCCATCATGAAAACATGAACTTTATCCCCTTGTTTCATCTTGCGAAAATAATCCTGATACGTATCAAAAACATATTCTTCATTTTCTATACGGATTAGGCTTCCCCGCCGGGTTATCAATTCAATTTTTCCTTCGTAAACGCATAGATTTTCAGTCAGAAAATTAGCACTATTCAAAACCGGAAACAAAACCAACAAACTATTCAGAGCCCCTATATTATAACCGCAGACCATGACATCAACCATCATCTTTTCCCATTGCGGAGAAACCAAAGGAAGATTGACAATCGTTTGCGGAATAAAGCCCATAATTCCACATTCAAGTTTCATGGTAATCAGGCCTTTGTCTTGCGAAATAAAACGGGCACGATGCACATCCCCGGGATAAAACAAAGCTTTTAAATTTTCAATCTTTTCCATAATGATATTTTTTAATTAGACAATAAAATAATATTTTTCCGATGTTTTTGTAACATCGGAAAATACAGAAGTCAATTTATATCTTTCCCGAGCAATCAGCGCGGCATTTTATCAGGTTCGACAATACCGCAGGAAATGACAAATTTAATTCCCTGCTCTACGCTCATACTCAACGGAATGACGTCTTTTTTCGGCACAAAAATCAAAAAGCCGGAAGTCGGGTTGGGCGTGGTCGGAATAAAGACGCTGAGCAGTTCCTCATGCAGTTCCTTTTTTATCTCGCCTTTGGTTTCAGCGCTGACGAAACCGAGTATCCATATCCCTTTACGCGGATATTCCAGCAGCACGCATTTATTAAAAGACTGTTTCTTATCAGAAAACATCGTTTCAAAAACCTGTTTCAACAGAGAATAGATGCTGGAGATAACCGGCAGACGGCGAACAATCCAATCGCCAAGGTGCAAAAAGAACCGGCCGACAAAGCCAGCGGCAAACATACCGATAAAAATCATGGCCAAAATCAAAATAACAATGCCGATACCGGGAATGGTCGTTAACGGGATATTGTAACGGGCAATAAGTTCCGGCGGAATCAGATGGTTAACGGAAACATCTATCCATACGAAAATTTTATAAGCCATGTAAAAAGTGATGGACACCGGCGCCGTAACCAGAATACCGGTAAAGAAATAAGCACGCAGCTTGGCACCGAGTTTCATAAACACGGTGCGTTCCCGTTCCAGACGAATCTTTTTAATGTTTTTGGCGCGTTTTTTGGCACTTTTTACCATGTAACTATCCTCTTTGCATCTTCAATAATAAACTGAACGGAATTTCGTCCCTGCCAGTTATCGCGGCGTAAAACGCCGACAACGTTAAACAGACTGCCTTCCGGGGTCAGCAAAGCTTTGCCGAGTTCCGTATCGCCAACGCGGAAAGCCATGGCTTTCAGACTGCCGCCGTTACCTGATGACAGAAAACAACGTACATGCCCGCTGCCAACAATCGACGGCTTGACAACCCGAACCGAGCTCAACATCAGTTTCGGCTCACTGTTGCCCGACCCATAAGGCTCCAAAAGCTCAAGTTTTTCAGCCATATCAACGTTGGCGCCCAACAAATCCAGACTGCCGTCAATATCCAAAACCGGTACAATATCCTCATTGCCCAAGCGCTCAAGCACATATTCCCCAGCGAACTTGCGGAACTCATCAATCTTATCCTTATTCAGGGAAAAACCGGCCGCCATAATATGTCCGCCGCCTTTGGTCAGGATTCCGCGTTCTTTGGCAGACATAACCAGCGCCCCCAAATCAATTCCGGGAACGGAACGCGCCGAGCCTTTGACTTCATCGGCTTCTATCGACATAACAAACGCAGGCACGTTATAACGTTCTTTCAGCTTGCCGGCGACAATGCCGATAACCCCCTGATGCCAGTCATCTCCGGTCACAAAGGCAATAGGATATTCCTGCGGCGTTCCCTCCAGCATCTCAATGGCTTTAAGCAAAACATATCCTTCAATTTCCTTGCGCTGGTCATTGAATTCATTTAATTTTTCGGCCAAGCGTTCAGCTTCGGTTTCACTTTTGGCGCAAAGCAGCCGGTTGCCCAGCGCCGCTTCGCCAACACGGCCGCAAGCATTGATTCTGGGGCCCAGCACATATCCCAAATGAAACGCGCCCGGCGCTTCGCTTATTCCCGCTTTGTCAATCAGCGCCTTAATGCCGAGATTCTGTCTTTTTGCCATGACTTTAAGCCCCTGGCGGACAAAAGCCCGGTTCAGCCCCAAAAGCGGTACAACGTCACAAACCGTTCCCAGCGACACCAAATCAAGCAGGGCCATCAGGTTCGGTTCCATTTTGTTTTTGTAGAATCCCCTTTGACGGAGTTCGCGGTTTACGGCAACAATCGTCAGAAAGACAACGCCGACCGCCGCCATATATTTCAGATATTCATAATCGTTTTCTTCATCCAGACGTTTGGGATTGACAAGAGCATAGACCGGCGGCAGGCGGACTTCGGCCTCGTGGTGATCCAGCACGATGACTTCAAAGCCCTTGGTTGCGGCATAGTCAAAAACATCAAACGCCGTTGTTCCGCAATCAACGGTAACAACCAGCCCGGCTCCGGCAGCGGCAAACTCGTCAAAAGCCATACGGCTCGGACCGTAGCCTTCGTCCCGCTCGGGAATATGGACAAGCGGGTTAATCCCATTATTCTCCAGAAAAAGGCGCAGAACCGATGTTGAAGTCGCGCCGTCAACGTCATAATCGCCGATAATCGCGATTTTTTCTTTTTTAATAATGGCTTCTGCCAGCCGTTCAGCCGCTTTTTTCATGTCTTTCAGACAATACGGATCCGGCATCAGTGTTTGCAGCTTGGGATGAATGAAATTTTCAACATCATCCGGCGCAATACCGCGGCTGGTGATAATTTTAGCGATTATATAAGGCAAATTGTATTTTTGGGAAACAAATTCTGCCCGTCTTTCATCAACAGGCAGAATTTTCCATAAATTTCCACCCAGAGATTTTTCATTTTCAAAATCAGTACTCACAGAAAAATCCTCTGCCGAAAAAAAATTAAATTAATAACTGATATACACCTCTGCACGGCGGTTCAAACGCTCGCCTTCGGGCATAACCTCAAGATAAGCCGGGTTAGAATCCGACAAAGCTTCAACCGTGATGTCCGACGCAGGCAGGCCGGCCCTTACCAACGCTTGGGCAACGGCATCAGCGCGCGCCTGAGATACGCGAAAGTTCATAAGCTTATGGGTAGCGATGTCCGTATTGCGCGTGCGGCTGGAAGCATAACCCAAGACTCTTATTTTGGCGTCGTTTTTCTTAGCAATTTTCACGATATTGCGAATCCGGGCGCGTTCTTCATCATCCAGATTTGAGCTGCCGTTGTTGAAGTAAAACGTATCCAGACGGTAAGTAATGCTCGGCGCTTTGTCTTTTTCAGGCTGAGCAGGTTCTGCCGTTTTTTCTTCAGGTTCTTTTCCAAAGATTTCAGAATAACGTTCTTCCTCGGCGCTGTCATCCACAGCATATTTACTCTCAGATTTTTTGACCGGTTTGGTTCTGACTCCTTCAAGTTTTTCGGCTTTAGACATAAACTCTTCATTGCTGATGAGTTTAACCTCTTCGCTTTCCGCTTCAGCCTTTTTTGCGGCTTCAGCAGCTTTTTTCGCTTCCTCGGCAGCCTTTTCCGCCGGATCTTCCTCAGGGACGCTGGCTCTGCGGGCGCCGTCGGAAGCCAGGCCTTCGCTCTTTCTGATCGTGCCGACTTCATCTGAAATATCCGGAAAAGCGGCGTTTGACGCGCATGAGGCCGCAAACAGCATAATTCCTAAAACACTAAATTTCTTAAACAAAGACATTGCCGAACCTTACAAAAAAATTAACAACTTTGTATATAGATATAATATTAAATCCGCTAACACAAGACTAAAAACAAATTAATGCAAAAAAAAGAATGTCTGCACACAGATATTTTTAATTTTATTGTTTTTTGAAATGAATCGTTTATAATTTGTTTAGGTTTAACCAACTAAGGAATTCATTATGTCATATTCCGCGGCAGATAACTCCATTGACGTGGCCTACTGGTTTTTTGACCGGGCTGCCGACAACATGAAACCTCTTGACGATGCCAAAGCGCAACATCTGGTCTTTTTGTCCCAGTTGCTTTATGCCGGCGCTTATGACAGGGCAATGCTGGTTCCGTCCGTCTTTGTCTGTTCGGAAGAAGGGATTTTTGAACCCAACCTCAAAAAAATACTGTCGCAGGGACGCCCATTCATGCCACGGGTACGTTTTAACTCCAAAATTAACGATTTTTTGGAAGAAATCTGGAAAAGGTACGCTGATTACACAACCAACGATATGGCAAAATTTGTTAAAAGTATTAATATATACAAAGAAAATTACAAAAAAGATACAAAAACTATTCTTGATTTTAAATCTATTGTTGAATCTTTAAATAAGAATAGTAAAATATCTACTAACAGTGATGAGAAAAGAAAAATTCTGCAGTCACAAAATGGTCCGGTTGTCGTTTCCCAATGGCATCCGCGAAAAGTTTCCGAACTTAATTCTAAACAGGGAGTTAACCATGTCTAAATTATTAAAGTTATTTCTGGCAGTTTTGATTATTGCCTCCTGCTCTAAAAAAGATGAAGAAAAAGCCGACTATAACTTAACCATCGAATCTGTTGACGGAAGCAGTGTTAACCTCTCTGTCGAAAATGCCGTTTCTCCGGAAGAGTTGCAAAAAGGCCTGATGAACCGCGATACTCTCGGGGAAAAACACGGCATGATTTTTAATCTTAAAGGTTATGAACATGTCGCCATGTGGATGAAAGACACACAAATTCCGCTGGATATGATTTTTGTTAACGACGGTTCCATCGTTTGGATTTATGAAAACGCTCAGCCAAACTCAACCGATATTATCGCTTCTCCTGTTCCGGCCAATGCCGTTATTGAACTGAACGCCGGTGATGTGAAAAAATTCAACATCAAACAGGGTGATATCGTCAAACACGTTTTCTTTGATAATTTCGCTGACGAAAGTAATGCTAACGAACAAGGTGACGTTATCGGCGCTGATGACGAAGAAGTTATTCAGACGGAAGAAATGACGGAAGAGGAGGCTTTGGCTGATGACGGTTCCAGCGGAGAAACGGTTATTGAAGAAACTGTTGAAGTAACCGGCGAAAACAATGCAGCAACACCGGCTCAGGATACTCCGGCAGCACAATAAGCTGTAAAATGTTGATATAGCCCTCTCTTTGGAGAGGGCATTTTGTTGTTTAAATTTAATTACCTGACAAACAATTATAAAAATTGCTATTACTTTTAAACATTACCACTTTTCTATTAAAAAAACTAATATTTTATCAAATAAAAACATCTTGCTAAAGCCCCCTCTCTATGTTACCCTGATTTTAAGCGGCAGAGTTTGCCGCTGAGGGCGTAGCAACCCTTTACAATAACAGTCGTTAAGCATATTAGCGACTTAAAATAAGGATATGCTGATATCTGTCTACTGTGCTAGAGGCGGATGTCAGTGTTATAAGGCTGTGCACGAAAGCACTGAGCCATGTGTTATTGTATGGTTGCTAACATCCGCCCGTCTTCCTTATGAAGCGGGTTTTGTTTTAACTTTCAAAACAAAGGATGTTTCAACATGAATTCTAACTTTAAAACTTTGCTTTTAGGAACAAGTCTGTCCTTAATTCCAAACTTATTATATGCACAATGCGCTGTTACCGATTGCCAGCAATTGGGGTATACTTCTCTTGAAAAATGCGACAATGGCTTAAAATGTCCTTTTGGCGAATATTGGGCTTGCCCGAAAGCGGAAGAAAAAGCTGTTCTTGGAGCCTGCACCGGTTATGCCAAGAATTGTAAAATAGGTGATATTTTAAACAGCGATGGGACTTGCTCCTCCGATAAAATCAGCAGTAAAACGCCAATCGGCGTGGTTGTTTATATCGGCGGTGATAATTGCGGTTGGGCAATTGCCAGAGAAGATCTTGGAAAATATCAATGGAGTATATATGAAAAGTCTGTCCCCGGAGTAAAGAACACAACATATTGGCAGACGGCAGCAAAGGATTATAACAGTTGTGGAAATACTCTGGAAATCATTAACGATGGTGATGAGAGTATTTATCCTGCAGCTTGGGCTACAGTTAATTATGCGCCAAGTTCTGCTCCTGAAACTAAAGGTAAATGGTGTCTGCCATCAGAGGGAATTTTGAATGAGATTTACATAAAACAATTAAGTACTATTGATATGCTTATGGCAAAAATAGGTGGCGCAAATATGGTGGGTGGTGTTTATGGCTTCTGGTCATCAACAGAATACTCAAAAGAAGAAGCTTGGGTCAGCTGTTTAAATGGTGCCTGTTCCCATAATGATCATGGTTTTAAACTTACTGACAGCTACAATGTTCGTCCTGTAATTGAGTTTTAATTTTATCCAAGATTAGGATTCAAAAAAAACACCCTGAAAATAAAATTTCAGGGTGTTTTTTGTTAGGTTAGATTTTTCCGTGGCAATGTTTGTATTTCAAGCCGCTGCCGCAGGGGCATGGATCATTACGGGAGATTTTCCCCCATGTTCCCGGGTTTTTAGGGTCAAATTCCGCGGTGTTATACACAAATGGAGAATGCTTTTCAACTTCAGGCACCTGTCGGTTTTCACGGGCATTAACCAGATTTTCTGGATCTTCGTGAATTTCACGGATGTTTTTATGCTTTACTTCCTGATTTTGCAGCGTATCGGCATCACCCATCTGGATTTGCGCACGGCAGATAAGGAAAGTCAGTTTTTCGCGCAGTTGATCCAGCATATTGGAAAACATATTAAACGCTTCCTTTTTGTATTCGTTCAATGGGTCTTTCTGGCCGTAAGCTCGCAGAACAATCGTATGACGCATTTGGTCCAGCGCAGCAATATGATCTTTCCACAGCTGGTCCAAGACCTGCAGCAAAATGCTCTTTTCCACCATGCACATCAACTCAGCCGGAACGCCGCTGTTTTTAACCTGAATATTTTCGGCAACAGCCTTAACAATGCGGTCGGAAAATTCCTCGGCATCCATTTCCGGCTCTTTGGCCCAATTTTCCAAAGGCATTTCCAAACCGGTTACGCGGATAAGTTCGGCGTTCAGCTCTTTCAGAGGCCATTCCGCCGGGGAAGAACCATGCGGAATATAGGCAGAAACAATGTCGCCGATATATTCGTCGCGCATTTCGTTTACCGTATCGGAAACATCATTGGCGGACATCAGTTCTTTGCGCTGTTCATAAATGACCTTACGCTGGTCGTTCATGACATTGTCATATTTCAAAAGGTTTTTACGAATGTCAAAGTTTCGCTCTTCGACTTTCTGCTGAGCTTTTTCAATTGCGCGGCTAATCCACGGATGTATCAGCGCTTCGCCTTCTGGCAGCCCCAGACGCTGCAGCATGGCACTCATGCGTTCTGAGCCGAAAATACGCATCAGGTCGTCTTCCAGCGAGAGGAAAAACTTTGATGTTCCAGGATCGCCCTGACGGCCGGAACGGCCGCGCAACTGGTTGTCGATACGGCGGCTTTCATGCCTTTCCGTTCCCAGAACATACAATCCGCCGGCAGCCAGAGCCTTTTCTTTTCCGGCGGCAATTTCCGCTTTCAGGCGGTCTTTTATCTTCTCGACTTCCGCTTCGCTTTCATCGCCTTTCAAAACTTCCTTCAGACGCATATCCAAGTTACCGCCAAGCTGGATATCCGTACCACGGCCGGCCATATTGGTGGCAATGGTTACGGCTCCGGGAACACCGGCCTGCGCCACAATCGCCGCTTCGCGTTCATGATGGCGGGCGTTCAAAACTTCAAACTTGATATCCGAGCGTTTTTTGAGCAAATCGGCAACGAGTTCTGATTTTTCGATTGAGGTCGTTCCGACAAGAATCGGCTGGCCGCGGCGGTGACAATCCAAAATCGTTTCAATAATGGCATTATATTTTTCACGCGCGGTGCGGTAAATTTCGTCATGTTCATCCTTGCGCTGAACCGGACGGTTGGTCGGGATTTCGATGCAGGTCAGGTTATAAATGTCATTAAATTCGGCCTCTTCGGTCATTGCCGTACCGGTCATGCCTGCCAGTTTCGGATAAAGACGGAAATAGTTCTGGAAGGTGATGGAGGCCAACGTCTGGTTTTCGGACTGGATTTCAACGCCCTCTTTTGCTTCCAGAGCCTGGTGCAGGCCGTCAGAATAGCGGCGCCCTTCCATCATGCGGCCGGTAAACTCGTCAATAATCATGACCTTGCCGTCTTTGACGATATAATCCACATCGCGGGTAAACATTTTATGGGCGCGAAGCGCCTGGTTGACATGGTGAACCAGCGTGACGTTTGCCAAGTCGTAAAGCGAGCCCTCTTTTATCAGCCCGACACTGCGGAGAAGTTCCTCGACGTGGGACATGCCGGCTTCGGTCAAAACGACCGTGCGGGCTTTTTCATCCTTTTCATAATCAGCGGGAACAAGCTGCGGAATAACCCGGTTGACAGAGATATATTTTTCAGAAGAATCTTCCGCCGCACCGGAAATAATCAACGGCGTTCTAGCCTCATCAATCAAAATAGAATCGACTTCATCGACAATGGCATAATTAAACGCGCGTTGCACCATTTCGCCAAGACTGAACTTCATATTGTCACGCAGATAGTCAAAGCCGAGTTCGTTATTGGTCGCATAAGTAATATCGCTGTTGTATGCGGCACGGCGCTCGTCATCATTTTTGCCATGGACAATAAAACCAACGGTCAGCCCCAAGAAACGGAAGACCTGCCCCATCCATTCGGCATCGCGCTGCGCCAGGTAATCATTAACGGTAACGATATGCACGCCCTTGCCTTCAATCGCATTCAGATATGCCGGCAGCGTTTCTACCAGCGTTTTACCTTCACCGGTTTTCATTTCGGCAATCATTCCCTTATGGAGAACGATACCGCCGATGAGCTGGACATCATAATGGCGCTGTCCCAGCGTACGTTTGGCGGCTTCGCGAACAACGGCAAAAGCTTCCGGCAGCAAATCGTCCAGCGTTTCACCTTCTTTAAGACGGCTGCGGAACTCTTCTGTTTTATTTTTTAACTCTTCATCGCTTAGTTTGGAAATGTCCGCTTCAAGGGCATTGATTTTCTGGACAAGTTTATACTGCTTTTTTATAAATCTATCATTGGCACTGCCGAAAATCGTTTTCGCTATCTTACCTAACATTATAATTACCTTATTTTATTTCAATTATTTTTACATTTAGTGTGTCTGCGGGATAAAGTCAATACTTTGCACAGATTTATGAACTTCTTAAAAAATATCTTGGAAAAAGCGCTAAATTCTTATATAAATAACAAGAATTAATTTTTTAGGAGGTACAAAATGCGTAACAAATTATTAGCAGCGGCAGCGCTTTCCCTTTTGGTTATGAATCCGTTGCAGGTTCGGGCCGAAGGCAAAAACGGCGTTGCAGCCGTCGTTAACGGTGAAGAAATTACCGTCAAGGAAATGCGCCAGGGTTACAAAGAAAATCCGGAAATCAGCGAAAAAGTCAATTTTAACGATTTCTATGCCAAGGCGCTTGATGTTTATGTTAACGGCGAATTACTGTATCAGGCGGCTGTCGAAGAAGGCGTTACCAACTCTCCGGCTTATAAAAGAGAAGTAGAGATTGCCAAAGAAGAAATTGCCCGCAAGATTTATCTGAGACAACAGGTTGATAAAGAACTGACTGATAAAAACATTGACAAAGCATACAAAGAATATTCCGAGCAGTTTAAAGGCAAAAAGGAAGTGAAGGCCAAACATATTCTGGTTGACACAGAAACCAAAGCCAAAGAAGTTATCTCCAAATTGAAAAAAGGAGAAAAGTTTGACGCTCTGGCTAAGACATATTCAAAAGAACCGGCCGACCTCGGTTACTTTACTGAGCAGGAAATGGTTCCCGAGTTCGGAAAAGCCGCTTTTGCCCTGAAGAAAGGCGAATATTCCAAAACTCCGGTCAAGACTCAGTTTGGTTATCACGTCATTTTGGTTGAAGATGTCAGAGATGCCAAACCATTGCCGAAAAAACAGCTTGAACCGCAGTTGAAAGGCTATCTGACGCAGAAAACAATTGCCAACACGGTCGGCAATCTGTATCAAAATGCCAAAATCCAGAAATATTCTCTGGACGGCAAAGAAATTACAGATCCGGTTATTCCTGCTACTGCAGCACAATAACGTTTTTTAATCAGGAAAACAGAACCTCCGATTTTTTTCGGAGGTTTTTTTTATGTCTTATTTTTCCTCTTCTTGCGAAAATTAATGATTGAACATTGCGTTTAAATGTGTTATATTAGAGTCGTGATGATAAGAG
>UQAB01000026.1 GCA_900538765.1 uncultured Azospirillum sp. | reverse complement strand
CACAGACTTTATTATACTTTACAGTACACCGTCTGCGTATCCCCTCTTCTTCATATTCAATCCCTGTAGTTATAACCTGTCGACCGCTCTCAGCCTCAATCTCTGTGGCTCACTGCCCGTCGACGAAGTGGTTTATAGAACGATGCACGGGGAATGTCAATAACTTTTTTCAAAAAAAATAAACTTTTTTCACATCTGTTAACTAACGCATTGAATATGCATAATTTTAAATGCAAAAAAAATTCATTTTCACCCTGTTTGCAAACCAAAAATTAACCCTTGTTCTGTTATATTGGTACAATAACACTGATTTTGGCACTGTTAAAGATTCTTTTTCAGTCTGAAGATTCCATACCGGTTTCAAATGATTCTTCTTGCCAAGAGATATTAGTTCTGTAATATATATGTGTTAAATAATAAATTTAGGAGGCTACAATAATAAAAGAGAGTTCCAATGCGCCAGTACGTGAAAGCGACGGACCACGCATTAATGAAGACATAAAAGTAAAAGAAGTTCGCCTGATTGACGCTGACGGCGAAAACCGCGGAATCATTTCCATAAAGGAAGCTTTAAGCATTGCGGCGGAAGCCGGACTGGATTTGATTGAAATCTCTCCGCAGGCAACCCCGCCGGTCTGCAAGGTTTTAGACTATGGCAAATATAAATATGAAGTCCAAAAACGCAAAAACGAAGCCAAAAAGAATCAAAAAGTCGTTGAAATCAAGGAACTAAAACTCCGCCCGATGATTGATACGCATGATTATGAAGTAAAAGTCAAACAAGCCAAAAAATTCTTAAAAGAAGGTAATAAGGTAAAATTCACCATGCGTTATAAAGGCCGTGAACTCAGCGCCAACGATATGGGGAAAGCGGTTCTTGACCGCCTGCTGGAAGATTTGGAAGGCTTATGCAAACTCGATTCGGCGCCCAAACTTGAAGGCAAACAAATGATGATGCTGGTCAGCCCGATGTAATTTTTCCTCTTTCGACAGCCCGAAGCAGAAGATTCTTCATCTTCTGCTTCATTTTTTTAAATAATTCTTGCAAATTATAAAAATCCACTTATCATACCAATGACAATTTTATTATTAACTCAATATTTTTATGCCTTATGAATAAGTTAAAACAATTCATTAAAGAATGCGCTAAAATTCTTGTTATTGCAATTGCCGTAGCAACGGGAGTAGTCATTTGTGCCGGATTATTTTTTCTAACTAACAATTCTCAACAAGCTACTGAAGCTTTGCCGGAAAACGCCAGAGTAATAGACTATTTTGAATATAATCAGAGTCTGTTGCAGGAACAGAAACAAAATCTGCTGGCCTGCGTAAAAAATCTGCATAGCTGTGCTCCATCTCCCAAAACATCGGCTGTAAATGAAGAATATCTTACCGATTCGCTCCAAATGGCTCTCTTCTGTGTCCAAAGATACTTAAGCGAGTCGGAACTTCTGGGCACCGCTTTATATATAGAACATATCGGCCGCGATTCCTTTTGGCAGAGCAACTATCTGAATGCCCTGAATGGTGAACAAACATTGACCGACTGTGCCATAGCTATGGCGGCTTACCCTGCGGATACGCTCCTTTCGGAACAGAATATCAAACTACGTTGGCTGTGCAGTGCCGTTTTGTTAAAACGCATAACGCCTTATCAGTTTGCGCATTTGCCCTTAAAGCAGCTGTCTCAAATCAGCCTTGTTGAATTTTATGAAAAAGAACCGTCGGTTATAGATAATATGTACCTGCCGTGCTTTAAGGAAGAAACATTGAGGAAAGTGACTAGCCTCAAATAAAAAAAAGAGCTGTAATCCGTTGCGGGATACAGCTCTTCTTTTTAGTTTTTTTTTACTTTATGCGCCTTTCCAAAATATAATGAACTGCGCCTAAAGTAGGATCAGCGACCGTGGAAACTACTTTATACCCTACTTTGTAGCATTTAGCCAACTCATAAGCTAAAGTCTTCCCCACATAATACTTGCCTCCAAAAACGAAGGTACAGGTTTCGTCATTGAACCCTGCGTTTTTAACAATCAGAACAACACTTTCGTATTTTTCCGTTGCCGGTTCAACGAACACTGTCCGCCCGGTAGATGCCGCTTCAGGCGCTTCAACAACCGGAGCAACAGATACTGTCGTATCAACAACAGTTGCAACGGAATCATTCTTCACCTGAGCACACTTACAATTTACACACTGGGCGCTTGCTGATAAAACAGTCATCAAAGAAAAGATGACAGAAAAAACTAATGTCTTCATAATCCTTATGTTTTTTAGTTAATAATAATATTTTTTTAGAATTTTATTATAGCAGACAAATCGTATAAAATCAATATGTTCTTTTTGATTTTTCCAAATTTTTGACAAAATATTCTTGCCAAACGGGGTAAAATCTGCTATATTTTTTTCAGAAACTTATAATTATAAACAATATGAAAAAGAATATTATTATCCTCGCAGCAATTATCGCATGTTTGTGCAGCTGTTCCGAAGAAAACAACGTTTCGTCTTTCAGCTTTGAAGTTACGCCCCAAATCGTTGCCGACAACGACGCCGCGGAATACAACTACTCCCGCGCGCTATTCCTGCGGGATTCCGTCAAAGCCGTTATCACTTACAGCGAAGACTGGCACGATATTGCCGAAATTCGCAAAGGTGAGAAAAAGGTTACCGGCGGCCCGGGCGTTACGTCCGCCAAATTCAAAAACGGACAACGGGTAAGTTACAAAGACGGTGAAAAAGCTTTGGAAAAGCACCTTGAAAAATATGTCTTTCCAGCAATGTGTTTTGTCACACGGGAAATGCGCGATGAAGAGATTATCGCCGCCTGCGATTTTGTTTACAATCTGGGTATAGAACTCTTCTGCCAACATCACGCTGACGGAACTTTTGCGGATAAAGGCTGTCAATCCATGTTTTACCGAGGGCTTTGCAAAGGCGATTCGCCCAAACAACTGGCGCGTTACATTACCGGTTTTCGCGCTTGTCCTGACGGCAGCCGCAACGGCATCATGAACCGCCGCTGGCTCGAAGGCGCGATTATCACCAAAAACATCAGCGCCAGACAGCTTGCCCAAATTCCGCTCGGCAGCCTGAACGGCATCGACTGGCGTAAAAAATTTACCAAAGCCAAACCCGATTCGGACGGATTTTATACCCCCGATTTCAAACAGGCGCAAAAATGGGTAAAACGTTACACCAAACGAACCGCAGGCAGTATCTATGACCTCGGCTGGTAAAACAAAAAAACAGGAACAGCAAAGTTCCTGTTTTTTTATTCTCAAGACATAATCGGAACTAAAAAACAAGCACAGGACGAACGAAGAGGCCGCCACGGCCGTCCTTGCTGACGTAGTCGTACACACTGCCGAAGATATTGCCGTAGCTGTCAGAGTTTCCACAGAAGAACCACGCGTGGCTGCGATTGATCTCGGACGACGTCCAAATACAGTGGCTACGGCCTAATTCTTTCTGAAACGGTTCAACTCCGGCTTTGGAAAGGCCTGAATTAATTTTATCATAGTTGTTCATCATTGAACGACCAATACCGGCAGCAGGCAAACACCATTTTCCTTTAGTCGCCGGAACGGAACTTGGGACATAGTTTACCGCTGTCCATGCCGCAGGATAAGTAGCCGAGTTTCCTTGTTTTATAATCTTTTGTGTATTTCCACAACTATCAAAATCTTGCTCAGCAACCGAAGAACTTGTATAATTTGGTAAGTCCGGAATATCAACATGTTCAGTTGACCATGCCATATCCCCCAAATCTTGTAATGCCAGAGCCTGGCCGCATTTATCACTGCCGCCGCTGATATAAACAACAACACCTATCGGCGTCTTGCTGTTATCATCCGTACAGGTGCCGTCACTGTTTAATATCTGTCCGATAGAGCAGTTCTTGGCATAGCCGGTACATTCACCGAGAACAGCTTTTTCTTCAACCTTTGGGCAAGCCCAATATTTGCCGAACGGACATTTTAAGCCATTGTCGCATTTTTGAAGAGAAGTGTAACCTAATTGCTGACAATCGGTAACCGCGCATTGCGCAACAGCAGCTTGCGGAACAAAACAAACAGCCACTCCGCAAAGTAAAAATTTAAAATTAACATTCATGTTGAACATCCTTTGTTTTAAGGTTAAACAAAAACCCGCTTTTTAAAGAGCGGGAGGATGTTCGAAAACCGTATAAACACAAACGGCTCGGTTTATTTGGCTGAGCCTTATTCGCCGACATCCATCCCCTAGCACATATCAGGACAGATATCAGCATATCCTTATTTTAAGTCGCTAATATGCTTAACGACTGTGTTTATAAAGGGTTTTCGACGCCCTCGGCGGCAAACTCTGCCGCTTGACTATAAGTATACATGAGGAAGCCGGAAAAATAAAGAAGATTTTTTCAAACACAAATCGTCTTTTTTCCCGCCTCTGCAAAACTCACTCATAATACTGGAAATGCCGACGCAAAATAATTATATTGAGTCATCATTATTCAAGCGAGGAAAACATGATTGACATTGCTGATTTAACTGAAGAACAAGCGCGCAAAGAACTTGAGCAAATCGCCGCGGAAATGGCAAAATCAGATATTGCCTACTACCAAAACGACAATCCCTATCTGACCGATGCCGAATATGACGCACTGAAACGCCGCAATGAACAAATTGAACAGCGCTTTCCGCAGCTTGTCCGCGCCAACAGCCCTTCCCAAAAAGTCGGCGCGCCGCTTCTCAGCGCCTTCAAAAAAGTGCCGCACCGTTTTCCCATGCTCTCGCTTGGCGATGTCTTCAGTTCGGAAGAAGTGGCTGACTTTATCATGAGTGTCAAACGCTTCCTAAACACCGCCGCCGATATTTCTTTTATGGCCGAACCCAAAATTGACGGCCTGTCTTTTTCCGCCCGCTATGAAAACGGCAAATTTGTTCAGGGCGCCACCCGCGGCGACGGCGTCACCGGCGAAGACATCACCGAAAACCTGAAAACAATCCGCCAGCTGCCGTTGGAAATCAAAGGCAACGTTCCCGCCGTTCTGGAAATCCGCGGCGAGGTCTATATGTCCAAAGCCGACTTTTTTGCCCTGAATGAAAAATATCAGGCCGAAGGCAAAAAAACCTTTGCCAACCCGCGCAACGCCGCCGCCGGCTCGCTGCGACAACTGGATGCAAAAATCACCGCCGAACGCAACCTCAGCCTTTTTGCTTATACATGGGGCGAAGTTTCCGAGCGGGTATGGGACTCTCAGGAAGATTTTTTCAACCACTTGCGGGAATGGGGTTTTCCGACCAATCCGCACAACCGCCTCTGCCATAACCTTGAGGAAATTGAGGACAATTTCTCCCGCCTCATGGAAATCCGCGCCACCCTGCCTTATGACATTGACGGTCTGGTTTATAAGGTTAATAACATTGCCCTGCAGGAACGTCTGGGCTTTCTGACCAGAACGCCGCGTTGGGCTATCGCCCATAAATTCCCGGCGGAACAGGCGATAACGACAATCAACAACATCCGCGTCCAGGTCGGCAGAACCGGTGCGTTGACGCCGGTCGCAGACTTGGAACCGGTCAACGTCGGCGGCGTCATCGTCTCGCACGCCACACTGCACAATGAAGATGAAATAAAACGCAAAGACATTCGCATCGGCGATGCCGTCATTATCCAACGTGCCGGCGACGTCATCCCGCAGGTCGTCGAAGTCATCAAAGACAAGCGCCCGACAGATTCGCAGGAATTCGTCTTTCCTGAAACCTGCCCCGTCTGCGGTGCCCATGCCGTCCGCGAGGAAGACGAAGCCGTCCGGCGCTGCACCGGCGGCCTCACCTGCCCGGCTCAGGCCAAAGAGCGGCTCATCCACTTTGTTTCCCGAGAAGCCTTTGACATTGCCGGCCTGGGCAGCACAATCATTGACGATTTTTATAACGAGGGTATTCTGCACAACCCTGCCGACATCTTTACGCTGGAAGCCAGAAACAGCGGCGGCGACCTGTTCAGCCATCAAAAAAGCACCGTTCTGCACCTCGAACAACGGGAAGGCTGGGGTAAAAAATCCGTTGAAAAGCTGTTTCACGCCATCGCGATAAAAAGGCGCATTTCCCTGCCGCGCTTTATTTACGCCTTAGGCATCCGCCAGGTCGGCACGGCCACTGCCTTGCTGTTGGCCCGCCACTACGGCAATTTTGCAAAATTCATGAACGAGATGATAAACAAGGAAACCGGCCCTCTGGTAACAATCGACGGCATCGGCCCCTCCATGGCAACAGATATTGTCGAATTTTTTCAGGAAGAACATAACCGGACAATTATCAATAAACTGCTGAATGAAATAACCGTGGAAGATTTTATTGACGACACGGATTATAATTCGCCCATCGCCGGCAAAACCGTTGTCTTCACGGGAACACTGAACAGGATGACCCGCTCGGAAGCCAAAGCCAAAGCGCAAAGCCTGGGCGCCAAAGTCGCCGGCTCGGTTTCCGCCAAAACCGACTATGTAGTTATGGGCGCAGACGCAGGCTCCAAAGCCGCCAAAGCCAAAGATCTCGGTGTTGCAATTTTAAGCGAAGACGAATTTCTGGATTTGATTAAATAAACCGCGGGACGGACTTCTTCAGCTTACGCCCCAAAAGAACGAATACACCCGCCCCATGACAATGCTGAAAAAGACGATTACCGGCGCCGACAGAACAACAATCGGCCAGACGAACTCCCAATCCAGCCGGATAAGAAACAACATCACCCCAAACACGGCATTAAAAATTATCATCAGTAAAAGCATGGGAAAATAATTATTCTGAGTCCGGGAAAATGCGGACAGGATAGACCAGCTGCGACCGATGATTGCCCCAATCCAGGCCAGAACCGGCCGCATGAACAAAAGCGGCGAAAACAGGGTAAAAACCACGTTCAGCCCCAAGTCTATAGCTTGGGAATCCTGCATATACTGCTGCAAAAACGCCGTATAATTATCCTTGACCTCCAAAGAAACATCCCCCATCAGATAAGGCACATAAGGCAAAAACATCAGCACCAACAGGAAGAGAAAAACCATAAAAACAATTTTGATGGAAGGAATAAGAGTAGCCACAATGCGCCAGCTCAGCACATACGGTTCGCGGTTAAAAACATAACGGAAAAAACCATACCAAAAGACATAATAAGCCGCCGCCCACAGTAAAAACCATTCCTGCGTCCAGCCGCCGATTAAGACAAAAACCGCGGCAAACAGCACCTGCCCGGCAGTAAAAAGCCACATAGCGCGGCTGTTTTCGAGCCAATAGCCCAAAGCCTCGCGTAACATCTGCACAGCAGGCAGATATTTTTGTTGTCCATCTTGTTCCATTATTCAACCTCTGTTCTCAACCGAAAATATCATGATTTATTGATTTGTCAACCACCCCGCCCTTGCATAAGTCACAAATAATATGAAAAACAATTGCTTTTCAAAAATAATTAAAATAGAATCAATTTGGTTTGCCACAGGCAGACGACATCACTTGTATACTATGTCTCGTCGTACGATTTAACTTTTGATAATTGGAGTTAATATAAAGATGCAAAGCGCAGAAAACGGGACTATCTTGCTGCAAGCCAGGGAACGCCTGGGCGAGCAGTTAATCTACTACCGCCGCGAACACAACCTGTCGCTCCACGACCTCAGCCGAATGAGCGGCGTTGACATTCGCCACATCGACAATCTGGAAGCTGGAAAAACCAACTCCGACCTCAAAACGCTGTGCGCACTGGCGGAAGCGCTCGGCAAAAAAATCCGGATTGACATTGTTGACTAGACAAACGGATTAAGCCCGGGAAACAGCCGGAGATTGCTCTGGCTGTTTTTCTGGCGCTTTTTATGATTGCGCCTGCGGTTTCGCCTTTGCTTGCGAAGTTTTTCCTGCTGCATGATGTTTTCTTTATAATTCTTCTTGAGGCGGATTTTCGCCATCTTGTCATCCAGCATAATCACGTTTTTCCATTCCGGCGCAATATCGTTAAGCAGCATCTTGCGACGGATTTTATAAGTGCTGTAATGAATCATAAATCCCAGATAGGAGTTAATGCTGGATACAAAATGCTCGGCATTGTTTTTGACATAATTCTTGTCTTCCTGCGCCAGCTTGTTAAACATCTGCAATTTTTCATAAAAATTTCCTTTGGTGCGATTCGCCACATATTCGCGTCCCGGCTTGGCCACGGCGCCGATAAACTTGACGCCTTTGGAATAATGCTGCAAATACACCTTGCGCGGATGCAGAGTCAGCATCAGATTCGTTTTAAGATAATTTTTGAGCTTGGGAATCAAATCCAGCAAAAACTGCTTGTCCTGATGCACCACCACAAAATCGTCGACATAACGCCCGTAATATTCGGCACCGCAGGTATCGCGCACATAATGGTCAAAACCGTTGAGATAATAATTGGCAAAAAGCTGCGACGTCAAATTGCCGATGGGCAGACCTTTGCTCTTGGCCACATGAAAAAGGCTCTTGCTCGGCGGCAGGCCGTTCCAGTCGGAACGCTGCCCTTTGATAAAACAGTTTTCCTCAGGACTGTTGAAAACGGTTTTATAAATCAGCTCTTTCAACAAAGCCTTGTCGCGCCCGTCATATTTTTCATCCACCAGCGCCTCAAGCTTTTTATAGAGGATATTCTTGTCCATGCTCATAAAGAAAGACTGAATATCCATTTTAAGGATATAGCAGTCCCTGGTATAATTGTCTGAGCATTTGTCAATAAATTCGGAGATTCGCTTAATCCCGTGCATTGTCCCTTTGCCTTCCCGGCAGCTGTAAGTGTCGGGAATAAACTCGGCCTCCAGCAGGGGCAGGATTTTCGCAGCAATCAGATGATGCACCACTCTGTCGCGAAAATCGGCGGCAAAAACTTCCCGCTGTACCGGCTTTGTCACAATAAAGGCAATGGAGCGCCCCGGCTCATATTTTCCGGAAATAATGTCCTCCCACAGCGCAATCAGCTTTTCTTCATAATCCGTTTCAAAAGCCAAGGCATTGCAGGTGCGGCGCTTATTTTTCCGACAGTTAAAATAAGCTTCAAACACTTCCTCCAGCGTAATCGGAGGCTCTTTGTATTTTTCAAAATCAAATAATTCAAATTGCATCATTCAAGACACTTCTTCCTGTCGCCCCCGGTTTCAAAACCGGGAGGATAATAAAATAAGTCATATCGTTTTCATCAAAAAAGCTAGCACCGGGCGAACAACGTGCTTATTGGTATTGTCCTTATTGTTGTTGTTCACGCCGCCTTGTTTAGCGCCGAGATTACTGTCCGTACAGAAGTTCCACGCGTTGTTGTTTGAATACTCGGACGACGACCAGACCTTCACATACAACTGCCGGTTTTCCTCTTAACAATCAGGCTGTCACCCTGTCTGTCGGCAGTCCTTTTTTAATAAAAACCCGCTCGCTCTGCTGACCGTAATCAGGCAGATTCTCACCAAAAAAACATTCTTGCCAAAAAAGCTAGCACCGGGCGAACGACGTTGTTGCTGTTGTTGTTGTCCTTATTGTTGTTGTTAAGGCCGTTGCTATTGTTAGTACAGAAGACCCACGCGTTGTTGTTCGAGTACTCGGACGACGACCCGGAACTCCATATCCTGCTGCCTGTTTTCCTCTTAACAACCGGCCTGTCACCCCGGCTGTCGGCAGCCCTTTTTTAACAAAAAGTCGTTCTCTCTGCCGACCGTAATCGCACAGATTCCCACAAAAAAATCTTTCATCAAAAAAGCTAGCACCGGGCGAACGACGTTGTTGTTATTGTTGTTGTCCTTATTGTTCCAGTCGACGCCTCCTTGACTGGCGCCATTATTCGTACAGAAGTTCCACGCGTTGTTAGAAGAGTACTCGGACGACGACCAAAACTTCCATATTCAGCTGCCCGTTTTCTTCTTAACAACCGGCCTGTCACCCCTGCTGTCGGCAGCCCTTTTTTGATAAAAAGTTGCTCTCTCTGGCAACCATGGTTAACCAGATTCCCGCTCAAAAATTCTTTACTAAAAAAGCTAGCACCGGGCGAACGACGTTGTTGTTGTTCTTATTGTTGTTGTCCACGCCGCCTTGACTAGCGCCATTACCCGTACAGAAGATCCACGCGTTGTTGTTGGAGTTCTCGGACGACGACCAAACCTTCACAATACAAACTGCTGTTTTCTTCTTAACAACCAAGCTGTCACCCCGGCTGTAAGCAGTCCTTTTTTAATAAAAAATCCGCTCTCTCTGGCAACCATGGTTAACCAGATTCCCGCTCAAAAATTCTTTGCCAAAAAAGCTAGCACCGGGCGAACGACGTTGTTGCTGTTGTTGTTGTTCTTATTGTTGTTGTTCACGCCGCCTTGACTGGCGCCTGTGTCCGTACAGAAGACCCACGCGTTGTTGTTGTCATACTCGGACGACGACCAGAGCTTCACAATACAACTGCCTGTTTTCCCTTAACAATCAGCGTTCACGCCAACTGTCGGCAGTCCTTTTTTAACAAAAAACCGTTCTCTCTGCTGACCGTAATCATACAGATTCTCACTTAAAAATCCTCTTCACTAAAAAAGCTAGCACCGGGCGGACAACGTAAGGCGCACCTTTCCAGACGGTAAGGTCCTTATTGCTGACAAACACGCCGTCACGGTAATTATTGTGGCCGCCGGTAGCGCCAGTCGCACAGAAGCCCCACGCGTTATTGTTGTCATACTCGGACGACGACCGGCCTTCCGAAGCCAACTGCCGGTTTACATCTTAACAACCGGCCTGTCACACCGGCTGTCGGCAGTCCTTTTTTAACAAAAAGTTGCTCTCTCTGCCGACCGTAATCGGACAGATTCTCACCTGAAATTCTTTCATCAAAAAAGCTAGCACCGGGCGAACGACGTTGTTGTTATTGTTGTTGTCCTTATTGTTGTTGTTCACGCCGCCCCAATCAGCGCCATTATTCGTACAGAAGACCCACGCGTTGTTGTTATTATACTCGGACGACGACCAGGCCTTCCATATCCAACTGCCTGTTTTCCTCTTAACAACCGGCCTGTCACCCCGGCTGTCGGCAGTCCTTTTTTGATAAAAAGTTGCTCTCTCTGGCAGCCTTAACTGACCAGATTCCCGCAGGAAGAGGCATTTTTAGTCCTATTGCGCCATGCCGTAACCTGTTTGCCGATTGCATCCGTCAGCTTTGACATCTGCGCCATTTTCTTAATCGGCAGCAGCTTCAAATCCACACACAGGCGCATCTCAACTTTCAAAAGCTCAAAATCGCTCAGAAAATCCTCCAAATGAGCCTGCTTTGCAGACGAACGGTTGGCCCGGTACAAATTGCGGAACAAAGACAACACATCGCGTTTCATATCTTGCCCCAGACTATATTTATACTCGTGGGCAAATTTATTAGTCACTTGATAGACTTCAATCATGAGATTATATGTATCTCGATAGACTGGTAATTCATTATACAGAACCATGTTACCTCATCACATTTAATTAACATCCTTTTATACTATATCTGTGATATACATTCACACTTTAAAATTTTAAAGAAAAATGTAAATACATCATTAGTTTTATTAACAAGATATTATGAAAAAAATGTAAAAAAATCCGATTCGTTCTAAAAAAATAAAAAATATTCAATTTTTTATTTCAGAAGAGGCAAACTTTCTCCCCTATCCGCTTAAAAAAAACAAATTTTCCTTCCCGATTCGCAAATAAAAAACCGCCTGCCAATGATTCGTTTTCCAATACCGATTCTTTTCCTGAAATAGGACATTGACATTATATTGCTTTTGTAGTATATTTGCAATACAAACAAATACATTTTAGGAGTAAAACAATGAGTACTGTCATCCAAACAAGAATAGATGAAAAAAGCCGTGCCGCCGCTGAGAATATTTTTCGTCAAATGGGAATGAGCCTAAGCGACGGCATCAGAATTTTTATTTGTCAGGTCATCAATGAAAAAGGACTGCCCTTTCAGCCGACAACCAGACGAGAATTTAAGGATGAAATCATACAGGCAATGATGGACGCAAAAGAACAAAAAAACCTAATCGGACCATTCGAAAATCTTAATGACTTACAGGAATACCTGGAGAGGAACAATAGTGATGAAGCAAATTGAGTTAACAACAAACTTCGCAAAAAATTGGAAAGCTCTTCGCAAAAAACACTACGATTATGAAAAACTGAATACAGTTATTGAATTGTTAGCAACGACAACAGAATTACCCGGAAAATACAAAGACCATGCTTTATACGGAAACTGGCAAGGATACCGCGAGTGTCATATTGAAGCAAACTGGCTTTTGATTTACCAAACAACAGAAACAAAATTAATTTTAATCGCGACAGGCACACACGACGACCTTTTCAAATAAAATTTAAAGTGGGGCACGAATCAAAAAAAATACATCCTTTTATCCTCCCCCTAAGGCACAGGGCTGCGAAGCCAAAACAATTCACTGGATTGTTTTCTGACGACAGGCGAAAGTTTGTTAGCAGGAGAGCAAGTGGTAACGATGCGATACCTGCGTTACAAACCGAGTGACCGAAGCGAAGTTGTTAAGCCGTCAGGCAAAACTTACGAAGCGAGACAGCCCGAACATGACAAGCAACAAAAAACGTCATCCTCGGAGGAGCGCAGCGACATCCGGGGATCCAGGTCAAGACATCGATTCCATAACCACCTAGATTGTCGGATCAAGTCCGACAATGACAGCCTGATACATTATTAAAACAATGTGTCATACAAATCCGCCCATTCAGGATTCATACTTTCAATAAGGTCTTTTTTCCAGTTCCGATTATACTTTTTGAGTGTTTTCTCTCGTTGAATAGCGCTTCTTTCGCTATCAAAACATTCGTAATAAACGAGCTTATTTAAATTATGTTTTGAGGTAAAACCTTCAAAAATTTTGTTTCTATGCTCATAAATACGACGAACTAAATTATTAGTAACACCAATATATAATGTTCCGTTTCGTTGATTGGTGACAATGTACACATACATATTTTTCATACATTAATTATATATAATATCACCTTGTATTCAAGAAAAAATCACTCAAGCAAAAAAAGTCATCCTCAACCACCCCAAGAACGTCATCCTCGGAGGAGCGCAGCGACATCCGGGGATCCAGGTTAAGCCAAGGATTCCATAGCCACCTAGATTGTCGGATCAAGTCCGACAATGACATTCCTTGGAATGCCCTCTAACACACGCACAAAGCGAGTGGAAGATAACACACATTAACCTTACGGATTATCCTTCAAAACAACATCGATTATAAGGCGGTTTTTAAGCCCGTAGAACGCATTTATTACTATCCCCTAAATACCCCAAAAAAATTTTCAGCTCCGCTGCGCGGAGCTGAAAAAAGGGGTAAAGGGTTAAAAATTAAAAAGCTAGCACCGGGCGAACGACGCAGCTGTTGCTCTTAGAGTAGCTGCCCACGCCGCCTTGACTAGCGCCATTACCCGTACAGAAGATCCACGCGTAGCTGTAGGAGGTCTCGGACGACGACCAAATATGTTCGTTATCGCCTGTAAGTTGTCTACCGCCAACTTTCGAGATTGCATTGTTAATGGCATTTAAGTTGGTATACAAACTGTTCAGGATACCCGCCGTCGGCAACATCCATTTACCCTTAGAAGTCGGCGCAGCACTTGGCGCATAATTCATTGCAGCATAGGCTGCAGGATAAGTACTGGCATTACCTGATTGAATAATTTTGGTCATATTACCGCTGACATCAAAGTCTTTAATTGCAGAACTCCAGCTGGACGACTGGAATGCACCGGTATTAACATATTCTGTTGACCATCTGATACTTGACGCTATCGGACTTGCCGTCATCGCGTAACCGCATTTATCACTGCCGCCGCTGATATAGACAACAACACCTATCGGCGTCTTGCCGCTGACAACGCTATTCGAACAGCTGCCGTCGTTATTAAGAATCTGTCCGACAGAACAACTCTGCGCCTTACCGGTACAAACACCCAATACAGCAACAGATTCGCACTTGCCGCTGGTTGAATTCCATTCATAATTTGTCGCACACTGACAAGCCGAATATTTGCCGCCGCAGCTGTCCGCGCCCTTACTCTCATTCGCACCCGTACAAGTGTATTTGTATTTGCTGGCACATTGTTTACAAGCACCGCTGTTCCATTCATAACCGCTGTTACAGTCACATTTTTGATAGCGGTTGCTGCACGCCGCGCTGCTCGGCTTTACTTCATTTGCCCCGGTACAGGTATATTGATATGATGCCTCGCAACGCTCCGGGCAGTAATAACCATTACCAAACGGGCATTTCAGACACCCGCCGTCATCCTTGCTCGATTTATAGCCTAAACTCGCGCAATCCGTTGTTGCCACACACTGCGCCGAAACAACGCCCGGAACGGCACTCAGGGCTATCGCTCCCAATACCGCCAAACTGACGTGTTCTTTTTCTCTTAACATAGTTCTCATGGTCCAAGTCCTTTGCTGTCTTAATAATTCTTATTCCCCTTGCCCCGCGTTTTTCAAAAGCCCCTAACCCCGAAAAACGTATAAAGCGTTAAACATAATAATTCTTGTTTTATCCTTCCGCTTCCTCCCCTAAGGCAGGGCACTCTCCCTTGCTCTTATCCCTCCCCCTAAGGTAGGGGATTAAACTGTGCAGGCATCCGGCACAATCTAAGCATCGCACCTCATTACGCTAGGAACAACCAACGGCGAACTTGCGCCCGCGGGGGCTCCCCGCCTTATAAGCAGAACACATACCCCGTATCAAACGGACAGCGCAAAATATCACCGCTGCAAGATATGCTGTTGCTGTAACCTAATGCCTTACAATCCTGCGGAATGGCGCAAAAATCGGTTCCCGAGCAGACACACGCCCCCTTTGCGGCATCCCATTTATACGTCGTGGCACATTCGCACTCACTGTACTTGTTGTCGCAAACATCTCCCTTTCCCTTAAGATAGCCCGTTCCCGTACAACTGTACTTAAAGCTCGACGCACAAACGCATTTCCGCTGTGAAGCGCTCCATTCATAATTAAGCGGACACTTACACTGCTTATAATGCGTACCGTTTTCATCCGTACACGTTCCCCCGGTTCCGCCTAAAGAACCACAGGCAACAGAATCAACAAACGTGTTCGGATTACATTTTACCTTATACTTTTTTCCGTCACACGATTCGCATTCCCCGGCGCTCACATAATTCGCACCAATGCTGGTTTCCGGATAATCCGGACAGGTATTGCAGCATTCCTTATATTTGCCGTTACATTGCGCGCCAACTCCCTGATACGGATAGGTACAGGTTGCGGTCATGTCAGAGTTACACACACACGGCGTATGATAACTGCTGTCCCCCGGACAAGTACTTTCAGCATGCGACCCTTCCGGGCAAACGCCGTCAACATACCCAGCCCGCAGACACTCCTCTCCCGGAGTCGTTCCGCCGTCAAATTTATAGCCGCCGCAATTCTCCGTATCCGTAATAAAACACACCGCCGCTGTTTTAAAAACATTCAGCTTATTACCCTCTCCTTGAGCAGGAAAAACTCCAATTTTACCCTCCCCTAAGGTAGGGGAGGCCAGGAGGGGTGTGAGTTCCGTAAGAGCCACATCCCCAACCAAAGAATTCACGGCATTTCCCAATGTCTGTTCCCGCAAAGACACGGCCAAAGGGTCTAAACCTAAACCGATGGTTCTATCGGCTGAGGCTAAAACCTCTCCATTATGACTAATACGGATATCTGTATTCTGAAAAAGATGAAAATCTGCTATAGTATGATTTGGAACAGTATGAACTGCACCACTTGCAGCCAGACAACTGAAAGGAAATGATGCCAGAAGAACGGTTGGAACAAAGTTTAAACATAAATTCTTCATATTCATACCTGCCTTTCACATAAAAATAGAAAAGGGATCTTAAGGTGATATTATGTGTGATGTGTGTGTAGAGTACCGACCCCTTTTCTTATAGCCGAATTCATAATTAATTATGAATAAACTATACTTTCGGCTATTAAATTAATAATAAAGTAGTAATTTTGTTTTGTCAACCACAAAAATTACTATTCTTTAGTATGTATTATTTCACAATAAAATAGGAATATGAATCCTATGACTGAAGATGAATTTGCGATAAGACTGGGAAGCCGCATCCGCGAGCTCCGCAGAATCAAAGGTGTGAGCCAACTTGAACTCGCTTATGACATGGATATGTCAATGAATACTATCTCAGGTATAGAACTTGGAAAAATTTCACCTAAAATTGATACTTTAAGAAAAATCGCTTTAAAGTTAGAGGTCGACCTGCCGGAACTTTTTGAATTCTCCCAAACACAGTCAAAAGACAAGCATGTGCGTAAAAAAATAGAAGAAGTTTCACGCAAACTCCAGCCTCATAATCAGGATTTTATAGACTTGGTCTGCGGCGCCATTGACCTTCTCTCCAAAGCCGCCAACTTGCAAAACAAAGAATAAAAACGCTTTTCTTAATCTTTCCTTCAAAGCTGCCGCCAATCGCCAACTATCGACTCCAGGGTCTAAAACGCTCAACAAAAACGCCCCCAACCAAGCAAAAGAATGTCATGTCCGGATTAAATCCAAACATAACAATCAGGATTCTTATTTTGATTCACACCCCACCTAACCTCCCCTACCTTAGGGGAGGAACTAGATAGTGCCGGTTTAGAAATAATTTAAAAATAAAGAATCCAATTATTCCCTCCCTAAGGTAGGGAGGGCTGGAGGCAGAAAAAACTTCCACCAGAAGTTTTTTCAACGACAGGCGAAACTTACGAAGCAAGACAGCCCGAACATGACAATAAGAATTTTTTCAACCAACACCAACTTCCCTCCTAGCCGCTGTAAAAATTCGGAGAGTGCTTAGAACAATCTCTCCTCATGGCACTGTAAAATTCCGATATATGAGGTTAGTAATAAGAAAAAAATCTTTTAGCGACAGGAGTGTACACAATAGTACATGACTTAGCTAAAAGATTTTTCTTCTGTATTAATAACCCATAAAGCGGGATTTTACTTAATTGTGGCATCCAGCGGATTGAAGCGGAGTAACATCGTCTTCCACATATCATAGTTGTCGGCATATTTCTCTGCAAATATCTTATAAGGCGCACAGATATAAACGGCTCTTCGCGCGCTGTCCGCCACAGAACGGAAATGAGTATCGGAGTTATAACGGCTTTGGTCGAGAATATCCACCTGATCAACGCTGCCGTCCTGCCGCAGATAGGCTCTGATTTCAACAATCATATTCTGCGCTCCCATAGCCCCGGGGTCAAGATTCCAACAGGCACGCAAGCGTCCGGCAATCGCATCTATCTCGGAGATGGACAATTCGCTGAAGTACGAACCTTGCGTACCGCCCTCAACCCCCATGTTGTTGACTTCGGCATCTTCCTCAATTACGGCTTCCTGACTGGTTTCACCCAGATTCTTTTCCAAGGCATCAACCGATGCCAACAGGCTCTTTAACGGATTTGCCAGCTCGGGCGTTTTTTCCGCCTTAGCCTTGGGCTTCTGTTTGGGCTTTGGTTTAGGCTTTTGTACCGGCACAAATTTTTCCTGTTTTTTCTTCACCGGCGCCTTGGGCTTTTTCGGCTGCGGCGCAACCAGATAATCGTCTTTCGGCTCTTCCGGTTTCTCGTCCACTGCCTGAACCTCCTGCTTTTTGTCAGGCTTGGATTCCGGCTTTTTCTCCTCCGCCGGCTTTTCTTTCGGCTTGTCCTGCGTATAATTGTCTTCTATCTTGCGCTTAATCGTGCTGGCTGCTTTTGCCTCCTTGCCGCGCTTGGCTTTGGGCGGCAGATTGGTCATCTCGGAAATTTTCACTTTATTCAAATCGACAATAATCGGCACCTGGCGAAACGGGTCGTCGCGATGCCAAAACAGCGGCAAATCTATCATGAAAATGATAAATACCAGAAGATGCAACGCCAGCGATTTATAAAGTGACTTTTTCATTCCGCCTACTTTTTGTTTTTCTTTGACAGGGGCTTGCTTTGCGTTTGCAGCCCGACCTTTTCATAACCGGCGTCTTTGAGAATAGCCATCAGCCCGATAACCCGGCCGTAATTGGCCGCCTGATCGCCGGAAATTGTCACCGTCAGCTCATCATTTTCGCCGCGAATGGCTTTAAGCTTGTCCAAAATCTTATCCTGAGGAATTTCGCTCTCACCGATATAGTAATAACCGTCCTTGTCAACGCTGACCGTCACGGAAGTGTCCTTGCCTTCCATGGCTTTGCCGCCGACTTTCGGCAGATTGACGGCAATGCCGGAAGTCATCAGCGGCGCCGCCACCATAAAGACTACCAGCAACACCATCATCACATCCATCAGATTCGTCATGTTGATGTCGGCATTACGGCGCGATGTCCGCTGTGAGCGGCGTTGACGCCTCTGTTGCTGCGGAATAAAAACCATCTTTATTCTCCTGCCATTTCGGCTTTGATAGCGGTATCATCAATCTCGCGCGACAAAATGCTGGAGAACTCGGACAAAAAGTTTTCCAACCCGCCGGCATAACGGTCAATATCCGAAGAAATTTTGTTATAGGCCACCACCGCCGGAATAGCGGCAATCAAACCGAAAGCCGTCGTAAACAGAGCTTCGGCAATACCCGGCGCAATCGCCGACAAAGAGTTTGTCTGCGTAACGGCAATGGCGTTAAAGCTGTTAATAATTCCCCAAACCGTACCGAACAAACCGACCAGCGGCGCCACCGAACCGGTTGACGCCAAAAAGCCCATCCGCGTGTCCAAAGCTTCCAGCTCCTTGTCCATCGACACCTCCATGGCCTTTTCAATACGCTGCTGCAAAGACACGCCGCGCAGGCCGCGGTCTGTTTTTGACTTGAGGATATTGGTACGCTTCCATTCTTTCATGGCCGAGATAAACATGGCCGACATCGGATCGCGCGGATGATTGCCGATAGAATCATACAGCCGGTCCAAAGACCCGCCGGACCAGAATTTTTCTTCAAAAGACTTGGACATCCGCTTAACCTGCCGCAGCGTCCCGATTTTTTCAATAATAATCGCCCACGACCAAATCGAAGCGGCAATCAGGCCGATCATGACCACTTTGGTAACCATGTCCGAAGCCCAGACCATGTCCCACATGGACATTTGCGCGGCTGCATTGGCGGTAACGTCGGTTAAAGTCTGTGTATCCATTTTCTTCACCTTCCGGGTACAATAAAAAATTATTCAAATTAGGGTTATGTTTAACATAAAATATTAAATTTTCAATTAATTTCACCGCTTTGGGCAAAAAAAATCCCCCGGCAAAAAACAATAGCGGGGGACTGAAAAATCAACGCCATTTTTACAAATTTGCCACCTTTTCAATCAGCGCAGCAGGAAGACGTACCGGACGCTTTTTCGTCAGGCTCACATAAGCCAGCTTCACCCCGACAACGGCCAGCAGCGTTTCGCCGCGGCGGATTTCCTGCCGCATTTCCGCCCCTGCGCCTTTCATCTCAATCAACGCGCAGGTAACACTCAACAAATCGTCAAGAACCGCCGGCGCTTTATATTCAATATTCAAACTACGCACCATAAAACCGCAGCGGTCTTCTTCCAAAACAGCCTGCTGCCCGAAACCGAGCGCGCGGATAAACTCCGTCCGCGCCCGTTCGGCATATTTCAGATAGTTGGCATAATAAACCACACCGCCGGCATCGGTATCTTCATAATACACCCGCGCCGGAAAAATAAAAATCCCGTCTTCAAAACGCCCTTCCGGTGCTTTAATCTCATAATTCATTTTCTTCTTCCTCAATAACGCTAAGCAAATCAAACTGCGCCGGCGCCTGCTTCATGCCTTTTTTAATCCGCGGCGCCCCCATATACTCGCAGCCCAAATCGGAAATCACGCGGCCGCGCGGTGTCCGTTGCAGAAAACCGAGCTTAAGCAGAAACGGCTCAATCACTTCCTCAATTGTATCTCGCTCTTCAGACAAAGCCGCCGCCAGCGTATCCGCCCCCACCGGGCCGCCGCCGTAATTTTGCAAAATGCAGTTCAGATAACGGCGGTCAAAAGCATCCAGCCCGTAATTGTCCACATCCAGCCGCCGCAGCGCCTTGTCGGCAATTTTCACATCCACCTGCGCCGCCTTGGCCACTGCGCCGAAATCGCGTACCCGGCGCAACAAACGTCCCGCCACGCGCGGCGTTCCGCGCGAACGTTTGGCAATCTCATGAGCACCGTCTTCGGAAATCGGCATACCGAGCAGCCGGGCGCCGCGCATAACAATTTTCATCAGTTCTTCGGGAGAATAAAAATCCAATCGCAGCGGAATACCGAAACGCTCCCTAAGCGGCGTTGACAATAAACCCGAGCGAGTTGTCGCCCCCACCAGCGTAAAAGGCTGTAAATCGATTCGCACCGAACGCGCCGACGGCCCCTCGCCAATAATTAAATCAAGCTGAAAATCCTCCATCGCCGAATACAGCACTTCTTCAATCGCCGGATTCAGACGGTGGATTTCATCAATAAACAAAACATCGTTGCGTTCCAGATTGGTTAAAATGGCCGCCAAATCCCCGGACTTGGTAATCATTGGCGCCGAAGTTGCCCGAAAACCCACGCCGAGTTCTTTGGCCACAATCGAAGCCAGCGTCGTCTTGCCCAGTCCCGGAGGGCCGAACAGCAGCACATGATCCAACGCGTCGCCGCGAGACTTTGCCGCCTCAATAAACACTTTCAGATTTTCGCAAACCTGTCGCTGCCCCACAAAATCGTCCAGACTGTTCGGGCGCAGGCTGACCGGATTGCCGCCGTTGCTTTCGTCTTCGCTCTGCTTCTGCGGACTGACTATTCTTTCATCAATCATTTTTTACAGTTCTTTCGTTGCAAATTCTTTCAAAGCCAGCCTGATTAAAGCAGAAACATCGGCATCCGGCTGATTTTTCAACGCCAGATTAACCGCACGGTACGCCTCTGTCTTCTGATAACCGAGGTTAACCAGAGCCGAAATCGCGTCGTCAACCTTGCGGTCGTCTTCTTGCGCATCCATTGCCACAACCGCGTCTTCATAAACTTCCGTTTCAAGGCTGCCGGCCTCGCCTTCAATGGTTGATGTTAAATCGCTTTTCACGCTGACCTCCATGGGAATAGTTACAATCTTGTCTTTCAGTTCCGTGACGATACGCGCCGCCAGCTTCGGCCCCACGCCGTTCGCCCGGGTAAAGGAGGCCTTGTCCTGCGCGGAAACGGCCTGCGCCAGCTGTGTCGGAGATAAGGCTGACAAAATGCTCAGGCAAACCTTGGCGCCCACACCCTGAACTTTGGTCAGCGTCAGAAACCACTCTTTTTCCCAGGCATCGGCAAAACCGAACAGGGTAACGCTGTCTTCGCGCACGACTGTTTCCGTCAGCAGTGTCATAACCGCCCCGCGGGACAAACGCCCCAAAGTCCGCGACGACGCAAAAACCAGATACCCCACGCCGTTGACGTCAATAATACAATAATCTTCGCCGATTGTATCAATAACGCCGCGCAATTTTGCAATCATCTCAACCCCTTTCCTGTCAATTTGCTCCAGATTATACAAATCCTGAAGAATCTTCAAGCTCTTTTTAAACAAAACAAGAACGGAATGTGCACATTCCGTTCTTGTATCTTTTCTAATCGTCATCATCTTCGTCTTCGCCGTCTCTGATTGCATCAACCTGCGCTTTAATACCGCGAAACCAAGGATCGTTTTCCAGAGAGGACAAAGCCCTGATAATCAGAATATAGCCGTTTTGCAGCAATATGGCTTCCGTCAGCAACTCTGAAGTTTCAAACAGATACTCAATCATCGGCAGCGGGAAGGCCGAATAAATGTAACATCCCGTCATAAAACTGCTTTTCAGCTCATGCTCAAGGTGCAAAACAACATTGTCCGTCCCGTTTTCCCGAAATTTTTCTCCAACCGTCGACAGCATCTCGTCAAAATCGTCATACGCCGTGTCAATAAAAGCAATCTGCGAATATTCGTCATACAAAAAAGCTTTTTGGGAAGGCGTCACGCCATGTTTCAAAAGGCGATGCAATTCAGCGTAAACCTCTTCCCTGTCCTGCTGTTCCACGGCCCTGAGCAAGTCAGCAAAACTCAAATCGTCTGCCGTCTTATTGCCGAAACAAACCTGATAACGTTCTGCCCAGCGCGCCATAATCTTATTCTTCTGAATATAAGACTGACGGTCAATTTCCAAAATTTTATCCGTATCCATAATTATAATGTTTTGTTGTTAATAATATTAAAATCACTTTCATATTATCCAAAAAAACATAAAAAAACAAGAAAAATTTTGTCAACTTCCCTTATTATTCTGTCTTCACGGCAAATCAAAAACGCCGGCGGTTGTTAAAATGGCAAATAGCCATCGCCAAAGCATCGGAAGAATCATTATTTTTGGGCTTGCAACCTGGCAACAGGATTTTAACCATCGTTTCCACCTGGGACTTTTCCGCCCGCCCCACACCGACAACCGCTTTTTTCACCAAAGTCGGCTCATACTCCGTTACCGGAATGCCGTAAAGGGCCGGTGCCAGAATAACCACGCCGCGCGCCATACCAAGCTTGATTGTCGATTTCGGATTGTCATTCAGAAAAACCTGCTCAATCACCGCCTCTTCCGGTTTATACAGTTCAATCACCTGTGCCAGCGTCTTGTGAATCAACGTCAGGCGCTCCGGCAGCGGCTGCTTGGGATCCGTTTTGATAAAACCGTCGTCCACATAACGCAAACGATTGTTTTCAACTTCAATAATCCCCCAACCTGTCGATGACAAACTTGGATCCAGCCCCAATATCCGCATATAAATATCCTAATCGAATGATGTACTATATCTCAATCAAACACGCACAATCTCGCTCCTTAGCCGCTGTAAAAAGTTCGGAGAGTACGTTACACTGCCTTTTTCGAGGAAGTGTGATATGTGAGTCGAGTAGTAAGATTTTAGGGCGGCGACACCGGAGTTTACATGGTAGTAAATGAGGATGGCGCCGCCCCGCTAAATCTGTACTAATCGACCGCAGAGCACGCTTCCATTACAGCTTCGGAAAACTCCGCATTATGATATACCTTCTGTACATCATCGTCATCTTCCAAAGCGTCAACAAAATCCAAAAACTTCTGCGCCGTTTCCAAATCAGTAATATCGGTTTTAACTGTCGGCTTCCAATCCAAACGGGAAGCGGACGGCGTGCCGAACGCCTTTTCCAAAGCTTCGGTAACCGCATTCAAATCATCGGGAAGCGTTTCAATCTCATGGCATTCGTCATCGCTGACCACATCATTGGCACCGGCCTCCAAGGCTGTTTCAAACATCTTGTCGGCTTCCGCAACATCCAGAGGATACTTGATATAACCGATTCTTTCAAAGTTAAAGGCAACCGAACCGGATTCGCCCATCACGCCGCCGCGTTTTCCGAAAATAGTGCGGACATTGCCGGCCGTGCGATTTTTGTTATCAGTCAAAGCCTCTACGATAATGGCGACCTTACCCGGGCCAAACCCTTCATAACGCGCAGAAACATAATCATTTCCGCCGGCTGTCTGCGTTGCTTTGGCAATAGCACGCTCAATATTGTCTTTCGGCATACTTTCAGCACGGGCAGCCTGAATCGCCAAACGCAGTCTGGGATTCTTGTCAGGTTCAGGCAGGCCGCTTTTGGCAGCAATGGTAATATCACGGGCAAGCTTGGCAAAAACTTTTGCTTTTTTAGCATCTTGAGCACCTTTGCGGTACATAATATTTTTAAACTGGGAATGTCCAGACATGTTTTTAATCTCCAATAAAAACTTCAATTCTCGGTATTTTTACTCTTTTTTTTTCGTAAAATCAACCCCCTTTAGGCAGCCGGCGCATAAAGGGGGCAAGTTTTTGAAAAAAATAAAAAATCAGCCGTTCAGCATCATATAGTCAATTTTCTCCGGCGTCGCGTTCAAAACGCGGATGACAAAATCGCCTATCCGGTAATTGCCGCGTTTCGGCGCAAAGGTAATAACTTCAAACTGGCCGCTGCTGCCGTCAGACTGCATATAATCCATGAAGTTGAAAACCATTTTGCCGTTTTTGATACCGTCATAGCGCAAGTCATATCCCTGAACCGGCTTCGTCGATTCAACCGAAGTTGCCGTTACCGGAGAAAAATGGAAGTTTTCCGGCGACATCAGAACCGTATCATCCAGCAACACCAGCTTGTTATAGCGGATTTGCCCCAACCGGCTGTAAACGCTGCCGTCCCGCGCCACCAGCATGACAAAACCATCCAACTCCGTCGGCACCAGAACATAATCCTCGTTGTCAACCCGAACCTGTCCGATAATCGGGCTTTCTTCATTGGCCTTAAACATCATCGGCGCCGAAACACCGACCAACCCGCCGTCCATCGCCGCCTTAACCTTGTCGGCAATGTAAAAATCCTGGCGAAACATTTTCGTACTCACCATGGAATAACCGGTATAAGTCGTCAGCACCTGATTAACCTTATGGTTCTTTTCGGTAATATATTCCGTTTTCAAAAGCAGCGGCTCCTGATTAAAGAACTCAATCGGATAAGCGTTAAAGCTCTCCACCCATTCCTTACGGCCGTCCAAAACCGAAACTTCACCGGCATAGACGCAGGCTGTTGCCGCCCAAGCTCCCAATAAAACCGCTAATTTTTTCATTGTTCAAACTCTTAAATGAAATTAAAATATTATTTATTATTTTGCTATTATAATCATAAAGTTAAGATAGTAAACAAATCTTTCAAAGTTATGAGGAAAAAACATGCAAACCAACACCAAAGGCGGCAGCTGCTGGCAGCTCTCTTTCAGCCCGACGGAAACCTACCCCGAAATTTTCACAGATTTTATTGATGAATATTTTACCACCTCGTCTTTGGATTACGGCGATGACGGGCTGGAACGGCTGACCGCTTACGCCGACATAAACTTTGATGAAAAAGATTTTGCCGCCCGCGCCGAACTGGCAGGAATTTCTCTCCCTCCGTATAAAAAAACGCTGCTTGAAAGCGCCAACTGGCTCAAAGATTATGTCATAAAATTTGCGCCGGTAGAAATCGCCGACTTTCTCATTTACGGCATCCATGAAACCCAAGCGCCGCAAACAGACAAAATTCCCCTGCAAATATACGCCGCCACGGCTTTCGGCTCCGAACACCCGACCACACGCTGCTGTCTGCAGGCCATAAGCTGGCTCAAGCATGAAAACGTCCCGCACCGAAACATTCTCGACATGGGAACCGGTTCCGGTATCCTGGCGCTGGCCTGCGCCGCCCTCTGGCAGGAAAAAACGCATATTACCGCCGTTGACATTGATGAAGAAGCCGTCATCGTCACCCTCCAAAATGCCGCAACCAATCATTTGGAACAACACATTGACGCTGCCGCCGGAGATGGCTACAACACACCCTTAGCACAACACAACGTGCCCTATGATTTAATCCTTTCCAACATCCTCGCCCGGCCGCTGATTGAAATGGCACCCAGCCTTTACGCTGCCTTAAAACCCGGCGGATACTGCGTCCTCTCCGGTTTTGTAGACAATCAGGAAGACTGGGTTGTTTCCGCGCATGAACAACAGGGACTGAAACTCGTCAAAAAATATCAGATTGAAGACTGGCGCGCCGTTATCATGGAGAAAATATAATGTTTTTAACCAAATTAAAAACGCTGTTCAAAAAAGCTCCCGCGTCCCGCCGCCGCAAAAAAAACGCGCTGACCCTCAGCTGCCTGCAGCAACAGGTAAAAGAACGCGGCCTCAATGCTTTGATTGTAACGCGCAACAACCGTTTCCTGGAAGAAGACATTCTGCCGGAAGAAAACCTTTTACGACATTTAACCGACTTCAGCGGCTCGGCCGGACGCCTGCTGGTTCTGCCGGAAGGCAACAGCATCTTGTTTGTCGACGGTCGTTACGAGCTTCAGGCCGCTTTGGAAGTCCCCTCAAAAGTCACTGTCAACTGCACGGCAACCAAACTCAGTTTTCCCGACTGGCTGAAATACAAACTTCCCGCTTACCCCGCCAAAATCGGCTTCAATCCCTGGTGTGTCAGCATCAAGGAAATTGAAAAGCTGCAACACGACGTTCCCCGCTGCCAATTCGTCCCCGTCACCGGTTTGGATGATGACAGACGCCTCAGCTCAAAAGCCTTCAGTGTCTTCGCCCATGATATCGAATATGCCGGCATTTCCACTGAGGAAAAACTCTCCGAGCTTTTTGCCGAAAACAGCTTTCAAGGCATTGACGCCCTGCTGATAACCGCCGCCGACAGCGTTTCCTGGCTTATGAACCTGCGTACGCGCTGCCTGCCTGACACGCCGGTTCTCCGTGCCTGGGCATTAGTCGGCTCTGACGGCAACATCACCCTGTTTGCCGACAACGGCGATTTTTCCCAAATTTCCGCATCACAGTTCACGCTCAGATCTTTTGCCGAACTTCCGAGAGAACTGAAAAAACTGCGCAAAAAGCGCCTCGGGCTGGAAATGTCCACCGCCCCTTATCAACTGAAAAGCCTCGCCGACCAATACGACATTGCCCTGATTGACACGCCGGACGCCTGCGCAGAAATGAAATGCCGCAAAAACCCGATCGAATTGTCCGGCATCCGCCAAGCCCACATCTGCGACGGCATCGCCCTCACCCGCTTTCTCATCTGGCTCAATCAGCAAAAGCCCGAAAAGCTTTCTGAAAAAATTGTTGTCGACAAACTTCGCTCCTTCCGGGAAAAACAAAAACTGTTCTTCTCCGACAGTTTTTCCACAATCGCCGCTTTTGCCGAACACGGCGCCATTGTCCACTACCACCCCGGCGCCGAGGCTGAGTGTCCGTTTTCTGCCGGTTCTCTGCTCCTGCTTGACAGCGGAGCGCAGTATTATAACGGCACAACCGACGTAACCCGTACCCTTGCCATCGGCGAGCCGCATCAGGAACTGATTGACGCCTGCACTTATGTCCTCAAGGCGCACATTCGCCTCTCCTCCGCTGTTTTCCCCATTGGAACACCCGGCATAAAACTTGACGTTCTCTCCCGCGAGGAACTATGGAAACACGGCATGGACTACAATCACGGCACCGGCCACGGCGTCGGTTGTTTTCTAAATGTCCACGAAGGCCCTGTCGGCATTTCGTCTTCCTATTCCCAAACCGGTTTAGAACAAGGCATGATTCTATCAATTGAACCGGGATATTATGCTGAAAACCGTTATGGCATCCGCATTGAAAATCTAGTCGAAGTCGTTTCCGCCGCACCGGGAATGCTGACATTTTCACCATTGACGTTAGTTCCCTATGACCGTTGCCTGATTAACCCCAAACTGTTGGACACCTCGGAAATAAACTGGCTGAACGCCTATCACGAACGCGTCAGAGAAACCCTTTCCCCATTACTGTCAGTAAAAGAAAAACAGGAATTGGAAAAACTCTGCACCCGGATCTGACTGCAAATGCTTCATCTCCCCCCTCTCCACTCAGAGAGGGGGACAAAATTGTAATAATTTCACATAAAAAATCCCCTGACATTTCCCCACGCTTCAACTACACTAAAAAGTACAGACAGGCGTGGTGCCTAGAAAATACCTCTCCATAAAAACATCTACCCTCCTTTGTCTTTTTTTTCTCCAACATATAAAATTAGTATTTGAATAAAAGCAAAAACTTTGTTATAATAATAAAAAACAA
>UQAB01000025.1 GCA_900538765.1 uncultured Azospirillum sp. | reverse complement strand
TCAAAACATATCAGTGCCATTAACAGAATCCTTAATGATATGGGAGAACCGAATCTTTATAACGATTGGTACTGGACAAGTACTATCTGGAGTTCATCAAGATATTTGGCTTATGCCATTAATCCATATAGCGGAGAAACTGTAAAAACTAAACCGATTGAAGAAGGAGGTGCGTTTGAGCAGGCGTATTATCGCTATTATAAAGAGTGTGATTGATAAAAAAGGCTCCGGGATGGAGCCTTAATCTTTTACATCAGATCATCAAGAAAGGGCGGTTTGTAGTTCGGGCCTTTCAAAAACTTACCGTCTTCGCGCTTCAAAGGATGGCCGTTTACCAACTTTGACATATTGCTCTGGTGAACACGCCTGAACGCCTCCTGCATCGGCAAGCCCAAAGCGACAACCATACCGCTCAAAACATACTGCAGGTCAGCAAGCTCTTTCATCATGCGGGCGCGCGTTTCCTTTTGCGTTATTCCGGATTGTTCCAGCTCGGCAATCAACGAATTGATTTCAATATCAAGCTCATTCATTTCTTCTCGCAGTAGCTTTTGGCGCAGACGCAGCAAATCAACACTATATGGTTCGGCTATTGCCACCTCCATAGCTTTATGACATTCTAAAACCTGTTCTTCATATTCATTCATTTTTAGATTTCCTTTTTGCTCTGGCTGTAATTTAAAATATTTTGAGAAGAATGCAAACCTCCAGACTGAAGGTTGTGTATATGTTGTTTGTCATTTTTTTTACATAATATTTTAATTTGTATTTGATTTTATTGCGAAATAATAATATAATGAAAATGTGTGGATTTGGTACCTGAGCGAAAACAAGCGGTATGGAAGGTGATGATGTCAAAGAATACTATTTATATTCAACGGCTTTTTATATGCCGCATTTTGACCTTTTAAAATCGTATATTTTCATAACACAACAATTGACCACACAAACAACGGTACCAAGTCCGCACATCTATACTTTATTTTGAGAGAGGATGTGCTAATGAATACAACAAAATTATTATCCGTCGCTTTTTTAGGTGCTTTATTTCCTCTTGCCGCTACGGCAGAGTGCTTGCCGACTCAAGACTGCAAAGCTTTAGGATATACAGATGCTGCATGTCCTGAACAAGGAGTCAAATGCCCTTTTGGCAATGAGTGGTTTTGTGTCGGAGATAAAAATACAAGCAGTCTTGATTGTCAAATCGGTTGGATTTATTACACGGATAATACCTGTTCCTATGACCTTGTTTCCGGAAAAAAACCTTTGGGGATTGTTGTTTATACTTATGGGGCTTCCGGAGGCGGACAGATTCTTGCCGCTAACAAAACAAACAAGGGGATCGCCTGGTCAACGGAACAAACCAATGTTCCGGGATTGACAACCTCAAGTACAGCTCAGCATATTATGAATGACAGAGAAAGCTGTTTTAATACTAAAATTATTACGTCTTACGGTGATCAAAGCAAATATCCCGCTGCTTGGGCTGCAAAAGAATATGTCCCTGTCAACGCTCCTGAAACAAAGGGAAAATGGTGTCTTCCCGCTGCCGGTGTTTTACACAGTATCGCGAATAATCTTACCGCAATTAACAGTGCCATTGACAAGATTGGCGGAGATCCTGTCGGTGGAAGCAGCCTGAGTGAAGAAAATTTTTGGTCTTCTTCAGGATATCCAGGCTCTAAATACAGCTGGGCTTTTCTTAAAGCAAGCGGTTATGATGCCACCGGTCTCGGCGCTCGCGACAGAGCGGGCAAGTATTATTCTTATGTCCGCCCGGTATTGGAATATTAGCAAATAAAGCCGCTATACGGAGCGGCTTTGTTCTTTATAAACAATCAGATTAGCGTTTTCGTTCTTCTTTTCACGGAGTTTACGGACTTTTGCAAGCAGGCGCCTTAAGCTCTTTTGTAATTCTGCCGTGTCGTAACTCGGTGACGGATGGTTCTTGAATATAAATTCACTGTCGGTTATTTGTGTCATCTATGCCGCCAAATCTTTTACTTTTGCCATTTCATCCCGGACAACGGCAGACAAACGTTCAAAAGCTTTTTTTTCAATCTGGCGGACACGTTCGCGGCTGATGCCGAATCTGACGCCAATATCATCCAGCGTTTCAGGCTCATCGGTTAACATACGATGAGCTATAATATATTGTTCGCGTTCATTCAGGGAAGCCAAACAACGGCGCAGGATATCGCGGCGCAACTGTTTTTCCTGACGGAGTGCAAGAGCCCCTTCAATGTTTTGGCGGGCATCAACAACGAAGTCAATTTTTTCATCTTCGCTGTCGTCACCGGCGGTAACGTTCAAAGATTTGTCCCCGCCCAAACGACGATTCATTTCGACAACGTCTTTTTCTTCAACGACCAATTCTTTGGCTATCGTTTTGACGACTTCCGGTTCAAGCTCCTTATTGTCAAAAAGCCCCAAACGCGCCTTGATGCGGTTCAGATTGTAAAAAAGCTTTTTCTGGGCGGCAATCGTGCCGATTTTGACCAAAGACCAAGAGCGAAGGATATAATCGTTAATCGCAGCCTTTATCCACCACATAGCATAAGTTGCCAGGCGGACTTTTTTATCCAGACTGAATTTCTTCACAGCCTGCATCAATCCGATATTTGCTTCGGAAATAATGTCGGCCAACGGCAAACCGTAACGGCGATAAGTCAGGGCGATTTTTGCGGCAAGGCGCAGATGCGAGGTTACCAACTGCTGAGCCGCTGCAAGATCTCCATTGTTCTGAAAGCGGCGGACAAGATTCTGTTCGTCTTCTTCACTCAGAACCGGAAAATTTTTAATCTTTTCAAAGTATGAAACCAGACTGTTTTCTTCTGCCAGAACCGGCAGATTAGCCTTTGTATTTACAACTGCAAGCGCAGAACTTTTACTCATTAAAACCAACCTTCTTTCATGCGGAATTTATCTTTCGCAACAGCTTTATATAATAGCCGTTTTTTGAAAAAAGACAATAGATTTTATAAAAAAATCAGTAAGAAAAGCTTAGTTCGGGCATTCCGACTTGTATCGGAACAAAATTGAGGATATCAACAATATATCCCTCATTGCCGTCGGGATAAACCAGCAGGTAAATATTGTATTTTTCGCCGCGACCCGAGCTTTTGCAGAGGACTAATTCGGAATCATCCAAACCCCGGTTGATTTTTACGGTAATCAGGCGGTTGGCTGTCCGCGGTTCGTCTTTTGAGGTGAAGACGCGGCTGTCTACGGGAATAAATCCATTCAGATTTTTCAGCAAAAGCTGCTGTTTGCGGCGCTCCTTGATGTTTTGAGGCGGATTGTCTTCCTGATATTTTTTTATCTCAGCCAGAACCCGCTCAAGCAAAACCGGATTTTGACAAGACGGCAGCCCGTTTGGAGAATCCGCAAAATAAAATGCGGCGAAGGACTCCCGGCAAAAGCCGAAAGCCCAAAGAAACGCCAATAACAACATTACCCGCCGCATTTTTCCTCCATCGTCTAGAAGTTAACCGAATTCGGCGTTCTCGGGAAAGGAATAACGTCGCGAATGTTGGTTATACCGGTTACCAGCATCATCATCCGTTCAAACCCCAGGCCGAAACCGGCGTGCGGCACGGAACCGTAACGGCGGGAATCAAGATACCAGTCATAATCGGCTTCGCACATGCCGTTTTCCTCAATGCGTTTCAACAGCAATTCATAATTGTCTTCACGCTGGGAACCGCCTATCAGCTCGCCAATCCGCGGCACAAGAACATCCATGGCAGCAACGGTTTTGCCATCGGGATTCAGCTTCATGTAAAAAGCTTTAATCTCTTTCGGATAATCGCGGACAATCACCGGCTTTTTGAAATGTTCTTCCGCCAGATAGCGTTCATGCTCCGTCTGCAGGTCAATGCCGTATTCCGGCGTATATTCAAACTTTTTACCGGATTTTTTCATGATTTCAATAGCTTCGCTATAGGTAATGCGGGCAAAATCGTTATTCATGATGTTATCCAGTGTTTCCTTCAACGTCGGGTCTACGTACTTCTCAAACAGTTCCAAATCTTCAGCGCAGTTTTCCATAACATCCCGGACGCAAAAACGCACCATGTCTTCCGCCAAATCCATATCATCGTAAATATCGGCAAAGGCCATTTCCGGTTCAATCATCCAGAATTCCGCAGCGTGGCGCGGCGTGTTGGAATTTTCAGCGCGGAAAGTCGGGCCAAATGTATAGATATCGCCCAGCGCCGTGGCATACATTTCGCCGTTCAACTGGCCGGACACGGTCAAATGCGCTTCCTTGCCAAAGAAATCCCGGCTGTAATCAATCTTTCCGTCTTTGGTACGCGGCGGATTATTCAAATCCAGCGTGGTAACCTGAAACATTTCCCCTGCCCCTTCACAGTCCGAGCCGGTAATAATCGGCGTGTGGACATATTTGAAGCCGCGCTCCTGAAAAAACTTATGAACGGCATAAGACAGCTGAGAACGAATCCGAAACGCCGCGCCGTATTTGTTGGTTCTCGGGCGCAGGTGAGCGATTGAACGCAAAAACTCATCCGTATGCTTTTTCTTTTGCAGCGGAAAATCATCCGGCGCCAGGCTGTAAATTTCGATATTGTCGGCAATAACTTCGTATTTCTGGCTGCCGCCCTTAGACTCGACCAATGCACCGGTAACGGCAACGGAAGAACCTGTCGTGATTTTTTTGACATCGTTATAATTCGGCAAAGTGTTATTGGCAATAATCTGAATATTTTTCAGGCAGGAACCGTCATTCAATTCAATAAAGGAAAAATCTTTCGCATCTCTTCTGGTTCTGACCCAGCCTTTGACCAACACTTCCGGCAGGGCTTGTTCTGCGGCCAGAAGCTTTACAATTTTTGTTCTTTTTAACATTATTTTACCTCATTATTCTTCTTATTTCCAATTGCCAATGAACAATTGCCTCAAATATATACATCACTTCTATTTAATTGTCCAGATTGACAATTATATTTACGAGTATAAAATCAACGTGAATTTTATTTTTAGGAGAAAACCACATGAAAAAAACCGCCTTATCCTTAATGCTTCCGGTTTTGATGCTGACGGCAGCCTGCACCTCAAACATAGGCGCCGACGATTATGCCGTACAAAACGTTAATACCGTTCAGTCAGCACAAATCGGAACAATTATCAGCGTACGTAAAGTCATTGTCAGAAATGAGAATGGCGGCGGCGCCCTGCTCGGCACGGTTGCCGGCGGTGTTGCCGGGTCGCAAATCGGCAGAGGATCGACTGCGGGCGTTCTCGGCGCTTTGGGCGGCGCCATTGTCGGCGGTATCGCCGGTGACATCGCTCAGGACGGCTTATCCAAACAGGCCGGCTATGAATATGTCATTCAACTGCAAAACGGCGGTGTTGTTACGGTTACGCAAGGAAACGACGTTTTGATGACAGTCGGTGAAAAATGTCTGGTTATTTACGGACCGCAAGCACGCGTTATTCCGTATAACTAACGGTTTTGACTATAAAATACAAAAGGTTCCGCCTGTCAGCGGAGCCTTTTTTGATATTATTAAATTAGTCTGATTTGATGATTAGCCTCTTTAAAAACAATCTAAGGTTTTTACATTTTAAATAGACAAACAAACATTGCAAATTATTCTTGCTTTTAGCAAAAAACATTGTTATTAATATATTAGGAAGAGTAAATATGACATTATCCCAAGAAAGTCGCTCTTCTTTTCGGGTTATTGTCCCTTAACGGACGGCAACAATCCGGGAGGCGAAGGTTTGCACAACAGCAAACCTTCGCTTTTGTTTATATAAATCTCTTGATTTTGTTTTATAACGAAATAACATATTTGCAGTTATTTTTAATATAAGGACTACAAATGAAGATTCTTTTAAAAATTTCAGCCATAACCGTTTTAATGTTCATGACCGCGTTTATATACGGACAAATCGGCGGTTTTCCCCTTAAACAGACGCTTTCCGCTCAGGAAAACGCCGCCGGTTATGCCGAGCAAATTTTCAAAGAAAAAGGACTGACACTGAAAGACGGATACATCTTCAAACAAGGAATGCCGGCAGGACGGCTTGTCTTCACCAGCCCTGCCGCTGACGACATATCCGGTTATGGAGGGCCTATTCCCATGGTAATCGGCATTGACACACAAAATGTCATCATCGACATATTGCCGTTGGAAAATACGGAAACGCCCCATTTTTTTGAGCAGGTTATTTCTTCGGGCTTTTTGAAAAACTGGATTGGCAAAAATATTTCCGACGCTTATGTTCATGATGTTGACGCTGTTTCCGGAGCGACAATGTCCAGCTCTGCCATCAAGGACAGCATTCACCTGGTTTTAGGGAATATGCTGCAACAAGAGGCGTCTCCGTCTTCTGCCGGAAAGGCATTGGAGGGGTGTTGTCTGTTGCTGCTTTTTTTGGCGGCTCTCGGTTGTTACTTTTATCCGCAAAAACTGAAACAACTGCGTTTTCCGGTTTTATTGTCCGCTGTTTTTATTATGGGTTTTTGGCAAGGCAATATGCTCTCCGTAACAAAAATTGCCTCATGGCTGATAAACGGAATTCCGGAAACCTGGCAATGGATTCTGTTCATTGTTTTTGCCACATCAATCTTTCTGCCGATATTTACCCGAAAAAACTTTTATTGCTTTTATCTCTGCCCGTTTGGCGCTTTGCAGGAAGCGGCCGGGAAATGCTGCCGGCAGAAATTAAGGTTCAGAAAAGTGCTGGCAGGGCTTGAATACTTTCGTCTGGCGGTTTTGATAATGTGCGCGGGATTGTTTTTTGCCGGAAGCTGGGTCAATATTGCAAGTCTTGAGCCGTTCAGCGCATTCAAACCTGAATATGCCCCTGTGAGCGCCATTGTCATTTTCATTGCGTCGCTGTTTTTCGCCCTGTTTATTCCCCGCCCCTGGTGCCGATTTTTTTGCCCGTGCGGCGCCTTTCTTGATTTATTCAAAAGCCAAACAGACCAAAAAAAACTGTTTAGATTTTGATTATAACACAAATTGCTTTTATTTTTTATCGTCAATATTCCGTCTATTGACTTTTTAACCTTTTGTGATAAAAATAGTGGTGATAAGTTATTTTTTTGTTTAATTTTAAATTTTATCATTATGAAAAAGTTTAGTTTTTTTGCTGTTTTGACAGCTATGGTTATGTGTTTATGTTCTTGCGGCCCGAAAGAAATTACAAGTCAGTTTGCCAAAACAAATTATGCAACGGTAACTCTTGAAGGCTCCGGCAAGTATGGCGTTAAAGATGTTGTTTCCAATCAGGAAATTATTCCTCAGGTTTACAGCAGTATCGGTTATTATTACTCCGGCTATTTTCTCGCGCAGGACGCTTCCGGCGTTAGTCTGATTGACACTACCGGCAAAGAAGTGATTCCGCCGCAGGATAAAATCGCCGCGAAGGAAAATTATTTTGAATTTTCCAAAGGAAAAAACACGGGGTTTTACTTTATCAAAACGCAAACGGCCGTTTCCGGAGATTATGATACTCTGGAAGTTGACAAAGCCGGGAATGTCCTCTTTTTGAAGAATGGTCTGGCCGGTATCATGAATACAAAAGGCACTGTTATCATTCCGGGAGAATATTCCTATCTTGTTTTTGACGGGGAAAATTATAATGCCGCCAAGAACAAAAATGACAAGCGCCCAATTGTCGGCAAAAACGGCAAAGCAAATTGGTCTTTGGCTGATGCACAGGTTTTTGACAAGAATGGAAAAGCCGTAAAAAAACTGACTGCCGCACAGGCTAAGAAAGTGTTTGAAAAGAAATAAACACTTGAAAGCTTTTTGATCAAATACCTCATACTCCAGTATGAGGTATTTTTCATTAGCAAATTTTTCTTGCCTGACAAAGCAGATTGTGATAAAAAAAGCGTATAAACAAATTATTAATATATACAGTTATGAAAAATTATTATTTTGTCGGCGGCAAAGGTGCCGTTTCTGCTGAAATTTTAAAAATTTTGCAGGAGAACAACCTTCCTTACAAAAGAGTAGAAGCCGGAGAGTTTTCCTTTTATCCGCTTGAAGAAAAAGACACAGAGCAAGTCAAGCAACAAGGTTACTTCCCGATTGCCATTTTGTGTTCCTGTTCGTCCTCTACGGCAGAATGTTGGAATAGCTACTGCTACAAACACAATGCTTCACCGCTTGAACGGTTGGCAGCAAGAGAGCAAATTGAATTAAGCGATTGGCAAAATTTGGTTCTTTTTAACGATGAAGACCGTTACAAAGAATATCCTTATTCAACGCAGATTATGGCCGATTTATGCCGGTACGGTTCATTCAGCCGCGGAGAGATTGACAAAGTCCGCGCTTATGACCGCAGAGAAAAAGGCATCAGCGAAGAGGAAGAACTTGCTGCAGAACATTGTTTGGACACGTATTGCTCAAAGCAGCGGGGTCTTTTGATTGTCACCAACCTGCCGCACAAGAAATACAGAGCGGTTTTAGATCGCGCTTTCTGGCTGCAGCCGTTGCAGAATATCGTCATATTTACGCAGGAAAAAACTTTTTTGTATGCAGGATTTGCCGATATATGTTTCCATTTGATGCGGGAGGGTTATGTGCAGACCTGTCATTTTTGCTATAGCGAAGGTTCTTACAAGACCGCAGAAGAACAGCAAAAAATCATTCAGAAACTGACGGCTTTATCCCGGTTGAAAAAAATTGACAGCCTTTTGTAATTCCAAAAATCCGCCCTACTCTCACCCATAAGCCCGGCGGATTTTTTTTATTTAATTATTTTATGAGGAAGATATGTATCTTATTGGAGTATTGGCCGCTTTTATCAGTCCGGCAGCACATTCTTTATCAAACATTTTTGATGCCTACATAACCGGAAATTTGTTCAAAAAAACATCAACAACTATTTTTTATACCAATATAACTAATATTTTTGGTCCACTAACATTACTTCTTATTAGTCCGATTCAGTTTATCCCGATAGATGTTGTACCATATGTCGTATTGATCGGCTTGATAAATGTTGGTTATCTTTTTCCTTATTATACAGCCTTAAAAACAACTGATACCTCTATTGTTGCCGCTTTGTTTTCCCTTGAAAAAATATTTATTCCGTTTTGGGCATATATGATCGTCAACGAAATACTGCAGCCGGTTCAATATGTTGGTTTAGGAATAATTATCATAGCATCATTGATTCTTAACCTTGAAAACACCAACCATATAAAAATAAACAAAGGTTTTTGGCTAATGCTTCTGACAGCCGTTATGTTGTCCTTTGAAAATGTTTTCTATAAAAAAATACTTAAACAAACAGATTGGGTTTCTGCTGCTTTTTGGTGTGCCTTGCTTACTTATCTTCTCAGATGGGCAATTTTATTCCGACAATCTATGCGGCGAGACATAATCAAAAATTTTCAGAAATATAAAACTAATTTCTCTAAATTTTGCTTTATAGAAATTTTTGATCAATCTGGTAATCTTGCACCAGTATTTGCCCTTTCTGCCATTCCGGTCTTGGTTGAAACATCAATTTCATCAACCCAGCCAATTTTTGTTATTATCTACGGATATATCCTGACAAAACTATTGGGCAATCATTTCAATGAAAATCTGACATACAAAGAAATTATCAAAAAATTAATTTGCTTTATATTTATCGGCACAGGCGTTAATCTGGCAATCGGATTATAATATATTATAAAACAATGAAACATAAGCAGCATGGCAGTTTTTATACCTGCCATTTGAAATGGTGATCCCAACGGGATTGGCTTGTTCGCTCTGCTCTCCGCGCCGCAGTGTCCTCGCTCGGCAATGCCTCACCGGCATACTTCCGTCTGCCGCTCGTCCTTGTCAAACCCATTTTTATGGGTTTGAATCAAATTAAAATTTCCAATAAGCAATAATGCCCTCCATTTTGGAGGGCATTATTGCTTATTGGTGAGGCTTACCTCACAGTTCACGAACTGATTTTACTTAAAATTAATGAGGTATTTTAACCTCATCGTACCAATAAGGATAAGGTTAATAAAACTACATCCAAAAACGAAATCGGCACAATTCTATAAAGCGAAATTAATCAAATTCAGGAACCCAAAGAGGATTATTACAAGCTTTAAAACACATTTCAATTTGTTTTTTTGTATTTTTTTCTTCTGCGAGTTCCGGCAGTTCTTCAAGTGAAAAAAAATCGCTTTCTACGGTTTCCAAATTTTTTTGGAAACTGCCGCCGATAATCTCACATAACACAAAAAATTTACAAACATTATAGGCATAAACTGGTTTGTTGTGTTTATTACGATCTTGAACGGCCAAGATTTTGATTGCTTTAACATCCAGACCGGCTTCTTCTTTGACTTCTTTTTCCGTATTGGTTTTGATTGTCTGGTCAAAATCCACCCAACCACCGGGCAAAGCCCATCTTCCGTTCTTTTCCTTTACGAGCAGAATTTTATCATCTTTCAAAATAACAGCCCGAGTATCAAGTTTGGGAGTTTGAAAACCTTCTTCATTGCAAAAAAGTTTTTGCACAGTTTTGATGGGAAGTTTACTATAGCAACTTATAATTTCTGCGGAAATTTTTCTTAATCTTTCAAAACGTTCTTTATCAAAAATATCTTTGGTATATGTCAACCCGTTTTGAGCAATTGATTGAATTTCTTTAGCCCAATCCAGCCATTTGTCGGAAGATTTCAACATTCTTTACCTTGGTTCAGATTTGTATTGTTCGGATGTCATTGTTATATTGGGGGATAATCGTAATAAGATAGCCAATTTTTAAAATCTTCTCTTAAATTATCTAAAAAGCAACGCTCCTTAATTTATCCTATATTATCGAGATTTAAGAAAAAGTAAAACCGAAAATAAAAAAAGAAAATTAGACCTATGACATCAGCTAGTTAAAGGTTACAATATTTTTCTATTGGAATAAGCAAAGACATTTTCAAGCATTACACGTTAAAGGCTTGTTCGAAATTTGACACATTTGTTTTAGGAGTAATATCTTTTAACCTAGCTACAGGAGGTAGCATCCAAGCAGACAGATACGAGGTAGAGGTAGCCTAGCCGCTAACGGGATATGGCGGCTCCGGTGCTGATAGTATACACCCGAAGAATACCGTGATATGAATGAAGACCTCAAAAAAGAACAATACGAACTCGAGGGAAAGTCGGAACTGCTGACCGAAGCTGATGAAAAGTTTTCAATCGCAGTCGCCACCATACTTTCCTTGGGTAATAATGCGTACCAAATCTTCCAGAGTTCGAAAGTAGAAACAAAAAGAGAGATTTTACACATCTTACTTTCGAACTTGAAATTGCAAGACCGCAAAATCTCTTATACCCTTAGAAAACCTTACGATTACATCAGGTCTTTAAACAAAAAAATACCCTCAAAAACTGAGGGTATTGCAATTGGTGATCCCAACGGGATTCGAACCCATATTCCCACCGTGAAAGGGTGGTGTCCTAACCATTAGACGATGGGACCACAGTCAGAACTGAGTGAATGTATACAGGCATTTTTTTATCAGGTCAAGTAAAAAAAGCAAAAAAAATTATTTTTTTTATAAAATTATGTTCTTTCAATAATCTAACTTTATCTTATCAACTACAAAACTCCTATTTTTGTCACCAACAACTCCGTTTTCCAAGATACAGCCCATAAAAAGTTTTTGTTTTTTATCCCGAACAAATCACTTCTGCCGTTGAAAACCCTGCCTTTACTATATATATTATAACTAATATGCAACTTGAGGAGTTTTAATATGGAATTATATTTATTTGCGGCATTGGTTTTAATGTATATCCTGATGGCTATTTTCGTCAGAAAAAACGTTCAGCTGAAAGTATGGACAACAGCATATATCGTTTCTTTTATCGTCACGGCCATTGCGATTGCTTTTCTGCACGTCAATCGTCAGGATGTCATGATTTCCGTCGACCAGCTTAACTGGTATTATCTTCTTTACCTTTTTGGTTCGTTGTCCGTGGTGCTCGGGGTTATCAACGTATGGATGTTCCGCAAAGGACTGATTAAAATATTTTTCACAAAAAGCGACGACTGTGACAATGATGACGATGATGATGAAGACGACAAAGATGATTTGAAATAATCTTCCTCCAATCTCCCCGTTAAATGACGGGGATTTTTTATATAAAAAAACATCCCGGAAGCTGCTTTCTAATAAAAGCTTCGGGGATGTTTGCATTTAGAAACTTTGATTTTAATTTAAAACGATTTTATCAATCCGAAATATTTTTAAAATCAGAAGAACCATGAAAACCGACCGTATAACCGCATTCCATACATCTTCCGCCCAAGGAACCGCCGGCATAATCTTCCGATCCGCAAACAGGGCATCTTTTTCCGGCTTCTACATGTTGTTCAAACTTCTGTTGTTGAAGATCTTTGACCGTTTCTTTTTCTTGTTTCATTTTCTTAAAAATTAAATTATTAAACATAAAAATACATAGTACGCCGTTCTGTATAACAGAGGTATTTTATAAGTCAACATTTTTTATCAGGAAATTTATTTGCGGCGATTGGTACCGATATAATCAATTTTTTCTTTTATATAATCAATTTTATCTTTATCGTTTTTGACCGAATCTATATTCTTGCCTAAAATATCAAGAATCGCATCGGTATAACGCGGTTCGTTGATTGCAATATTGGCCAGATAAAAAACCGAGGCTTTAAAAATCTGCGCATCATTGGACTGAAGCTCTTCCGCAATCCACAAATACGGCGGTGTAAACGAATCCTTTTCCTGCCGTTTGGTTACTTCATAAGAGGTTCTTTGAATTTTGCGGGCAATCGCCGTCGTAATACCGTTATTGCTCGGCGTAAACAGACCGCCGGTCTTTTTGACAATAGACTTGATTTTGTTGATAATGGCAAATTGCGTTGTAAACTGCGGCATGGGACTTATCCTTATTTCAAATAACTGTACATAGTATATGTCTTTTTTATTAAAAATCATTAAAGGAGGGCTTTTTTCAAAGCTGGCAAATCATTGTTGCACAAATAAGGAAGCAGGCGGTCAATTTCTTCTTCACTGCGGTCATAAAGACGCAGAGCCAGCAGTTCAGCCACGACATCATCCGCAAAACGCTTTCTGATTTTCTTTGCTGGAACGCCGGCGACAACGACATAGGCATCTACATCTTCCGTCACTAAAGCTCCAGCAGCGATTACGGCTCCCTCCCCTATTTTTACACCAGGCATAATCATGGCACGCATGCCAATCCAAACGCCGTCGCCGATAACCGTATCGCCTTTGGGCTGATAAGCCTCAACAATTTTTTCCATAAAGGGATAAGAGCTGAACCAGTCCATTCGGTGCGTATTATTGCCGCCCATAAGGATAACTGCTTCTGCGCCGATGCAAACATAATTACCGATATAAAGCCTGTCAATTTCCCATTGCGGCTGCCAACTTCGGACGCTGAACTCATCTCCGTAGAGATAACGGACGACATAATCCTCAAAATCAGGCGTATAAGCATTGCTGTAATAGCTTTTTGTTCCCTTGACGATAATATTGGGATTTTTGACGCTTTGATGCAGATATTCAACCTTTGACCAATGTTTATTCATGTTTTTGACTTTCTGAAAGAGGGAGATATTTATTCAGCAAAAGTTCTATGCGCTGCATTATAGTTTTTTTCTCTTCACAGGATTTTGTTTCCTTATTCCAGACTTTTCCGCTTTCTTCACATTTTCTGATTTCCCGGGTAGCATACCAATTCCAGCCATAGAGCAAAACGCCCGCAAACAACAGCAGCAAGAACAACTTGACCATGTGGCGCGCCACAAGCCACAGAATCCACAAAACGGCAAGCCCATAGACAATTAATCTGTTTATAAACGGGTTAATGTCAAAAACATAAACCTGCACGGCATAATAAGCAATGGCCAGCGCAAACAAAATGCTCACCGGATATTTCAAACAGAATCGCCCTACCCGTTTCCATTTTCCAGGTTGCTTTTCGTCTTTTTCTTGTATTTCACGGTTCATATTTCCCTCCTGGCTGTTTTTCCGTTGTAGCTTATCCGTTTGGTCTTGGCAAGAAATATATTATCACCGCAAAGGCAAAACAGAAAAGAAACAACATATTATTTCTTGATTTTTAAATATATTTGTACTTTTTGTTTTTTTTGATTGCATATTTATTATTCTTCATGTAGTGTAACTTACAGGTGCAAAAAATATTTTTTGTACTTAGTACTAAAAAGGTACGGGGCTGTCGAAAGCTCTATCTCATACGGTGTTAAGGGATATAGCATCGTGAAATTGTTAGTATTATCCCGCTAACGATAGAATATATCCCCGATTCATAGTAATATGGTCGGGGAGCTTTTAACGTATGTTCAAGAACCATATACCTATCCTTGAAAAAATATGGTTTTAAAGGTTAAAAGAGTCATTTTATGAGATATGATTTTCGAACTCTCCGACCACCTTTTTAAGGTGGTTTTGTTTTATTTATAAATAAAAGGAAGTTTAATCATATGAAAAAAAATCTTCTATTTACAACAGCGTTAGTCGCCACAACCTTCACGGCTTCCGGCGTATTGGCTGCCGACCCGGTGAGTATTACCACCCAAGAGGCGTTGAATCAATATATTGACAGCGGCAAGGGCGCATCATGGACTGACATTGTTACGATTTCAGGTGTTCAAAACGGGGAGGTTAAAAACAATAATGCTCAAAACCGTTTCATTGAAGCTGATGATTTGCAGATTGAAAACTCTACCGTAACGGTTGACGGCAAAGGCAATTTTATCGGTGGCGATAACGTCAATATTCAGAAAGGATCAACGATAAATCTGACCAATGACGGCCATCTTCTTGTTACGCGTGAAGAAGACCCCAACATTGTAAACACGCTTACCATTGCCGGTACGGTAAATATGAATGAGGGCATTATCCGTGCGGCATCCAGCAATACAAATCCGGCTTCCCATGGTAAAGTCGTGCTTGAAGAAGGCGGCGTCATTAATGTCGAGGGTAACGACAACACTATTGCTTCCCGTGAAACGATTGTCAACGGCCAGATTAACGTCAATTCCGGCATGTTGGATTTGACCGGAGGTTTAACCCGCGGTGAAGATGGCATACTGAGTAAAGGAGAAGCTGATAAAGCAAAAGAGGCTTCCTTTACTATCGGCAAGCCCGGTGCATTAACTATTGCGCAAGGCGCAACCGCCAACTCCAATGCTTCCGATATTTTCAACAACGGCACAATCACTAACAACGGTACATTTAACATTGCCGGCGATTATAATTCAGACGGCGGCAAATATAACGGCGGGTATACTCAGACCGGCGGTTCCATTAACCTCACCAACGGCGCCGAGTTAATCAGCGGCCTTAGCGATGAATACAATAAAAAGGCTGAAAATACCGTTGCCCTGAATAATGTTGAGGAAATCAACATCAGCAACGGTTCCGCCATTCATGCCGTTTATCTGGATATTCAAAATGACGAGGGTAAAACCACTAAAATCAATATTGCCGGCAATAATCCCGATGCCGGACGTCCGCAGTTAGATGACAAAAGCGATACATGGCGCAATAACGCTCAGCTGTTGAGCTACGGTGACGCAACGCTGAACAATGCCGAAATTAACATCGGCGAAGGCGGTATGCTGTTGCAAGGCGCTTTAGGCGATGGCAATGGAGAGAGAGATAAATCACAGATGACTTTGCAGAACAGCAAAGTTGCCGTTGCCGAAGGCGGTCTGATTAAGGCAACCAATGATTCCACCTATGGCTTGAATACAACAGAGATTGACCTGGCCGGACGTATTGAAGCCAACATCAAAGAAGGTACTGACTCTACAATTAACGTTACAGGTTCCAAGGCCTATATCGAAAAAATTACCGATTTGGCTAATCTGAATATTGTCGCTGATGCAGCTTCCGCTTCTCTGTTCGGCAAAGGCGCCAGTGTTACTACGACAACCGTTGCCAACGGCAAGTCTTTTGTTTTAGATTCCGCATCCGCTGACAATCTGTTCAAAACAGGCACTCTTGACGTTAACGGTACACTGAGAATTTCTGACAAAGCCAACACAGCCGGATACAGCATTGCACAGACTAACGTTGCTTCTCATGGTGTTTTGGATTTGGGTAAAAATGTTTACAAATCTGACGTTACTCTGGACAACGGCGCAACCTTAAACGTCGGTATCGGCGAGGAAGGCGACAAAATCGTCAACGGTAAAATTGACGGCAGTCTGAAGGCCGCTTCCGGCGAAGGCGAACAGTCCAACCTGAACCTGATTTTTGACGAAGGACTGTCTAACGAAGACCTGAAAGAAGGCATTGAATTTGCAAGCAGCGCCGAAGGAAATCTGGCTCTTAAAGACAATCTGCTTTACAGTTATGACAAGTCAGAACTCAAAGACGGCAAGCTCGGCATCAGCAAAAAAGACGCTTCCGCCGTTTCCGCCGACTTGATCAAATCAGGTGTCGGCGTTAACCAGGCCGGTGTTTTGGCCGCTTTCACGGCTGGGCAGTCCGGATTTATCGCTTCTGACGCTATTACGCATGAATTCTCAAATTCACTGCAGAGAGGCCAGACACAGTCTGCAGCCGCTATGGCCGAAGTTCTGGCTCCGACGGCCGCACCGATGGTTCGCACAGTTGAAAACAGCACATTGGCTCATGCTTATGACGCAGTTTCTTCCCAGCTCTCCGGCGGAACAATCAGTTCTGCCGCCAACGGAAAATCTTCCGGCGACAGCGCCATGACCGGAGTTACAACCTGGGTACAGGGGCTGTATAACAACTCTAAGCTGGACAGCTCATCAAAGGCCAGAGGATTTGATTCCGACTCTGCCGGCGTTGCAATGGGTATTCATAAAGCCATTAACAAAGACGTCAAAGCAGGTATCTCTTATTCTTATACCGACACCGATGTTGACGCTTACCGCCGCAATATTGACGTCAAATCCCATACTTTCATAGCTTATGGTGAATACAAACCTTCCAACTGGTTTGTTAACGGTATTGCTTCTTACGGCATGTCTGATTATGACGAGCACAAGAAAGTCTTCGGCGGCGTTAAAGCTGACTATGATGTTAAGTCATACGGCTTACAGGCCATGACCGGATACGATGCCTGTGTCCGCGGTCTGAACGTTACACCGCAGGCCGGTTTGCGTTACACTCACATCAAGCAGAAATCCTATACCGATACGGCCGGCCAGCATATTTCCGGCGACGATATGGATATCCTGACCGGTATTGTCGGCGTTAAAGCCAGCAGAGATTTTGCTCTCGACAACGGTATGTTCATCCGTCCTGAAGCTCGTGTCGCCATGACTTATGACCTGATGGATCCGGACAACAACTCCAACGTTGCTCTGGCAAACGGCGCAACCTACCGCATCAACGGCGAGAAGCTTGACCGCTTCAGCGTTGAAGCCGGCGCCGGCGTAACCGCAGAACTGAACGATGCTTGGGAAGTATCTGCCGGTTATGAAGGTAAATTCCGTGATGATTATAAAGATCATTCCGGTATCTTGAGCGCTAAATATAAGTTCTAGCACTTAAGAAATAGTTTTTTCACGTATAATATCCTAGAGAGCAGTCTGAAGAATCAGGCTGCTCTTTATCTTTGTACCGTTTTTTATTCAGCGGATTTACGCCAGACAAGTTCCCCGTTTTTATATTCGGCAATCTTTTCGCCATAGAGCAGAACATCGCCATGCCGTTGTCCGTTGACATAGCAAGCCTTTTCCAATGCCTGTCCACGGCTGTCATAACGCGTATATTCTCCGTCCAGACGGTCATCTTTATAGAAAGCGGAAATTTCCGGAGCGCCGTTCTTTTCAAAGCACCGATAACTGCCGTTTTTCATCCCGTCGTCCGACACTTCATAAACTTCATGCAGGCGGTTATCGTCATAATAACTCCTGACTTCCTTACAACACATCACATTTCTCCTTAAGCATACACACATATCCGTAGATATTTATAATAGCAGAAATTTAAAGAAAGATAAAGTTTATCAGTTAAAGGCGATAATACTGATAAACACAAAGAAAATCATTGCACCCATTTGTTCATCATGTTACACGGCAGAGTTTGCCGCTGAGGGTGTTGAACCCTTTTAATAAACTTGGTCGTTGAGCATTATTGCGACCAAAAATAAGAATATTTTTAGACCTAAAATATTCTATTACAGTCACATTCAGCATCAGCGAAAACCTTATAATGATAATGCGCCGTGATTTTATGCAGTCGCTACTTATTGTCAGTTTGTCATTTTTTTCTTAATCTACTAAAATTAATATTTGATTTGCACTCTCATTCCTGTTATAATAACAAAAAAAATACAGGAGAGTTCATTATGAATACTAACTTTAATTTTTTACTTTTAGGAGCAAGTCTGTTTTTAATTCCACAATATGCCACAGCGCAATGCGCTGTTACCGATTGTCAACAACTGGGCTATACGTCATTAAAATCATGCGAAGGCGGCTTAAAATGCCCGTTCGGCGAATATTGGGCTTGCCCCAAAGTTACAAAAGCTGAGTTAGGCAGTTGTAATGGTTATGCCCAAAACTGTAAAATCGGACAAATATTAAATAATGACGGCACTTGCTCGAATGATAAAGTCAGCGGCAAAACGCCAATAGGTGTCGTTGTCTATATTGGTAATGATAATTGTGGTCAAGCTCTTGCCTTAAATAGCTTGGGAACAAGAGCTTTAGTAACTGAAACTGATTATATGAAAGTTCCTGATTTACCGACTTATACCACATCTACAGCAGAACAAGATTTTGATAGCTGTCGTAATACAATAAGCATGACAAACTATCAAGAATATGCTATTTATCCTGCAGCATGGACAGCCATTAATTATTCACCATCATCCGATACTAAAGGTAAATGGTGTTTACCGGCAGCCGGCATTATGCGTTCTTTAATAAACAACTATTATACAATTAATAGAGGTTTAGGAAATGCTGATGGAGAAATATTGCCTGTAATTACTGAAGATGGATTCTGGCATTGGACCTCAACTCAAGCTGATGGTGGAGGATGGGCTTGTTGGATTGCTCCCGGAGGAGATAGTAAATGCCACTCTTATTACAAGGATAGTCAACTTGCGGTTAGGCCTGTGATTGCGTTTTAATTTTATCTCTCACAAAAAAAGGCTTTCCTACTTGAGGAAAGCCTTTGTTATTTTACTTGCTTGCCAATTTTTCTTCTTTTTTATCATTCTTGGCAAACATGGTTTTATAGGTTGTTTTTAACTCGGCGACTGTTGCCTTAAAGTGTTTGAGGGTTTTGCCTTTCAGGTTTTCCCCGGCAGCGGCTTTAATTGTCAACGGATTGACGCGGCGGCCGTTTTTAACGACCTCATAATGGAGGTGCGGACCGGTGGACAGGCCGGTACTGCCGACATAGCCGATGATTTGTCCCTGCTTGACGCGGACGCCGGGGCGAATTCCCTTGGCTATCCTCTGCATATGGCCGTAAGCCGTCGAATATTCGCTGTTATGGCGGATTTTAACATAGTTGCCATAACCGCCGTTCCATTTGGCCATTTGGACAACGCCGTCGCCCCCGGCATAAATAGCCGTTCCGCGCGGCGCCGCATAGTCAACGCCCCAATGTACAATAATCTGTTTTTTAATCGGGTGGCGTCTTTTGCCAAAAGGCGAAGAAATGCGGGCAGCCTGAAAAGCTAAAGGCTTGCGGTGCAGCGTTTTCTTCATGGCATAGCCTTTTTCGTCATAATAATCAACATTGCCACTTTTATCTTTATAACGATACAGGGCAATCTTGTCTTTTTTCAAAGTCAGCGATGCATAGAGAATATTTCCGGTTTTGACCAGTTCTCCGGACGGTGTCAGGTGGTTTTCATAAATAATTTCAAATTTGTCACCTTTACGGACATCTCGGCGAAAATCAATGGAGTAAGCAAAAATATTAATGAAATTGGCAATGATTTTATTCGGAACGCCGGCGTTATTCATCGAGTTTGACAAGGCGCCGCTTATCGTTCCTTCCGCCGCTTTGACTTCCTGAATCAAGTCGTCCTTTTCCTGACGGGCCTGATAATTGTTGTTTTCGTCCTTTTCGACAATAAAACGTTTACCGGCCTGAGGTTCAATTGTGACATTATCCAGCGACAGAAGCTTATCCTGTTCCGTATCCATGGTGGTGGTAATTTTGATAATCTGCCCAGCTCTTAAATTTTCGGGCTTATATACCTTTTTCAGTTCCAAATAGACGCCGTGAGCCGATTTATAATCCATGCCGAGCTTAGTCAGCACATTAATGAACGTATCGCCTTTGGAAAGTTTTATTTCATGTTCAATAGTCTTGGTTGTTTCCTTATAATTGACCATTTCAAACAGAGAACGGATATTTTCAACAGAAGACTCCGGATAAACAGTTTCTGACGTATAATTGCTGTTAATGGAATTTTCAAGCAGCAAATAATCAAGATTTTCCTGCGGGGAAACCGACGCACTGACATCATTGTGATTGGCAACGGCCAATACAAAGGCAAAAACGATCAAAGAAGCATAAACACCCGTCAAAATTTTGTTTTTGTGTTTCATGTTCATATATTTATTAAGCTTTTCAGGCAGGGAGAGTTTTTCGTCAGACGCCGCGCCTAATTTTGCTTTAAGCTTCTTACAAAAATGTGACAAATTCATAATTTCCACGCTAATTTAATATTTCCATCGGAGTACAAAATACTCAGGGAACTATATTATCCTTTATTCCAAAAGCAAAGTAAATAATCTTTTTGGTGTGTATAAATATAGCTAATAGCTTAATTTTATTAATAATTTTATAATTTTTATTTTTTTTTGAAAAAAGTGCTTGCAATTATAAAAAACGTCATGTATAAACATATTCGAAATTAAATGGGGGCGTAGTTCAGTTGGTTAGAATACATGCCTGTCACGCATGGGGTCGCGAGTTCGAGCCTCGTCGCTCCCGCCATTAAAAAGCCTGGTGTTAAACCGGGCTTTTTTATATGAAAATTAAGTAACAAAAAAAGCCCCGCAACTAATGAGCTGCGGAGCTTTTGGGACCAAGGAAAGACTAAATGTTAAATACTAAAATTTATATTTAGCATTAATCAAACCGGTGTGGTCTTGGTAGTCCTCACGGAATTTGCCTTCATAACCAAGCGAGAGTTCAACCTGAGAGTTAACTTCCGCAGTTACACCGGCACCAAATTCCATACCGAAACGGTCAAGAGCTTCACCCTCAACGGAATAAGCCGAGCCATTAGCCAAGGTTACGACCGAATTAACATCATCGTTAAACAGGTCATAAGTTGCGGCAATTCTGGCTTCCGGTTTGATGTTCATACCGTTAGATAATTCCCAAGACTTGCTGACTTTTGCACCGATAACACCGGTCAAAATATCACTGTCATTGGCAGAAACGTGCTGGTCGGCAGAATCTTTATAAGCATCTTGTTTAATATGAACATAACGCAATCCGGCTTCCGGCGTAATGCTAAAGCCTTTAACTTGCATATCGTAACCGGTCATAGCCTGCAAACCGAAGGTTTCAACATCGTAGTCAGCTTTAACACCAACACCTGCAACGTTTTTGTCTTCGGAATAATCAGACCAGCCATAGGTTGCGATACCGTTAACGTACCAGTTGCTTGGTTTATATTCTCCGTAAACAATCGCGGTGTGAGTATCAACATCGGTCGAACGCATAAAACCGTCAATATCGGTATTGGTATAAGCATAACCGGCACCGACTTTAACATCTTTATTGATGAATTTTTCAATACCGAGAGCAACACCGTTAGAATCTGCGTCAAAACCCTTGGACTTGGATGTGTCGTCCAGCTTGGATTTGTTGAACATACCCTGAACCCAGACAGCTGCGTCAAGATTAGAATCGCCGGAAGACATACCTTCAGAACCAGTCGAGATTGAACCGCCGGTCAAGCGAGTGCTGACTGCGCCGAATACCTGATTGGCAGTTTCAGTCTGCGTCTTCTGAACCATCGGCGCGACTTCAGGAGCTACAGCCGTCAAAGCATCGACATAGGCTTTTTGTCCTGCGGCCGTTGTGGCATTCTGAGACAAATCACCTAAAACAGAAGCAACCGCTTTGGCTCCGGCGCTTGCTGTTGTTGAAGATGTGATACTGTCCCAAGCTTCGGCGGTTTTAGCATTGTTTATAGAACCGCCGGCATCCACAACGACATCAGAAGCCGTTGCTGTTCCAGTAATATTTAAGGAGCCGTCTTCATTCCATTTGATATCATACCGGCTGTTCTCAGCAATTTTATTCGTGAAACTTCCGGTTACTTTACCGTTCAAAAACTTCAAATCTGTATTTTCGCCATTACCGACCACGCCATTATCAAGCGTTACTTTCATGGTCGTATCTTTACCGATTGTGATGTTATCGGCATTGATTTTGCCATAATTGTTAGTAGCTGCTACGCGCAAAGCTAGGCTGGAATTATCTTTGAAGTCAACATTCGTGGCATTAACCGTATTTGTGCCGATATCCAAACCGCCGGTGACATTCAGATTGCTGATTTTACCGGTCTGTTTGTCATAAGTCAGAGTGCCTTTGTTAACATTCAGAGAAGCCAAATCGCCGATTGTGCCGGAAAATGCCTTGCTTAAAGAATGGTCTGCTTCAAAAGTCAGGTTGGAGCCGGAAACGTTACCGTCAACCAACGCGCTTGAGGATTTAACATTTAAGTTACCATTGCCGGAAACATTGGCAAGCAAGCCTCCTGCTAAATTAATTGTACCGTCATCGGTCAAATTAATAGTGCTTTTTTTCATATTTTCAGGCGTTATCACCGTAACTAGATTAGAGCCGGAAGTTATTTCCAGTTCGCCGCCGCTGAGATTTATGTCTTTGGCTGCCCAGACATTAACGCCTTGCAAATTTTCCGTTATTTTATTTTGACCACCATTAACGATTATCTTCCCGCCGGAAATATTTATCTCTCCGCCTTCTCTGCTCCCTTCAATTTCAACCGGGTCAGTCATTATTGCACCATGTGCTGCTTCATATTCCTCATCAGTAACTCGGTTACCATTTTCATCAACGTAGATAAACTTTCCGTTTTCGTCTTTTTGATATTCTACATGCCCATGAGAATCCAACCAAGAACTTCCTTCTCCAATGCTGTTCATTACTATTGTTCCATCACTGATATCAATGGAAGAAGCCGGATATTCGCGTCCGTCCTGAAGCACTTTATCCGTTCCGTCATCGGTTAAACCGGAATTATTAAGGATTATGGAACCTCCCGAAATTTTTATGCCGTTTCCGAAAATACCATAATCATCCTCAATATTCTCTGAGCCGTTGAGGATGACTTCTCCTCCTGACATCTTAAAAGAATGCGTACTTCCGTCACCTTTTCCCAGAGCATCAAGACGTCCTTGCTGCATTTCCAGACGTTGTCCGTCTTTTATTTCATAATCTCGGTCAATAACTGATACTCTGACATTATCTATAAGAATGTCATCATTATTCATTTTTGATTCTTCAAAATTATGGGAAAATACGGAATATTCTTCTTCTCCGCCCCAAATTTCGTTATTAATATCTTCTTGATTAATAACTACTCTTTCCGCATAAGCATTAGAAGCGCTGACCATAGCCACTAAAGCCGTTGTAAATAAAAGTTTATTTTTCATATGATTAAACTTCCTTTTCTTTAAATTGCAATTAAAAGAAAACCACCCATTTTATAAGGTGGTCGGAGAGTTCATCAATCATATAACCTTAAATGATTCTCTTAGCCTTTAAAGTCAAAGAACTTCTGTTGCATGCGCTAAAAGCTCCCCGACCATAGAAACTATGAATCGGGGATATATTTACCACCGGCCATGATGAGTAGCCGACAATATGACGATGTTATATCCTAACACCGAAGGTTATAAGAGCCGATGAAAGCTCCGTACCACTCAAGGTACTAAACACGCAGCATAAGCTCCGCGTCTTTTTGCATGTTATAAGGGGGAGGATTAATTTGCAATAAAAAAAACTGCTGAATAAATTATATTCAACAGTTTTTTCATTTTATTCAGTCAACATCAGAAAATGCAAAAACTTGTTCCACAGCTGTCTGGCTGACAAAAGAGCTTTTTCCCGAGGGCTTAGTTTGTTAAGCTCGACATACCAGCGCAAAAAGACTTCATAACCGGGGCCGGTCAACTGCCGGACGGTTTCCTGATATAATTTATTATCCTTAATGTAGTTGAAAATAAAGCTGTTATTTACGGAAGAATCGGCATTTTTCTGACAGCGGAATAAATTTGCCTCGTCTTCACCGTCAAACAAATCATAAATTTTCAACATTGAAATAAGCCTGCCTTTTCCTCTGCCAAAAATTATATCCTTGAACAATGACAATCTGGTGCAGGCATCTCCTAAAATGCGACGAATTGATTTGTTCGCGCATTGTCTGAGATAGCACTCAACCGCATCATCTCCCTGGGCTAAAAGCTTCTCAAAAAGGCGGTAATTCCACATTTTGTAGAGAATCAGATAGTTCGTCCGCGCAGAAAACCCTACGCCATCAAGAACATATTCCGCATATTTCGCACGTTGTTCCGGGGATAACTGTTTTAAGACATTTCCGCAACTGATACAGTCTTGCCGCAAACCAGCAATAATTTCTTCTTCGGTTGAATAAAGTTTTTCCTTTTCCATAATAATTATATGATTTCGTTAATAATAATAAAAAAACAGCCTCATCATAACACTGATAAGACTGTTTTGTCAAGTTTTCTCTAAATTATTTAGAAAACTTCTTTGCGAAATTGAATTTATTTTCACCGTTTATGGTAGAAATATGCTCATTGTTAAGGATAGACGGCAGCTCCTGCGTCCGAAAAACACTGCGCGGGTCAGCTCCTTTGACAAAAGCCACAACATCACCCTTGGCTGCCTCAATAAAGCGTTTTGAAGCGATTGACCAGATATCAGAGATTTCATCATTGCTCAAACCGCAATCTGAACTCAGCAGCCCCATTTCAACCAGTTTGGCACCGCAATCAGTATGTTCAATCATCATCCGTTCAGGATGACTCTTGACATAATTAAACGCATTCTCGCGGTTTTCCTTGGTCGGCAAAAAGCTGACGCTGTACAATACAATGCTGTTTTCCGGCGTTGAAACGTCATAATCCTGCGCTACGCGAAAGGCTTTCTTAAATAATTCCGAAGGCATTAACTTTTCCTCTTACTTTTTACAATATCCAACTGTCCGTCGGCGCTGACAATAATATCGGCAGTATCATCGTCCTCTATTTCGCCGCTCAAAATCTTCATTGCCAGTTTATTCTCAATTTGATTTTTTAGCAAGCGTTTTAGAGGTCTTGCTCCGTAGACAGAGTCATAACCGTTGTTGACAATCCAGACAAAGGCCGCATCATTGACACGCAGATGAATATTGTGTTCGCTCAGCCGTTTTTCGATATTGGCAATCAATATCTTGGCAATCTCTTTAATATTGCTCTTATCCAGCTTGTGGAAGAAGATAATTTCGTCAATACGGTTGATAAATTCCGGACGGAACGAGGCTTTGACAATATCCATAATCTGGTTGCGGATCTTGCGCGGATCATCACCGCCGGTCGCATTAGTCAGAATATCAGACCCCAGATTGGAAGTCATAATGATTATGGTATTTTTGAAGTCCACCGTACGTCCCTTGCCATCAGTCAGGCGACCGTCGTCCAAAACCTGTAAAAGAATGTTGAAAATATCGGGATGAGCCTTTTCAACCTCGTCAAACAGGATAACCTGATACGGGCGGCGACGGACGGCTTCGGTCAGCAGACCGCCTTCTTCATAACCGACATATCCCGGAGGGGAACCGATTAAGCGAGCAACGGCGTGTTTCTCCATGTATTCAGACATATCAATACGCAGAATCGCCTTTTCATCATTAAACAGAAATTCGGCAAGCGCTTTCGACAGCTCTGTTTTACCAACGCCTGTCGGCCCCAGAAAAAGGAAGGAACCTATCGGCTGTCCGGCATCGCCAATTCCGGCACGAGAACGTCGGACAGCATTGGCAACGGCTGCAATGGCATCCTTTTGCCCAACAACCCGTTTGCTCAACAAGTCTTCCATGTGCAGAAGCTTTTCCTTTTCACCTTCCAGCATTTTATCGACCGGGACACCGGTCCATTTGGAAACGACCGCCGCAATGTTTTCATCAGTTACGGTTTCTCCGGCATGGCTATGGGCGTTTTTGGCGACGGTCTCTTCTTCTTTCAATTTATTTTCCAACTCAGGAATGATACTGTACTGCAGCTCGCCGGCGCGGTCATAGCGCCCTTCCCGTTTGGCTATATCGACTTCTATCCTGGCCTTATCCAGCTGGTTTTTAAGTTCGGTAATATCTGCCAGAGAACGTTTTTCTTTCAGCCATTTATCACCCAGCGTTTTCGCTTTGACTTCCAAGCCGCTGATTTCATAACCGATTTGTTCCAAACGGTTTTTCGACTGTTCGTCTGTTTCTTTTTTCAGTGCTTCGCGCTCAATTTTCAGCTGCAGAATCCGGCGATCCAACTCATCCAGCTCTTCCGGTTTAGAATCGACAGCCATACGAACAGAGCTGGCGGCTTCATCCATCAGGTCAATCGCTTTATCCGGCAGGAAGCGGTCGGTTATATAACGATTGGACAAAGTGGCGGCGGCAATCAGCGCGCTGTCGGCAATGCGGACGCCGTGATGCAGCTCAAACTTGTCCTTGATGCCGCGCAGAATGGAAATTGTTTCCTCAACGCTCGGTTCTCCGACAAAAACAGGCTGGAAACGCCGTGCCAGCGCCGCATCTTTTTCAACATATTTTTTATATTCATTCAACGTCGTGGCGCCGAGGCAATGTAACTCGCCGCGCGCCAGAGCCGGTTTCAACAGGTTTGAGGCATCCATTGACCCTTCGGAAGCACCGGCACCGACAATGGTGTGCATTTCATCAATGAACAAAATGATTGTACCGTCAGACTCTTCTACTTCTTTCAAGACTGCTTTCAGACGCTCCTCAAATTCACCACGGAATTTGGCACCGGCAATCAGGGCTCCCATGTCCAAAGCCAGCAGACGTTTGTTGTGCAGGCTTTCCGGCACGTCATTGTTAATAATGCGAATTGCCAAGCCTTCGACAATCGCCGTTTTACCGACACCCGGTTCACCAATCAGCACCGGGTTATTTTTGGTTCGGCGGGACAGGACCTGAATTGTCCGGCGGATTTCATGCTCGCGGCCGATAACCGGGTCAAGCTTTCCTTCTTTAGCGCGCGCCGTAATATCAATCGCATATTTTTTCAGGGCGTTGAAGTTATCTTCCGCGCTCTCAGAATCGGCAATTCGCCCTTTACGCATTTCATTAACAGCCTGATTTAGAGCAACAGGGTTAACGCCGGCAGACTTCATGGCCTCATAGGCTTTTGTTCCGGCCGTCTGCGCCAGCGCCTGCAAAATACGTTCAACAGTTACGTAGGAATCTCCGGCCTGTTCGGCAAGCTTTTCGGCTTCCATCATTACACGGGTAAATTCTTGTGACATGGAGCTTTGTACGCTTTCGCCGCTGACTTGCGGCAGGCGCTTCAACGCCGCATCAACAGCATTGCGGAGATTTTCAACATTTGCACCCGATTTTTGCAAAAGCTCCGTGACCGTGCCATTGTCCTTTGCATTCAACATCACGCTCAGTAAATGCTCCGGCGCAATAAACTGGTGTTTTTCCCGCGCCGCCAGACTGACAACATCCTGCACCAGTTCCTTTGATTTATTGGTTAATTTTTCAAAATCCATCGTATGATACCTTTCTTTTTATCCTTTATTTATATATATATAGGTATTTTGTGGATTTTAAATCAAGCGCCTTAAAAATTTTTATGAAAAAGGCCCTGAGCTGATGTCAAAGCCTTTTTTGTATGTCATCCTTTTCTTAAAAGTTCATCATACTGCAAACATTGCTGTCTGTATTCAGAATAACATATTTTTCCCAACCTGACGGAGCGTTGTATCGATTATTGAATGCTACGGAATTATTACTATTAAAAGTAATGTTCCGAAATCCGTTAAACCTGTTATATCCAGGCCTGCTTTGCCATGCCAGCCGGACTTGGTTAGCCCAATCATTTCCCGGCCAATTGCAAAGATTAACAACAGGATTTTCCCCAGCTGCATAAATAACCGGCAGAGTATATGAATTAGAATATTGTCTGGGATAATTTTTAATATTTAAAACCGCACCTTCATATAGAAAGATATCTCCGTTAACACCTCTTGCCAAAGCCCCTAAATTTAATACACCTCCATTCTTGACATTAATATCTCCGACACCACAAGAACCAGAGCACGTTACCGTCATATTTCCATAAAGATTTAGGTTGGCTGCTCCGACTATTCCTCTTCCTGCTCCCGAAACAGTAATCTTTGAATTTCCATACAAAGAACATGAACCTCCTGCTCCGCAATAAAAAATATTTGAACTATAATCCAAAGTATCACATCCGCCATGGTAATGATAACCAGGTAAAATACCATATGGTACCTCAAGATTAATATTTAAGTTTTCTATCTTAAACGGCGTATAAAAAATATTTGTAAAGGATGGCTTTAAAGTTAACGTATGATTATTACCCAAAATAGTAATTGTATTGCTTCTTGAATTATTGAATACCGCTAAATTACCACAGTACATATCTTGACCGACACTGATACTGTCACCATTTTTTGCATTTCTTATTTCATTCATTAAATCATAACAAGCCTGATCAGCATCGACGCATAAATTTAACCCATGACTTGTTACCACGTCACCATTGTACATAGCAATCTCATCAATACTTCCGTCCGATGGATCTATCATTTGAACAAAATCTTTAATTCCCGGACAAAGATTTCTACTTGCCGCATAAGTTCCTGTTACATGCGTATATGTTTGCGCTCCATTGGCAAACACGAATGTCTTACAATCCATATACTTCCCGCCGCAGGTGCTGGAATTGCAGTGGAAATAGCTTGCGCTCGGGCAGTTGCTTTCATCATATTTATAACTCGTGGCACATTGCGACGTACAGGTTTGCGTTGTTGCATTCCAGTCATAACCGGACTGACAGCCGTCGACCTTGTAATATTTGTTTGTACACGCCTCATATTCACATCTATAACCTGTTGGACAAGATGTCAGCGTTCCTCTATTCTCACAACAACTTTTGCAGCTTGAATAAGTCGTCTGCCCGTTGACTGTACAAGATGTAGCGCCGGCAGCGCCGCCGCATTCACAGGATTT
>UQAB01000024.1 GCA_900538765.1 uncultured Azospirillum sp. | reverse complement strand
GTTTTGTTTGTGGCTCCTTTCACTTTTGGCGAAATGGGCGAAGTTTCGGCGCAGTGCGTGGCAACAACGGATTGCGCGAGTTTGGGATATACTGAGGCCTCCTGTCCAAACGGTGGCATAAAATGTCCGTTCGGGAGCGGCTGGGCTTGTATTGGCAGTGGCTCGACAGAGCCGGAAATTCCAACCTGTGCGGATAACCAAACTTACAATGAGACTTTTAAAGCGTGTGTATGTCAGTATGTCGATAATTGCCGTATAGGCGGTTTTGAAGATACAGCTTGTACGGATACAATTTATGGGACACGGTATGCCGCGTGTAAATATCCTTTTTACTATTTGTATTCCGATTATACCTATAGTTTGACAGAACAGACCTCTAAGGGCGAGCCTATCGGAATTATTATGGGGATGAATGAGACAGGCAGCGGTTATATACAGCAACCGAAGGAATCTCATTACATCATTGCTTTAGATTTTAAAAAGAATTTAACGAAGCAAGAAGCCCTTGACTATTGCGCTAATTATTCTCAACCGGGATTGGCGGCAGGAAAGTGGAGCCCAACACATGATGGTACAACATATTTTTTACATTATCATGATCGTTTAGGGACTTCTCCTTTGGAATTGAAAGATTTTGGGTCGTTTCCCATTAGTAGTTCCGAGGTTTGGCGTTTAACGACTTTAGAGGATCATAAAACAGGGGGAAGGGGCGTTTCAGAAACAACGAAGCTTAGCATTGTTTGTTCCATAAAGTTGGAAGATTCCGGGATATTTGACAAGCTGCAGGAAATATAAAACTTTTAAGTGTTTTTCATGGCCAATTGTTCAAGTTCTTTGATTTTGTCGCGGTAGATGACGGCTTCTTCAAATTCCAGATTTGCCGCGGCTTCTTTCATCTTCTTGGTATATTCCTTGAGTTTCTTGTCGATGTTTTTGAGGTCGGCAATTTCTTTGGAATTGAGGTTATCATCTTTGATGTAATCGGCTTCGGTCATGTCTGACAGGGCGCTGGAGATTGTCTTTTTGACGGTTTTGGGGGTAATGCCGTGTTCAGCGTTAAATTTCAGCTGTTTTTCCCGGCGGCGCTGCGTTTCTTCCAAAGCGGCCTGCATAGAGCCGGTCATTCTGTCGGCATAGAGAATGACTTTTCCTTCGGCGTTGCGGGCGGCGCGGCCAATCGTCTGAATCAGCGAACGGGTTGAACGCAAAAAGCCTTCTTTGTCGGCGTCCAGAATGGCAACCAGAGAACATTCCGGAATATCCAGACCTTCACGCAGGAGGTTGATGCCGACCAGAACGTCAAAGACGCCCAATCGCAAATCGCGGATGATTTCAATTCTCTCCAGAGTTTCGATATCGGAATGCAGATATCTGACTTTAATACCGTTGTCATGCAGATATTCGGTTAAGTCTTCCGCCATTTTTTTGGTTAAGGTCGTGACCAGAACACGTTCGCCTTTGGCAACGGTTTTGCGGCATTCTTCCATCAGGTCGTCGATTTGGTTTTCAACCGGGCGGACGATGCAAACCGGGTCGGGAAGGCCTGTCGGGCGGATGACCTGTTCGGCAAAGACGCCTTGGCTTTGTTCCAGTTCCCAGTCGCCGGGCGTGGCGGATACGAAAATACTCTGGCCGCGCATCTGGTCCCATTCTTCAAAACGGAGCGGACGGTTGTCAACGCAGGAGGGCAGGCGGAAACCGTATTGTGCCAACGTGCCTTTGCGGTTGCGGTCGCCGCGAAACATTCCGCCGATTTGCGGAATGGAAATGTGGCTCTCGTCAACAAAAATAATCGCGTTAGGGGGAAGGTATTCAAACAGGGTCGGCGGCGGGTCGCCGGCTTTGCGTCCGGTCAGGTAACGCGAGTAGTTTTCTATGCCCTTGCAGTGACCGGTTGTTTCCAGCATTTCGAGATCAAAACGGGTTTTTTGTTCTAAGCGCTGGGCTTCGACCAGCTTGTTTTCATTGCGGAAGGTTTCCAGCTGTTCGGCCAGTTCCTTTCTGATGCCGACCATGGCCTGTGACAAGGCCGGGCGCGGCGTGACGTAATGGTTGGCCGGGTAGATGACAATGTCACGCAGGTCAGCGGTCTTTTTGCCGGTCAGCGAATCGAATTCGCAGATGCTTTCTATTTCATCTCCGAAAAAGGAGATGCGCCAGCCGCGGTCTTCATAGTGCGCCGGGAAGATGTCCAGCACGTCGCCGTTGACGCGGAAGGTGGAACGGACGAAGTTTTGCTGGTTGCGTTCATATTGCAGTTCCGCTAAGCGTTTGTAAATCAGTTTGGGTTCAATTTCTTCGCCGACATGCAGGTTAACGGTCATGGCAGAATAGGATTCAACGTCGCCCAAGCCGTAAATGCAGGAAACAGAGGCGATGATGATAACGTCGTTGCATTCCAGAATGTTGCGGGTGGCGGCGTTGCGCATACGGTCAATTTGTTCGTTAATTGCCGAATCCTTTTCAATATAAGTATCGGTTTTGGGAACGTAGGCTTCCGGCTGGTAGTAATCATAGTAGCTGACGAAATATTCAACATGGTTGTCTGGAAAAAATTCTTTCATTTCGGAATAAAGCTGGGCGGCTAGAATTTTATTCGGCGCCATAATCAGTGCCGGACGCTGTGATTGCTCAATGATTTTGGCCATGGTGAAAGTTTTTCCCGAGCCGGTAACGCCGAGAAGCACCTGGCTTTTGTCGCCGCGTTCCAGTCCCTCGCACAATTCTTTGATTGCCTGCGGCTGATCACCTGCCGGTTCATACGGGCTTTCTATTTTGAACTTTTTATTAATCATTATTTTATGGTTTCACTCAAGCTGCTTTTCTGCATTGATTCCGCGTAGATTTTGGCAAAGTTGCTGAAAGCCGAAATGTTGTTGATTGTTTCATCAATATTTTTAATATCGATTTTATCCGCTTCCAAGGTGTCCGTCAGGACATTAAAGATACTGATGTAGGGCGTGTTTTGGAAGTATGGCTTGAACGTATTTCTGAGACGGACGATGACCGTTTCTCTTCCGGCTTTTTTCAGAGCTGTTGCCCATTCCAATATAAGCTGGATTTGTTCGTTGGTCAAGGGTCGGCCTTTTTGCGGTTTTTCAATCAGGTATTTGATGCTGTCGGCGGCATCTCCCCATTGGCGGTTGTTCCAGAATATCTCGGTTTTGACGAGAATGCCGTTGCGGCTGTAATCCTCTTTCAGCAGGTCAAGCGCTTCCTGCGGCCGCCCCAATGCGGACAAAGCCTTGGCGCGGATGATGCGGCGGTGGGCGATGATTGTCGGCGTCAGGCGGTCGCTTTCGGTTTTATCTAGAATTGCGACGGCTTTTTCCGGCTGGTTGTTGAACAGGTTTATCAGCGCCATACGGGTTCCGACGGTTCCTGCTTCGTTGGGTGTCAGGTTGCCGGCAGACAGCTGGGTTTCCAGAATATTATAAGCACGGCCGAGCAGGTCGACGGCGACGAGGCGGTCGGCCAGTTTTTGGACAATGGCGTTGTAGTGTTCGCTCATCGGTGCCAGCCAGCTGTAATCCTGATACAAGGCAAGCGATTTTAAGGCTGGAATATTGTCATCCTGATTGTTGTAATAAATGTCTTCAAACAGGCGGACCATTTTTTGGGTGAGGCGTTTTTTCTCTTCGGCGGTCGTTTGCTCGCGGGCTTCTTCCAGCGTTTCCAAAGCTTTGTAATATTCTTTGTTTTGGGTATAGATTTCCGCCAGTTCTTCCAGCAGGCCGATTTTGAATTTCCGGTCGCCCCAGGCATAACGCAGCTTTTCATATTCTGCCGCCGCCTTGTCCAGAGAGATGGTGTTGGTGCGGCGCTGGATATTGACAATCCGGCGGCGGGCCAGAGAGGAAAAATATGCGGAATTAGAGTTGGCGGCGTAGCGGTATTCCCGGATGGCATTCAGCGGATATCCCATAAGCTCCAGTTTACGGGCGTTATAATAGTTGATTGCCGGTTCCTGGTCGAGCGGGCTGTTTGAATCCCGGATGATGTCGATATAATTTTGGATGCTGAGGTCGTCGTTTACCATAAATGCCGGTTCAATGGCAACCAGAGCGATGCGGCGGCGAATCTCGTCCGGATAATTTTTCAGCATATACGTGTATGACAGCAATTCCTGATTATCCTCAGCCTTGGGGGACAGAGCCGTTGCCGTCAGCTTTTTCCAGAATTGGGCTTCTTCGTTTTTATCAAGATTGCCGTAAGAAAATTCCGTTAAAGCGGCCTGATAGCGGCGGGCAAGGAAATTGGCCAGGCCTTTCATGCCGTGGAATATGTCGCTTTCGCTTTCCGGAGCTTTTTCCTTTTCCATGGCATTTAATATTTTCAGGGCATTGCTTCCCAGGCCTTTGTTCAGAAAATATCCGGCTTCACGCAGGCGAAGCTTGTTTATGCTGCCGGTATCGGCTTTGATTAAGTCCTGCTCGAGCGCTTCGACGGCTTCATTAAACGGCTTGTTTAAAATCTCCGCCGGAATATTCATGACAAACTGTTTGTCGATATTGTCATCGCCGTATAACAGGCTGCGGCGTTTCAAATCGTCAAGCTCATGTGAAATGTTCAGATTATCGTTGTCGCGGCGGATGGTGACGCCGCTGTTGCCGGTGGTGATGTTGATGTCGTCGGCTTTATAAATCAGCGCCAGACCGTTGATTGTTTTGATAAAGTCAAAATCAGGATAATTATAGGGGGTGGTGACGCCGTAATTGGTGGTGTTGAACGGAATTACGCTGATGACGTCGCCGATTTCCGGGTCGAATATTGACACGATACTTCCGGCATCCGTTACCGGCGCAAAGAGATAGGCGCGGTTGAGGGCGTCGTATCTGGTGAAGACGGGGACTTCCCGTGTCGGAATGCTTTTGCCGCCGGTATACAGGTCGACGATCCACAGCAAACCTTCCTTACGGATGCTGACTTTGATATCATCGCCGGGCGTCAGGCGGAGGATTGTTGCCTGGGGATTGGGAAGTTGGAACAAGTCTTTGGCCAGCGGGGCGATGTTTTCGCTCAGTTCCTTTATGTCTAACTTTTGATGGCGGTCAAAAACAATCCACAGATATTTGCCGCGTTTGAAAGCGGCGATGTTTACCGGCTGATTCCAGGAAAAGCTCAGGCTGCGGACTTTTAACAAGGAGTGGCTGCCGTTTTCTTCTTCGGCAACGGCGTCATCGTTTTGTTCTCTGCCAGTATAGACGATGATTCTTTTGCTTTCTTCAAAAGACTGGCTTGCCGCTTCGGGAATCGTGAAGACGTATTGGTTTGGCGTTTCTTCGCGGAACGTGACGGCGGCGCGTCCGGGGTAGGCCGCCAGAGAGTTGGTTAGAAATTTTACGGGTTTGCCGAATATCAGCCTTGTCTTGTCCGCGTCTTTTTTCAGTTCGTAAGCGGGGAGTTCTTCAAACTCAAAGGAGAATCTTGATATGCCGTCGTCTTTGCTGTAATCGAGTTTGGCACTTTCCAGTTTGCTGCCGTCAATATGTCCGGCCGGTTCGTTTTCAGGGATGCTGACATCCAGCACCAGCGTGTTTCCCTCGCGGTAGTTGCTGATGTTTATTGCCTGATTGAGTTTGAGGGCAATGCTTTTTTTGTCTTCGGAGATGGTGTAGTCGGCAAAGAGGTTGGGATATTGTTCCTTTATTTCATTAAAGCGGGTTTCTACCGGATAGGTGAAAGACAGTTTCAGGGTTTTGTCCTTGTTTTCTATCTTATAGTCGTTTAAGCGGTCGATGTCAAAACTGATGCGCAGGTGATTGTTGTTTTGCATAAAATAGACGGAGGCTTCCGCCGCGGACGGAAACCAAGCCAGACACAGCCAGAAAGCCGCGGCCAGTATTCCTGACAGCAGCATTTTTCCGGTTTTGGTTATGTGTTTGGCCTGCAGCAATTTATTCTCCGCTGTTGTTTAAGCTGTTGCCGATGAGGGCATCGGTGATTTCCTTGGCTTTGGCCGCGTCCATCTGCGAAATAATCGCCGAGGAGGTGGAGGGCTTCATCTCCCGCACCAGAGCCGTGGTTATTTCAAGGTCAAGCGTGTTGAAAATGCGGGCGGCGTCTTTGGGCTTCATGGTGGAATAGACTTTGACCAGAGCGTTGATTTTTTCTTTTTCCCTGGCGGTATATTCGCGCATCAGGTCACGGAGCTTTTTTTCGTAATTTTGAAGCTGCGCCAGTTTTTTGCCGATTTCTTCTTCGGTGACTTTCAGCTGGACGGCTTTTTTATCAATCTCTTTGCTGCGCAGGTCAAGCGCTTCGCGCCGTTCGGCCAGCTCCTGCAAAATGGCGATTTCCGACTGGGAGAAAGTTTTTCCCGGCGTGATGCCGGCTGCGGGCGCAGATGCGGAGGCCGAATCGGACTGTTCGAGAATCCGGTCGAGTTCGGCGGTTTCCGTATCGGCTTGTTCTTCAGCCTGAGCGCTGTTGGGAGAAAAAGTGACGGTGTTTTCGCTTCTGTCCTTAATGTTATCAAAAATGTTGTTGATGCGGATTGACAGCATCAAAACGGCCATGAAGATGAAGACAGGCAAAATGCGGAATTTTTTGTTTTTCATTTTCTTTTTTATCTCTTATTTGATTGCGCGCAGGGCTTTTAACAGTTCCATTTCGGCTTCAGAGCGTGCCGAAGATATCAGCTCTTCGGTTTCCCTGTCCGTGGTCTGAGCCCGGGGCGTTTCAACAGCTGCGGCCGGCGCGGCGGTTTCTTTTATTTTCCGTCCGTTATGGATAACGTTTTCAAGGCGGTCGGCCAGGTTGTCGGCGCGTTCATTGATGAACGTCAGGTCATCTTTCAGGGTTTTGGCGCTGTCGACGACTTCCTTTAATTCGCCGGAAGTCGACTGGGTGGCGGATTTCAGTTTGGGGATGGAGTTTTCCGCCTTAAACGTCGCCTCGTTGAGGGACTGGATAAGTTTTGACAGGCTGCTCTGGTTCTGACGGAGAATCGTCAGGTTTTTATTTAAGCGGTAAGCATAAATAATGGTGGGAATCAGTAACGCGATAATAACGATGTTGATGATAAATTCCAAACTATGCATTTTTTTCGGCTTTCCCTTTTACTTTGATGACGATTTTGTCTTCCTTGCGTCCCATTGTGCCGCTCAGCAGGGGGACATCTCCGCAGGCGACGGCAACGTCGGCGCCGGGATCCATGTCAAGATTGATGAACGAGCCTTTTTCCCAACGGGCAATTTCCCGCAGGTTAATCATTTGTTCTTTCAGGCAGGCTTTGAGTTCGACCTGCGTGTTCCAGAGTTCTTCGACCAGGTGGTTTTCCCAGATGGTGTCGCGTCCGTAGCGTTCGCCCATAAACATTTGCAGCAGGATGTCGCGCACCGGTTCCAGCGTGGCGTAGGGGAGCATGAGGTCCAGCCTGCCGCCGCGGTCTTCCATGTCAACACGGAGGTGGGCAACAATGACGGCGTTGGACAGGCGGGCGATGGCCGCAAAACGGGGATTGGTTTCGGTACGGTCATAGCTGAAGTTGATGGTGGTAATCGGGTCAAAAGCGGTTGACAGGTCGGATAATATCAGGTCAATCATGTCTTTGATGAGGTTAAGCTCAATCGTGGTATAGGGACGCCCTTCAATACGCATGGCGGCAGTGCCGCGGCGGCCGCCGAGCAGAACGTCGACAATGGAATAAACCAGCGACGAATCAACGGAAATCAGGCCGTAGTTGTCCCATTCTTCGGCGCGGAAGACGGAGAGCAGCGTCGGCAGCGTCAGTGAATCGATATATTCGCCGAAACGCATGGACTCAATGCTCTCTATCGACACCTCGATGTTATCCTGCGTAAAGTTACGGAGCGAGGTGACCATCATGCGGATGAGGCGGTCAAAGACGACGTCCAGCATCGGGAGGCGCTCGTATGAACCCATGGACGAGCTCAAAATGGCTTTGACGCCGATGTTGTCGGCATTTTCATCCATTCCTTCCGATGTGCTGTAGCCAAAGAGGGAATCTATTTCTTCCTGATTGAGAATCTTGGAAGAGCCTGCGGCGCCGCCCGGCGTATTCTCGTCTTCGCGGATGTTAATCGAGTCAGCCCAGTCTTCGTTTTGCTGCGGGTTTTGGTTTTCGCTGCCGGTGTTATTTTGTGTTTCTTCTGCCACTTTGAGTATTCCTTATTGATGGTCGTTTTGAATTTCAAAGTTTTTGAAATTAATGCTGTTGATTTTAATGGGGTCGGTTACGAGGTTGACGCGGTACAGCAACTCTTCCTTTAACCAGTAAAGCCCTTCGCTGTCGGTGATTTCCGCCGGGGAAAGCTCTACCAAATGAGCGATGATAATGTCATTGATTTTGGAGGACAAGGCTTCAAGCGCGTTTATTTTGTCTTCGCTTAAATCAGAGGTTTCAAGGCTGATTTTCAGTTTGACGGTTGCGGTCGAATCGTCGCGGTTTTTCAGGATGGCGACAATTTCGGGCATGTCGTAAAAAATGACGGTTTTGGCGGGGGTGCCGTCTTCATTGCTGTTGGTGACGACGCTGTAGTTTTTGACAGTTTTTTTACTGCTGTTAAACACAGTATAAAAACTGACAACCAGCCCGATAATTATAATTGCCGGGAGAATTATCATCAGGATTTTCTTTTTGTTGATTTTTGATGAAGACATCCCCATATCTTCATCGTCTCTGTCGAGACCGTCATCCATATCAATCATTTTATTCCCCAATTCAATGATATCTTTACAGCAATGTATTATATTCTTCCGCAGATTAAAACAGGAAAAGTCGACTTATTAAACGAAAATATCATTTCCGGCGGCTCCAGAGGCGTTTTTTTTAACTTTTAATTATATTATTTAGGATAAGGTAACGGCAAGATAAAGGCGTTTTGTTACAGATATGTTAAATTTTTGCCTAGGCTTTCAGATATGTTGGATTTAGGCGGCTGTTTGTGATAAGATGAAATAAACAGAAGAGTGTTGAGGCTGAAAGATGTATATTTGGGTGGTGTTGGCAACATTTATCGCAATTTTGTACGGGTTTAATCTTTCCGTGCGATCCGACATGCGCCAGATATATGTTGAACCGCAGGCGGAAGCCGCTGTCAGCAAGATTGTCATTCAGCATAAGGCGGCCGTTAAATATATCGGCGATTTGGTATCTGACAAGAAGCCGTATAATGCCGGTGAAATTTCCACCAATGTTTTTGAGGCATATCTGCCGGCGGGCTATAACAGCACGGGCACTTATACGACGATTATGTATTGTCTGGACAAGAATGATAAGACGCTGAGCACGGCCAACGGCAACTGCAATGCCGAAAATTCAATCAATTATCTGGTTACTTTCGGTTGTGTGCCGCAGCGGTGGAAGAGTATTAAGGGCGGGCGCCCGGCCAATGATTTGGTTAACGCCATGAAGACAGTGGTCGGTAATGCCTCAAACTTCGGCTACACGCAGGAAATCAGCAAAACGGCGGATAAAAACCAGTTGGGGTCGACGATGGGAATAAACAACGGCAATAATCAGTGGCTGTCTATTCCCCAGTATATTATCGACAAGGCCGGCGGAGAAAAAGAAAAGAGTTTTGCCAAGGAATGCGGCCCGAAGGGGACTTGTTCTTATTGTATGGTTTATATGACGCCGTTTGATCAGTTGTAAGGAGACGGGAGATGTTGAAAAAAGACGAACTTAAAAAAGAAGCCGGCAGCCTGATGGTTGAGGCTTTGGCCATGCTGGCTTTGATAGCCCTGGTGACGCCAATCCTTTATAAAAAAGCGGCGGAACGGACGACCGAGTTGCAGGATATCAACGCGGCCAGCCAAATGCGCGTTATGATTAAGGCCGTGGACGATTATCTGCGCGACAATTATCAGGACATTATGCGCGGTCAGGCTCCGAAAAACGATTGTAAGGGTACGAAGCCGAATTTTGCTGATTTTGCAACAAAAGAGAATGCAACGACAACGGTTGATTTGCAGCAGCTTTGCGATTATCTGCCGTATGGTTTTCTGGATGCAAACGGCAATGTTCAGGGAAGTTATTCTTTCGGCAGTTATCAGCTGGCAGTTAAGAAGCATTCCAGCAAAAATGCCAAGAGCAGCGCAACCCTGACCGGTTTTATTATTGCCGATCCGAAAATGAAAGAGGGGATTCCGTTAATCCGCGCTTCGCGCATTGCGGCAATGATCGGCAGCAACGGCGGTTATACGCAGGGTAATAAAGGTAACGGCGTTCAGGGAATCTGGACGATTAACGATATAAAGAACGAGCTTGGCTTGGCATCCAAAGCGGACGGGTCGATTATGGCAGCTTCAATTCAGCCGGTGACTGACGGCAGCGGCCTGAACGAAAATGTGTTGTATCGTAATGAAGTTCCCGGATATCCGAATTTGAACACGATGGGAACGACTTTGGATTTGGGCAGCCATAATATTGAAAACGTTAACCAGCTGATTATTACGGCGGACAATGCTGCCGGCGGCAATAAGGATGAAGCGTTGTTATTGGAAAACGGTGCCGGCGCAAGTATTGGCGGCAAGTTGGAAGCCGCGGACGGAAAATTTACGGTTGACGGCGGAACGGGCAATGTGTCCACACAAGGCGGGCTGCATGTTGACCAAGGTGCAGAAATAGGCGGTGATACCGAAATCGGCGGGGCGGCAGATATTGCCGGAGATACAAACATCGGCGGCAATCTGACAGTTGAGCAGAAGACTGACTTGAAGGGCGATTTGCATGTGGCCGGCAATGCGACGATTGATAAAAACCTGACGGTCAAAGGCGATACGGTATTGGAGAAAAATTTGACGGTCAACGGCGATACAAATCTCAAAGGTAATGTGACAATCGGTGGGCCAAATACAAACTTAACAGTAAATTCTCCGGCTAATTTCAAAGAAGACGTTACTATGGAGAAAAATTTGACGGTCAACGGGGCAATCATGACGCCTGATTTGCGGTCGAAAACATTACGCGGCGGTTTGCAACAGACTGATTTTTCGAATAATCCGGAAAATGATAAATATGCATTTACAGCTTATTGGAGCGGTGTAAATACCAGGTATAATGTTTATATTGGTGTTAATGATGAAATCAGAGTTGGTAAAAACAAGGTTCTTGTTGGTACTAAAGATGAACTGCAGGTTTTGTCTGATGAAGATCGTGTAGTTTCAAGAGCGGCGGAAACGCAGATTGGACCAAGCGATGATGCCAGAGAATTGATTGTTTCTGCCGGAGAGGTTTTGGTTGATAACGGCGTGTTTGAAGTTCAGACCGGTGACAATACTTACAGCCAGATTTTGACGGCGGATAAGCAAGTTGACATTATGAAGAAAAAAGATGGGCAGAGCAGCGCTGTTTTAACGGATGGGCGTGTTGATGTTTTGAAGGGGACAGACGGACAGAGCATTTTTGCCGTACAAGATGATGAAAAAGCAACAAGGGGCTCGGTTCATATCCGCAAGGGAATTATTGAAGTCGCTTCTAAATACAGTAAGATTGCGGAAGTTGACGAAAATACGGCAGGCTATGTTAAGGCTGACCGCTTTGTTGATAACGAACCTTGGGATAGCGCAGCTGCGCCGCAGATGACAAATAACGGTTATTCTTCCAGTGGCGTAACACCGTATTCTAATTATCAGGTCAATCCGGCCTATACTTCGGTGATGCATGATATTAAGCTGACATCACGCGGCGGGGCGCGATTGAGCGATATTCTGCCTGACTTTATCAATAAAGGTATTTATGTGGTCGACAATACCTATAATGAAAATGTTCCGTATTGGACAGGATTAACCTTGTCGGTTAAAAACGGAAGAGTCGATGCCGGGCAGTCGGGCAAGGAGTGTACAGATTATTCCTGCTGGACATCCCCGTGGCTGGGCGTTATTCCGGCGCCGCAGTGTCCGCCGGGATATGCCAAAGTGGTGACGATTACGCCGGCCGGCTGGGCGATGGCGCAGGCAGGCGTGCCGCCGTCAGGTGCGGATAAGACCCGTAAGGATATTTTGACGCTGAATATGCCGAAGAACCCGAATGATTATATTGACGGGTCTGCGGATGCGCCGATGCCGCTGTATTTCCAGAAGAGCACCTGGTTACGCGCCAATGTTTATCCGCACGGTTCCGGAGCATCGTTTAAAGGTTGGAGTGCGATTATGGGCTTTATGTATCCGTATTCTTATTATAAGGAATATATTGATAAACTGGGAATTACGGTGAACAAGGACGGGGCTTCCAGCTCTAATCAATGGGTGGTTTGGAATCTGTTTCCGGTCTTGCGCCGCCAGTTGGAGGCTTATGTAACGGTTTATTGTTACTTTGATCGTACTAACAGCAGTTATAACAGCAAGTATGTTGACAAGTATGACCAGCTGAATAAGTTCCGTGAAGGCTGGGGCAAAGATAGTACATTTACGGGAAGACTGAACGATCCGACGACGTCGTTCAAGGATCCGTGGTAAAGAGCCAGATAAAACCGTCGGAGTAATCCGGCGGTTTTTTGCGCCTGTTGACAGGTGCGTATGTAAATTTTTTTTACTGGCATTCTTGGCGAATTGACATTATATTTGCTCTTATATGAATTTTGTGAAGGAGAGACATATGCGGTGGAACAAAGGAGCTTTGGTTTTGTTGTGCGGCCTGGCGGTATCTTTTCCGGCTTTGGCGCAGCTTGATATGCGAAAAGAGGGCGTTCAGGCTTTTCAGCAGGATAAAGATGCCTGGCGGCGGCAGGACAGTTCTAAAATCAATGTTTTGCCGAATATGGTTGATTCTCTCGGCAAAGCGGCGGTTGAAAATGTGGTGAATGCCGAGCAGGCTTTTTGTTATCGTGTCGAAAACCGGCCGGCGGATTATGACGGCTATACGATTGACGGTATGGCGGTTACCGGTTTTTGCGGCGTGATTAATGAGGATTTGCGGCGGATTATGGCAACGCAGTTTTTTGCATCGCCTGAAAATATTGACTTTGGTACTTCGGAGCAGTGTATTATCCGGCCAAAGCTGATGATTCGTTTTGTGCGCGGCGTTGATTTTACCGATGTGTTGGTGTCGGCGCCTTGTTATTCCATTGCGGTTTTCTATGCCGGTAAGGTAAAGGCTTATAATTTTAAGCCGGGAGGGGAAGTTCTTGACGTCATGGTGAATTCCTTCAATGCACAGACAAGGGACTTTACTTCTCCGGCGCTTTTGAACCAGCTGCTGCCTATCGGCGTGCCGCAGACGGCGGAGCAGCAAAAAGTCGTGCGCAGCAAATCACAGCCTATCAGAAACTGGAACACCGCTCCCGTTCCGGCAGCAGAAGAAAAAGCAGCACCGGCCGCCAAAAGCAGTAATAATAGTAGTAGTGGTTGGAATAAATTAAAACGCTGATTTAAAGTGCGCTCTGTGGTCGATTAGTACAGATTTAGCGGGTCAGCGAAATGCTCATTTACTAATATGTAAACTCCGCTTTCGCCGCCCTAAAATCTTACTACTCGACTCACATATCGCGCTTTTACAGCGGCTAAGAGGGGAGTTTGTGTAGTGTGTTATCGGTTTGATGTGGGGCGTTTGTGCATAATGAGGCGCGATGCTTAGATTGGAGCTGCTTTTTGTTCAATTAAGATTCACACCCACCCTAACCCTCCCTACCTCAGGGAGGGGACTAGATAGTGCTTGTTTACTGATAATTTAAAATAAAGAGTCTGATTATTCCCTCCCTGAGGTAGGGAGGGTTAGGGTGGGTGTGAAACAAAAACAATAATTTCCTTTCATATTCGGATGTCACTCTGAGAGAGTCTCCGAGGATGACATTCTTTGGGGCGTTTTATTACGGCAGGAAGACGGTTTGATTGAAGACGTTTTCTAAGAAGAACAGCGAGATAAAGCAGAGGCCGGCGGCGATTACCGGGGTGGTTACCCAGCCGATTGAGATTTTGCCGATAGTCATCCAGCTGATGTTTCTTCCGCCTTTGGCAATGCCGACACCCATAATTGCCCCGACGACAGCCTGAGAGCTGGAAACCGGTACAAGAGGCAGCGCGGGCAGTCCATGGGAAAGCAAAAAGTTTTTCAATGCGACTGAGGCAAATAAAAACAAAACCAAAGACTGGGCAAAGACAACAATCCAGGCAACGGCCGGAGTGATGGACATCAGATTGTTGCCGATGGTGCGGATTGTTTTTTGCGAGTAAGTGAAGACGCCGACACAGATTGATATGGCGCCGATGAAAAACAGAATCTGCGTGCCGTTGAGGCTGAAACCATGAAAGTCAATGCCGTTGAACGGGCTGGAACTGACGAAAACGCCCATGACGTTGGCAATATTGTTGGCGCCGAGGGCATAAGCGCCAAAAGCGGCGATGACAATTAAGCCGGTGCGGACATAACAGTCCTGACGCAGCAAGTGCATGTGCGAGCGGCGCAGCACTTTCCTGACCAGAAAATAAGTCAGAAAAGCGATGACGGCGCTGAGAATCGGACAGATGACCCAGGTAGAGGCGATTGTTTTTAAGACGTCTAAATCAGTCGGCTTGCCGCTGTATATGTTCCAGCCGACAATGGCGCCGACAATGGCCTGCGAGGTTGAAACGGGAATGCCTGATCCCAGCATCCAATAGACGGTAACGGCCGCAGACAAGGCGACCATGAATGCGCCGGCAAGGGCGTTGACAGAGCCAAGTTGTCCCAGTGTCTGGCTGGCGCCGGAACCGGCATAAACGGCGCCGAGAATGATGAAGACGGAGGCGATTATGGCCGCGGTGTTAAATTTGAGCATGCGGCTGCCGACGGCTGTTCCGAAAATGTTGGCCGCGTCGTTGGCGCCCAGGGACCAGCCGAGGAATAAGCCGCTGCTGAGGAAGACGAAAAACATTATGTCCATCAGATGTCTCTCTTAATGGTGAAAATCAGCAGTTCGTCAACGCAGTCTTCGGCGAGGTCGGCAATCTTGTCGATTTCATCAATCAGATTGCTTAACTGGAGTTTGTTGGCCAACGGTATGTCAGAATCAAATATTGCTTCCTTGAGATGGCCGGATGTGAGATCGCTTTCGTGTTCCATAAAATAGACTTTTTGCGAATAATCGCGCACGAGGCTGAAATCGCGGAAGAACGAACGTGAGGCAATGCTCATGTTTTCGGCGCATTCGGTTACCTGGTCGACCAGTTCGATAATCCGGGAATGATAGATTGCGGGAATTTCCGGCCGTTCAATATAAAAACGGTAAGAAACCTCGTCAAAACGGTTGATAACGCTGTCAATGTTTTCAACCAGCTCCAGAACGTCGGCGCGGAGGTCGGGAATAAGGTTGTGAGAATAGAGATTGCTTTCAATGTCGCGGCGGAGCTGGTCGGCATCGTGTTCAATCTGTTTGATTTGTTTGTTTACTTTCTTGAACTCTTCGCTGCGCTGTTCCTGCAGAAAAACGCGGATGGACTTGTTGAAAGTCATTGCCGCGTCGATAACTTTGTCATGAAACGTATCGATTTTGTTTTCGAGCTTTTTGGTGTTGGCAAACAACGAAACCCTGATATTGAACATTCCCGCTTATCCTTATGTCTTTTCTTTTTTTTAGCCCAAGACTATTATATAGCAAAATTTAAATAAAGGTTAAGTTTTTTATAAATATTCAGATAAATAAAAATTTTTTAGTCTTGTAAATTGTATGGAATTAGTTAAATTAATAATGTTTATGTAATTTGCTTTTATTAAAGGATACTAATAATGAATAAAGAAAAATCAGGATTGATTGCCATTGTCGCTTTGGTTCTGTCCATTGCCGCTTTGGTTATGTGCTATATCTGCTGCCAGCAGCAGAAGAAGGCATCCGCAGTAGTTGATGCTGCCGCTGTTGAAAAGGCTTTGCTGGAAAAGCCGGAAATGGTTATCGGCGCTTTGAATGCGTATGAAATGCAGCAGCGCATGATTGCCGAACGCGCTTCTGCCGAAAGAATCAAGCCGTTTATGGCCGAAATTATTGATGAAACAAATACGCCGGCTATTGCCAATGCCGACGGTTCAATCACTTTGGTCGAATTCTTTGATTATTCCTGCGGCTATTGTCACAGAATGTCGCCGATTTTGAAGGAAATCGCCAAGAAAAATCCGAATGTAAAGGTTATTGTTAAACCGGTTGCTTTCTTGGGGCCGAATTCCGCTTATGCTGCCAAGGCTGCTTTAGTTGCCGCAGAACAGGGTAAGTTTGCCGAGATGAACGAAGCTTTGTTTGCTGTTGAAGGCGCATTGGAAGAAGCTGCCGTTGACGCTGCTGCTGCCAATGTCGGTTTGGATATGGACAAGTATAAAGCCGCTATGGCTTCTTCTGACACCGAAGCTAAATTGCAGAATGTTACATCTCTGGCTCAGAAGGCCGGTGTTAACGGCGTTCCGACATTCGTTTTGGACGGCATTATGTTTAACAGCGGTTCTGAAGAAGATTTGCAGCTCAGAATTAATGCTATTAAATAAGCTTCTGTTTAGATAAAAAAATAACTCCCGAAATTCGGGAGTTATTTTTTGTGGTTTTATTAATATTTGCGGGTGATGATGAAATCTGCCAGGCTTTGCAAAACCGCTGCTTTTTCGCCAAATGTTCGGGTAAGGATTTCCTTGGCTTCATCAATATAGTCTTTAGCGGTTTGCCGGGCTTTTTCCAGGCCGTAGAGGCTGACAAAGGTCGCTTTCCCCTGTGCGCTGTCTTTGTTCAGGGTTTTGCCGACCAGAGCCTGGTCGCCTTCGACATCAAGGATGTCGTCGGCAATCTGGAAAGCGATGCCGATGCGGCGAGCGTAGGCAACAAGGGCTTCTTTTTCCGTTGTTGAAGCGCCGCCGAGCAGGGCGCCGGCTTCACAGGCATAACGAATCAGTCTGCCGGTTTTCATTTCTTCAATGTGTTTGACCAGGTTTTCCGTTCCGGCGTTTGGCGCCGTGTCGGCATAGAGGTCAAGCATCTGTCCGGCAACCATGCCGGTAAAAGCGCCGGCGGCATTAGCGAGAAGGTTGACAAGGGCAATACGGATGTCGGCGGAAGGGTGGGTCTTTTCATCGCTGAGAATTTCAAAGGCATAAGTCAGCAGGCCGTCGCCGGCGAGAATGGCAGTGGCTTCGTCAAAAGCTTTGTGGCAGGTCGGTTTGCCGCGGCGCAGGTCGTCATTGTCCATAGCGGGCAGGTCGTCATGAATCAGTGAATAAGAGTGCAGGCATTCCAAAGCGGCCGCCGTTCGGAGAGAATCTTCAAAGCCCAGGCCGAAGAGTTTGGCGCTTTCGCTGACCAGAAACGGGCGCAGTCTTTTGCCGCCGTTCATTACCGCATATTTCATGGCTTCGACAACCTGTCCTTCGGGAGCGGTCGTCAACGGGAAAAATTCCGGCAGGCGGGAGTTGAATTCCGAAGCGTAAGCCGTGATAAGTTCTTTGATATCCGTCATGGCTGTTTTCTATCCTTCAATCTTGTCAAGCGGAACGGTTTGCAGTTCTCCGTCAGGGGAGAGCTGAATCTTTTCGATTTTGAGCTGTGCGGCCTTGAGCTTGTTTTCGCAGAATTGTTTCAGGGCGACGGCTTTTTCGTAAGCAGTGACGGCATCGTCAAGTTTGATGCGTCCGGCTTCAAGCTCGCGGACGATGTTTTCAAGCTGAAGCAGCGCGTCTTCAAAGCTGATATCTTTAATTTCTTCGGTCATTCATATTCTCCTTAAATAAAACTTTTCAGATAGTAATACATTATTGGAAACGGCGCAACTTTTATATAAAACTTATGATTATTAATCTAAGGTATAGCTGTATATTAGTTATATTAGAACTATCTTAGCACTCAGAGATATGTTACATTAGTAATGTATGTGAAGGAGTAAGAAAAATGAAAAACATTGCAATTAAAAACGGCGCCAAGCTGTTGAAAGCGCTTGGCAATGAAAAAAGACTGGAAGTTGTGTTTTATCTGATGAATCAGGAAATGAAGGTCGGCGATATTGAAAAGCTGGTCGGCCTCAGCCAGTCGGCGCTGTCCCAGCATCTGGCGATTTTGCGGGAGAGCAAAATTGTTAAAACACGCCGCGAGGCGCAGAATGTTTATTATTCCGTATGCAGCGAAAACGCCAGAAAAGTTATTGAGCTGCTTAACGGCATGTACAATCGCGTTTATAAGTAATAAACAGCCATTTAAAATGTCATTTGAAAAGAGGCCTTATGGCCTCTTTTAACATTCAATAAAATCTATGGTTTTTTGTTCTTTATTAAAGCGGATACTCAATGTTCCGTTGCGGAGCCTTAACGCGTCCCGCCCGAAAATTTCCAGTCGCCAGCCTTGCAGAACGGGATGGTTTTCATCTTCTCCGGCGGCGAAGGATTTCAGCTCTTCGTCAGAAGCAATAAGACGGGCGACGACGCCTTCCTGCCGGCTTTTGATGTTGAGCAGCAGCTTCAGCAGTTCGTATAGTTCGGCGCTGCCGGCAACGGCTTTCTTTTCCTTGGGCAGGCGGACGTATTCCGCCGCAGTGTATTGTTCGGCGGCATTGACGATATCTACCAGCTCTTTGGCCAGGCGTCCGCTTATAATGTCTTTGCGGATATTGCGAATCTGGCCGAGTTCTTCCACGCTGTGGGGGCGGGAGGCGGCAATGTTGAGCAGGCAGTCGTCTTTGATGACCGTTTGTCTGGGAATATCTTTGCTTTGCGCCCGGAGTTCGCGCCAGCGGGCCAAATCGCGGAGCAGGGTCAGGTATTTGGCGTTGTGCGAATGGTGTCTGATTTTGTGCCAGACTTCGTCAGGGTTGACGGCGTAGGTTTCCGGAGAGAGCAGCGCCTGCATTTCTTCATCAATCCAGTGTTCGCGTCCGGAAGCGGCAAGCTGTTCTCTGAGGCTTTTATAGATGTGTACCAGATGTGTGACGTCAGCGATGGCGTATTCCAGCTGTTTGGGGTTGAGCGGGCGGCTGCACCAGTTGGTGAGGCGCGAGCTTTTGTCCAGGTCTATTTTCAGAATATGTTTGACGAGATTTTCATAACTGATGCTGGCGCCGAGCCCGCAGACCTGGGCAGCGACCTGCGTATCGAACAGCGGTGCGGGGATGGCCCCGGTCAGGAGGTAAAGGATCTCAATGTCCTGCCGGCAGGAGTGGAAAACTTTAGTGACGGCCGGGTTTTGAAGAAGGCTGAAAAAAACATCCAGGCAGATGTTTGGCGCCAGCGGGTCGATGACAGCTTCGTCGCCGGGGCAGGCAACCTGTATCAGGCCGAGTTTGGCGTAATATGTTTTTTCGCGGTGAAATTCCAGGTCGACGGTGATGAATTCCTGTTTGGCCAAAGAGGTGCAGAAATCATTGAGCTGTCCGGTTGTTTCTATAACTTTCATTTTGTTTGTTTCATCTTGTTGGTCGTAAAAATTTTCCGTAGTTTAACCACTGTTTTTGCTCTTGGCAATGAAATATTTCAGTTTTGATAAAAAATAGTTGATTTTGTCTATAAAGTCTGCTAGTTTATTCTGGTTTTGTTATTATTAAAATATTATCAGATATGTTTAATTTTTTAAATTTAAGAATTATGTATACAATTTTTGCAGGTTTGAAACACAGTGAAAAAGGAAATGACAGTGCCAAGTTGGCAGAAACGATTGCCAGGGATTTAATTGCAGCAGGTATTTGTCCTGATGCTTTAGTTCCCGGAGTTGCCGTTTATGAAAGAGCCAAGCCTTCGGCTCCCGGTTTTGAAACGGTTGCCGAGCACGGCGTTGTCATGATGTTTAAAGACGAAGAAGAAGCCAAAAAAACCGCCTTTTATATGAAGCCGCGCCTGCGTCTTGGTACTTTTACGGTGAAGTTAAACGATTATGCCCGGGAAACCAAAAGTTTTTCGACGCATTTTGTTTATAACCAAGACGGGCATGACACGGTTGAAAAAGGGGCTTCTGCCTGGAAGGCTCTGAGCGAAAAAGCCAAAGAAAAAAACGGCGTTTTTGTTGCAGCCTGTTTGTTTGAAGCGCCTATCGGCGTCAGGGCAGTCGGCAGTGCAAATTCGGAGCAGACGGATATGCGGTTGTGGGAAGAAACGGTGATGCAGGTGATTAAAGACGCTGATGATCTCGGTTATCCCAAATTTACAGAGAATTGAATTCAGACACGTTATGTGTTTTATTGTTTAATTTTTTTATATATCATTATGGATAAAGAAAAAGCAATGATCATGGTTGAACGGTTCAATCTGGTCAAGTGGGAAAGCGGCTATGCCGGATGTCAAGAAATTACCAAAGACGGGAAGACCTTTGATAAAAAAGTTTATTTGAGAGAAGACTCGCCCGAGGAACTGGCCAAGGAAGTTGAGCACATCAAAGCGCTTAATCTGAAGCGGGTTTTTCTGATTGCGCAAACGCAGCTTATTCCCGAATTGAAACGCGCCGTTGTGGCCCGGTTTGAATTTCCCAATTTACAAAAAGGCGTCGGCTGCAATAATTGTATTGCTTACGCACCGCGCATGGGGGACAAGACTTGGGTCTGGGTAAACAATGCGATAGACTGCGGCATGACGGCTGTTTACAAGTATGAAGCAAAGGATGAAGAAAAGGTTATCCGTACGCTTCGCGACAATCTGGCGGCTATCGGCATCAAAGCCGACATCGAAATCGCCTATGTGTTTTTCAGCGGAAAATAAGCGCTGAGGTTAAAAAGGGTCTGCAGGAATGCGGACTCTTTTTTTGTGTTAATTTAAGTGCGAATCCTGAAAATGCGCTTGCTTTTCGTAAAAATCAGGGATAAAACTATTGTCTGAAGTTTAATAAAAAATGAGGATTGAAATGAATCGCTATCGTACCCATACCTGCGGTCAGCTTCGTGCTTCCGACATCGGCAAGGAAGTGAAACTGGCCGGCTGGATCCACCGTAAACGCAATCTTGGCAATTTGTGTTTTGTGGATCTTCGAGATCATTACGGCATTACGCAGTGTGTGGTCGACAGCAATTCCGATTTGTTTGAGAAGATTGAAGGGCTGCGCGTTGAATCCGTTATCGGCGTGAGCGGCGAGGTTGTGGCGCGTGAAAGCGTCAACAAACATATTCCGACCGGGGATATTGAGCTTAAGGCAAAGGCGCTGGAAGTTTATTCCGAAGCGCCGGAAACGCTGCCGGTACAGGTTGCCGGCGATGGTTCCGAGCCGGAAGAAATCCGCCTGAAATACCGCTTTTTGGATTTGCGCCGCGAGAAAATCCACAATAATATGATTTTGCGTTCAAAGGTTATCGCCTATATGCGCAAGAAAATGGTCGAGCAGGGCTTTACCGAATATCAGACGCCGATTTTAACGGCTTCTTCTCCGGAAGGGGCGCGCGACTTTTTGGTGCCGTCACGTATTAATCCGGGGAAATTTTACGCGTTGCCGCAGGCCCCGCAGCAGTTTAAGCAGTTGTTGATGGTTTCCGGATTTGACCGCTATTTTCAGATTGCACCGTGTTTTCGTGACGAAGACCCCCGTGCAGACCGTTCTCCGGGTGAATTTTACCAGCTGGATATGGAGATGTCTTTTGTTGAACAGGAAGACGTTTTTCAGGCGATTGAATATGTTATGGGCGGCGTGTTTAATGAGTTTTCAAACGGCCGCAAGGTTGACCAGGCGCCGTTTAGGCATATTCCGTTCCGCGAGGCGATGCTGAAATACGGTTCTGATAAGCCGGATTTGCGCAATCCGCTGGAAATTGCCGATGCGACGCCGTTTTTTAACAATTCCGGTTTCGGGCTGTTTGACGGCAAGGCGGCCAACGGTGAGAAAATCCGTGCGATTGTCGTTAAGGGTATTGCCGACAGGCCGCGTTCTTTCTTTGACAAGTTTGACGCTTTTGCCAAGGAAGAAGGCATGGGCGGCATGGCTTATATTGCGCTGGCATCCGGCGGCGCCAAGGGGATTGCACGTTTTCTGAGCGAGGAAAAAATGGCAGAGGCCAAAGCTTTCTTCGGGCTGGGCGAGGGTGATGCCGTGTTGTTTATGTCCGGTGCAGAACTCAAGGTCAGCAAGTTTGCCGGAAAAGTGCGCATGAAACTGGGCGAAGAGTTGGATTTGATTGAAAAAGACGCTTTCCGTTTGTGCTGGATTGTTGATTTTCCGTTTTATGAAGAAAACGAAGAAACCGGTGCGGTTGAGTTTTCGCACAATCCGTTCTCCATGCCGCAAGGCGGTTTGGAAGCTTTGCAGAACAAGAATCCGCTGGATATTTATGCTTTTCAGTATGATTTGGTTTGCAACGGCGTGGAATTGGCTTCCGGCGGTGTCCGCAACCATGAGCCGGAAATTATGTATAAGGCTTTTGAGATTGCCGGTTATAACAAAGAGTTTGTCGACAGCAAATTCGGCGGTATGATTAATGCCTTTAAATATGGTGCTCCGCCGCACGCCGGCTGTGCACCGGGAATTGACCGCACAGTGATGCTGCTTTTGGATGAACCGATTATCCGTGATGTTATCTTGTTCCCGCTGAATGGCAAGGCGCAGGATTTGATGATGCAGGCGCCGAATACGGTAACCCAAAAGCAACTTGATGAACTGCATATCAAAGTGGTTGATGACAAATAACAAAAATAAAAACCGAAGTTGTGAAACTTCGGTTTTTATTTTGCTGTTGTTAGCGGGCAGCAGCGGTTTCAACGAAGATGATTGTTGATTCCATTGCTCCCCAAGAAGAACTTTCCCTGAATTTTTTTCTTTTGGGCTTATATCCTTCTTCCATCGGTTCCGTTAAGTAAAAAAGGTCAGATTCTTTCCAGGTTGCCATAAGCAACTTTTCACCCGGTTCTAACTTTATTTCCATTGTTCCACCGAAAGTTCTGGTTCTTTCCTGTTCTGTACATGCGCTGAAGCCGATTGTCAAAAGCGCCATTAATCCTAATAATACTTTTTTCATGATTTTTTATAATTATATGTTTTACAGATTACAATATATCATATTTTGCCAGGATGAACAAATGTTATTTTTCTGCTTAAAAATTTTTTTATAAAATCTCTTGACATCCGTGATGAGTTTCAGTATAAATACTCTCGTTCTATTGCTTCATCGTCTAATGGTAGGACAGCGGACTCTGACTCCGTTAATCGTGGTTCGAATCCATGTGAAGCAGCCAAACATAAAAAGGCCACCCGAAAGGGTGGTTTTTTTTATGTTTGAATTATGCTTGTGATTTGAACCACGAGGGAAGTGGTTCGACAACAAATGAAAGGCGGTCGGGAGAACGCCAGTGAGCGATAGCGAATGAATGCGGCGGAACGAGCAGCGCGAAGCGATGTCGAGGACAATCCATGTGAAGCAGCCAAACATAAAAGGGCCACCCGAAAGGGTGGTTTTTTTATGTTTGAATTGTATCGGGAGAGGTGCTGCTCATTTTCAGGAATGGTGAAAAAACGCGCATAATTTGCAAAAGAAGTATTTTATTATCTTCTAATCTATTGATTTTTCTTTTGAAACTAAAATAGGTTGCGCTATTTGTAAAAAATAACTTGAAGTTGACCAAAAAGTTGATACAATCAACGGCGTTATTTTTGCTATTTCACTATATATGGTTGGACATAAAAAATGAAGCTGAGGGAAATCTTCCGGAATGCGCAATATCGCAGTTTGATGCTGGCATTTTTGTATTTGCTGGTTGTTTTTACGGTTAATGCGTTGTGTCAGGAAAAAGTCCGTTACTTTTACGCCGTTTGTCTGAGTTTGGCCTTTATGCTGCCGGTGTTTGTTTTTCCCAAACAAATTAAGCTTTATTTTATGCTGCTGCTGGTGTTTGTTTATGTTCCGGTCTGGGCGAATGCCTGTCATATGCTGCTTTATAAAACCGGTTTTACGTCGGCGTCTTTTCGGGCAATTTTTATGACTAATCCCGGCGAGTTGGTGGAATTTTGCAATACTTTTGCCGATTACCGGCTCTGGTTGTTTACTTTTGCTTTGTTCGGTTTTGCAGTTTTTGCAATCAGGAAAGTCCGCCCGGTCAACAAGCTGTCTCCGGTTTTTGTGAAGAATATGCAGCGGGTATGTCTGTTGTTTCTGGTTTTTACGATTTTGAAAGGATTTTATACTTTTCATGATTATAAAAACCAGCTGGTCAGCCTCAAGGTTCGTGACGAACTGGATTTGTTTCAGGATGAAGTGGAGAATGCGCGCCGGCTGCGCCTGCTTATCGGCGCTTATGATTTTGCCAATATCAGGTCAATCTTTCCGGCGGACAGAGAACAGACTTATGTCGTGGTTATCGGCGAATCGGCCAGCCGCGAGCATATGCAGATTTACGGCTACGGGCGGCCGACGTCGCCTTTGCTCAGCCGGGAAAAGGATTTGTTGTTGTTTGACAACGTGGTTTCACCTCATGCCAATACGACGGAGAGTTTGCGCAAGGCTTTGAGTTTTACTCATTTTGGGAATGATGAATTGGCGGCAGCGAAAGGGTCGGTGGTAGATTATTTTAATGCGGCGGGATTTAAAACCTTTTGGATTTCAAATCAGAATGAAGCGGGGCCTTGGGATGATTTGGTGGCGGTTTGGGCAAAGGCGGCAGCTTACAATAAATTTATTAACCGTACGCATTGGCGTAATCTGGATGCCCCCTTTGATGAAAAGCTGGTGCCGTATATTGCGCAGGCTTTGCAGGACAAAGCGAAAAGAAAGATAATTTTTGTGCATCTGATGGGGGCGCATGCGAATTATGCCAAACGTTTTCCAAAAGAGTTTGCCAAGTTTTCGGGGCAGGGCGAACGTCAGGAAAGCCTGGCGGCCTATGACAATGCCATGTTGTATAACGATTATGTCATCAGTCAGATATTGGCGCTTTTGAAGCAGGAAAAGAAGATATCCTATCTTTTGTATTTTTCCGATCATGCGGAAGATGTGCGCGATGCGGATGACAGCTGCCATTGTCATTCCGAACCGATTGCCACGCCGCAGATGTTCCGGGTGCCGTTCGTTTTGTGGCTGTCGCCGGAGTATAAGGCAGCGCGGGAAGCTTATGCCGCCGCATTGAAAACACGGACCGGACGTTATTACAATACCGAACATTTGATTCACTCTCTGGCGGATTTGTCAGGACTGTTGAATTTTGACATAGAATATCAAAACAGCATTTTTTCGGATAAATATAAACAGCCGGTTATCAGACAACAATAGGTGCGTTATGAAACAGAAGCTAATGAACATTGTGCAAAATAAAGAATACAGAAATCTGCTGCTGATTGCGGCATATATTTCCCTGGCTTTTTTCATGTATGAGTATGTACAGGAAAAGCCGCGCTACCGGATGGCGCTGTTTTTGTCGCTGGCCTTTCTGCTGCCGGTGTTTTTGTTTCCCAAGCAGGTTAAACTTTATTTTATGCTGTATTTTGCTTTTATTTATGTTCCGACGCTGATTAATGTGACGCATATTCTGATTTTCGGCGAAGAGATAGACCCGGCGTCCATCCGCTGTATTTTTGATACGAACTGGCGAGAGGCGGCAGAATTTTTACAGACGTTTTGTTCCTGGAAGCTGTGGGGGCTGGTTGTTCTTCTGCTGGTTTTTGCAGGAGTTGCAATCAGCAGGGTTCGGCCGGCAAACAAGCTTTCTCCGTGGTTTGTCAAAATTATGCAGCGGCTTTGCTTTGTTGCCCTGATGCTGACGATATTTAAGGGGGCCTATACTTATTATGACCGTTCCAACCAGATTCCGACTTTGGCGCTGCGGGACGAGCTGCATACTTTCCGCCAGGAAATCAAAACAATGCTGAAGCTCAGAAAAAATATGCCGGAATATCATTTTCGCAATATTAAATCCGCGTTGCCGGACAGCGAGCCGCAGACTTATGTTCTGGTTATCGGCGAATCCCTGAACCGGGGGCATATGGGGCTGTACGGCTATAAGCGGGATACGACGCCGCGGTTGGATGACATGAAAGACGAGCTGATTGTTTTTGACAATGTTTATTCTCCGCATGCGGCAACGCTGATGAGCCTGACCAAGGTTTTGAGCTTTGCCAACCGGGGCGCCGAACAACTGGCCTTTGTGCGCGGTTCGATTGTCGATTATTTTAAGGCGGCCGGTTTTAAAACCTTTTGGATTTCCAACCAGTTTGATACGGGCGGCAATGACGATTTGCTGGGCGTATGGGGGCATGCCGCGGACAAGAGTGCGTTTATTAACCGCAGCTATTGGCGGAAGCTGAATGCGCCTTATGACGAGAAGGTGCTGCCCGAATATCAGGCCGCTTTGGCAGACAAGGCGCCGAAGAAGTTTATCGTGGTGCATCTGATGGGGTCGCATTCGACTTACGACAAGCGTTTTCCCAAGGAGTTTGCCAAGTTTTCGGGAGATAATCCGCGGGCGGAAAAAGTGGCGCAGTATGACAATTCTGTTTTGTATAATGATTTTGTGGTTAGCAGCCTGATTGATATGCTCAGGAAGACAGGCCGGACATCAGCTCTGCTTTATCTTTCCGACCACGGGGAAGACGTTTCGGAGGCAGAAGACAGCTGCCATTGCCATTCCGAGGTTGTGGCGACAAAGGAAATGTTTGAAATTCCCTTTATTATCTGGAGTTCGGACAAATACAGGCAGAAGCGCCCGGAAATGATGCGGCGGCTGAAACAAACCAGAAAGCGTTTGTTTAATTCGGAAAATCTGATTCATACCTACACGGATTTGGCCGGCTTGGAAAACAAAGACATCAATGACCGGCTGAATGTTTTTTCCAATCGTTATGAGAAGCCGGAAAAAGCCTATTAGTTTTTTATCGGAAAGAAAGCCGACGCAGGGTAATAAGTTTGATTTTGCTATTGCCAAAAGGTGTGTTCGCTTATATTATTCAGATGATTTTGTCTTGCGAATGCGAGATACGCTTATTATATATAAAAAGATTATAAATCATAACAAAGGTAAATATGTTTACTAAACTAAGAAATAAAATTAACTCTATGTACCTGGTGCAGAATTACCGCAAAATTTTGGTATATGTCCGCCCGTATTGGTTCCGGGCTTTGGTCGCGGTGCTGATTACAATTCCCATCGGGAGCATGGATGCCGTTATTGCCTGGTCGCTGCGCCCGTATATGGATGTAGTGATGGTGGAAAAAAACACAGGTTCTTCCTCTACTTATTTAATTCCGGTTTTGATTGTGGTTTTCAGTTGTGTGCAGAGCCTGCTGAACTATACGGCAACTTATCTGAACACCTGGGTCGGCCAGCGGATTTCCATGGATGTCAAGATGAAGCTGTTCGGCAAGCTGATGACTTATAACGCGGCTTTTTTTGACAAGCAGAATTCCGGGGACATTCTGTTCCGTTTTAACGCCGATGTGGATTTGGCCTGCGGCGGGCTGCTGTCTAATTTGAAATTGTTTACGACGCGCGTATTTTCTTCTTTGTCGCTTATCGGCGTGTTGTTTTACAATTCCTGGCAGCTGGCGATTGTAGCGGTTGTTGTTCTGCTCGGCGCCCTGTTTCCGCTGACCCGCGTCCGCCGCAAGATTTTGAGCATTATGGACAAGACAATATTTTCCGGCGCGGCAGTGATGACGCATTATAATGAAACTTACAGCGGCAACCGAATCATTACTTCTTATAACCTGTATGATTATCAGCAGAAGCGTTTTCAGGATACTTTGCGCAGTGTTTTCAAGCTGGGCATGAAGATGGTTCAGCGTACCGGTATGTTGTCGCCGCTGATGCATTTTATCGTTTCTTTGGGGACGGCTTCGGTTATCTGGCTGGGCAGTTATCTGATTGTGACGCACCAGATTACGGCGGGAAGCTTTGTGTCCTTTATTGCGGCGCTGATTATGCTTTATAACCCAATCAAGAGCATCGGCAATAACTTTAACTCGGTGCAGATGTCGCTGATGGCGATGGAGCGCGTGTTCGGGCTGTTGGAGGCCAATCCGGAAATTATGAGCAAGGAAAATGCGGTGAAGCTCGGCGATATCAAAAAAGGCATTGAATATAAAGATGTCTGCTTTGAATATGTTCCGGGCAAGCCGGTTTTGAAGCATGTCAATCTGAAGATTAATGTCGGCGAAACGGTGGCTTTTGTCGGTAATTCCGGCGGCGGCAAGACGACAATGGTTAATATTTTGCCGCGTTTTTATGACATTAAGTCCGGTTCTTTGATGATTGACGGCATTGATGTGCGGGATATTGAGCTGGCTTCCCTGCGCGATAAAATTGCTATCGTTTTTCAGGATAATTTCCTGTTTTCGGGGACTATCCGCGAAAATATTTTACTGGGACGCGAAGACGCGACGCAGGAACAGCTTGACAATGCAATTAAGGCGGCTTGTCTGGAAGAGTTTATCGGCACTTTGGAAAAAGGCGTCGATACGCAAATCGGCGAACGCGGCGTGTTGTTGTCCGGCGGACAGAAGCAGCGTATTGCCATTGCCCGCGCTTTTATCAAAGACGCGCCGATTGTTATTTTGGATGAGGCGACTTCCGCTTTGGACAACAAGTCTGAAGCCGTGGTTCAGCAGGCGATTGAAAACCTGATGAAAGATCGCACGGTATTTATTATTGCTCACCGTTTGTCGACCGTGCGCAATGCCGATAAGATTATTGTTGTTAATTACGGCGAGATTGTTGAATCGGGAACACATGAGGAACTGTTGAAGCAGGAAAACAGCATTTACGGTTCATTGTACCGGACACAGCTGAAGTAATGAAAAATCCCGGAGATTTGTCCGGGATTTTTTCAAAATTCAGAAACAAAAATTCCATAGGTAGCTGAGGATCCTGTAAATTTTGGCGCATCAGATATATTTCCGGCAGAATTACCGTAATATGAAAAATCAAGAGCCCAAACGGAAGTGTCAGAAGCTTCTGACGAAGAATAGAAAAAATCACTTGTTTGTGTGGAATGATATCCGATAGTATCTGCGCCAATATATAAAAGGCCAATGTTTACTTGCGTTAAATTATTTTTTATATTGTTCAAAATTCCGGCGGCAGGAATACAGAATCCTTTTTCTTGAGCATAGCCTGCTACAGGATAAAACTGTTTCAATGTATATTTTCCATATGGGGTGTCTGAGTTTGTTTTTGCAAAATCTATAATTTTTTGAGTATTTCCACAACTGTCAAAATCAGTCGCTGCATCAGTTTTTGTATAATTTTTTAAGGCCGGAATATCGGTTAGGTTTGCGTTATGATAATTAAGGCCATCGCTGCTCATCTGATAAAAATCAGCCCATGAATTTCTAATTCTTTCTTTTACAAGAATTTGCCCGTGTCCGTTGTTATCTGTATAGACAACAATGCCGAGAGGATTTTTTTTATCAATTGGATATTTTGAACAAGTTTTGTCGGAATATAAAATCCATCCGACTTCGCAATTTGCTTTTGCCGTTGTTCCATCTCCTTTGCAATTCCACGTATTCCCGAAGGGACACTTTATGCCGCCGTTTGGACAGGAGGCCTCAGTATATCCCAAACTCGCGCAATCC
>UQAB01000023.1 GCA_900538765.1 uncultured Azospirillum sp. | reverse complement strand
TACGCCGGCGGCGAGGGCAACAGCTGTGACGGGAAGTTTGGCAAGTGCCGATGCGCCTCTGGGTATACATGGGATGCGGCGTCGGGGGCTTGCGTTTGTTCGGGGACGGACTGGTGTGCGTTAAACCAAAACTGCAGGGCTTTGGGGTATGCGCAACAAAGTTGTGAGGGGGCGGCGGTCAAGTGCCCCTTTGATACGAGTTATGTGTACTGTTTGTAGGAAGCTGAGGCAGCTTCACCCCATCGGTCAACCGCTGAGGGATTGTGCCTAAGGAAGCACTGCGTGCACCTTGTGCCTGCCGGAGGTTCCCAAGGAGAGGATAAGCGGAGATTTGTTTAAAGGAGAAAAGAGATGAGAAAAATATTTTTAATGAGTTCGGTTTTGTTCGTGGCTCCTTTCACCGCCGGAAATGCTGCCGCACAATGTATAACAGCAACAGACTGCGCTTCACTTGGATACGATATGCCGTCCTGCTCTGATGGCAAAGGCATTAAATGTCCTTACGGTAACAAATACGCCTGCCCTATTTGCGCATCATCCTATCGCTATTCCTGTACCGGTTCATACCAATCTCCCCAAGGCACCCCTTGCAAAAACAAATATGAAAGCTGTAACTGCTCGGATAACCGTACTTGGACAAACGGTTCCTGCACTTGCAACTCAAACTACAAATATACCTGTACGGGAACAAACCAAACAAAACCATCTTCATCTCTTTCCTGCGGCGGAAAATATGCTGCCTGTGGCTGCGTTTCTCCCTACACTTGGGTTAACGGACAATGTCTTGATATGCGTACTGCTTGTGACAAAGGTTGCAAAAACGGAAATACGCTGCTCGCATGGAGAAGCCAAACAGGCCTCCTAAGCTACGGCTGTTCTCCGGAAACCGGTGCAAATTATATTGAAACTGTCGGACAGATTATCAATATCAACAACAGCTGCATAGTTATTGATAAACTACGCTACTATGATGCAATGTCATTATCCAACACACAATATGTCAAAAACGATATGATGAACAGATTTCCCAATCTAAACGCCATCTGGAGCTTTGATGTCAAAAAAATTCAAAACGAACTCAAAGCAAACTCCCAATACACTGATTTAGAATTTTTTTACAATGAAAACGAGTTTTATAACAAACAACAAACAGCTTCCTGTTACAAACCGGCAACAAGCGAAGACAAAAAATGTTCTGACGCCGCTGTCCTGCTATATGCAAAATTTTAAAAACCGAGGAGAAAAGCAATGAAATATTACTGGGCAATCTCTGCCGGATTATTATCAGCATTAACCCCGCGCCCTTCTTTTTCTGACTGCGCGGTAACCGACTGCAACACATTGGGATATACAGAAAACTCCTGTCCAAACGGCGGCATTAAATGTCCTTTTGGCGACAAATGGCTTTGTACCTTAAAAGAAAAGCCTGTTGCCTGCGCTCCGCAATATAAATATGATGGAAGCAACTGCCCTCCGGCTTCTTACGTCCTCTGCGGCAGCACATGCGGCGATAAATACAGCGAATGCAACGAAAAACGCTTTAAATCCGCCCCTTTTACTTTTGCCGGAATGACTTTTTTCAGCACCCCAAACAGCTGTCCTTACAAAGACACCTTTATCTACGAACACGCTGTTGAGATTTATTATGATGAATACCAGGCCTGTTATACCGGCGACCAAACCTGCCTAAATTTATTCCAAGATATTTATAACGGAAAAAAAGAAATCACGCTGACACAAAACATGAACTGCGGCAACCTTACATTTTCAGGAGAATCGGGAAACTATAAAATCCACGGCAACGGCCATACCATGACATTTGACAAACCTGACCGATATGACTTTTCATTTCCCTATGGTTCATTGCTTGAAATTGACAACCTGACAATAATCAGCAAACAAAGCTACGGATATGAAGACTTTTCCGATTGCGGCTCCTCTTCTGACCGCCGAGTATTCTCCGTTCCCGTAAAACTGACAAATGTCAACATAACTTCGGATTCAGAAGTATCCTCAACATCTGACGTATATGAAGCTGATATTTACGGGACTTGCAATATAAAAAACACAAGGACATATTCAAACAGTACGGGAAATTTCAACGTATACGGAACATTGAATCTATCCGGACATTTTGGTCAGGAAAGCGGTATTGACAGCGTCAAAATAAACAGCAATGCCACAGTTAACTACAAAGGGCCGTATTTAACCGTCAACATCGACGACAACACAACAAATTCAAAAATCAACGCCTGCACGGACAGAAATCTTTCCGTTAATTCTTGTACATACAATAACTCTTCTAACATTTTTAAAACAAACATACGGGGCACATCTTGTGCCAACGGACACAATGCCGAAGAAACACCTGCCCTTTGCTCTCCAAATACTTTCTCAGGAAGTTTCTGGCAGTAGCCCGACAAAAAAAGAGGCCTCATAAAGAAGCCTCTTTTTAGCAATTAAAACGTCATCATAATATTGCCCACAGCAAGCAAACTGACGTAAGTCCTGTCACCGTCAATTTCTCCGCAATAATAAGCGTTGTTGTAAATCCACCAGATAGGCGGATACTGACGATGATAAAACCCTATCAGACAAATCTCTCCGCTGAACGGCAGATAAGAATAACAGATATTCTCGCCGTCAAGAAAAAACCACACCGGCTTTCTCACCTTTTTCAGCCGTTTGCCTCGCTCTTCCCAAACGGAAACCAGACCAATCCAGATTCTCAAAGGAACGTCATCCCTGATTTGCAACCACAAATCAAGCACATCTCTTTTTCTGATAATATTCAGGTTTAACAGTTTTTTGTCATCAACCTGAAACACCGTTTTGTAATTCGCTCTCATAATATAAAATTATAAATGTTAATAATACATGATATGCCTGAAGTTTATTCTCCTAAAACATTTTTGTCAAAAACTTTTTTCAAGCCGCCATACAAACGACAGCATTTTACAGTTTCTGGACTAATCCCATGAAACTCAAACCGTCGGACGATAACCGATGGCTACCAAATACTCTTCCGGCGACCCCGCCCTGCTCGCGTCAGGCTTGGCGTGTGCCACCTTGGCAAAATTCTTCTTAACGTCACTCAGCAACGAAGCTTCCATACCGCCTTTGAAAACCTTGGCTATAAAAATACCGCCCTCGTCCAAAACTTCCTTGGCAAATTCATAGGCAATCTCAACCAGGGCTATGGTGCGCAGATGGTCTGTTTGCTGATGTCCGATTGTGTTTGCCGCCATATCGCTCATCACAATATCTGCCTTGCCGTCCAACAACGTTTTAAGACGTTCGGCCGCTTCCGGCTCGGTAAAATCCTGCTGAATCAACGTAGCGCCGGGAACCGGTTCCGTTTCCAGAATATCCACGCCGACAACTTTTCCCGCTCCTTTGTTGCGCAACACCGCAACCTGCGTCCAGCCGCCTGGCGCACAGCCTAAATCGACAATACGCTTGCCTTTGCCGAGGAAATGAAAACGCTCATCCAACTGAATCAGCTTAAAAGCCGCCCGCGAACGAAAACCCTGCCGCTGCGCTTCTGCAACATAAGGGTCATTAAGTTGACGGGTCAGCCATTTCGTTGAAGACTTACTGCGCGATTTTGCCGTTTTAACCCTAACGGCCAGAGTCTTTCTGCCACGCACTTCCTTTGCCGATTTGGTTAGCTTTGCCATTTCTTTTTGCCTCTTCTGCTTTATATTTTTCAATTAATTCTTCAACAATACCGTCTTTGGCACTCTTCAGCGACGCGGTAATTTCATCGGCCTCCAAACCGTCAAAAATTTCCTTAAAGATAACCGTCGCCGCCACAAACATGGTCGAACGCTTGGCGCCGATACAGGGATTTGCCGCCATATCGGCAACAGACTGCGTTTTCAGCCCGTCTAAAATCTTGCCGATATCCTGTGTTTTGAATTTCAGTCCGTCGCATTTTTCACGGTCGTAAACCTTGTGCTTTTTCGCAATCGCCGCCAGACGCAGCGGTGTGCTGGAAGTCGCGACAAAACTGACATCATTGCGCAAATCGTCATAATTGGCAGTATGCTTAAAGCCGTTAACCCAGCGGTCAACTTCTGCCCGCAAACGATTGGCATTTCCCTCGTTGTATGTTTCCAGCTTAAAGGCGTCTGAGGCCGTAATCGACCCCCAGGGAATGGAAACCGTGGAAATCATCTCAGGGTTATCGGAATTGGTCGCCAGAGTAATCTCTGTCGAGCCGCCGCCCAAATCCACAATCGCGACATAAGGCTTGCCCTTGCGAACATGCGAAATCGCCCCTTTCAGATTCAGGCGGGCTTCTTCTTTGGCATCGACCACTTCAATGTGGATACCGGTCTTTTCATAAACATGCTGCAAAAAGTCCCGGGCATTTTTAGCGGCGCGGCAGGATTCCGTAGCTATAGCCCGCAGCTTGACGATATCATAACGGTCCATAATCTGCCGATACTGAATAAAACAATCTACCCCACGGGCAATCGCTTCCGGCGTCAGCTGCATTTTGCTCTGCAGCCCCTCGCCCAGTCGGGTCGGAATGGAGTCCTGATAAACCGGCTTGCCGTTTTGATTGGCAATCAGCAGCCGACAAGAATTTGTCCCCAAATCTATTGCTGCAAAATATCTGTCTGTCATCGTTGTTGTCCTTGCGCTTGTTTATGTGAATTTTCCCGCCGCTGTTCCTGCGGACGAAAAGGCCGCCCCCGCCCGATACCGCCATGGTTGAAAGGCGTCCGGCGCGGATGCCTTTTCTGCACTTTGTTCGGATATTTTTGGTTACGGTGCATCAAATCCAGCAAAATGCCTTCGCGGATACCCCGGTCAGCCACAGTAATTTCGGCAATCGGCCAAAAAGAGCACAACGCTTCAATAATCGCACAGCCGGCCATAGTCAAATCAGCCTTTTGCGCACCGATGCAGGGATGTTTCCGGCGTCCTTCATCCCCGAGAATTTTGATTTTGTTTATCGCCCGGTCAATATCGCGCTTGCTGATAGAAATGCCGTCAACCGCCGAACGGTTGTAACGCGTCAGGTTCAGATGAACCGCCCCAAGCACGGTAACTGTCCCCGACGTGCCGATAACCTGAATTTCCTGATTTTTAATTGCCTCAAAAATATGATGTTTGTCATCAAACTCCTGTAAGATTTTGTGCGTCCGCTCAATGATTGTGTTATAGGCCAAAGCTGTCATGTCTTTGGAGGGAAACGCCTCGGAAATAGTTACCACGCCGTAAGGCAGGGATACAAAGCCCTCAATAAAAGTCTTGCCGGAATTGGTAATCCGTGCCAGAGAAATCTCGGTTGACCCGCCGCCGATATCAAAAACCAGCGTCCGCTTAATGCAGCGGTTCAACAGCGGAATACAGCCGACCACGGACAGCCGCGCCTCTTCTTTGGAAGAGATAATCTCAATATTCAGCCCGGTTTCCTTCTTAACCAGTTCCAAAAATTCGCCGCAGTTTTTAGCCCGGCGGCAAGCTGCCGTCGCTACAAAACGTGTTCTGAAAATCGGAGCATATTCATTAATAACGCCGGCACAGACTTTCAACGCCGTCACCGTCCGCCGCACCGCCTGTTTTGAAAGTTCGTTGTTATTAATAATCCCCTCGCCCAGACGGGTGACTTTTGAAAAAGTCTCAATTACCTGAAAAGAAGTCGGCGTCGGAGAGGCAATAACCAGCCGGCACGAGGTTGTCCCCAAGTCGATAGCTGCATATACAGGGCGAGCTTGTTCGTCATTTTTGCGAGCAAGCCCTGTTCTGCTTTTATCAACATCAACCAGCCATGTTTTATTCATTTAAGTCGTCTAAAGCTTTCCTGTTTTCTATTCGCCGGGATACAACTCCTCGCGAACCTGTTGACGCAGTTCGTCAATACAGACCAAACCGCGCTTCTTGTCTAAATAATGCCAGTAAACCCAGCCATTGCACGCCGGAGCGTTTTGCGCTGCCGCGCCCACCTGATGAATGGAGCCTTCCATTTTTTCGCTCTTGACCGTCCCATCGGAACGAACCGCCGCGCAGTGTTTTTTGGAAGCATCATACAAAATGTCTCCCGGGCTCAACAGGCCTCTTTCCACCACCGCGCCGAACGGAATACGCGGCTGGCGTTTCTTAGCACTGAACTCAAGGCAAATTTCATTGTCAACAGCCTCAACATTGTCAATACGTTCCTGTGCGCCCTTGACATAAGTAGCATCTTTTTCAATACCAATGAAATTGCGGCCGATTTTCTTGGCCACGGCACCGGTCGTTCCCGTCCCGAAAAACGGATCAAGCACAACATCGCCAACCTTTGAGGAAGACAATATCACGCGGTAAAGCAACGCTTCCGGCTTTTGGGTCGGATGCAGCTTATTGCCGTCCGCGCCTTTAAGGCGCTCCTTGCCGGTACACAAAGCCAACTGCCAGTCACTGCGCATCTGCATATCTTCGTTCAGAGCCTTCATGGCTTCATAGTTAAAAGTATACTTTGACTTGGGATTTTTGGCAGCCCAAATAAGCGTTTCATGCGCATTGGTAAAACGTGTTCCCTTAAAATTCGGCATCGGGTTGGTCTTGTTCCAGACAATGTCGTTCAAAATCCAAAAGCCCAAATCCTGCAAGATATAGCCAACGCGAAAAATGTTATGGTAAGAACCGATAACCCAAATCGTACCGTCTTCCTTCAAAATTCGGCGGGCTGCTTTCATCCACTTGCGGGTGTAATCGTCATAAGCGGCCAGACTGTCAAAGCTGTCCCATTCCTCATAAACGCCGTTGACATGCGTGTTATCCGGACGCGTCAGCGCTTCTCCGAGCTGAAGATTATAGGGAGGGTCGGCAAATATGAGGTCGACGGAGTTTTCTTCCATCTGATTCATAATCTTAATACAATCATCATTGATAATTGTATTTAACACTTTCTTTGTCTGGATACTGCTGCTCATAATTATCAAACCACTTTTCTAAGGTTGTTTTTCAATGCTCACAGTATGCTAGAATAAGGTTATAATTTTATTAACGCAACAAAAAAAACTGCAGTCTTTCTAAAACTGCAGTTTTACTATAAAATTGAAGCACTTAAAATGTTTCAAATAACGGAACGGGTTAAATTTAATCCCGCCCGTCAGACTTTTCAAGCGGCAAAAAAAGTTTTTTTCACTCAATTTACGCCCCAAAGGAGTCGCGAAAAAAATTACTTTTTCTTCCGACGCCGACGGCTGAATTCCTCAAGAAAACGGTCAATATCCTCATTGCTGTCCAAAGGCATGTCCGGCAGGATGTCATTCTCGCCGTTTTCGGGAGTCTTTTCCGGCAGGATGTCTGCTGTTTCCGACAAATCCTCATCGCCGATTTCGCTGATGTTCTTATAATTCATAAAAACCAGAGAAATATCCTGCTCCCAAATATCGGCAATGATATAGGCAACATCATAAGAAACATTTCGGTCGGCAGCAATGCCCAGCTTATTGAGAATGTCGTTAATTCGCTCAAAAAGCCTGTCGCTGTCAAGCGAATTAACATAAACACATAACAGGGCATCGGCAAAACTCTGGCGGATTTTCAACCAGGACGAAGTAAACGCAGATACTGAAAGCAGAGTCTCAAGAAAGAGGTCTTCCATACGTTGGCATTCGGCAAAAGACAGATAACGAAAATATTCCCAGTCTTCGCGCTGCAACAGCTTTCTAATCTTCGGCGGCAGTTCCGGCGCAATATGCAAATCCTCAATATGCCGCAGAAGGAGTTCCGCTTCCTCACTGCAGTTGGCCTCAAGGGTTGATTTCAGCGCCGCCAGATTCATCAGATAAATTCTGATGTAAAACATCTGTTTGTTAAAATCTGTTGATGTCATAGGCAAATAATTTATTAATGATAAAAATAATGATAATTTTCACATTTTTACCCTAACCGCAATTTACCCAAATAACAAGCTTTATTTTTGCAGCAATTCCCGCACCGGACGATAAGAAAAACGATGCACGCCGGGAACGGCACCGTGCTCTGCCAATCCCTGAATATGCGCTTTAGTCCCGTAACCGGCATTTTTCTCAAAACCGTAATACGGATACTTCTCCGCCAATTTTTGCATATAACGGTCGCGGAAAACCTTGGCAATAATCGACGCTGCGGCAATAGAATAGGATTTTCCGTCACCCTTGACAACTGTTTCCGATGCTACGGGAAAATCGCGCGGCTTTTGATTGCCGTCAATAATCGCTGCCTGCGGCCTGATACCCAAACCGTCCACAGCGCGCTTCATAGCCAGAAAAGTCGCCTGCAGAATATTAAGGCTGTCAATCTCCTCACACCCCGCTTCGCCGACAGAGAGTTTCACTTTTCCAAGTTTTTCCTGTTCATACAAAAGGTTATAAAGCTTTTCTCGTTTAGCTGCTGAAAGTTTTTTAGAGTCATCAAGACCATTTAAAAGTTCCTCCGGCAAATTACGGTCAAGAATAACCGCCGCTCCGGCCACCACCGGCCCGGCCCACGGCCCTCTTCCGGCCTCATCCACCCCGGCAACAAAACCGCTGTATTTGTTTTCAATTTCAAAATCAGGCATTTTATTTTTCCTTATTTTTATTTCTACCGGCACCATGCGCACGCAGTGTCTCCTTATGTACTATCTGCCAACAGCTGACTTTCCGCTCACTGTGTCAATTCGCTCCATGCCTGTGTAATCCAAGTTCATCCGGTGAGACGGATAATAAGAATTTAGGGAGACGACACCAGAGTGTACAAAATAGCACTTGAGGATGTCGTCTACCCGCTAATTCTGTATTAAACACCAGCCGGTGTAATCCAAGTTCATCCGGTGAGGCGGATAATAAGAATTTAGGGAGACGACACCGGAGTGTACAAAATAGTACATGAGGATGTCGTCTACCCGCTAATTCTGTATTAGACGTCCGCCGGATGAACTTGGACCGCAGCCGCAATAGGACTGAGAATATAACCCCAACTCTTTGATAAGCGCCTGCCGACGTTCCTGCATACCATGCTTGCGCCCTTCAATTTCCAAATAAGGCATACCTGTTTCTGTGGACGCCCGGGCAGCAGCTTCGTTAACCTGCGCCAGATTTTTGTAACGGGACACGCCGAGAACCGAAGCAACATGCGTAAAACCGTTGGCTTTCGCATATTCCATAACGCGCTTAAGCCGCATATGAAAACAGACGCTGCAACGACGGCCGCGTTCCGGTTCTTTTTCAAGTCCTTGTGTCAGGGAACACCAGCGCTCAGTATCATATTCTAACGCAACAAACGGCACAGACAACGCTGCACACAAACGCTTGTTTTCATCACAACGCTTGCGATACTCTTCTTCCGGCTGAATATTGGGATTGTAAAAAACAACCGTAAAATCGGCCTGCTCTGCCGCAAGCTTTTCTATCACAGCACAAGAACATGGCGCACAGCAGGATAAAAGCAAAATTTTTTCAGACATATTTCCTCCGTCAGGACGGAGTTTACTCCGCTTCGGCAGCGATTGCAACAAGATTCTACAACAAATCCAGCCGCCCGGCAGAAGTCAGCCCGTAAGACGTTTGCAATGGAAATTCCTTAGTCAGGCGGTTCAAATCGTCAAGTGACATTTCAAAACGCTCACAGTCAATAATCTGCCGCAAATGGTCGGGATTGGAGGTTTTAAAAATCGCACTGACATTACATTGCGCGATAATCCATTTGACGGCAATCTGCGCATTGCTCTTGCCATACTTGTCAGCCATCTCGTCAAGCAAAGGATAAGCGCCGCGTTCCGTCAGCGATTTTATGCCGAGCGCGGGAATGGGAAGCTGTAATGGCCGCCAGGCCACAAAATGAATATTGTGCTCGCGGCAATACTCAGTCACGCCGGCCTCAACCGACTGGCGGACAATCAGGTTATAATTGTTCTGCACGGCAAAAACCGGCTTTTCCAAATACTTATTGTACTTTTCTATTGTTTTGACTGAAACATTTGACAGCCCGATTTCCTTAATCATTTTCTTGCGCAGGAGATAATTAAAAGCTTCCGCTGTTTCCGCCATGGGAATTTGCGGATTGGGCTTGTGCACATAATAAAGGTCAAGACAATCCACACCCAAACGCTCCAAACTGGCTTCACAACTGGACATAACATCCGCATAAGAAAGCTTTTCCGCCCGAACCTTTGAGGCGATAAACAACGCGCTGCGGTCAAATTCGCCGATTGCCCGGCCGACCAGCTTCTCAGCCTTGCCGTCAGCATAATATTCCGCCGTGTCAATATGGCTTATCCCGGCTTCAACAGCCCGGCGAATGGCAGCTATATCCGCTGCATCGTCATTAGACGGATCAGGCATATCCCGTCCGCCCATCATCCATGTCCCCAGCCCGAGTTTCGGAAAACCGTCGCACCCCATGAGTCATTCCTCCTGAAATATTAATCTGCATTATTTAAATTATATATAAACCGTCTTTTAGAAAAGGCAAAGGGGTTAAAATCAAAAAAAGCGCTCCTCAAAGAGCGCTTCGTTTTTTTCAATAAGGTTTCAAACGTTCATACTTTTCCCACATATCGACCCAAACCAGAGCTTCGGGATAGTTTTCGGTTTTCAAGTCCTCTAACGGTAAAACAAGCAGCTTTTCCGCTTTTGAAAATTCGACATGATTTGGCAAAAACTTCCGCAGCCAGCAACAGTTGACTGTTATATCATCACTTTTGGAAACAAAAAAGCTGAAAAGGGCGGCTAAAACCGTATGCTTATTCGCATCCCGATGTTGCTGGCTGCTGATTACTTCAACACAATTAGCCAAAACAGCAATCTCTCCCGGCGCATATTCATTCACCGTCCAATGCTTATAAAGCACATCAACAGCTACATAATTCGGAAAATTTTCGTGAACATAATTTTTTAAAAATTTTCCAACCACTTCATTAAAGACAGCCGGTGTCACATAATTTTGCGCCGCAACAAACTCTCCGGCCCGCAACATCATTTTAACATCGGAAGAACTCACAAATTTCAACTTTTCACCGGAAAAGAAGAGTTGAAATTTCAGACATTTCTCTCTTACTTCTAAAAGCTTCAGACACTGAAACTTCCACAAATAAAATTCAGCTTCATCCTGGACGTTGCGTGCGCCGCGAATAAGATGCGTAGCTCCTTCGCTTAAGGCAAAATCTACTGTTGAACCGCTGTAACTCTTAACAGTAAGCCCTTTGCATTCATTTGGATCAAGCTGTTCAGACAAACACGCATAAATAAGTTCTCTGCGCGTATCTGCATCAAAAAACGCTTCGCCTTTTGACGGATTTGAACCAATCGCGATAACAACCTCGTCATAAACGGCCAGAGCCTGCTTAACAATATCCAAATGTCCGATTGTAAACGGATCAAAAGACCCTGCATAAACTGCTTTTGTTTTCATGTTATAAAATAATTTAATTAATAATAAAATATCATTTTTCGATTAACAGCTTTTTTATTTTTTGTCAAATATTTAATAAAACAACATTTACATCAGTCAAAACTTATGCTATTCTCCAAATTGGGAGGATATGGAATGAAACGGGAATATATGCAGGACGGAAATCTGTTTGTCGGCGAAAACGGCGAAATTTTTATGCTGAAAGACTATCAGCGGATTAAAGACAAAGACTACCGCCTGCAAGACGTTCTGACCTCTCCCGGAAAATATCCGGAACTTGACATCCCTGCCACAACAGCTTTGTCTGCCGAAGTTCCCCCGCGCAGCGTCAACCTTGACCGCAGTGGTTATGTTAATGAACTGAACAATCCCCTCCCCTTTTACAAAGACACGCCGGATAAAGTCTTTTTTAACGAATTTCCGTACATCTCCGATGATTTCATCTCCGATTTTGCCAGACAGGCCGGCGTCCGCTTTTACCGCAAAGACGTCTACAATCATGCAGCCTACAATCCGCAAAGCCAAGAAATTGAATATACCGATGAAAAAGGCCGCCCGGTGGATATTCCGAGCAGCGGGCTGTTTGCCGACAATGAAATCACGATTTTTAATGAAATCGTTTCATTAAGCAGGGAAGACGCCGCTCTGGTCCGCGGCCTGCACCAAGAAATTCTTCAATCCGAAACCGCCAACCCGGAACTGTCTTATTGGGACGCACGCGACCGCGTTATGAAAAATAAAACCGACCGAGAACAAAAGCTTTATAAGGTCTATCAGCGTATGCTGGAAAAAGAAACGGCCGTCAAACGCACCATTTTGCACGAGCTGAAACATTTTAAAAACAATTTGCTGCTGGAAAGCCGGAGTTATAAGGAAAGCGCCAAAAACCTCACCCTGGAAAACATCTTCAACAAAGACATTGACGACGAGCGCAGCGCAACATTTGAAGAAACCCTCTATGCACTCAACACCTATCTGCAACAGGAAAATTACCGTGATTTCTCCATGTTTGCCGAAAACGACCGTCTTCTCGTCAGCGCTCTCAAGACCAAACTGGCTAAACCGGATATTTCAGAACAGGAAAAAGAACAAAACATCCGCAGCCTGGCCACCGATTACCCCAAGCTGATGAACCTTAACTATATTCTCTGGAACAACGAAGCTGAAGACTACCGCGAAAGCCTTGCCGGCATTGCATTGGAAGATGCCGAGAAGCAGCCTCTGTTCAAAGAAACGGAAAAAAACAACGAAGAATATCTGCAGCTCCGCTCCATTATGTTTTCTTATCGGGTTTATAATCCCGAAAGCAAAAGCTTCACCTGCCTGGACTTGTCACGCGAGCTGAAAACTCTCGGAAAAGATGGCAAACAAAAACTTGTCAATGTCCGCGAAAATCCGGAAATATTGAAAAACTTTATCAATGTTTCCGCCTTTTTCCGTCAGGAGATTGCTGACACCAATAAAAAAATGAAAACCAGAAAGCTCCGTAGCCAAATGTACTGCCGCAACATTGACAAAGCACTCATTGCCCGCGCCCGAGAACTGTCCCGCAAACACTTCCGCCAGTCGGCAGCCCTGTCCAAACACGACTACGTAAAACAGCACGTTTATCAAAACCTGATACAGAAAATTACGCCAGCAAGTGAGAGGCTTTAAGCGCCGCAATGCCGCAAATAATCAGGCAAACACCAAACCAGCTCAGAAAAGTTGCGTTATCGCCAAAATAAACCACGCCCAGCAAAAAAGTCCCCAAAGCGCCAATGCCTGTCCAAGTCGCATAAGCCACCCCGACCGGAATAGAACGCTGCGCTAAATAAAGGAACAGGCCGCTGACGGCCATTCCCGCACAGGAAAACCCTATCCACCCGGCCTTAAATGCGCTTGTCTGTGCAATTTTAAATCCTGTCGGCCAGGAAATTTCAAATAATCCGGCCAAAACCAGATACATCCAGTCCATTTTTTCTCTCCCCCAAATAGTGTTGTTCTTCTTGCAAGATAAAGGCAAAACCGCATTTTTCAAGCCGAAGATAATGAAGTATTTTTTTTGCTGTTATTCATGTTATTCTTTGTTTTATTTTTTTGTCAAAATATGTTGACAATTTCTTTTATTTTCTCTATACTTTTGGCAACTAAAATTTAAAATAAACCGGAGAAGAAACATGGCCGAAAGCGAAGAAAAACAGGAAATTCAATCTCAAGCCCCTGAAAATGCCGATGCAAACAACAATGACAAAATTTACTTGTCCCACCCTCTCCCGCTGGACAACCAGATTTTTGAACAGGCTGTCAAACAGGATCTTGAACTCAATTATCAGGAATACCTGCAACAGCTGGCCGAAGAGGAAAAAATAAATCCGGTCACAGAAAAAGAACGGCTCCTCGACACCGGATATCGGGAAAAAATAGAAGACCTGCAGGAACAGTCTATACTGGCCGCCCTGAACGAGCGCCCCGGAGAAGCCTACGACCTTTTGCAACAGGTCTGTTATTTCTCCGAACAGGATTTGCAGTATATCCGTGCTGTTGAAGGCGAAAACGCCGACTCTCTTATGTACACCTATGTCAAAAAACGCCTGGAAAACGTCAGTGAACTGCAGCCGGTCATCAACTTTGTCGACGCTGTCAACGAAGCTGAAGTTTACCTCATCAGCGATATGCCGAACTTTAACAGTTACAAAGCCGATGTTCTGGTTGAAAAAATGGAAAACAGCGGCGATAAGCTGCTCGACAGCGAAGGCCTGTGCATGATTGACTTCATCTCCTCAAAACTTCACCGCAAAGTCAGCGCCCAAAACATTTATCAGCAGGATAAATCTCCTTCTAAAAGCGAAATGGAATACTTGCAGCGCGTTCTGTCCAAGAGCAGCGATTTCCGCCTGATTTCATATTGCCAGACCAGACTGCCCGCCAACGAAAACCCCAAACCGGTCATCCGCGCCTACCAACGCGCCCTGTCTAAAACCAAAGACCGGAAAAACGCTTACAAAATCAATATGGCTCTGGCCGACCTGTATTTCGGACGCGGTCAGATTATCGGTTACATGACTTCAAACAGTGATAAAATGAAGTTCACGGAAAAAGGGCTGCATTATCTGACCGGCGCCTACCGTTATGCTGCGCGTGACAACCGTTTGGATGTCTTGAAAAAAATGGCCGATGCACACCTCAAACTAAACCGCAGCGAGGAATGGAAAAACATCAAGGAAGTTATTGCCATGAAATTCCTGACCAAAGAAGACCGCTGTGAAGCGCTGATGGCCATTGGCGACAAAGCCAAAGATCCGACTTTTTATTATAAAGCCGTTGAACAGTGCAACAAAGCCCGTATGCCCCGCGCCAGCAAGCTGTCTATCCTTGACAAGGCCTATGGCAAAATCGCCTTATCTCTGCCGGAAGGCGAAGAACGCACCGAAATTCTGAAACAGCAGGAACAAGTCCGCAGTGAAAAGCAAAATGCTTCGTTCCTGCAAATATTCGGCCAGAAGACGAAATAGGACAATGCCTCAAAAAGACAAAACCCGCTTTTTAGCGGGTTTTCTTATATCCCAACGACAAGCAAAAAACTTGTCAGTCAAGTTCAACTCTCGGGATTGAACGGCGCCAGTTGGCATAAGCATCAATTTTGCTTCTGTCCGTGTTCATAACCTGATTATACAGACGAAACCCTGTAATTGCCGCCTTGGCAAAATCACACTTTTGTATCAGGCTGTCTGCCGCCAGATTCTGTATTTTCGGCAAAGGTATAAATTTATCCCCGCCCTGCTTCTGAGAATTTCTGACCGCATTTTTCAAAATGTTATTGGCAAAAAGCTGCAGTTTCAAAGCGCCTTTGCTCATGTTGGCAACTGGCTCAAAACCGAGAAAATCATGTTCGCCGAGTTCTGTTTTCCTGTTTTTGCCTCTAAACCATTCGTCAGCGTCAAAAGCTTCAGCTTTCCGCGCCGGATTGTTTTCAACCCCGGACTTGTCAATCTGTGCACACATCAATGTCCTGCCAAAGTATTTGGTCAGATAGCAAACGCCGAAATCTTTCGGCTCCATCAACAGCCACTCTTTGATATAATTGTTATATTCATTATGCGCGTCCTGTGCTGACTCAATACTGATAAAACGCATCGCCGACGTATGTTTCGGACAGTCGGGATTATATGCCAACACCAACAGCTGCGACTTAAGCTGTTCCTGTTCTGCCTCAGAATATCCCAATTCCGTCATCTTGGCGCTCATCATCTTTTCCAGCTGCAAAGCAACATAGCCGCCATGGCAATGTCCGACAATATTCAGCCGGCGGATATTCTGCAAAGCCTGTGTTTGGCTGAAACGGCGTTTTCCATCCTCCTGCGCAATACGAGGCAAAACCGCTGCTTCAAAAATATCCCGAATATAAGCGGGATTAAAAGTTTCTTCACGATATTTTTCCGGTACTTCATAACGAAGTTCAGCCAGATACTGCGGCCAATTAGCTTCATAATGCGCCCCTTTCCGCGCCGTCTTGTCAAAATGATATTTTCCGAAATCGCAAACGGCAACGCAAACCCGTACCGGTAGGGATTTTTGCTCTTGGTTATCCTGAACGAAGCGATCAACCTTTTTCAGCATGCCGTTATAGCCACGCAGATTAATCCCCGCCCCGCCGGTTCCGGTCAGAACCAAAACCAGATTTTCGTCAGTACCGATTGTGCCGGCAGGCCGTATCCGGTACGGTGCCTCTGCCGATGTTTCGCAACGCTCCGCAAAAAAGGCAAAACTCTTCCCCTGCCGCCTCTGCCGACAGTCTTCAATATATTCGTCAATAGTCATCCAAACCTCTGCGTATTTATTTTTACAAAAAAATACCATGATTTGTCATTTTTGTCAATCGATATGAACAAAAAAACAGCCCCGACAGGAGCTGTTCTTTTTTTGAGTGTGGGCTTAATAAAAATTGCTGCTGCCGGTACGCAATTTTTGTAACCCGACAGCACCAAGCGCAATCCATGCAGCGATGCCAGCCACCAAGAATGACCCAAACGAAGCATCATTGTTTCCATAAAAACCGAAGCCCCAAAAGCCGCCAATACCAAACATTGCAATAACTAAGCTACCCCACCATACTTTTTCTAATTTTGCCATAACAATCCGGGTTTATTTACAGAGGGGTGCCTTTACACGTCCCGTTCCCTCTTATTTATTAATAAATATAAAAAAACTATTAAGTAAAGAAATTACGAAACGAATAAAATCCCACCCGCAAAAGCGGCTGTCAGGACAAAATCCAATATAGTAATATCCATAATACTTAAAATACAATTTTATTATACCTCAATTTCAAAACCTTGTAAATTAAAAATTTCGTCAAAAATTTAATCTGATTTTAATTTTTGCCCGCTAACCTAAAAGCAAAATTACGGAGAAAAACAACAATGCAGGATATTATCAACGGCCGCTGCGGTTGGTGCGGAACAGACAGCGATTATATAAAATATCATGATGAAGAATGGGGAAAGCCGGTCAAAGACGATAATACATTGTTTGAATTTCTTATACTTGAAAGCGCACAGGCCGGTTTAAACTGGATAACCATTCTCAAAAAACGCGATGGCTACCGTCAGGCTTTTCATGATTTCGACGCCGAGCGCGTCGCGCAAATGGGCGAAAACGATATTGAAGAACTGATGCAGTTCCCAGGCATTATAAGAAACCGCCTGAAAATAAAATCCGCAATCAACAATGCCCGCCTGTTTCTCTCCCTGCAGAAAGAATTCGGCAGCTTTTACAACTATATTTCATCATTTCTCCCAAACGGAAAACCAATCGTCAGCAGCTTCCGTTCCCTAAGCGAAGTTCCCGCATCATCTCCCATATCCGACGCCATCAGCCGCGATATGAAAAAGCGCGGTTTCAAATTCTTCGGCACAACAATCTGCTACGCCTATTTGCAGGCTACTGGCTTTGTCAATGACCATCTGACAGACTGCACCTGTCGGAAAATAGACTAAAGCAAAAAATGTTCCCAAACATTTGTACCTATATCCCTATTGGTTCAAGATATCAAATTCACCATAAACTTCCACTAGCTAACGCAAGTGGTATTAACCATTCCGAACTTCGTCCGCCCAGCCCAAAGGCTACGCAAGTCTAACGGCTGGGCTGGAATGTAACACTACCTGCTTATGCAGGTAGTGTTACATTCGAACCATAAAAAAAACCCCTCCGCAGCGGGAGGGATTTTTATGGTGGGGCTTAGCTAGCAATTCATGAACTGATTTTTTGCTTTATATTTAAATTTTTTTATCTATACTTTACTAAAGTAAAACCTAGGGACAAAGCAATGGAAAAAGTTTTTCGTTATTCGGTCAAAGCAATCATTATCAAAGGTAACAAATTATTGGTTGAAAGTTGTGATTACGGTAGAGGACGATTCTGTAAACTTCCCGGTGGTGGACACCAATGGGGAGAAACAATGACCGAGGCACTAATTCGAGAATGCAAAGAAGAACTGTCCCTTGATGTTAAACCTGTTCGGTTAGTATTAGCAAGAGATTATATCGCAAAGAATCACAACCAAACCATAGATTTAGACTGTTTTCATCAAGCTGAATTAATGTTTGAATGTTCTGTTTCTGATTTTTCAACTTTAGCCTGTGGGACAGAACCGGACGGAGATAATCAACAAATTAAATGGATTGAAATAGATAAACTTGCTAATTCTGATTTCTACCCTAAAGCAATCATTCCATATCTTAAAGACATCAAAAAAATCAAAGAAACTATCGTATTAGGTGATGTAAATTAAAATATGCCACAAACCCAGCTAGCCTCTTTCTCAATCAAACCATTGAAAATAAAAAAATATAAACAAAAGAGTTCGGAAAACTCTCCCAAAATATGATTTTAAAATTTACGACATCCGAACTCGGTTAAACCATTGATTTATAAAAGAAAAACAGCTCCCGTGATGGAAGCTGCTAACTATGGTGGGCCCTGATGGACTTGAACCAACGACCAGACCGTTATGAGCGGCCTGCTCTAACCAACTGAGCTAAGGGCCCGCCGGTCAGAGTCGAAAATAAAATAATCCGGCCGGTTAGTCAAGAGATAATTTGAAAAAAATACACACCTGCCACCGACAAAATCCCAACTGCCTACCCGTTCAAAACAAAAAAAATACCGCTCCGGCCTCAATCAGCGGGAACGGTATTAATCTCAAAGTCTGTTAGGATGAAAAACAGCCTGTGCACACAATTGTTTTGACTCCGTCTTGGATGCGGTACAGACAATAGTCAATGCCACGGACAGTTGCTTTGGTCTGCAGAAAGAAAGTTCTGTCAGAACCTGTTCGTGCAACAAGCATTTCCTTCTCCTCAACAACACCGGGCTGGTCGGGAAGAGAAACATGCCCAAACGTAAAATCACGTATTACTTGTCCATGACGTTCTCGCACACCGTCAACCGTTTCAAAAGCAACGGTTTTTCGGCACATCAGATACAGCGTCTTGCCGTTCCATGAAAAATACAGCGGACATCCTTCGGCAAAAGCCACCATCTCCTTACTGCAAATTTCCTGATTAAACGACGGTTCCGAAGACATATCACTATCTTGGCGGCAGGTTTGCACTACCAGAATAATGACCAACACGATAAACAAAACCAAAAAGATTTGAATCTTGTCAAAAAAATACCTTTTTTTCCTCATGGTAATTTATCTTAAAAGTTTGACAGACCATTTTCTTTCCAGAATAACTTTATCATCCCACAAAATTCTGGCGCGAACAGAAATATCGGAGCTTTTCACCTCCAAAACATACTTTCCGCTCTCAGCAACCGCCAAAATCAGCGGTTCGTCCTCCCAGCCCAGTTCGCTGATACCATAAACGCGGTCAACCGCCCAGGCTCGCTGCTGATGCTTTTCGCTCGTTCCGTCCGTAAAGACATTTGTCACCGTAAAATCAGCCTGTTTCAAAACATACAGTTCTCCGACTTCCGACTTCCATACCAGCTCAACGCCAATATCGGGAAGATAAAGAATTTCATCGCGGGGATTTGTTTTGTAATAAGGCTCAACTTCTATTCCGTTAAGAAAATAGTTTTCAGCCCAGTTTGAAACATCGCTTTTCACTTCCTGTCCCCGGCACATCAGCACCGCTGAACAAAACATTGCTGCAAAAAATATTATCTTTTTCATAAACTAAAAAATTATATGAATTAAACAAAAAAATAATATAATCATGAAAAAAGATTATTATGCAGACACTTCACATCGTAACACACTTATCCACGATAATAGGCATAATAATCATTAAGTGCAGACAGCATTAGCACAAATAATGACATTTGTCTAGACAAAATATAGCATGATGTGAAACGCCGCCGGAAGGCTCAGCGGCGACAGCCAGCCTTTATCTCCGGTTCAATCACAGTTTTGAAGGCATCATAAACACGGCCGCTTTGATAAAGGTTGAGATAAATGTGATCGCTATCCGGCAAAACGACCATTTTCTTCGCCGTGTTAAGGCGGTTAAAAAACAGACGATTATGTTTCGGAGCGGAAATAACATCCTTATCCCCGACAATAATCAGGACATCTGCCCGAATACTGCCGGCTGTTTTCACCGCATCATATTTTTTGGCATCTTCCACCAGCGTATAAGGAACCCGGGAAATCTCTTCCCCATTGCTGAACTGATACCACCCCTTAGACCGCCAGTTTTTATAGTCCTCCGGCGTATAAGCCAAAGCGGCTTCTTCCCAATATTTTCCGCCGACGACCGGAGAAATCAGGATCAACTCACAGACTTCCGCGGGATGAAGACGGGAAAATTCAATAACGCTGGCTCCGCCCATGGAAACGCCCAGCAAGGAAAACGGCTCCGAATAAAAATCCTGCTCCCGGCTCCAATCAATAACCGTATTTAAATCTTCAATATAAGTTGAAATGCTGGCATTCTCAAGTTTTCCGTCGCTTTCGCCCAAAGCGTTGCGATTGTCAAACGCCACAACCGTAAAACCGTTCTCCTCAAAAATCTGCTTGGCAGCTTGAATGAGATAATCCTTATGGCTGGTTCCCATACCGTGCTGCAGAAAAACCAGCCGCTTTCCGGCCTTGTTGTTTAAACCGCTGACTTCAACATAAATTTTCTCCCCACGGGAATTCTTAATAAAGGTATTATAAGAATCCCTGCAGGAACATCCGGTAAGCACAAAAGTTACTAAAACACAAAACAAAATCAAACACTTAGACATATATCTTTTACTCCGACATAAACAAAACAATACGCGGTAAAACGGGATATTGCAAGAATTATCTAATCCGGATTGAATAAAATGGAATGTATTTTTTTTTGATGAAACTCAATCACTTAACAACAAAAAAACAGCCATTCAATAGAACGGCTGTTTTTTAATAATTATTCTTTCATCATATCGGCAAAAAAACTATCGCCCTGCGATACAAAAAAATCAGCGGTTTGCGTCAAAACCGCAACATAAGATCTTGCTGCCGCAACGGCTTCGTCATCACTGTCTTTAGCCGCCAATGTCAGAATATTCTTGTTAAAATTACAGAATACCATACCAACTAAAGCATGGTTTTCCCTCAAATATTCCTCAAGTTCCTTGGCAGAATTCTGCATCATATCCAACGCTGCTGTATAATCCACATCTTTATACTCCAACGGACAATCTGGCAAATCGGGATTTTGCAGCCATGCACACCATTTTCTTGCCAGATAATAAGCCGACATAAAATCTTCGATTGATGCCGGAAGCATTCCCATTTTTAAAAGCATAAAAACATTTAAAGCGTTACCGTAATCTTTTTCCGCATTTTTCAGCATAACATCTACTTGTTTCATAATTATAATTTTTGAGTTAATAATAGAATATCTGATTTTAATAAAACATATTTTAGACAAAATGTCAACCTTTTTATTAAATTGTCTTTCCTTTTCTCAAAAACTTAATTACTTTTTTAGTTTTTACAGTAAAACACAATTTATTATAAAAAAGCCCGGAAAAAACCGGGCTTTATTTATAAACCTACCATCCATGGGTGAGATAAAGGGCACAGCCCTTTTGCACGCCCCTAACTCCTTAGAGAGGCGGAACACTTCTTAACAACCTCCACCTCAACCTTAGCCATAAGATTTTCCAGCTCTTTGTCAGTAAATGTGGCCGCCTTGGGCTGGAAGGTTACGGCTATGGCAATGGATTTTTTGCCTTCGGGAAAATTTTCACCTTCATATTCGTCAAAAATACGAACATCGCTGATATAGTCGCGGTCGGCATTTTTAGCTGCAGTCAACACATTAATCGCGCTGACTGACTTGTCGACGATAAAGGCCAAATCCTTATCCACCGGCTGAAATGAAGACAATTCAAGCTTTTTGCGTGCCTTTCCGGCATTACCGCGCGGCAACGGAATATTGCTCAAATTGACCTCAAAAGCAACAACCCGCTGCTTAATACCGAATTTCTTCAAAACTGCCGGATGAATTTCCCCAAAGCAGGCCAGAACATTCTTACCCAGGCGCAAGACACCGCTTCTGCCCGGATGATAATAAGCCGGCGCATCAGTAGTAATCTGCGCATTTTCCCATGGACCGTTGGCCGCAGCAATCGCCGCCAAAGCATCAGCCTTGGCATCAAAAACATCATAAGGACGGATATCGCCAATCCAGTTTTTCTTAGCGGTCATACCGCTGCGTACACCGGCAGCAACCAGATTTTGCTGCCCCGGCTCACGACCGTAAAATTCCGGCCCTGCCTCAAACAGCGATACATTACCGTAACCGCGCGCGGCATTGTTCTTAACCGCCAACAACAGGTTAGGCAAAAGCGACGGGCGCATTTCGTTAAGGTCGGCGGCAATCGGATTATAAAGCAGAACCGCGTCATCAGACTTGCGGAACTTTTCCGCCAGCGTTGAATCAGTAAAACTCCATGTTACGGTTTCATACATACCGCGGGAAGCCAGTTCATGCTTGACCGTTACCAGACGCTGCTGCGCCGGAGAAAGAACCTGCTTCGGAAACTTGTCATGCGGTAAGGTTTCGGCCGGAATTTCATTCAGCCCAATCATGCGTACAACTTCTTCAATCAGGTCATGCTCGCCTTCAATATCTCCGCGCCAAGTTGGTGAAACGGCTTTAATCTTATCGCCTTCGTCAGAAGTCGCAAAACCGAGGTTATTCAAAATTTCAACAATTTTTCCCTTAGCCACATCAATCCCGACAAATTCCTTAACCCGTGACGGCCTGATATAAGCTGCCTGCGGCGCAAAATCTTCCGCACCATCCATCACCGGCTCTGCCGCCTGCCCGCCGCAAATTTCCGTAATCAACTGCACGGCATAATCAGAACCAAGCACATTGGACTTAGGATCAACCCAGCGTTCATAACGATAGCGGGAGTCGGAATCAATCTGAAACTTGCGGCCGGTACGGGCTGTTACCGTCGGGTCAAACAACGCACATTCGACAAACACGTTAATCGTATCGGCCGTGCATCCCTTTTCCGCGCCACCCATAATGCCGCCCAGACACTGCACGCCCTCATCATCGCAAATACCGAGGCTCTGAGCGTCAAGCGCATATTCCTTACCCTCAAGAGAAGTAAATTTTTCACCCTCTTTCGCCATGCGGATGGTAACGTTTCCCTTAAGCTTGTCAGCATCAAAAACATGCAGCGGACGCGCCAAATCATAGTTAATGTAATTGGTAACATCAACTAACGGCGAAATCGAATGCAACCCGATAGCCGCCAGACGGTCTTTCATCCACTTTGGTGTTTCGGCCTTATTGTCCACACCCTTAATATAGCGCCCGACATAAACCGGACAAGCCGCCTTGTCTTTAATCGCAACCTGTATTGGCGACGCAAACGTTCCCGGCACTTTTTTAATCGTCAACGGTTTAAGCTTGCCCAAGCCGGCAGCGGCCAAATCTCTGGCAATACCGCGCACACCGAGGCACTCCGCCCGGTTTGGCGTAATCGAAATCTCAAAAACCGGGTCAATATTCAACACTTCAGCCGCCGGCAGCCCGGGCTGTGTGTCATCCGGCAGAATGATAATGCCGTTGTGGTCCTCACCGACACCAAGCTCTTTCTCAGAGCACATCATGCCAAAACTTTCCACGCCGCGGATTTTTCCAACTTTCAGCACTTCGCCGAAAGCCGGAATCAATGTTCCGACCGGCGCAAAAATTCCGGCCATGTTATTGCGGCAGTTGGGTGCGCCGCAGACAACCTGCAATTTTTCTTTGCCGTCATTAACGGTCAGAACATGCAAATGGTCTGAATCCGGATGCATTTCAAAACTTTCTACCCGCGCCGTTACAAAACCTTTCAGCTGGTCAGCCGGGTTATAAACCTCTTCCACTTCCAAACCGATTTTCGTCAGCGTCTCGGCAATCTCTGCCACTGAAGCGTTTGTATCCAAATGTTCTTTTAACCAAGATAATGTAAATTTCATCGCGCACTGCCTCCGTTATTGCTTAAACCGCCGGTCATAGAAGAAAAATCCAAAGGATTAAAGCCATAATGCTTCAACCAGCGAACATCCGACTCAAAAAATGTCCTGAGGTCGGGAATACCGTATTTCAGCATTGCCAAACGGTCAATGCCGACGCCAAAGGCAAAGCCCTGATATTCATCGGGGTCAATGCCGCCCGCCCGCAACACATTGGGATGAACCATGCCGCAACCGAGAATTTCCAGCCAGTCGGTACCGGCGCCGATTTTCAACTCACTCTTGCTTTTCAAACAACCAATATCCATTTCAGCTGACGGCTCCGTAAACGGAAAATAAGACGGACGATAACGCACCGGCACATCGTCCAGCTCAAAAAAGGCTTTGACAAAGTCATACAGACAGCCCTTAAGGTGCGCCATGGTAATGCTCTTGTCAATAACCAGCCCTTCAACCTGATGAAACATCGGCGTATGCGTGGCGTCATAATCTGAACGATAGGTCCGCCCCGGCGCAATAATGCGAATAGGCGGCTTTTTGTTTTCCATTGTCCGAATTTGCACCGGCGAGGTATGGGTTCTGACCACATAACTGTCATCAAAATCTGTGCTTTTGGTATTGGGAATATAGAAAGTGTCCTGCATCTGGCGTGCCGGATGGTTTGCTGGCATATTCAGAGCATTAAAATTGTGAAACTGGTCTTCAATATCCGGCCCTTCGGCAACTTCAAACCCCATCTGCCCAAAAATGGCAACAATTTCCTCATAGATTTTGGAAACCGGGTGAATCCGCCCCTGAACTTCGGGACGAACCGGCAGAGTAACATCTATTTTTTCCTGAGCCAGCTTAGCATTCATCTCGGCCTCAGCCAATTCGCCACGGCGATTTTCCAGAGCTTTCTCAATCTCGCTCTTCAAAACATTAAGTTTTTTGCCGGCCTCGATTCTTTCTTCCGGCGCCAGAGAACCGAGCGACTTCATCATCTCGGTAATTTTTCCTTTTTTACCGCTCAGTGAAACCCTGACCTCATCCCAGGCCTTCATATCCTGAACCGCTGCAATTGCCGCCAGCATTTCTGCTTTCATATTCTCTAAATTTTCCATTTTTTCACCTAGAATTTAATTAACTTTCTGAATAATAATAAAGCATATGGATTTAAACGTAAAAAGAGTTAACCCGAAACACTCTCAAGGTTAACTCTTATAAATTTCAAACTCTGATACATATCAGCCTGTTTTTTTTTCCAAAGCGAAAATACTTCCCCACCCGGAACCGAAACAAACTATTTGCTCAAAGCGCCCTTTGCAGCTTCAACCAGCTTGGCAAAATTGGCAGGCTCTTTCAAAGCGATATCAGCAAGGACTTTTCGGTCGAGTTCGATGCCGGCTTTGATAAGCCCGCTCATAAATCGAGAATAAGTCATATCGTTCAAACGCGCCGCAGCATTGATTCTCTGAATCCACAAAGCGCGGAAACTTCTCTTCTTGGCTCTTCTGTCGCGGTAAGCGTACTGTAAACCTTTTTCAACTTTTTCAACAGCTACTCTGAAAACGTTTTTGTTACGTCCTCTGTAACCTTTGGCCATTGATAAAATTTTCTTGTGACGAGCATGTGCCGTCAAACCTCTTTTAACGCGAGACATCTAATTTTCCTCCTTAAATATACGGCATAAACTGTTTAACAATCTTAACGTCAGCCTCGTTAACCAAGGTCGTGCCGCGTGCTTGTCTTTTCATTTTGGTACCTTTATTAAAGAGCAAGTGTCTCTTATTGGCAAAATTTCTCTTCAGCTTGCCGCTTCCGGTAACGCTGAAACGCTTTTTTGCAGCGCTTTTAGTTTTCAATTTAGGCATTTGGCTTCCTTTCTTAAAGTTATGCTTAGGATGCTTTCAAGGCGCTCCGGCATGCCATACGCACAGATTCGCCCGGTCATCGTTTTGCTTTATATACTCATTCCCCAAAAGAATCAAGCATTTTTTATAATAAAATTTCCGTCAACTCACTAAAATTAAGTATTGACAATATCAAAATTATATAATAATATAAAAATACAAAAATATTATTATGTTAAATTATAAAAAAGATAAAGTTATGGCAACAACATTAAATTTCCGCGAAGTGAGCATCAAGAATGAAGTAAAGAACAACGGTCGTGAGGCAAAGCTTATTGCTGAACTTGGAATAAATACTTATTTTGTTTTTCCAATGCTCAAAATATGCAACCACATAGTTAACTTGACTGCTGAGTTGCAGCGTTCAAAACCCTTGCGGAACGGAGACATTCTCGTTTTTGGACGCAGCGATAAATTCTGCGATATTATCGTCTCAAATTGTGACCAAAGAGTATCGCGTATTCATTGCTACATTCGTAGAAACGGAGATAAGTTAGAAGTTTTTGACTGTTCTCTGAACGGAACCACAGTCATAATTTAAAGAAAGAACGGAGAGGAACATCATGTTCCTCCCCGTTTTTTTCACAATTTACGCCCCAAAAAACTTATAAAGAACAAACAACATCCTTAGCCGCTGTGAAAATGCGATATATGAATAAGGCACTTTTAAAAATATGGAGAGTACTCAAACAACATCCTTAGCCACTGAAAAAGTTCGGAGTTTGAGGCTTATAATAAGATTTTAGGGCGGCGACACCGGAGTTTACATAGTAGTAAATGAGGATGGCGCCGACCCGCTAAATCTGTATTAGAAGCCCAAAATACGAACTTTTAATTCATTTGGGAGCGTTGCTCGTCTAAAAACTTAGCCAACTCCTCCGGCGTAATCTTGCCGTCCTTGTCCGTGTCCATGACTTCAAACTGCTTTTCGGGAGGCATGTAGAGGCCTTTTTTCTTGAGCGCCCGGTTATACTGCTTGACATCTCTGGTTTGCGCCTGATTTTTAAACTCTTCCAGCGTCATTTTGCCGTCCTTGTCAGCATCCTGATTGTAAAACATATATTCGCTGACCTTGGTGCCGCGGGTTTTAACATCGGCCGGCGCCACATATTTAGCCTCGGACAGTGCCGCGCCCGCCATCATAAAACCCATGCCGCACAACCAGACTTTTTTCAGTTTTATCATTTTGCCCTCCTAATAAAAGCTCTCTCCACCCCCTGAAGCTTCACTGCGCAGGCTGCCCAACTCGACCAGCCGCCCTTCTTCAAGGCTGACCCGGCGGTCCATCCGTTCCGCCAGTTCAAAGTTATGGGTTGCGATTAATGCCGCCAGCCCCGTTTCACGAACAATTCCCAACAATGCATTAAATACAGTTTCCGAAGTTTTCGGATCCAGGTTGCCGGTCGGCTCGTCCGCCAACAGCAATTTCGGCTGATTGGCCAAAGCCCGCGCTATCGCCACACGCTGCTGTTCACCGCCCGACATCTCGCTTGGCCGGTGCTTCAAACGCTTGTCCATTTTCAGACGCGACAGTAAAAATTCCGCGCGTTCCGCCGCCGCTTTAGCATTTGCCCCGGCAATCAGCATCGGCAGCATCACATTTTCCAAAGCGTTAAAATCCGGCAGCAGGTTGTGATACTGATATACAAAGCCGACAAAATCCCGCCGCAAAACAGTACGCAGCGCATCCCCTGCCTTACCGCATTTCTGCCCGTCAAGCAACACTTCGCCGCCGCTCGGCTTGTCCAACAGCCCGGCAATCTGCAAAAGCGTCGATTTTCCCGAACCGCTCGGCCCGACCAACGCCATAATTTCTCCCGGGCGGAGAACCAAATCAATCCCTTTCAGAACTTCCAGCGTCTGCGGGCCTTGTTTAAACTTTCGGGTAACTTTTTTAAGCTCCAAAACCGGAGCAGTTTGTTTATTCATAACGCAATGCCTCCACCGGATCAAATTTGGCCGCACGGTAAGCCGGATAAAGCGTGGCCAGGAAAGACAACAACAAAGCCATCAGCACCACCGCCGCCACTTCCGTCGCATTAACCTTGGCCGGCAGCTGTGAAAGAAAATAAATCTCGGCTGAAAACAAATCCTGCCCTGAAATCTTTTGCAAAAGCTGGCGGATGTTTTCAATATTATGGCAAAACAACAGCCCCAGCAACAGCCCTGCCGCCGTACCGACCATGCCGATAAAAGCACCGTCAACAAAGAAAATACGCATAATCATACCCTTGGTCGCGCCCATTGTGCGCAAAACCGCCACATCGCGCGCCTTGTCCTTCACCAGCATAATCAGCCCGGTAATGATGTTAAACGCCGCCACCAGAATAATCAGCGTCAGCACGATAAACATCACGTTACGCTCCACATCAATGGCGTTAAAGAAAGCGGAGTTAGTCTGCTTCCAGTCATAAACATAAGCCGCCGCACCCACGCTCTGTTCAATCGCCTGGCGAACCGGCCTCAGCATTTCATCATTTTCCAGCGTCACATCAATCTGTGTCACAGCGTCGCCCAGCCCGAAATATTTCTGCGCAGCCTCAAGCGGCATAAAGATATAATTGGCGTCATATTCATACATACCGACATCAAACGTGCCGATAACCCGATAACTTTTCATCCGCGGCACCGTACCAAAAGCAGTCACTTTGCCGTTCGGTGAAATCAGCGTCAGCTCCGCCCCGGGAACCAGCCCCATTTTCTGGGCAAAACGGCTGCCGACAATCACCACATCACCTTCAAAAGCATTGAGATCGGAACCTTTAAATCCCTCGGCCAAAACCGGCTTACGCACAATATCCTCCCGGCTGATACCACGCACCATGGCGCCTTCTGCCGCACGACCAGACGTCGCCAGTAGTTGTTTCTCAATTTGCGGAATAACGATTTTGACATTTTCAATCGCGGCAATATCCTGCACCGCCTGATGATAATTATTAAACGGCAGCCCGACGGTTGATACAATGCCGATATGGCCGTTAATACCGAGAATACGCGACAAAAGCTCCGCGCGAAAACCATTCATCACCGACATCACGATAATCAGCGTCGCCACGCCGAGCGCGATTCCGACAACGGCAAAACCGGTAATCACCGAGATAAAGCCTTCTTTGCGCTTTGCCCGGAGATAACGCCACGCCGCCATCCGCTCAAATTTTGAAAATATCATACGCATTTCTCCTCAATATAAGGAGTTATACGAATTTAAGCGGGAAAAAGCAACCGCCCTCTCCCGCCATGTGTATAAATAAAATACCTCATAACCTCTCAAAAATCAATTTCACTTACAAACCTCTGATCCATAACATGAACGTCCGGTAGGATCATAATAAGGAAGAATACCTGTCACTTCTGCAGCCGTACATTCACTGTAGGTAGGATAAACGGTCGTTCCTTTGCTATAATTAGCACTATATGTATCTTCCCAATACACAGTTCCATCAGAACCTCGGCAACGAGTTCTTGAACTTGCTTGAACGCGATACCCCCCGTCACTTGAATAACAATAACCTGTATAATAATCATAAGCACTCCCAGGCAACATTCTTTCACATCGCGTACATGTCCCGCCGCAACCATCATCTGCGTATGCGCTTTTACTGCAGCCTGACGGACAAGATATCTTATTACCGTCAGGACAACTGGGAGTGCAGCACGCCTGATAAGGATAATAGCAGGTTTTAGTACCGCACTCATTCGTTGTAGACCCGCCGCAGCCGCCGGGATTGCTTTCCGACGTTCCGCTGGGGCAAGCATTGTTGCAGGGTCGGCACTTGTCATAGAGGGTTGTCGCCCCGGAAAGACAGGTTTTGGCGCC
>UQAB01000022.1 GCA_900538765.1 uncultured Azospirillum sp. | reverse complement strand
AGAAAATGAAAAAGAGCAAAACAGATTTCTTCAAAAGGCTGGGACTAAAATTGCGCGACTGCCGCCGCAAACGTCATTTCATCTTTGAAGATATGCCTGAAATCACCGGCCTGACACCCTTAAACGTCATGCTTCTGGAATGCGGCAAAAAAGAGCTTTACAACTGGACACTGGCACAACTCTGGACTTATCTTAATAAAATAGGATACGACCTCCGTATCGACGCCCTCCCCCGGGAACAAGACGAAAATACTCCCACCCACTAACGAGTTCTTCCTTTTCTTTCTCTGCCTAACCGGCTCTGGTTGAAGACCTCGTTTGTATGGAGAAAAATATCTTCTGGCAGCCCCAATCTAAGCATCGCGCTTCTTTCTGCACGGAACAACCCACAGCTAACTTTCCGCAACCCGGCGTCCGGGTGCGTGCAGGTTACCAGGCACCGGCCTGTTCGCAAACCCTGGCTGCCCGCTCGACCGCCGCCGCATGGGCCTCGGCCAAAGGTTTCCCGCTGAGAATATGATAAATAAACGTTCCGGAAAAAGCATCGCCGGCACCAACCGTATCCACCACCTTGACCTTCGGTGTTTCAAGATAAGATTTCTCCCGGCCGTCATAAATAATGCTGTACTTTTCTCCGGCCGTAAAAACCACATAACGCAGCTTATATTCATGAATCAGCTTCAAACAGATATCCTCGTCACTGCCGCTGTAACCAAACAACTCGCGAAAAACCAGCATTTCCTCGTCATTGATTTTAAAAGCATTGGCCTGCTGCAACAACGCCGCAATCAGCTCCCGCGAATAATACCCCTTGCGCAAATTAATGTCATAAAACTTCAAAGCCTGCGCCGGCGCCATCGCCAAAAGCGCCGCAATCGTCCGCCGTGTTTCCTCAAAGCGGCTGGCCAGCGTTCCGAAACAAACCGCGTCAGCCCGGCTGATAATCGCCGCGGCTTGCGGCGTAACCGAAAGATGATCCCAGGCAACATTTTCAACAATCTCATAAGACGGCATCCCGTCATGCAGCTTCACCTGAACCGTCCCGGTCGGATAAGCCACTTCCTCAATGCAATAATCAATACCGTGGCGGCGCAGCTCTTCCAGAATTTCGGCGCCAAGCCGGTCCCGCCCGACTGCGCTGACGGCATAACCTTCCGCCCCCAACCGCGCAGTGTTGTACACAAAATTCACCGGAGCGCCGCCGGCCCGTTTGCCCGAAGGCAGCATATCCCAAAGCAATTCGCCGATTCCGGCCACCAACAGCTTTTTGTTCTCAGTCATACGCGCCTCCCGATAATAAATTCGCCTGGAGTCAGTATAGCAAATTAATTCAATAAAGTTAAGATAATACCGACAAAAAGCGGCACGGAGAGATTGTCGTCAATCTCGATTTTATCCTCAAACATCTCGGCCAAGGTCGCCACAGCCGCCGCCAGAATGGAAGCATAAGTCACGGCATAAACCGGGTTAAACAGCATCATGATAATCAGCGCGCTGAGAAAAAACGCGGCCGTTCCCTCCAGCGACTTGCTTTTATAGAGCTTGCGCGTGCCGAAAGCCTTGCCGAACAGAGCCGCACAGGCATCAGACGTCAGCATGATTGTCAGCGCAATCGCCGCCACCGCCTTGCTGAACAGCATCGTGCAAATAATCGCCCCGGCCAGCACATACATCGACCCCGACACCTGAAACTTGTCTTTTTTCAGTTCTTTGCTGCGCAGGGTCTTGTAAAACAACGCCCCGAAACTGCGCCGCGCCCAGCGCCATTTTCTGAAATTGCCGTATTCGATAATCCCGTCCGCCAGCAGCAGAAAAGAAAACAGCGCAATGGAAATCCCCGGATGCGCAAAATAAACCAGCGCCGGAATCCACAGCGAACTCAAATGGATAGACTTGCGATATAATTCATTGCGAAAAGATTTTTTTATCTGAATGTGCCGCTTGGTCATTTTCAGGCGCAGACCACTGAAAAAATTCTTTTTCCCCTGCGTGCTAAAAATCGGGAGCATAATAAATTCCTCAAATTAGATAGTTATTGTTCAAAGCATAGATAACATTAGTTGCCGCGCTTGTAAATACGCTTCTGCAACTTGTCTTCATAAAAAAAACGCACCGCATAATTGACAAGCAGAATCACCGCCAGCGACGCAACCATGGTAAACAGGCCGTGCGACAGAAAATGCTGCCCGCGGAACATCTGATAAACCGCCGTCGTCCAGCCCAGCGTCAAACCGAAAGCCAACCCGCACCATTTCAGCAGCCGGTCATGAAAACAAAAATACAAAGCCATAAAAGCAAAGCCGACCGTCGCGTGCCCCGCTGGAAAACAGCGGCCGTTTTTCAACTGCACAAAATCCGCCGGATAAGCTTCCAAAATCCGCACAAAAGGATAAGCACCGTTATAAACATTGAGCTGATAAGGACAGTAAACATTGGTAAAATATTTGGCGCTCGCCACAATCAGCGGCACCAAAACCAAACTCAGCAGCAAAACCCACACGGACCTATTATGCCGCCGCAGGGATTTAACCCGCCGGGACAACAACAGATAAACCACTGCCGAAAAACAAACCGCGCCGTAGAAAAACTTCGGCCCCTTATAAAAAAACCAGGTCAGCTTTTGGTGCAACAGCGGATTCACCACCCACTGGCGGCTTTCGGAAACATAAAGCAAATCCTGAATCCAAAGGTCAATATCGGTATAATATTCCAGAACCAGAATGGCGGCCAATGCCAAAAAACAAATAAAAAGCTGTTGCGCCAACCTGTCCATAAAACGCCTCAATCCTTGCTGAAATCCCCGCCGGCATAGTCAGCGACAGTTTCTTTAATAACCATATAGGTCCCTTCTTCCGAAAGCTCGTTATTAAGGTCATTGGTGCTGACCATCAGTGTTTCGGCATTGATATTCAGATAAGTCATAACACAAACCGCCGCATAAACTGCCGTCTGAAAAACGCGGTTAAGCCACTTCGGCGCGGGAATGGCCGTCAGGGTAAAACGCGCCGTATAATACATCAACACAATCAGAGTGGCAAAAAAGGCCAGACAAACCCAGACTAACCACGGCGATGCCAGCAGATTGGCCACCAACACCCCCGGATTATTATAACTGTGGCGAAAAGCTGTCAAACTGGCCGGCAACTCCTGCGACTGCCAAAAATAAGCCGACAACAGCTCCTCACCAAGCGTACTGGCGGCAAAAACCAGATAAAAGAAATAGGAAACATACTTGTCAAGTTTGCCGTTCTGCCAATTTTGCGGCAAAAGCATAAGATAAGCCACATAAGGAATCATCATCACCAGAAAAGCCGACGTCGTCGTCAGCAGCAGAATGCCGAATGTCTTGACAATGCCAAAAAAGCTCATATCCAAAGGAGAATCTGCCGCCGCCATACTGTAAACGGTAAAGATAAACTCCGCCGCCACTGCCAGGATATAAAAAGGGAACAAACGCCGCAGCAAATAAGAATTCATAAATATATTTCCTTTTGATTTTGCTAAATTTTTACCATGCCCCTTAAAGTAGTTTATTTGAATATAATTTCAATAGTTTTCATCATAAAAGCCACAGTTTTTTATAAGTTTTTTTCTCATTCTCCGTATTTGTCACTTATACCCTCCCTGCTCAGGGAGGGTATATACACAAAAACAATCTCACGCTGTCACCCAGGTAAAAATTCTGAGAATAAACACGCTTTTACTTGAGAAGAGTGATATCCTCCACCTCTACTTCTACCACCTGCCCGCTCTTGTTCAGCTGGCCTTTGATGATGACAATATTGTCGGCGGTAATTTTCTGGCCTTTCCACGTGGCCTCATCAATAACAACATTGATTGAATTAATGCCGTCAGTGAAAACATACATACCGTTGTTGAGTTTCTGCTTGATACTTCCCTGCATAACGACATAAGTGTCATCGTTAAGACCTTTGACTTCCTGAACGGAAACAGTGTTGCTGGCCGGCCCGCTGAAGCCGCCGTTATGCGAACAGGCAGCAACGCCGAGAACCAAAGCGCCGGCAGTTAAAATGCTTGAAAAGATAATTTTATTCATAATTCATTCCTTATAAAAATCATAACCATCTATGGAGATAAGCGCCAATTCCGCACTTTGTATAGATAAAAAGATGTAAAGAAAAATTTTCTGGCAAATTGTCGGGATCGGCACAATGTTTTTCGGATATGGCAGTTACGGTCAGGTTCTTCGCGATACCGTCTACTACGGCGCAAAGCGTATCGGCATTGATTTTGAGGTGATAGACATGACAAGTTCATACTTTGTCGGCTCAAAAGAACATGCTGTTGCACTTCAAGAAGCCTTCGGCGGCAAAGCATACGCTACTGAGTTTACGGCTTTCGGGCAAAATTCTCTGGAGTTATACGCCTGGGTAGGTCCGCAAAGAAACGAACAATGTCAGGCCGCAGCCCGTCATCAGGAAGTTGTTCCTTTGGATTTTGATGAAGTAGTTTCAGCTTTGTTTTAACTTAAAATCTCAAATTTTTCAGCCCTGCTTGCACTTTTCATGCGCAGGGCTTTTTCTTTCCCTGTATTAGATGACCACAAAACGCGCTTTTGTAAAAGTTCGGAATTTGAGGCTTATAATAAGATTTTAGGGCGGCGACACCAACTGCTAAGGATAAAAGCAACCAACGTTGCTTTTATCTCTGCAAAGTCTTCGGAACTTCTTGGTAAGCCAGGAAAGCGACAGCGACCGCAGCGAACCTAGACGGCGAAGTTACATAGTAGTAAATGAGGATGGCACCGACCCGCTAAATCTGTACTAATCGACCTCAGAGCGAGCTTTTATAAAAGTGCGGAGAGTGCGTTAGATAGAGTAGTTTCTAGGTGTGAGAAAAATCCTAGTACTGCGGCAGAAAAATAGTCCAGTGAACTATTTTTCGCCGAAAAGCACGGCCGAAGCAAAAAGCAACCAATGTTGCTTTTTGAGAGGAGACGCAATGAGACTTTTCTTTTGAAGAATGCGAATGCTTTCGAACAAAAGAATTAGTCGGAATTGTACTTGTTGTTGTGAGAAGCGACAGCGCAACGAAACAACAACCTAGTCGGAATTGGCAAGAAGTACATGGATTTTTCGAACCACCGTAAAACTGCTCTGGATGACGTGCTATACGAACTTTTACTAAAAGTGCGATATGTGAGTCATATAATAAGAAACCAGTGAAAATGCGAGGGAGTGTACATAAGAAGTACATGACCGAACATTTTACACGCAGTTTCTGTATTAGATGACCACAGAGCGCGCTTTTACCCGTGCCTGTGTAAATTTCCTTTTATAACATCATCCGACACATCTTCAAAAGCGGTCACTTTCCGCCAGATTTCCGCCGCCTGCCGGGCACTGTAAGGCTTGTATAAAAAATCAACCCGGTAAAAATCCGCCGCAACTTCTTGCGCTTCCGCCGTCGCACAAAACGGCCGCTCGTCAAACAACATCGTCTGACAGTCCTTTGACAAAGCCTGATAACGCTTTCCCTCCCGCATCAAACTAAGCCACTTTGTCCCGCGCGGACATTCCTTGCACGGATTGCTGCGAATGCAGGCGGCACTGGTAAACAGCTCCGTATCGCCGTAAACAATCATCGCCACCGGCAACGGCGACTTTTCCGCCACTGCCCGCAAATTCGGCAGCGTGTCCTCAACCGACAGCGTCACCCGCGACACGCCCAAAGACTTCGCCTCTTCCGCCGCCTGCGTATTCAGCACATAAATCTGCCGGTCAAAACTGATGTCGGCGCCCTGCCGCGGCAGCGCCGCAATTCCCCAGTAATTAGCAACTTCCCAGCGGCGATAGCCCTGCTCCCAAAAATGCGCAATCACTTTTTCAAACGCTTTCGTCTGACGGCAAACCGCAGGCAAAGCCAAACGCAGCTTGTGCTTCGGCAGCCCCTGCAAATCGGCGTCCGTCGTCTGCGGACTGAGCATAAAAATCACTTCCGCAGCCTGTGATAAATCAATCTCCGAGAGCGTTGCCGCCTTGTCCGTTTTCACAATCCACAGCGGCTCCTTACGCTCCCGCTGTGCTGAAACCGGCGGCAAACTTCCTTCCCTGCGCTCCGGCACAACCGTCGCATACAAACGGCGCCGCAGCTCATTGAGCAGTGAAACCGGCACAAACAGCCCCGCTTCGTTATGAAGCGCCAACCGCCCTAAGCTAAACGCTGTGTCGCCGGTCTTGGCAAAGGCCTTGGCCACCGCTTCCGTCACTTTTTCAGGCTCTTTCGCCGCCGTAAACGAACCGTCCGCCGCCGCTTCAAATGCCCCGGCCCGCGCCGTAATCTTATCCGCCGCGACAAAGACGTCAACATCAAGCACCTGCCGCTGACGGAAAGCGCCGCTCTTCGGCCGTTCATAAGAATAAGCGCCCTTCACTGCGCTGGAGGATGCCAGATAAACCCTGTCGCCTTTTTTCAAAACCGGCGCCTGCGGCGGCAAACCGATTTCAACCTCTTCGCCGGCTTTGGCCTCAAAAACGTTCCGTCCCTGCACCCGCATTTTCTGTAACGAAAAACCAAACGGCTTTTCCATGCCCTCTGCGTCAATCTGCAAACCGTCATGCCGGGCAATCACATGATTCGGACGAAAGACAAACCGCCCTTTTGCAACCTGCCCGACCGTCCCGACCAACAAGCCGCGGTGCCCGACAAAATCCCGGTCAATAACCTCTTTGTCTTTGCCCTTGAAATGAAACTTGCACCACGGCCTGGAAAAAATCTGCCGGATATTGTCCGCCCGCTCGCGGCTCGCCCCCTTACCGTCAAGAAGGCGCCGATAAAAATCCGTCACAGCTGCCACATACAGGGGCGACTTTTTGCGTCCCTCGATTTTCAGAGAATAAGCCGGCATTTTCAGAACGTCTTCTTCCAGCGCCATGTCTTTCATTGAAAAATAATGCCGTTCCCCGTCTTCACCCTTAAAACAGGCGCGGCAGGGATAAAGGCACTTGCCGCGGTTGGCGCTTTTTCCCGTTTCCATGGAAGAAAACAGACACAACCCGCTGTAAGAATAACACAACGCCCCATGAATAAAAGCTTCTGTTTCCAACCCGGGAATAGCTGCAATTTCCTCAATCTCCGCCCGGGTCAGCTCCCGCGCCAGAACCACGCGCGAAAATCCCAGCTCTTTCAGCGCCAGCGCCCCTTCTTTGTTGTGAACGGCCATCTGTGTGCTGGCATGCATTTCCAATTCGGGATACTTCTCGCGCACCACCCGCGCCGCACCCAAATCCTGCAAAATCACCGCGTCAACCTTGCAGCGCGAACAAATGTCAAGCGTCTTGAGCAAATCCGCCAGCTCGCTTTCCTGAACCAGCGTGTTAATGGCTACAAAAACCTTCCGCCCCTTACTGTGAGCAAAAGCGGTAAACTCGTCCAAATCGCTCTCGCTGAAATTCGTTGCCGTCGCCCGTGCCGAAAACTGCTGCAATCCCAGATAAACCGCGTCTGCACCGTAATACAAGGCGGCGTATCCGGCTTCAATATCCCCGGCCGGCGCCAGTAATTCCTTTTTCATGTCCGTAATTCCCAAAACAAAAAACCGCCGGCTCCCTGCCGAACGTCAAAAAAAAACATACCCGGAAAATACCACCGCCCCACGTTTTTGTCAAATTCTTTTATGGTAAAAAACGCCCAACAAAGACGAAACTCCGTCAAGCAAAAGAACGTCATGTTCGGATTTAATCCGGACATCCAGGTAAAACAAAGATTCCATATTTTCACCTGGATCCCCGGATGTCACACGCTCTTACAGCGTGTTCCTCCGAGGATGACATTCCTCTTTCTCCCGGCAGCTCCAATCTAAGCATCGCACTTCCTTATGCACCATCAACCAGCGGCGAACTTTCCGCAGCAGGCCGTGGGTGGGATAGAGAGGTATGCTGCGCCGCGATTTTTCTCTGCGGTGTACAAAAGAAGTACATAAAGAGAAAAATCACAAGCTTGATACCTCTCTGGCACATCCCACACAAAAAAACTCCGGGAAAACCCGGAGCTAAAAAAAATTAATCATTCCTCGCGCAAATTGCCGTAAGCGCATTTCCCGTCCTTTGAAAAATGGAAAAGATACTTCAAATGTTTTTTCGGTTTTCCGTACATAAGACAGGAATAAACAACCACATTTTTAACACCTGACAATATCAAAAAAATCCCGAACAAATCATACCAAGAAAAATTGTGCCACAAAATTATGGACACATTTTCCACGCCCCGCCAAACAACTATTGAAACCAGAAAAAGCTCCAACAGCTCAACAATATTCTTTCGCCAGCAAAGAACCTTTACAGCCTCTAATAGCGCAGCTTTCTTTGCTTCAGAACTTAATGCCTTTTTTTGTTCAAGTTCCTTCCTTGTATCTCCGACAGTTTCCTGCAACTTTAAAACATGCTGCTCCACTTTCGGACTTTGCGGCCTCTGATGACGACACAATTCCGCAATCACCAAAGCCGTATCCAACAAATTTTCCCAAGGATTCTCCTCATCTGCCGAAACACTGCAAGCTTTTTCATAAGCGGTTTTGCTCACGCCAAAAACAATCACGGCAAAAAGGACATGAAACAGACAAACAATTCGCAACCAGACAACATCAGACACCGGCAAACAAATTGCCAGCCATAAAAACGGCAAACATAACAATAATGACACGTTCAGATCATAAAGAAATAATTTTTTTGCATCCATAATAATATTTTTAATTTTACAATAATAAATTTTCTCTCTCACTCTACGCTATTTAGACAAAATGTCAATAAAAAAACTCCGGGAAAACCCGGAGCTAAAAAAAATTAATCATTCCTCGCGCAAATTGCCGTAAGCGCATTTCCCGTCCTTTGAAAAATAAAACCCCAAAAACGAACGCTTTACACCATGTTGCCGACATTTGTTAAGCCAATAAAAAATCTCAGCCAAACGCACAATCGGAGAAATCAAACACACAAAGACCAGAAAATAAATGGCAGATGCGCCGATACCGGCTAAATCTATCGTCTTTCCGTAAAAAATAAGCAGGCCGAGAACAACAATAATCAAAAACTCCGCCAAGATGACAATGCTTTTAGTTAAAAGCGCCTGCCGAAACTTCTCCTGTTCGGCTTTTTGACATTGCTCCCAAGACATTTTTTCCACTTCCGCAATCTTCATGCCTTTACTTTCCAATATCTTCTGAATCTGTTGAAAAGCCTCGTTTCCAACCAATTCTTCTCTGCTGATTTTCTGCCAGCGGTAAATATCGGAATATTTATCACAAATATCCCTGCACACACCCCAGACAACCACCACAAAAAAAACATGAAACAGGCAAAGCTCGATTAACAGAATGTTTCCGTCCCCGCTGCCCAACTGCGACAGTATAACCCCGGTCCATAAAAACAGCAAAGCCTCAAGCAACGATACTTTACAGTCATAAAGAAATAATTTTTTTGCATCCATAATAATATTTTTAGTTTTACAATAATAAATTTTCCGCTTCACCCTACACTATTTAGACAAAATGTCAACAATAATCATCCTCTCCCCAAACAGGGAGAGGATGATTATAAAAGCAAAAACTTATTCCTTATGGTGCTTCTTTTCTTTTTTATATTCACCATCATGATGCTTTTTATCTTTCTTGACTTTCTCGCCATCATGATGTTTCATGCCTTTTTTCATTTTTTCGCCTTTGTGATGCTTCTTGTCAAAGCGCGCCCTTTTCTCGGCTTTGATTTTATCAAATTCGGCCTTCTGTTCCGGCGTCAGAATTTCCTCAAAAGCTTTCATGTTTTCGGTTCTGACTTCATCCATCTGCTCTCTGGTTTCCTTCATCTTTTCCATCAGCGGCTTCATTTTCTCGCGACCTTCTTCACGGATTTTCTTGGCCTGCTCCTGCTGCTCTTTGGTCAGGTTCAGCTCTTCGGCCATCTTCTTGTCCATCTTGGCTTCTCTTTTGCGCATTTTTTCTTCAAACTTTTTCGCGTCAAACATTCCGTCACGCGGCGGCATCGGCGCCATATCTTCATGCGGCGGAGGCGGCGGGGGCATTCTGTCGGCTTCCTGCGCGTTGGCCGCAACAGCGCCCAAAGTCAGGGAAGTTGCACAAAACAACATCAGTAAATTTTTGTTCATATTTATTCTCCTTTAAGAAATTTAAGTTCTTCGCTCAAAATTTTCCGGGCGTTAAATAACCTTGATTTAATCGTCCCGACAGGTAGTCCGGTCTTTTTTGAAATCTGTTCGTAGCTGAGTTCCTCAAACTCAAACAACACCACAACCTGCCTCATCTTCCGGGGAAGATTGTCCACAGCTTTCAAAATTGCCTTTTGGCGCTGCCTGGCGTCAAGCCTCTCCTCCTGCTTTCCGCAAACAGCGGCAGCCTCCAAAATCTCTTCGTCATTGACCTGCGCCTCACCGATTTTATATTGCCTGGAGCGGAAATAATCCCGGCAGACATTCGCCGTCAGCGCGCTGATCCATTGTTTAAACTTGCCGTTTTCCTTATAGTTGTCCAGATTGCGCCAGGTCTTGATATAAACCTCCTGTTCGATATCTTCATTATACGAACCGGTAAGTTTTTTAATAATTGCCCGGATTCTGCTCCGGTTTTCCGCAATAATTTTCTTCATCAGACAACCATCAGCAAACCGTAATCATCTGTCGGCAGCCCCATGTCGGCAATAACCGACCCCTGTGCGGCGCTGTCAACGGCCTGAGCCCACTCGTCATTAAAGACATAAGTATAGCTCGTCGTTGTAAATATATTCATCATCACGGCGCAAAACAACACCGCCACCCCGCATTTAATAAAATTATTTCGTCTTTTGCGGGCAAAATACAACGGCTTTGCTTCTTTAATCAATGCAGAAATATCGTCCATTTTATCCTCCGTACACAGACTAAAACGAAACCTCTTAACATAAGGTTCATTTTTTTTATAAAAAAATTTCGCCCCACAAAAAAAACAGGCAATTCCGCGGGGAAGCGCCTGTTTTTCGTTATGTAAACCTAAATCGGTCATTTATGAGAAACATATATTAAAGAAAAATAATAGTCAAGAATGATTGTAAAATCTTGAATTTAAAACTGCGTTTTATGGTTGCGAAAAATGACCGATAATCATTAACGGTGTAACGTGAAAAATGCTTGTAACCTATATCAAAATAACCGAAGACCGGCAAGAGCTGACCCGCCAGCATAACCTGATTATGGACTGTCTGGGACGACGCGGCCTGACGCCGGACATAATGCTGAGTTATTCCGACATCAGGCTTCTGAACAGGGAGGCGCTTCACCCCGGGGATATGCTCGTTGTCGCGGGTATGGCCGGCCTGGGCGGTTCTTTGTCCCAGATACATGACAACCTGAAAAGCTTTCTGGACAGCGGCATTACGGTTTTGTCGGCGGCGGAAGACTGCGAGATACGGCCGGACGCGGCGGGCGCCCTTGTCCTGGAAGGCATGGCGCTGGCTCTGGCGGTAAGAAAATCATTAATTTCGGTCACCACCAGCCGGGCCTTGGCGCAAAAGAAAGCCTCTGGCATGAGGCTCGGTCGGACAAAAAATGCGATTGTTGCCAAACGCCTCGACGGCCGGGAAGAAGAGATACGCGACCTGCTGTCCCGCGGCCTGTCCCGCCGGGAAATTTCCGCCCGCCTCAACGTCAGCCGCACAACACTGTATAATTTTTTGAAAAATAAACAACTCAATTACTGAGAGGAGCAAATGGAAAAAGATATCAACATATGCCTGTCTACAGACGACAATTATATACATCATACCGCGGTTGTCGTCGCCTCAATCCTGTCAAACGCCAAAAACAGGGATAGCTATCATTTTTATATATTATCCACCCGGCTGTCTTCTGAAAATAAAAAAAAATTCAATAAATTAAAAAAAATAAAAAACTGCAAAATCGATTACATAGATATAGATGAAAAAACATTATCTTCGTTCAAATCGGTTAAAATGCATTCACATTTATCTTTAGCAACATATAACAGATTGCTAATACCTTTATTATTTCCTCATTTAGATAAAATGATTTATTTAGATTCCGATTTAGTCGTGCTTTCTGACATTTCAGCCTTAAATGAAATAGATGTAACTGATTATTACTTCGCCGGAGTAAAAGATGCAAACTCTAAAATGCTGGTTTTAAAACATGGTTATAACAGCAAATATGAATACATTAACGCTGGCGTCATAATTATAAACTGCACAAAATTAAGAACATACAACTATTTTGAAAAAATATTAAAACAAATCGGAAAAATTGAAGCTCAAACAGGAGATCAGGACTTTATCAACTACTGTTTTCATAAAAAGATTAAACTGATTAGCTACAAATGGAATATGTATCACCTGTTCCATTTTGAATCTTATGGCGGAAAGCAGCCACTTGATGACGCTGATTATACTCAATCCGTAAAACACCCTGTAATCATACATTTTGTCGGCCCTGAAAAACCATGGAATAAAACGTCAACGCATCCATACAAAGACACATACTTAAAATATTTAAAGAAAACACCTTGGTCTTACAAAATTCCGGAGATGATGCCTGTCGATATCGTCAACAACGATAATCTATATCCTGAAAAAATCGGCATAATTTCTTTGGGATGCGATCAAATGGTTCAGGAATATTTAACAGAAGCTAAAGTTTATCAAATAACAGAACAAAATAAAACCCCTTTTGACGACTGTTATGTAAATTTAAAAGGAGTCATCAATACAATAAAAAGAAATTTTGATAAATTTTACACCACTTTCACCTTTTCCAAGGAGAGAGGATATTGGATTGATGAAGAAAACGGATTTTATTATAATAAAGACAAAGACTGTCAAGATTCTTACAACACCTTCAAAGAGCGTATAGATAAAAGAATTTATAATTTCAAAAATTTAATGCTCTCACCCGCTCCAATTTTCTTTATTTTAAAAGCAAGTTCAGATAGCGAAAACATAAATATATTATATAATTTGCTAAAAAACAAAAGAAGAGAAAAACCATTCAAACTGATTGTAATTGATCAATGGAACAAACTGAAAGGATTAAACCCACAGATTATCCATTGTCAAATTCAATCTCCGTACAAAGACAATACCCAATGGTACAATCCTAAATATAACACTACATACCAAGCAAAAACATATGCTATGAAAATTATAAAATTTATAAAAAAGGAAATCAAATTTCATACCCAAAACAAGAAAAAAAACGGATATTGCAATATTAAATCAAACAAAGAACATAAACTCTTTGTTTCACTGCTTAATATTAAATTTTTATATTTCCATAAAAAAAGAAAAGAAAATAACGAATACACTGAGGTATTGCATTTATTGGGAATTCCAGTTTTAAAAATCAAAAAAACAGTAAAAAATACCCAAATAAGCTTTTTCGGAATTAAAATTCTAAAAATATCAATATTTCCGGCATGTAAAAAAATATATTTATTTGGACTTTGTATTTTAAAAACATCTCAAACACGCCTAAACTTTCTTTGCCTTTCCATAAAACAAAAAGGCTTTTACAAAATATTCAAATTTTTGGGAATTCCTTTCTTTTTCATAAAAAAAGAAATTTTAAGCACGGCTCAAACTAAAAAAAATATAACCGCCATAAAAAAACTGAAAAACAAATTTAAAGGAAAAAGATGTTTTATTATAGGAGGTTCCCCTTCATTAAAAAAGCTTGACCTAAATAAACTGAATAACGAATACACATGCACTGTCGGAAAAGGTTATAAATTAGCGGCACAAGGTTTAAAACATTCATCATTTCATGTCTTCGGCGACATTTTTGGATATGCAGAAACATATCAAGAACTTGATGAAAGTTATTCCAATATTTACTTTTTCAGATCTGCGATTGATTGCGTAAATAACATTAAAAATAAAATTTTCTTTGACACTTATTTAAGAGAAATTTGCCCTGCATCAGAACACTTTCAAACTGATATAACCAAACCTTTATACTGCGGAGCAACGGTAGTCGTCTATGCCTTGCAAATAATGGCATATCTTGGCTTTTCCGAAATAATTTTTATCGGAGTAGATTTGGATTTTAACAAAATAAAGGATCACGCCTACGAAGCCACATCAAAAGAAAAAGATAGAGAAGCATGGAGCATACACAACCAAGAGCAAATGTACAAATCTTTAGAATTCGGATCAAAATTTTTACAAAAAAAAGTAAAAATATGGAACGCATCTCCTATAGGAAATATGAATTTCATGCACAAAATAGACTACAACAAACTCTTTATTAACGATATTCAAGGATAAACTCATGCCAGATACAATTCTTAAGCCAGCTTTTAATCGCAACAATATTCCCGTAGCACTATCTTCTGATAATAATTATGCCTCATACTTGGCCGTAACAATCAAATCAATTATTGCCAACGCTTCTGCAAAATATAATTACGATATTGTTATATTAGAAAAATCAATATCAGATATCTATAAAAAACTTATATTAAAGATGATAACAACAAAAAATATTTCAATCCGTTTTGTAAATATCAGCAAGTTAATCCAAAATCATAAATTTCACCTAAACACATACTTTTCTGAAGAAACATATTACAGATTATTTATACCGACTATATTTAAAAACTTTGACAAAGTCATTTATCTGGACTGTGATCTTATAGTTTTGCATGATTTATCAGAGTTATATACAACAAATTTAAATAACAATATTTTAGCAGCAACATGGAATGTATCAACACTAATCCAAACAAAATATAATCTACCCGTAAAAAACACACCATGGAAAGCTTACTTAAGAGATCAATTACATCTAACTATTCCAGAAAACTATTTTCAAGCAGGTGTTTTACTGCTTAATATAAATGAAATGAAAAAAGAAAGGATACAAGAAAAAGCAATTATATTAGCTGAATCTTTTAATCCTATTCTGGTAGACCAAGACATCCTGAATAGCCTATGCCAAAATAAAATAATATTTTTTTCACAAAAATGGAACTTCCATAATAATTTCAGCACACAATACAATAATATGAATTCTATATCTGAATTACCTGAAAATATAAAAACAAGCTACCTAGAAGCCAAAAAAAATCCATTTATCATCCATTATGCAGGTAGTGTTAAACCTTGGCACTCTCCAAATTTAGAATATTCCGACCACTGGTGGCATTATGCGCGGATGACGCCGTTTTATGAAGAAATATTGTTTAAGAACCTGAACAGCCGGAACCGCAACGCAAACAATGCCATAGATTTAACCCTTGTCCGCGAAACGGCAAACTATCTCAAAAACAAAATCACATATTGGCGTTACCGCCTGCTGTCCAAAATCACATTCGGCAAAAAGCGCCGGAAATACAAGCAGAAGCGCAAGGAGCTTAAAACCCGGCTCAAGCAGGTCAGAGCCTTTCTCAAGGGAAAATAAGGCGGATAACCCGGCCGGAAAGCATTTTAAGATTGTTTTAAATTCATTTTGCGTTAAACTGTCGACGGTGAAACATCTTTTTGAAGCGACAGAAAACCATGGATAAAAAACTCTATCTCTCCAATCCCCAGCTGAAAGCCGAAATTTCACGCTGTCTGGGTTGCAAAACCAAACCCTGCATGAGCGCCTGCCCGGTCAACTGCTGCCCGCAGGAATTCATTGCCCATGCCCTGAAAGGAGAATATGACCTGGCTGTCGATTCTATCTGCCGCAATAACCCTATGGGGCAAACCTGCGGCCTGATTTGCCCCGAAACGTTCTGCATGAAGTCCTGCCTCCGCGGCAACCTCGATTCTCCGCTGCGTATTCCGCGCATTCAGGCAGCGCTGCTCGAAAAATACCGCACCCGGGAAAACCGCCGCCAACCGGAATATCCGCCCTGCAACAACCGCCGCATCGCCGTCATCGGCGCCGGCCCGGCCGGGATTGCCGCCGCTTGGGCTTTGATTAAACAGGGATACAAAATCGTTATTTTTGAAGGCTCGGATAAAATCGGCGGCGCGCTGAACCTTATTCCCGAAACCCGTCTGCCGCACGAAGTCATTGTCAAGGACTGGAATTTTCTGGCCGAGGGCAACGACCGCATCGACCTGCGGCTGAACACCCCGGTTCAGGATCCGTCTTCCCTTTTGGCTCAGGGCTTTGACGGCATCATTGTCGCCACAGGCGAAAGCAATTTCATCAATCTCGGCATCAACGGTGAAGAATTCGCCCTCGCTTACCCCGACTATCTCCGCCATCATCAGAAATATGCCGTTAACGGCAACGTCGCCATCGTCGGCGGCGGTTCGGTTGCCGCTGACTGCGCCGTAACCGCCAAACAAAACGGCGCCGAAAATGTTGAGATGTTTGTCCGCCGCAGAATATCGGATATGCGCGTCACCAATGCTGACCGCGAAGAACTGCTGACGCATAACATTGACATCACCACCATGACCAGAGTCACCGAAATCACCCGGCAGGACGACGGGCTGCTGACGATTCACACGGTCAAGACCCGCTTCAAAAACGGCCGTCTGGAAGACATCCCCGGCACACTAATCCCCCGCCCGGATTTTGCTCTCATCGTCAAAGCGCTCGGCAGTACCGTCACCCCAAAAACCGACAGCGAAAACATTGTTTATGCCGGCGACTGCAAAAACGGCGGTTCGACCATCGTTGAAGCGCTGGCTTCCGGCCTGGACGCCGCCAAACTCCTCGCCGCCCACCTCACCGCATAACACCGCAACCAAATAAAAGAACGTCATCCTCCGCCCCTCCCAAAGAACGTCATCCTCGGGCGCACTCTCAGAGTGACGCACGGGACAACCGGCGGCTAACCGAACACACACCATACTTCGTCTTTAGCCGCTGTAAAAGCGTGATATGTGAGTCATATAATAAGAAACCAGTGAAAATGCGAGGGAGTGTACAATGGCTAAGCAAAAAGCACCAAAGTAATGGTGCTTTTTATCTGTAACATCTCAGAAAATCTTAGTGAGTTAAGCTGTGACAACAGCTGCAACGAACTTAGATTCCTGAGCTAGTACTTGTTAGCGATTGGCGAGCACTCGTGCGAAGACAGAGCTTACATCTGATGACCGAACATTTTACACGCAGTTTCTGTATTAGATGACCACAGAGCGCGCTTTTTACAGAAGCTTCCCGTTGCGCCGCACCACCCTTCCGTCAAAATAAATTTCGCCGCCGCCTTTTTCCGGAGTTTGAATCTGAATGAGGTCCCAGTGAATGGCGGAACGGTTGCCGTTGTCGGCCGTGGTGTAGGCGTTGCCGATAGCCATGTGGAAAGAACCGGCAATTTTCTCGTCAAAAAGAATGTCTAAAATCGGCTTGGTAATGAAGGGATTCATGCCAAAAGAAAACTCCCCGAGATAGCGGGCGCCCTCGTCCTGGTCAAGGATTTTCTGCAACTTGTCATTGTTAACCAAAGAGCTGGCTTCAATGATCTTGCCGTCTTTGAACACCAGACGAATGTTGGAAAAGAAAATGCCGTTGTAGGTCGTGTCGGTGTTAAACTGCACCACGCCGTTGACGGAATTTTTGACCGGCGCCGTATAAACCTCGCCGTCGGGAATATTCCGATGCCCGCAGCAAATGACCGAACCGATGCCCTTGATTGAAAAGGAAATATCCGTCCCCGGCGCCACAATCCGCACTTTGTCGGTCCTGTCCATAAGCTTTTTGAGCGGCTGTAATTCTTTTTCCATCTTGCGATAATCAACCAGACAGGCATCAAAATAAAAGTCCTCAAATTCCTTGAGCGACATCCGCGACAAAGCGGCCATCGCCGGATTGGGATAACGCATCACACACCAGCGGGTCTGCGGCACGCGCACTTCCGAATGCACCGGCTGCAAATAATTTTTGCGATAAAGCGCCATCTTTTTCTCCGGCACGTCTGACAGCGCAAAAACATCGTCATTGCCGCGCACCGCCACATAAGCGTCGCTCTCAGCCATCAGGCGGCGGTGAATCTCGCCGTGCGCCTTAATCGCGGCTTCGGAAGCATTGAGCAGAAACGAACGGGTAAAACTTTCATCGTTAAAATAATAAAACGGCGTTGCCCCGATTTTGCTGCTGACGGCAATCAGCTCACGAAAAAAATCCTGCGTCGAATTGCCGAACGCCTCAATATAAATGCGCTCGCCCTTTTTCAGCCCGACGGAATATTTCAGAACGTTTTCCGCCAAACGGCGAATTCTCTCATCTGTCATCATCTTATTTCAATCCTTTCATAAACGCGCTCAGCAGCAAAACGCCAAAACCGCTGGCTCCGGCGGGAACCGCGGGCTTGGCCTTGTCTGAGGTTTCACAGCCGGCAATATCCAAATGCGCCCACTTGACTTTGTCTTTCACAAAACGCTTGAGAAAACAGGCGGCCAGGGTGCTGTCCGACATTCCCTGCCCGAGCTGCCGCACGTCGGCAATTTTCGAGTCAACCATTTTGTCAAACTTCTCATCAAAAGGCAGCTGCCACAGCTCTTCGCCGCTTTCTTTTCCGGCAGCAAGCAAAGCCTCGGACAAAGCTCCGTCACGGCATAAAAGCGCGGCGTAATTTCCCTTAAACACATAAGCGGTCGAACCGGTCAGCGTTGCCAAATTCACAATCCGCGAGGCCTTGAGCCTGTTGCAGGCATACCACAGACAATCGGCCAGAACCAAACGCCCCTCGGCGTCAGTATTAACAATTTCAACCGTCTGCCCCGAAGCGGAAGTCAGAATATCCTCGGGACGATAAGCCCTGCCGCCGATGCCGTTTTCCGCCAACCCGAGCACAGCCGCGACATTAAGCTTTGACTTCAGCAGCGCCTGAACCTTGAGCGCGCCGATAACCGCCGCCGCTCCGCCCATATCGGTTTTCATGTCCTTCAAATTCTGCGTATTTTTCAGATTGATGCCGCCGGAATCAAAGGTAATCCCCTTGCCGACCAGCACCAGGTCAAATTCCCTGCGCGCCGGATTGCCCCGCCAGGTTGCCACCACTGCCCGCGGCGTATTGGCCGAAGCCCTGCCGACTTCTTCCAGCAGATTAAACCCTTGTTTCTTCAAGTCACCACCGCTGAAAACATCCACCTTCAGCCCCAGATATTCCAAACGCCTGACATCCCCGGCAAAAGCCTCCGGCGTCAACACGTTGCCCGGCTCGTTGCCAAGATCGCGGGCATAACGCACACCGTTGGCCAAAGCTTCGGCCTCTGCCAGTTTTCCGGCATTAAACCCGCCCTCTTCAAAATGAAAGTAAACCTGCTCCAGCTTGGGAAAATCCGCGGCTTTCATCCGGGTTTTGTATTTGTCGAAACGATAGCTTTCCAGCTCCATCCCCAGCAGAATGTCCGCCGCCTTGGCTGACAGCTCCGTTGGAACAAAAACCTCCGTCCTGGCAGATTCTTTCACCTGCCGATACACCGCCGCCCCAAAGAGAACGGCCTCGCGAGCGGAAACTTTCCCGGACAAAGCGGCGAGCACAACTCTTTCCGTACCGTCATCCAAAACCACGGTTTCGGTGCTTTTTTCGGAAAAACCGCGGTTATCGGCCGCCCGGGAAAATCTTTCGCCGTTTTTCGCGCCGTAAACATTTCCGATTCGTTCCCAAAACGCCTTGTTGCTTTTGACAACCGGCACAACCAAAACATCTGCTTTTTCAATATTTTCAGCTATTGTAACAAATTCTGCCATAAAAAACCCCTCATAAAATTCATTTATCTGATTTTAGTCACAATTTTCTAAGATTTTACTAATAACAAGTAGACAAATCTATAAATTCATGGTATTTTATAGACAAAATTTTATAGGAAAAACGCGTGAGTCAACGTTCAAAACATAACGACCCTTATGACTATCTGCTCCCCTCTGACGACGGCGCCGCCGCTGCCGTGGAAAAAATCCTTGACGGCCTGAGCGAAGATAAACGCCGCAAAGAAGCACCCGTGCCCGCCCCCGCTCCGCTCCCCGAAGCTGAAGAAATTCCGCAGTTTGCCAACAAAGACGCGGAAATTTTTTATTATGAACAGCGCACCGCCGAAGATGTGCGCCAATATCTCCGCGACGTCAGCAGCGGCAGCGAAGAAATCCGCAATCAGGCCCGCGACTACATAAAATCCGCCGTCAGCGCCTGGCAGCTAAAATATGTCAACAGCATCAAATACTATCCCCTGTCGCGCGAAGAAAAACACATCATCCGCATGGATTATTACGGCAGTATCGACGAACCGGTGCGCATCCCCGGCCGCAGCAAATCCACTGCCGCTTATCTGCGCTTTGTCAACTCGCCTTACCGCCCCAGGCTTGAAAACCCGCAATACAACCTTGACACCTCGCCCAGCTGGAACCTGTTCCGCCAGTTTCCGCGCTTCCGCAAAATCGAGGGCAGCCTGCTTGAGCAGCTTGCCGCCATGAACATCCCGCCGGAAATGCTGCCGCACATGAACGCTTATGACTTTGCCGACGTGCTTTACCGCCGTTTTCAGGACACCGCTGACGACTACGGCAAAGTGCGCATTTTCACCGGCGCCCGCCGCAGCTTCATCAAAGACTTCATCCGCAATAACGAAAAACAATTCCGCGCTTACCTCCGCCGCACGCAGGTTGATGACCGCTATGCCGATGCCCTGATTGAGATGATGCACAAAAAAGGCACCACCAATAACATTGACGTCTATGACAAAGCCAAAGCCGCAGCCCTCCTCCGCAAATATCAGCAGAAAGGCATCATCCCCGCCCACGAGGAAATCGGCGAGAACCTGACTTCCCAACAGCTTGAACTCATCAAAATGCAGGGCGATTACCCAAGCGTCGCCGTCCTTGACGACAACGGCAAACCGCTGAGCGGCCCGGCTTTTACCGTGCACCACAAAATCGCCGTCAAAGATGCCGGAGAAGCCACTTACCTCGCCGACGTTAACCACTTTGAAAACCTCTGCCTGACGGTTGAAGACCCGTACCACCGCCTGCTGCACAGCCTCGACCGCACCGAGATTTCCAACTTCCGCGAGTCCTACAAGGCGCGCATTTACATGAACAACCCCAACCTCGTTTTCTGGGGCGGTTTTGACCGGAGCTACCACATCCATTATGATTACAGCCGGGACCCGCGCTCCCGCCGCCTGATGGAAAACAACTACAAATGGATTGCCGAACATCTCAGCCAGATAAAACCGCAACCCGACATTGACCCCGAACTCGTCAACGCCGCCGTTTATGCCAACAAGCTCAGCCGCCGCCAGAAAAAGGAAAAAGAAAAACAGGAAAGGCTGCAACAACGTTCCGCCACGGCTGCCCGCCCCAAAACGCACAAACCCAAAGAAGCGAAAAAAGAAAACAACGCGCCGTTGCCGCAGCCGTCTTCCCCCGCCAAAACGCAAAAGAAAAACGAACAAATAAAAAAACGCCTGCTGGAACTGAAAGAGAAAAACAAAGACCGGAACCACAACTATACCCACCCCTACGCCGGACAGAAACGCCGCAATAAAGCCGAAAAAATCAAAAACATCATCGACAGCCTGTATCGCCACATCCTGCAAAGGGAAGAACAAAACGCCGCGCCGCAGCCTGTTCCCGTACCGCAACAGCCAGCCAAGATCACGCCGTCACCGCGGCAAAAAGCCGCTGCCGCCGCCATTTTGCAGGCGCTTATAGAAAGTAAACAAAAATGAAAAACCTGACAGCCCGTCTTCGCCTCTTAACGCCGCTGCCCCCGCCTGAACCGACGGCGGAAGAAATCATCTTTGCCCAACGGGCACTGACGCGTTTCCATATTGCTCCCCTGCCCGCCGGCTATATTTCTTTTCTCAAAGACTGCAACTCCGTCGCCGCAGAAGGCTCTAGCCTGTTCGGCATTCTCCCCGAGCCGGAAAACCCGCGCGACATCGTCAACGCCAATATTGCCTGGCGCCTGCCCGGCGCCGCTTTTCAGATTATTCTCGGCGAAAACGAATTTGACCTGCTCATTTACAACCACCGCGCCGGATGTTATCAAATCATTGACAAAGAAGACCTGGAAGTGCTAGAAGAATATTCAGAATTGGAAAAAGCAATCTGTAATATTTTGAAGACCGGACATGACTAACATCTATCAGCCCACCCCCGCCAACCTTGACCTTGCCGCGCAGGCGATAAAAGACGGCAAACTCGTTTCCTTCCCCACCGACACCGTTTACGGCCTCGGTGCCGATGTCTATAATTCTTCCGCCGTTGCCAACATCTTCAAGGCCAAGGAACGCCCGCTGTTTGACCCGCTGATTTCCCACATTGCCGACATTGACTTTCTCAAGGAATACGTTGAAACCGATGACCGCGCCGTTGCGCTGGCCAAACATTTCTGGCCGGGGCCGCTGACTTTTGTCCTCAAACGCAAAGACAACAATCCCGCCGTTGACCTGGCCTGCGCCGGCCTGCCGTCTTTGGCGGTGCGCATGCCCAACCATCCGGTCGCTCTTGAGCTTATCAGAAAAAGCGGCGTGCCGATTGTCGCCCCTTCGGCCAACCGTTTTAAGACCATCAGCCCGACCACGGCGCAGCACGTCCGCGACAGCCTGGGCGACAAGGTGGATATGATTCTTGACGGCGGCCCCTGCCGTATTGGCGTTGAAACTACAATCATCGACCTCACCACCCCGCACATCGTTATTTTGCGTGCCGGCGGCATGGCTAAAGAAGAACTTGAAGAATTTACCGGAGAAAAAGTTTATCTCTCCCATGACAACCCCGATATGCCCAAAGCGCCGGGACAGCTGCTCAAGCATTACGCCCCGCGGATGCCGCTGAGAATAAACGTCAAAGAAGAAGATGTCAGCAAAGACGAATTTTTCATCGGCTTCGGCAATGTTTCCGACGCACAGTTGAACCTCAGCCCCAAAGGCGACCTCTGCGAAGCGGCGGCCAACCTCTTTGCCTATATGCGGGAAGCCGAAAAACATACGGAATATAAAGGCATCGCCATGTCCCCCATTCCCGAAACCGGACTGGGACTGGCCATCAACGACCGTATCCGCCGCGCCTCATATAAAGAGTAAGCGCCCCAAAGAACGTCATGTTCGGGCAAACGCAGTGCGACCCGAACATCCAGGTGGATATGGAATCCTTAGCTTAACCTGGATTGTCGGATCACACTCTCAGAGTGACGTCCGACAATGACAAATAGATTATTATTTTTTTTGACTCACACCCCACCTAACCTCCCCCGCCTCATAAAAAAACGCAAAACCCCTTGCCAATAATTCCCCCTTATACTACCGCTTATTTTAAGCGGCATACTCTGCCGCCGGGGGCGTCACAACCCTTTATAAAGCCAGTCATCAAACATAATTGCGACTTTCCGCCTTTATTGCGTGTTTGTCTTTTTTTTCTCCAACATATAAAATTAGTATTTGAATAAAAGCAAAAACTTTGTTATAATAATAAAAAACAAAGGAGCTTGATAATGAAACTCAAATCTTTACTCTTAGGAACGAGTCTGTCCTTAATCCCAAACTTAACTTATGCCCAATGCTCACCGGCTCAAAATTGTGCTGAGCTTGGCTATAAAGAAACCGCCAATAAAGGCGGCTGCTTGAAGTGTCCGTTTGGCAATGGCTGGTATTGTCCACAAAAACCGTGTGATGCTTCTTATCAATATACTTGTACCGGAACTAACGAACAACCGGGAGCTGACAAATGCGGCGATAAGTATAAATCCTGTACCTGCGCTTCCGGTTATGAATGGAAAGACGGTAAATGCCAAACAAAAGGCGCCACACTAGGACAATGCACCGGTTATGCCAAAAACTGCAAAATTGCCGATATTCTGAACAGTGACGGGACTTGTACGACGAACAAAGAAAGCGGCAAGACACCAATCGGCGTAATTGTCTATATCAGTGGTGATAATTGCGGCTACGCGATGACAGAAAGTCCGATTGCAACAAATATTGAGTGGGGTGGTTATGGTACAAATATTCCTTCTTTACCGGACTATACAACATGGAAAAAGGCTATCAAAGACTTCGATGTCAGCGGCAATATGACTAAGATTATTCAGGCCGGAAGTTCCAGCACCTACCCGGCAGCTTATGCGGCTTTGAACTATGCACCGAGTGCGGCACCAACAACAAAGAATAAATGGGCACTTCCGACAGCGGGTATTTTGAATAGCTTATATAAAAATCTGAAAGCTGTTAATAATGCAATCTCGAAAGTTGGCGGTACACAACTTACGAACGATAATGAACATATCTGGTCGTCGTCCGAGTACTTTGCTATCCGCGCGTGGTACTTCTGTACGACTAATGGCGCCAGTCAGGGCGGCGTGGACTACTCCGATAAGTTCCACGGCAATGTCGTTCGCCCGGTGCTGGCTTTTTAAAAATCACTCATCCCCATTTTCCCTCCTCCCTGCCTTAGGGAAAAGCGGTTACGCGACTTTGCGCGTAACCGGTGGGGTGAATAAAAACAATCCATCCTTATTGTCATTCCGAACTTGTTTGTCCCAGGCAAGCTCGTTCTCAACAAAAAGCTCTGTCGGCGCTGACGCTTGCCAATCACCAACCATCGACTCCGGTATCTAAATCAAGCAACAAACACACACCCAAGCAAAAAACTCTCCCCCTTGCATCAGGAAATAAATGGCGCAACTTTCAAAGGCGACAAGCGGGTGAGGTGTCATTTGAGGCGGGCGGAAGGAGGTTCAGGCGGCGGTTTTGCGCGTGGTCAGGATTTTTGCCAGAGCACGGTCATATTTGCGCCACAGAGTTGTGCGGTCGGCACGAAAATCATAAGACAGCACTTTCCACGGCACACGGCAGGCGCGTTTCCACACCAGTTTGGTTTCAAAAGCGTCAAGCGGTTTGAGCCAGTCCAAAATCCGCTCCATTTCCGAAACTTCCTGACTGTTGGCTTGCAGGCGCGACGGCTCCGCTTCCTGTTCAATAATTTCCGCCAGCGTGTAAAGCATTTCCGGCCAGCCTGAGCCGTAACCGTTGGCTCTTACGCTCGGCAGACGCTTCATGATGTCGGCGGCAAATTCCAATTTTTGTTTCAACTCCTCAATTTCTGTCACTGCTCCAAATCCTTTTTTTAATCTACACCATAATTATTTATTAATCCCCTGAGAAAACGCTTGCGCGCTTCCGTCCCGTATTTATGGCCGATGTTATCAGCCCGGCGGCGAACTTCCGCTGCCGCCGCAAGCGGGTCGGCACAGTCCCCGCATACATCCCCCGCTGGCGGCTGATTCCGCTCCCAGAAACGCACGGAAGCCCGCCAGTCTTTCATCGGCACGCGCCCTGTCCGCCAGCCGTTGGCGGTGTAATAGTCAAACCATTTGGCTGCATCAACCTTATTGCCCCTTTCCTGACAATAACGGGCGACTTCTTCCGGCTGCGGCGGTACAAAACGTTGGCGGCGTTTTTTGCCGCTCTTTCCGCTTCCCTTTTTCCTGCCTCTGGAAAAATATCGCCCTGTTGCTTCTCCGGCGGGGGAAGATATATCTGTCTTTCTGACAGATATATCAGGGGGATTTATTATCTTCTTCCCTTCTTTCTCTTGTGGCTGCGGCGCGGTGACTTCCCGGTTGGGCTTTGGTTTTAAAAGGGTTTCCGGTAAAAAAGACGTGTTGTCCGACTCTCCCGGGACAAACGAGTCGCCGTCCGCATCCTCCCCGGTTGCCTGATAACGGTTATAATTCATGACTTTGATAAGCGTAAAATTGCCCTTGGCGGCGGTTTCAATCTCGCCGGTGCGCCGCAGTTTTTCGAGTGCGGTGCGGATTTGCTGCTCGCTGAGGCCGGTTTCTTCCGCCAGGGAACGGCGGGATGCCGCCAGCGAACCGCGCCGGATTTCGCAGCCGCGAAAACGCAGGTCTTTGTAATTTGCCCGCAGCAGTAAATGTTCAAACAGCACGCGCACAGGAATGTCGCGATACCATTCCCATTCGACAATCCGCCGGTGCATTTTTATAAAACCGCTCATATAAACTCCTTTTGTTATTCAGCCTGCCGCTACCCCTTGGCAGCTGAAACATAAGTTTTATACCAAAATGGTATATTGTTTGTCAAGAGAAATATACCGTTTTGGATATTGTTTTTTATACCCGAATGGTATTAAATGAGCGCATGGATAAAATACGCATAAAAAACAGGGTCAGAGAACTCCGGACGAAATCGGGGCTGACGACAGAAGAAATCGCCAACCGCGCCGGCACCAGCCAGCCGCAGATTTTCCGTTTGGAAAAAGGGGAGCGGGATATGACTTTGGAATGGATGGACCGCCTTTCCAAAGCCCTGAACTGCCGCCCTTATGAGATTTTGCCGCTGGAGTGGCAGCCGGCCGCCGAGCAGAAAATGCCGACACCGGCTCTGGATTATATTATGGAAATCATCGAAACCGTTGAAACCTGGCTCAAAGACAACAAAAAGGAACTTTCCCCGAAGAACAAGGCCTTGCTGATTAAGGCTTTGTATGAGGAAACAGCCGACCTTCCGGCCGAAGAGCGCACGGAAAACATCATCAGCTTTACCAAATTTCTGATGAAGAACAAAGCCTCCTAGCCGCCTCCCTCCCGGACCACACCACATACAAGAACACCCGACTGAGGATATAAACATGACTAAGGAAAAAATCCTGGAAATCCTTCGCAGCGCGACACCTGCAAATGATGACAATAAGACCAACCCGCAACATACCGCCGATACCTCGCAGCGCAACGGCCCGAACATAAAGATAGCCGCCCGGGACATCAAGATAAACAACAACCGGGTCATCATCAACACCGGCAGCCTCATCCTTTCAATAATCCTCGCCCTGACAATGGCCTGGATTTTTTTTCAACACACATCACGATAGATATTAATACTTCCATTGCCGGGAATGATTCAACTAACAACAATGCCGCCGGGCGTATATTAGCTATTAATAATAGGAACTTGGCGGAAGTTTCGAATATATCAGGCGTTGCTAAAATACAAAACGGGCAGAAAAATATGCATTCGTATGGGGAGGAGAATGTTGGAAAACGCCGGCTGGAGGAAGTGTTTTTGCACGCGGTTGAGAAGGATGGTTCTTTAACGCCCGGCGTGCAGCCGGCTTCCTGCATTACGACGCGGCAGGCGCACCTTTTCCGCGAGCTTGTCCGGAAACAGGCGCACTGTTTGGGCATCAGTCCGCAGAAACTGCATAATCGTTTGAAGCGGGCGTTTAATTATCATTCCTATCAAAACCTGACACCCGAGGCCTATGAGAAAATTACTGCTTATTTGCGGGATATTTGCCCCGGAAGCTGAGGCAGCTTCACCCCATCGGCTCGCCGCCGGTTGTTCCGTGTATAATGAGGCACTGCGTGCGCTTTGTGCCTGCCGGGAGAAATAGAAATGTCATTGTCGGACTAGATCCGACAATCCAGGTAAAATAAAGTTTCCATATTTTACCTGTATCCCCGGTGTGCGTACATCACTCTGAGAGTGCCTCCGAAGATGACATTCTTTTGCCTGTATTATGTTTGGGACTGGCGGCCGGGAATTTTGCGGCTCAGTTTTACCACCAGGTCAAAAACGCAGCGTGCCGTGCCGGGGTCGGGAATTTGATAATATGCCCGTACCAGTTCAAGCGTTTCTTTTCGCGCCATGGGGTCGTCCGTTGCGCCGAAAAGGCTGTTATCGGAAAGCGGTTCTTCCGGCCCGGCCAGACGTCTCGGCGAACTGACCGCCGTTTCCCTATCCATATCGTCAAAGAAAAATCCGACCGGTACTTCTAAAATATTGGCGGCATCCCACAAACGGCTGGCGCCAAGACGGTTTGTTCCCCGCTCGTATTTTTGTATCTGCTGAAAAGTCACACCCAAAAGTTCCGCCAGCTTTTCCTGTGTCAGTCCCAGAAGCTGTCGCCGCAGCCGCATCCGGCTGCCGACATAGACGTCAACCGGATTGGGCGCGCCGTCGGGAAGCTTTCCGCGCGTAGATATTCTTTTGCTCTGCTTCATAAAAATAATTCCTTCACATGACCACAAAAAAACCACCTAACGAAAAATTTAGGTGGCCGGAGAGTTAAGAAATCATCCCTACAAAGTGATCCTTTTAGCCTTTCGTACCCGAAGGAACTTATTGTATACGCTAAAAGCTCCCCGACCAGAGTCGGGGATATAGAAAGCTGTACGGAAAAACCGATACAGCACTTCTGACGATGTATATCCACACCGTGTAGGGTAGAGGTTTCTTAAGACCCCCGCGCCACTCAGGCGCTAAATAACGGCAATACGACACGCCGTTATCTGCAAGGTATTATAAATGATGTTTACAAATTTGCAACTAAAATTTTGCGGGGAGCTGTGGCTGCTTCACCCCATCGGTTCGCCGCCGGTTGTCCCGTGCATAATGAAGCGCACTGCTTAGTTTTGTTCTATTAATCATACCCTCCCTAACCCTCCCTACTCAGGGAGGGAATAATTTGATTTTTTATTTTTGAATTATTTTCAAACAAGCACAATCTAGTCCCCTCCCTGAGTAGGGAGGGTTAGGGAGGGTATGACGGCAACACTAGAGGTTTTTGCATATAAAACAGCATATTGTTTAGATTGTACCAGCCACAAGCCTGGTCGCATACCACCGCACCCCGGCACCTGAACCCTAAGCCTCAAAGAAATACCACTTTGGTATAATTTCCACTTGACTTTAAAATACCATTTTGGTATAGAAATAAATATCAACAGCCACAATACAAAAAAAGGATAAGTCCATGAAGCCGGACACACTTATTCAACAACTGGAAACGCTGCCGCCGTTTCATGCTCTGAAAAAAGCCTGGCAGGAGAACCGCGGCGCCGACAACTGTTATATTGCCCGTTTCATGCCTCCGGCAGAAGTATTTTATGATGAAAAAGACGATGCCGGCCGACAAAGGGCATATCTGTGCAACCTAAGCGAAACAGAACGTCTGGAACAGGCGCGCTGCGACCTTTTGAACGACCAAGGCGGCTGGTTTGACGAATTTGTGCACGATGATGCCCTGCGCGGCGACGTCACGGAGTTTATCCGTTCGATTTTACGGGAAATAAACCGATGAGCCTCCGCAGCCTGACACTTGAAGAACTTGACTGCACGGTCAAAACCTCATCCCGCCGGCGGCGCTTCTTTTGGGATGAATTTTTCTGCGGCATGAGCTTCGGCCTCCTCGCCGGAACGCTGGTTATTCTGTCCGCAGCCCTCCCCTGAGCCTCTTCCCGCACAGTACCGGAAGCATCCGCCCGCGGCATTTTGATATAAACAAAGCGCTTGAACGAAGGAAATAGTTTTTTAACTTTTTTCCTGATATGATACGTGAGTGTGTACTATAACGAGGAGGAAAGACATGATTCGCGTGGATAAATATATCAAGCTCATTTATATTTTTGCCGTTTTGTTTCTGACGGCACACATCTCGCGTATTTTCGTCGAAACCGGAATGATGAACTGGTACGAGTTCAGCTACAAACCATCCGTAACACCGGTAAACGAAGTTTTTCCGATTGTGTGGACAATCATGTACCTGTTGATTGGCGCGGCATTGTTCTTTGCCATTTATGATTCGCCCATGGAAGAAGTCCATAAATACAACAACGAATTTCTGCTGCAAATGGTGCTGCAATGCCTGTGGTGCTACACGTTTTTTACCAAAGGCGAACTGCTGTGGGGTTTTGTGGTTATCATCGTCATGGTGCTGACCGCCTTCCGCATGATTCGCATTTATACCGATGCCGGGCGGCTGAGCGGCGGCCTGCTTTATCCTTATCTGATTTGGCTGTTGTACGCCACTTATCTCAATCTCAATTTTGTTATTGAACTCGGCGTTTCCGCCCCGCTTCAATAATCCGGCCGGCAGGCGGCAAAAACATCTCATCCTCGGCTACCATTCAATGTCATCATGAAAGCCGCACCATTTATTCCTCCCCCTGATGCAAGGGGAGGTTAGGAGGGGTTTCCACTGCAGCATCTTCTTCATATTGTCATGCCGAACTTGTTTTAGCATCTAAAACAAACAACACCCCCCCCAAGCAAAAGGAAACCGCCTCCAAAAAACTTCTGTCATTTTTCTCTCTTCTTATTAAAATTAATGATTGAACAGTAGAAATTTTTATGCTATAGTATCCTTGTGATGAC
>UQAB01000021.1 GCA_900538765.1 uncultured Azospirillum sp. | reverse complement strand
TTGTGACCTGTACCTATCCGCAGAGCGGCGTGGGCGAGGCCTGCGGCGGAAAATATGCGTCCTGCCAATGTCCGGGGGCGTACAAATCCTGCGAATGCGGCGGCGCTGCCGGGGCAACATCCTGTACAGTGAATGGCGTGACGACTTATTCCGACTGTAAATCCTGTTGTAATTCCAGTTCATCCAACTGGTGCTGGGTTCACAGTACCTGTCACGGCGACTGCTGCACTGACGGAACGATAGACAGTTGTGACGAACGCTGCGGCGGCTCCGGATGTTCCTCTTCCGGCGGCAGTGATTCCGGGGGCTCGGGAAGCGGCTCCGGTTCGGGAAACAGTGGTGGATGCCCATCAGATAGGCCGCTTGTTGGTGAATATGATGGTGCCTGCTATGCCTGCACCAGTTATGTTGATAAAACATATACCGGTTGCCATATGGTTGGTAATGAATGCCGTGCTTCAACAGTTTACATTACTGATACCAATATCCGTTATGATGGACAGGTTGTTTATACAAACAACCGAACACAAAGTAATGTATTAATCGGACGAACTTGCGATTCCCGCTGTGATTCCACGGAAAGTTATTCAAACGGCAAAACCAATACGAATTGCTGAGTGAAATCTATGCTAAAGGCTGAGATTAAAACTCAGCCTTTATAGAACTTATGATATATACGCTGTTTTAAGCTTTTTTCAGCATAACCTCCGGTGCTTTAATTCCCAAAAGGAACAAAAGCAACGTCAGCATATCCCGCGTCAGTTTTGCCAGCCGCAAACGCGAGGCTGCAACTTCAGGGTGTTCCGCGTTCATGATTGAAGACGCATTGTAAAAGGTGCTGAACGTCTGAGCCAGAGTATAAGCATAATCTGAAATAATGCTCGGCTCTTTGTCTTCATGTGTCCGCATGATAATGTTGTTCAACTGCGCCAGTTTCAAAGCCAAATCACGTTCTTCTTTATTGGTAATAACAACCTTTCCGGGTTCAATACCAGCCGCCTGTGCTTTTCTCATAATTGAATTAATCCGGGCAATGGCATACTGAATGTAAGGTCCTGTTTTTCCTTCAAATTTTGCAAAGTCATCAATTTCAAAGGCGTAACCGGAAGCAATGTTGTTTTTCAAATCCTGAAATTTCATGGCAGCAACGGCAATCTCTTCAACCAGAGTTTCAATATATTTTTCAGCCTCGGCAGAAGAAGAGAAGCCTTCGGCATCTTCCGGCGCTGGCATGGATTCCCGGACTTTGTCTTTTGACATTGAAATCAAATCTTCCAGTTTCATAACGCCGCCGTCGCGGGTTTTAAACGGCTTGCCGTCAGGCCCGTTAACCGTGCCGAAACCAATATGTTTCAGCTTAACGTTCGGTGCAATACCGAGCTTGTCGACCGCCTCAAATACCTGTTCAAAATGCAGAGCCTGACGTTTATCGGTAAAATAAATGATTTCGTCAGCCTGTAAATCGTCAACCCGCATTTTGACGGTGGCAATATCCGTTGTATGATAGGTAAAGCCGCCATCGGATTTTTGCAGGATAACCGGTGGCTTGGGTTTGTTCGTTTCATCAAGACGGATAATAACCGCGCCGTCGTCAACTTCTGAAATACCTTTGGTTTTGGCCAGTTTCAAAATATCATAACAGGTGTCGTGCGCATCACTTTCGCCCAGCCATAAGTCAAAGTGAACATCTAATGCGTCAAAATTCTTCTTGACGGCATCAACGGAAATATTCCGCAAATGTTGCCACAAGGCGCGATACCCCGGATGGCCGTCCTGAAATTTCGCCGTAATAATTCTGGCCTTCTGACGGGCAGCCTCATCCTCTTTGCAACGGGCATTGGCTTTTTTATATATTTCAGTCAGCTCTTCAACGGAATAGGGCAGAGACGCCGGAAACCCGTCTTTTTTACTGTCGTCAAAATAGGGCCATTCTGGATGCATATCCATAATTTCAGAAATAATCATTCCCATCGGCGTCCCCCAGTCGCCCAAATGCGTGTCGGAAATAACCTTGTTGCCGACAAAACGCTCAATGCGCTGTACGGCTTCGCCGATGACGGCAGAACGCAAATGGCCGACATGCATTTCTTTTGCCACATTCGGCGCACCAAAATCCAAAACGACATTTTTCGGTTCTTTGATTTTGTCGCAGCCTAAACGTTCGTCTTGGCTCATGTTATCCATAACTCTGCCGATAAGCTCGTCTTTAATTGTCATGTTTATAAAACCGGGACCGTCAACGGAGATTTTTGCAAAATCAGCGTCTTTTTCAAGTTCTCCGGCAATGGCGGAAGCGATTTCACGGGGATTCTTACGTTCCTGTTTTGCCAGGGCTAATGCGCCGTTACACTGAAAATCGCTCAAATCCGGGCGGTCGGATACTTTAATCATGGCAAATTTTGTATCCAGTCCCAACTTGTTAAAACAGTTAACCAGTTTGCTGTTGATTGTTTTTTCCAAAGATAAGTCCATCTCTTAGCTGTCCTCTTGTTTATTTTTCACATTTAAAATTAATTCTGGCCGGCAGTAAAACCCTGCAGCTGAAAGCCTCTTGGCTGACCGGGACGGCATGTGTCCCCGTATTATACTTAATACATTCTTCGTCAGCCATTTTTTTGACGGTTTTATAATCTGTTGTCAGAATGTTATAACAGATTGACGGCGCGTCTTTTCTTGATCGTCCGACATAAAGCTGCGTCGGCGGCGCGCCGGCGTTGCGTTTGCGGTCGACAAAAGGCTCCAGAACAGAACAGGCGCTGAGTAAAAACGCCATAACTGCAAGATATGTAAAATTAGCTCTTGCCAATTTAAAAAACTCCATTACATTAAAAGTCAAATTATAATCTTTATATATGAAGAATATTAAAATGAAAAGTCAAAATGAATATATTGGTGACGATAGTTTTGTAAAAATGCTGGAACATTACCGTTGTCCCATGCCCTTAAACGTTATAAAAATGCGCTTTGCCGGTTCCATTTGCAGTCCGAACCTTGAGCTTCGCCCGACAGACGTTATTTCTTCTTTTTGGCCTAAAGGACAGGAACCTCGTCTTGAAACCAAAAAAGAGGCCGAATTGTTTTTCAAGTTTTTTATGGGGCTGTGGGATGATATTTTCACGGCGGTAAAGATAAATAAAATCCGCCTCGACAAGATAAAAGCCGATTCGCCGGAAGCTTTAAAGGAAGCCTGCCTGTCGCGCTATGATGAAATTGAAGCCGGTTTTATTGAAGGCTTTTGGGGCGGTAAGGAAAATTTACAACTTCCGGCCTATCTTGCCGAAATGATTGATTCTTTGTCGGATTTGGCTGCGCTTTATGCGCGTTTGGCGGATAAAATTGATGCCGCCGACAGTCTGGAAGCCGTTGGTAGCGCAGTGCATCATACTGACAGAATGGTTGAAAAAGCCATTGATTTTATTATTGAAAATTCAGTTCTTCCCCGAATTGAAGAGCTGAAAAGAACAGTGAACTGATTTTTTTATTGAAAGTGAGAATAACATGGAATTGTTGGAAGGTTTATTAACCAGAAGATCCGTTCGTAAATATGAAAATAAGCCGATTCCCAAAGATGTTTTGGAACAAATTATCAAAGCCGGAGAATTTGCGCCGTCCGCTCACAATACGCAGCCGTGGGAATTTTTAGTTATTCAGGATAAAGATGTTTTAAAGCATTTTCGTCATATGCAGCGTTCGGCTTTGTTTGCTGAAAATGCTGCTGCCGTCATTTTAGTCTGCGGGCGGGAGGACATCTCTTTTCACCGTGAAAAAGAAGGCTGGAGTTATATTGACATTGACTGTTCCGCCGCAACTGAAAATATTTTATTGGCCGCGCATGCTCTGGGACTTGGTGCCTGCTGGTGCGGAGCCTCGCCGATGAGCGGCCCGATAGCGTCATTAAAAGAATTTTTCTCTTTGCCGGAAAATGTCAAACCCTTTTCCATTGTTGTACTGGGGTATCCTGCAGAAACGCCGAAACAGCCGGAACGTCATAATCCTGAACGCATTCATTGGGAAAAATGGTAATAAGATAAAGTAATAAGAAAGCCTCTTTTCCAGAGGCTTTCTTATTACTTTCCGCTGCGTGGAATAATATGAATAACCACACGGCGGTTTTTTGATTGGTTTTGCGGAATAGGCTCGCCAAAAGGATCAAGATTAGGATATTTCGGAATATTATCGTAATAGCCGGTGACCTTAATCCGGGTTCTGGCTATTCCTCTCTCTTCCAAAAAGCGTGCAACGGCAGAAGCTCGAGCCGAAGAAAGCTCCCAATTTGAGGGATATTGCGCATTTGAAAACTTTTTATTGCTGGTATGCCCTTCAATACTGAAATCAAATTTTGCATAACGTTCAGATTGCAGAGTTGCCGCAATTCTTTTCAAAATAGGAATAGCTTCCGGATTAAGTTCGGCAGAACCCGGACTGAAAAATGCGCCGCCGCCGAACTCCAGAACAACGCCTTGAGAATCCGTGCCTAGCGCAACCTTATCTTCCATATTCAAAGCTTGGATGTCATCTGAAAGCTCAACCATCATCATCTCTATCGGCCGGGGAGCCTCGGTTTTTCCAACGCCTTCCTGCATTCCGGCCTGAATCATTTCATACTTGGCCATATCAACACTGGACATCGCCAGCATCAACACGAAAAAGCACAACAACAATGTAACCATATCGCCGTATGTGTCCATCCAGGAGGAATCGATTGCCGGAGCTTCTTTTTTCTTCATCTGCTTTTCCTATATTAAATCAGGCTTGCGCGCTGCCGCTTTCACGATTCATATCTCTGTCGATTAAAAATTGATCTTTTACTTCAACAAAAGAATTAAGTTTGTCTTGGATATAGCGCGGACTTTTCCGTTCAGCCAATAAGACCAGTCCCTCCATCTGCAAAGAATTTTTAAAATCCGTTACGTCATAACGGGCATTCATTTTGGTAGCTAAGGGAATACAGACCAAACGCGCCAGACAAACGCCGTAAAATGTTGTAATTAAAGCAACAGCCATAGACGGGCCGATTGATGCCGGATCGCCGCTCATGTTGCTGAGCATGATAACCAAACCGATAAGGGTTCCGAGCATACCGAACGCCGGAGCATCGCCCCCCATCTTCATCAGCGCACCGGTACTGACGCGGTCTCTGGCGGATTGGGATTCCGACATATGTTCCAAGATTTGTCTGATTTCAGTCCCGGTATAGCCGGTAACGACCAAATCAGCGCCGTAAGCTAAAAACGGGCTTTCGGCACGGAGGTCATCGGTAACTTCGTTTTCCAGTCCTTGCAGGCCGTTTTTCTGAATGATATAGCCCCAGCGGACGATTCTGCCGACTTCGTCTTTCAACGGAGTTTCCATATCTTTGTATTTTTTGAAGGAAGCCAGCATGGTTTTAAAAGCAGTGATGGCATCTTTTGTTTCGTAAGAAGTAAAACAGGTAATCAGTGTTCCGCCGATAACGACGATGACGCTGGGAAAATCGACGAAAGCCATCGGCCTGTCGGTTGCAGTGACAATAGATCCGATAACCATTGCAAAACCGCCGAGAAAGGCCAATAAAGTACCTAAAGACATGAAACACTCCAAAAAATCAGATAAAACTTAATTCTGACTTTAATCTATAATAGTTAAACAAAGGTTATTTCTTATTGTTTGGCTTGACATAGGCCAAAGCGGCGTGTTCTTCGCAGTAGGTTTGTCCCAAACGGACTTTTTTGCCGCAGAAATGAAAATTTTCATCCTTCGGGTCACCTATAGGCCAGCGGCAGGTGTGGTTGTCAAGGCTGGTCAGCATAACTTTGCCGTCTTTTCTGACCTGAGGTTTGCTTTCTATTTTGGTAGAGATAAAATGCTCTTCTTTTTTTGATTCTTTTACTGCCTCAGCTTTTTTGTTGCTTTCATCGGATGTTATTTTTTCAGCTTTACTTGTTTTAATCGTTTGCAGAGACGGAGCGGTCGGCTGAGAAATGGCTTCAGAGTCGTCAGATTTCTTTTTGATGGGAGACGGACGCCCGGACAGTCCAAGGCGATGAACTTTTCCGACAATGGAGTTTTTTGAAACACCGAGTCTTTTACCTATTTCTCCGGTAGTCAAACCTTCTTTCCACATTTTTCTTAAGTCTTCGACCATTTGTTCAGTCCAAGCCATGACAACTCTCCTTAAAAAAATATTCCAACCAATTTAGTCACATAATATTTGAATATTTACGCCGAGTCTAGTTTTATTATAAAACATAAGCACTTTTTTTTATGATTTTTTAGTATATCATCAGTATCATCAGAGATAAATTTAACAGAATGGAGATAGAAATATGAAAATAAAAAATGCAATAGCTGCATTGAGTCTGAGTTTTCTGAGCCTTCCTGCCCTCAGCTTGGCGGCAGATGCCGAAAAAGTTGTCGATACCGATAAAAATACGGAAATGCAGATAAGCATATATAACAATAACCTGGCCTTTGTCCGGGATACGCGCAACATTGATTTGCAGCGTGGTGAAAACAAGGTTGCTTTTGTCGGCGTTTCTTCGCAGATTCGCCCGGAAACGGCAATGTTGTTCGGCAAGGGGATTGAAGTAATGGAACAGAATTATAATTACAATCTGCTCAATCCGTCAAACTTGTTGGAAGCTTCTGTCGGCAAGACGGTAAAAACTGCGCTTTATAATGAACAAACCGGAAAAACGGTTTATGATACGGCTGTAGTTTTAGAAGCCGGATACGGTAAACCGGTCTTAAAGTTCAGCTATGGCATTGAAACCGATTTTCCGGGACGCGTTATTTATGAAAATGTTCCGGATGGTTTGCGCACCAAGCCGACTTTGGTTGTCGATATGAAAAACAAGTCGGTTGCCGGCGCTCAAAATGTCGAACTGGCTTACCTGACGTCGGGTCTCAGCTGGAAAGCCGATTATGTTGCTGACTTGCAGGCTGACAATACCTTAACGTTAAACGGCTGGATTACATTAAAAAACGATTCCGGCGTGGATTATAACAATGCCACGGTTCAGCTGATCGCCGGCTCTGTCAATCAGGTCAGCAGCAATGTTATCCGCCCGGTAATGATGGCGCGCAGCTTTAAGGCTATGGGCGCCGTTACGGAAAGTGGTGCAATGGACAGCGCTGTACCGACGTCGGAGGCTTTTGCCGATTACTATCTTTACAATTTGCCGGCCAAAACCAGCATAAAAGACAAACAGACAAAGCAAGTCAGTCTGATGGTCAAGAACAAGGTAAAATATGCGAAGGAATACAAACTGAATTCGCCGCTTTACCTCAGCTATAACAGCGGAGAAAACGATTTTACTAAAGCCAATCCGCAGGTTGTTTACAAATTAAACAATGTAAAGGAAGACGGTTTGGGTGAAGCGCTGCCGCAGGGAACAATCCGCTTTTTTGAAAATGACAGCAAGAAAAATCTGCAGTTTATCGGTGAAGCCAATTTGCCGCAGCTTGCTTCCGGAGAAAAGACGGAACTTAATTTGGGACAGGCGTTTGACATTTTTGCTACCGGTAGAATCAGTTCGGCCAAAAAGATTTCCGAAAAAGTAACCGAAGCTTCTGTTGAAATAACATTTAACAATGCCAAAGATGAGGCTGTGGAAGTGGAATTTACCCAGAATTACGGTGGAACTTGGAAAGTCAACGCCGAAAGTGTAAAGAGTGCAAAGAAAAACGCCTACGCGTCTAAATGGCTTGTCAAAATTCCTGCTCATGGCAAGGAAGTTTTGACCTATACGGTTCTTCTGACCAAGAAGGATTAAAATGAAAAAAATAGCGGCGGTTGCAGTTATGGTGTTGGCGGCAGGCTTGGTGCAAGCCGCTGGATGGAATGACAAAAGTTGTCTGGAGGTTGATCTCAATCGGCCTTTGCCGTCTTATGACGAATTGGCAGAGAAATATGCCGCAACGCCGATTTATGACCGCCGCTATGAATTTTCCTGGAATATCGGAAAGGTTTTTGATAAAGTTTTTGCGCAGACAATCAAAACTTACGGTTCGTGTGACAAACGCTTGAAAAAAGAAAATGAAGAAGCGTTGTTGGAACTGATACAGTCGGCGCCGCCGGAAATTTATCCTTATATAGGTCCTTACCTGCATACGGTGCCGAATATGTCTCCCAAAATTTTAAATATGCCGGGAATAAAAGAAACCAAAGGTCGTTTCCCACAACGGATTGCGCCGCAAATGGCTGAAATTCCAAACCTTGAATTTCTCTCGCCGCATTTATATTTTTTATTGATTCCTGAAGTTTGGCCGGATAATGTCCGGGCTGTGGAGCCGCTTAAAACGCCGGCATATTATCCGCAAACTGCTTATAATGCAGAATTTTACCGGCGCCTGAAACAGCTGGTGCCGCCGGAAAGTTTTCAGCCGGGTGCCGAGCGGAAAAAGGCGCCCGACATATCTGATTTACGAACCATTTCACCGGATGAAAAATCACCGCTGACCTCGGCTGATGTGCAGGCTTTTGCCCGGACAATCCCTGCCGTAAACAAGCTGGCTTCCGCTGAAGGAATGGCGTTGAAACTCTTTGCAGCCGGACAGCTTCTTGATAAATACGAAAGTGAACAAAATGGCTGTACCGTGATAAACACTTTAAAGGATTTGGTTTATCCTTGCCGCCGTCTGGTGCAGAAAATGCGTATCCTAGGAATGGAAACAGACTTAAAATTAGCTGTCGGCGGCGAGGCTTTTAATTTAGATGAGTGGGCCTATATCTGCGACAAAACCGTAAAAGCTTATCGGGCATCGACAATGAGTGCGTCAACCGCCGCCGCAATCAAAAATCTGCAGGACGGCATTTATGAACGGGATTTAGCCGCTTTCCCGGAAAACCTGCGCTACAGCCAGTTTCAAGCTGCCCAGGCGACGGTCTTGATGTATGAGGCACCGTTGCCGGATGTTTTGGAAGTGATAAAAAATCGGCGGATGTTGCGCCGGGAGTTTGCCGCCGGAAAATATCTCCTGGGCGGGCAGCCGTTGTCTTTGTCGCAGTAATTTCTCGAAAAAACGCAACTTTTTCTGATTTTATTATTGCAATTTATGTAAAAGTTAGTATAAAGTCTAATTCAGATTTGTAATTTTAAACTAAGGTATAAAAGAAATGGCACGCGTTACAGTTGAAGATTGTATTGATAAAATTCCTAACCGCTATGAACTGCTCATGGTTGCTGCTCAGCGGGCTAAAGATTTGAGCGCCGGTGCGCCGATGACGGTTGCCAAAGACAATGACAAAAATCCGGTAATTGCTCTGCGTGAAATTGCTGACGGTACGGTTAATATTGAGGAATTGCAGAGATCTCTGGTAATGGGGCTGCAGAAATATGTCGAGGTTGAAGAACCGGAAGAAGAAGAGTTGGAAATTCTGGCAGCTGAAAAAGAATTGGCTGAGCTTGATGACCAGTTCTCCGGCGTTAGTCTTGATGCTGAAGATATGGGCGATGCTATGCAGATTCGCGACGGCGATGATGACGTTATGGATTTGGATGCCGATTCTGAAGAAGATGTTTCTCTGGATGATGAAGCGCTGGACGATGCCTTGGGTCTCAGCGACGAACTGGGTGCCGATTTTGATGATGAAGAATAACGCGGGATTCAGTATTTTTTAATTTTCTGATGTCTATAATTACAACGCTTGTATCTCCGGCAGGTACAAGCGTTGTTGAGGCTTAAGGGTGTAAAAAAATTTTCTTGAGTCTTGAATAAGGTTTTAGGTTATGGTTGAGGCTCAATGTTAAGACAATATGAATTAGTTGAATTAGTTAAATCCTATGATCCCGATGCAGATGAAGACGCATTAAACCGGGCCTATGTTTTTGCCATGAAAAAACATGGCGCCCAGCTTCGCGAGTCAGGGGATCCGTATTATTCCCACCCGATTGAAGTTGCCGGTATTTTAACAAAATTCAAGCTGGATTCCGCATCCATTATTGCCGCTTTGCTGCATGATACGGTGGAAGATACCGATACCACGGTTGAAGAAGTCCGCCAGCTGTTTGGAGATCAGGTAGCCTCCATTGTCGACGGTCTGACCAAATTAGCCATGATTGAACAAAAATCAGGCAACAGCAAACAGGCGGAAAATTTCCGCAAGCTTTTGCTGGCCATGTCGGAAGATATCCGCGTTTTGCTGATTAAGCTGGCCGATCGTCTGCACAATATGCGCACGCTGCATTTTTGCAAGCCTGAAAAAAGAATGCGTATTTCCAAGGAAACATTGGATATCTATGCGCCTTTGGCCGAGCGTATCGGTATGCAGGAAGTCAAAAGCGAATTAGAGGAAATCGCTTTCTCTGAACTGCATAAGGAAGCGCATGATTCCATTGTTGCCCGTTTGAACTTTTTGCGGGAGCAGGGCAGTAACATTGTGCCCAAAATTATCCGCCAGCTTGAAAAGGATATGAAAGACAATGGTATCAAGGCAAGTGTCAGCGGCCGGGAAAAGACGCCTTATTCCATCTGGCGCAAAATGCAGCAGAAAAACGCCTCTTTTGAGCAGCTTTCCGATATTATGGCTTTCCGTATTATTGTTGACGATATTGGCTCCTGTTATCAGGCGCTGGGTGTTATTCACAGCAAATATCATATGATTCCGCGGCGTTTTAAGGATTATATTTCCACGCCGAAACCAAACGGCTATAAATCCATCCATACCGGTGTCATCGGACCGGAAAATACCCGCATCGAAATCCAGATTCGGACGACGGAAATGCACGAGATTGCGGAAAAAGGCGTTGCCGCCCATTGGGCCTACAAGCAGGGACAGCGTGTTGAAGGCAAGAATTTCCGCTGGATACGGGAACTTTTGGAAATTCTTGAACAGGCGCAAAATCCGGAAGAGTTTCTTGAAAATACCAAGCTGGAAATGTATAACGACCAGGTTTTCTGCTTCACGCCTAAAGGTGATTTAATCGGCTTGCCGATTAATTCGACACCGGTCGATTTTGCCTATGCCATCCACTCTTCGGTCGGCGACAGCTGTGTCGGCGCCAAGATTAACGGTGAAATCCGCCCGTTGCGCACGATTTTGCAAAATGGCGACCAGGTCGAGGTTTTGACTTCAAAAGCCCAGCACCCGTCAACAGAATGGGAGCGCTTTGTTGTTACCGGCAAAGCCAAAGCTGCTATCCGCCGCTATGTCCGCGCACATAAACGCGATCAGTTTATTACGTTGGGGCAGGAAATTCTTGAGCGTTTGTTCAAATCCGAAAATCTGGAATTTTCAGAAAAGGGGTTGATTAATGTTTTGCAGAATTTTGAGGCAGATTCGATAGATGATGTCTATGCCAAGGTCGGCGAAGGCTTGGTAACCGGCTGGGATGTCCTGAAAGCGGTTTATCCGGCCTATAAACAGTCCAAGCTGGAAAAGGTAGTCAAGGCGATTAAGGTGCCAAGTCTGAAAAAGGTTTTGAAAAAAGGCAAGAACAAGGGCGAACCGCTTAAAATCAAAGGCCTCATTCCCGGAATGGCTGTTCATTATGCTGGTTGCTGTCACCCGCTGCCGGGAGACCGTATCGTTGGTATTGTAACGACCGGAAAGGGCGTTGCCGTCCATACCATTGACTGTAAACTTTTGGAAAAGTTTGCTAATGAACCGGAACGTTGGCTGGATATTGCCTGGGGGGATGACGCTTATGGCGAAACCCATGTCGGTCGTTTGAAGATTATGCTCAGTAACGAACCGGGAGCCCTCGGCGATTTGTCAAATCTGATTGCCCGCTGCAACGGTAATATTTCCAACCTGAATATCGTCTACCGCACGGTAAGTTATTTTGAGCTGTTGGTTGATATTGAGGTTAAAGACATTAAGCAACTGAGCGAAATTATTGATGTGCTGAAAGCCAGCAAGGTTGTCAGCTATGTGGCTCGCGCCGCGCAGTAAAGAGGGAGAAGGACATGATAGTCGGAATAGGGTCGGATATTACCAACATTTCCCGTTTTGAGCGGTCGATTGCCGCTTACGGCGAGCGTCTGATAGACCGGGCGTTGGGAGCATCGGAACGGGAGGAAATTGCTGCCCGGCAGTTTGTTTCGCCGCGGGAATATGCTGCGTCCGTCGCCAAACGTTTTGCCGCCAAGGAAGCCTGTTCCAAAGCTCTGGGAACGGGCTTCAGAAACGGTATCTATCTGCGCGATATTCAGACGGTTCATAATGCCGCCGGCAAACCGGAATTGGTTTTAAGCGGCGGAGCGCTTCAGCGCCTGCAAAAGCTTTCCGGCGGAAAAAACGTCAATATTCAGCTGACGATAAGCGATGATTATCCTTTGGCGCAGGCTTTTGTCGTTATTGAAGTTTACTGATATTATTATATGTAACCCAAAGTTGCCTTAGATAACGCTATCGTGTTTATGGCGTTATCTAAGACAATGCAATAAAGAATTTATAGCTTAAGGAAAATCTTATGGATAAAGAAGAAAGCTTTGCCGATACCATAAAAACGATAATTTATGCCGTTTTGATTGCCGTATTTATTCGGACTTTTATGTTTGAACCGTTTAAAATCCCTTCCGGTTCAATGTATTCGACCTTATATGTCGGGGATTTTTTGTTTGTTTCCAAATATACATACGGCTATTCAAAACATTCCCTGCCGTTCAGCCTTCCCCTTTGGGAGGGGCGTATCTGGGAAGATAAGCCCGAGCGCGGCGATGTGATTGTTTTTAAGGAACCGCAGTATAACAAAACAGATTATATTAAGCGCCTGATTGGCCTCCCCGGAGATAGGATTAAATTGGAAAAAGGGCGTTTATATATAAACGGTGAGCTGGTTGAGCGCGAACAGATTGAAGACTTTGTACTACATGACAAATACGGTAATGTTGAGCGTTACCGTCAGTATGTTGAAACGCTTCCCGGCGGTGTCAAACACAATATTCTGGAAATATCCGACAGCGAAACTTTTGACGATGTTCCGGAACTGACCGTTCCCGAAGGGCACTATTTTATGATGGGTGATAACCGTGACCGTTCCGACGACAGCCGTGTCAACGTCGGCTTTGTTCCGGCGGAAAATCTGGTCGGCAAGGCTCGTTTTCTTTTCTTCTCGCTTGACCCTGACGGCGAATGGTACAAGATATGGAATCTGCCGCGGCAGATTCGCTGGTCCCGGTTGTTTAACAGAATTCAGTAGGTGGAAAATGACAGATATGAAAGCGCTTGAGAGTACGCTAAAATACCATTTTCAGAACATTTCTTTGCTGCGGCAGGCTTTGACGCACAGCAGTTACAGTCCTTCGGTCGAAGACAACTACGAACGTCTTGAATTTGTCGGCGACAGGGTTTTGGGCGTTGCCATAGCCAGCCTGTTGTACCGCATTTTTCCCAAAGAGCCGGAAGGCAGCATGTCACAGCGGCATACGGCGTTAGTCTGCAAAGAAACCGTTGCCGGCGTTGCCCGCCGTATCGGGCTGGATAAATATATTATTTGCGTTGGCAATGATATTCGCGATAACGAAAATGTTCTCTGCGACGTTTGCGAAGCCGTTATCGGCGCAATTTATATGGACAGTCACTGCGAATGTGCGGTTGACTTTGTCAATGAACATTGGTGTGAACTGATTGATAAAAACGTAGCGCCGCCCAAAGATTGCAAAACGCTGCTTCAGGAAGTTGCCCATGCAAAGGGAAAAAGTTTTCCTGTTTATAAAACGGAGGGCCGTACCGGATCCGAACATGAACCGACATTTAAAATGTCCGTGTCAATACAGGGTATAGAAACTCAGTTTGGGGAAGGGCGTAACAAAAAACTGGCCGAACAGGAAGCCGCTTGCAAAATGCTGGCTAAACTGGGGTATAAGCATGAATAGCGTTTCGAAAAACAATATTCAAAGGTGTGGTTTTGTAGCGCTTATCGGTGCGCCGAATGCCGGAAAATCGACTATTACCAATAACTTTGTCGGTTCCAAGGTTTCGATTGTTTCGCCCAAAGTTCAGACAACCCGGACCATGGTCAAGGGAATAGGCATATACGGAAATTCCCAAATAATTTTTCTTGATACGCCCGGAATTTTCAAACCCAAACGCCGCTTGGACAGGGCTATGGTGGCATCGGCTTGGGGTGGTGTCGGCGATGCCGATATAACGGTACTGGTTGTTGATGCGCATAAGGGATTTGACGATGAAGTCAAAGCCATTGTCGCCAGGCTGAATGAAAATAAGACAGCCGCCGTTTTGGTTTTGAATAAAGTTGATTTGGTAAAAAAGGAAAAGCTGCTGCAGCTCAGCGCAGAATTAAATCAAGCCGGAAATTTTACCGAAACGTTTTTTATTTCAGCCGTAACCGGTGAAAATATTGAAGAATTTTATAAATACCTGGCAGATAATCTGCCGGAAAGCCCATGGTATTACCCGGAAGAGCAAATGTCTGATATGCCGTTAAAACTATTGGCGGCGGAAATTGTCCGGGAAAAACTGTTTTTATATCTCCAGCAGGAATTGCCTTATGCCCTGACTGTAGAGCCGGAGCTTTGGCAGCGCAAGGAAGACAACTCCGTTCGGGCGGAAATGACGATTTATGTTCAGCGTGACAGTCAGAAAATCATCGTTTTGGGCAAAGGCGGCAGTATGATAAAAAAAATTGGCCAGGCGGCGCGGCGTGAAATTGAGGATTTGCTGGAAGAGCGGGTTCATTTGTTTCTTTATGTCAAAGTCCGCGAAAACTGGATTGATGATCCGGCGCGTTATTCTGACTGGGGCTTGAATTTTAATGCCTAACCCTTACATTATCGGTATAACCGAAAATAACAGAAAGGGAAAAAATGAATAAGATAATTTATATGTTTGCGACCATGGCGGCATTGTCATCCTGCACAGCCAAATACTGCGGGACTTATGAGGGCGTTCTTCCCGCGGCAGACGGTCCCGGCATTGCCACGAAACTGCAGCTCAGCGCCAACGGCGAATACCGCCTGAGCAGCTTATATATTGATAAAAAAGACGGCAAATTTGTTGAAAACGGCCGCTATTCCGTAGACGGGGATATTATTGCTGTTTCCCGTGACGGACAAAACAGCTATTACAAAGCCGAGGACGGACAACTCCGAATGTTGGATATGAATAAGGAAATGATTCATGGACCGCTGGCCGATTTTTATATTTTGAAGAAAACAGAAATATGTAAATAAATGTCAATTTTGTCTATTTACAAATTAAGGGTTCTATGTTATTAAAACCCTTAATTCATTATATTATTAATTTTAAAATTATAATTATGACGGTAAATGACGAACAAATGGTAAAGTACCTGCTGGAGGGAAATGACAATTCCAGGTTAATAACCGAATTTAGTGTTTATAACAAGCTGACGGGAACCTCTGTAAAAGTTAATGTTGGTGGAGTAATTGTCGCGGCACAGTATGAAAATCTGGAAATACGACTGCGCGGTGTTTGGGAATACCTTGATTTGATGAAACAGGCGCAGAAATACAATTTTATGTATGCGCGCGAGGTTGTAAACCTTCTTCGTATTTTGCGGCGCAACGATTCTCCACTGAAAGACAAAGCCGGTCCACGTTTTCTGAGCGAATGTATTTCGGGTAGTTTTCGCCGTGAAAATGAGATATCTTCTTTCCGGCTGGAAGAGTTGAATCTGCTTCTGGGAGCTGATGTTATTAACAAAAGCGGGCAGGAATACGCTGTCTGGGCTGAGAATGATATCATATGGTACGGGGAGCGTCTGAATGACAAGGCCAATCAGGCTATTATGGCTGATAAAAGAATTGAAAGCAGCCTATGGCAAAAGGTATTTAATTGTTCAAAGTAGAATTTTTAGCGCAATCCCAAAGGGTTGCGCTTTTTTTGTATCTTCGGAAATTAATATTTTGTTAATCTTGGCACAGTTTTTGCATTATTTATGGCATGATGAAATTATCCTTTTTAATTGGGGAAAAGAAATATGGATAATACAAACTACATTGCCTTATCGCGCCAGATGGCGCTGTGGAAACAAATGGATGTCGTTTCCAATAATATGGCAAATATGAATACGTCAGGCTACAAAGGGGATGAAGCCGTCTTTACATCATATTTGGCCAAAACTGAAAATGCTGCCAAGGGCATTGTTGGCAATCCTTTATATTTCACGCAGGACTACGGTACCTATAAGAATTTTGCCGAAGGTATGATTGCGCATACAGGTAATGCGCTGGATGTGGCGATTAAGGGAAATGCTTTTTTTGCTGTTGAAACGCCGGAAGGCGAAAAATACACCCGCAAAGGACAGTTTTCTTTGAATGCCGATGGCGCGATTGTGACCAAAGACGGCTATCCGCTGTTGTCCGAAACCGGCACGCCGTTTTTTGTCGCGCCGAATGAAAATGAAATAACCATTACAGCTTCAGGTGAAGTCTTGACTGAAAACGGTTCTCTTGGACGTATGCGTCTGGCCAGCTTTGCCGATAACCAGAAGTTATTGAAAATTGCCGATACCATGTTTGAAAATACAGAAGGCAATAGCATGGAATATAATAACGGCAGTTACCAGGTTGTGCAGAAATCTATTGAAAAATCAAATGTCGAACCGATTGCCGAAATGACTAAACTGATTAATTTGCAACGTTCTTACGAATATGTCCAACAAATGATAGACACCGAGCATGAACGTTTGTCCAACACCATTACCGCCTTCTCTCAGCAGGCTTAATTTTACAGGGGAATAAAATATGAGATCTTTGAATATTGGCGCTACCGGAATGCTTGCCCAGCAGACGAACGTAGATGTTATTTCCAACAACATCGCCAACATGAACACCACGGCTTACAGCAAACGCCGTGCTGAATTTAACGATTTGCTGTATCAAAACATTGTCCGCCCGGGTGCCGCATCAACCGCCGGTCAGACTATTGTGCCGTCAGGCATCCAGCTGGGTACCGGTGTCAAAACCGCGGCCATTTACCGTATTACAGACGGCAATGCCCTGACAAATACCGGGAACAGCTTGGATTTGGCAATTAAAGGACGCGGTTATTTTCAGATTGAACTGCCGGAAGGCAAGGGGACTGCTTATACCCGCGATGGCGCTTTTCAACGTAACGGCGATGGTGTTATTGTTACCCATGACGGTTATGTCGTTCAGCCGGAAATCACTATTCCCGATGATGCCGTAGAAGTCTATGTTAATGCTTCCGGCGAAGTCTGGGTCAAGCAGGACGGCCAGGTTGACGAGTTAAATGTCGGCCAGCTGGAAATTGCCACTTTTGTAAATGAAGCCGGGTTGGAAGCCATGGGGCAAAACCTGTTCTTGGAAACCGAAGCTTCCGGCGCGCCGATAGTTGATAATCCAGACAATGAAGGGTTTGGTTCCATTCAGTCCGGCTATCTGGAAACATCCAACGTTAACCCGGTTTCTGAAATTACCGAGCTGGTTTCCGCTCAGCGTGCTTATGAGATGAATTCCAAAATCATTTCCACCTCAGACCAAATGTTGTCAACCATTAACCAAATGAAGTAGTTCGGGCAGCGCTGATGACAAAAATGCTTAAAAAATTAAAATATGTTTTTCCGATGCTTTACCTCCTGCTGTACTGCCTGGGGGCAGTGGCGGCTGTGTTGGTGCGGGAAGATGATATTGCATCAGCCGTAAAAACCGAATTTGTAAATAATGGCGTGGAAGATGAACTGGACTTGGAATTTTTCGGCGGCCAGACGTCTTTTTCAATCGCCGGCGCATCGTCTTTCAAAATTATGATAACCAGCCTGAAATTTTCGGAACAGCAGGATAAGTTTTCCTGCCGGGCGGAAATTTATGCCGATGGCAAACTTTTTGCAGCAACGGATTTGACTGGAAAATTTTACCGTATCGGCGAGATTTCAGTTCCGGCTCGGGACATCGGAAAAGGGGAAATCATTCATAATGAAGATTTGAAACTTGTTAAGATACGCCGCAACCGTATTAAGTCCGCCAATGTTACCGACAAAGACAAAATGCTGAATAAAGAGGCCAAGCGGATGCTTAAAGAGGGAAAACTTATAACCGCCAATGACCTCGGTGAGAAAATGCTCATTAAAAAAGGCGATGTCGTAACGGCTCTTTATGCCACGCCGCATATGCAGATAACGGCAAAAGTTCAGGCCTTGGAAGATGGGGCAAAAGGTCGGAAGATAGAACTTTTGAATACCAAGAGCAAAAAGAATTTATATGGCGAAGTTATTGACGCCGAAACCGTAAAAATTGATGTCCAATAGAAAGGGGAACTAATGGTCATGAAACAAACTTACAAAAAAATAGCGCTGGGGCTGCTGCTGGGAACAATGCTCAGCGGTTGCAACACCTGGTCGCGTCTGAGTACAATTGGCAAAGAGCCGGAATTAGCGCCGATTGAAAATCCCGTAACCCAGCCGAATTATCAGCCGGTCAGTTTGCCCATGCCGGTGCAGCCGGATCAAAGCAGCGGCGCTAACTCTCTTTGGGCTAAAGGCTCGTCGGGGTTTTTCAAGGATCAACGGGCGTCAAAAGTCGGTGATATCATTACGGTTAACATTTCTGCCAAAGACGGCGCAACAATGAAAAACAAAACCGAACAGACGCGTGATACCAACTCTGATACGGTCAATGTCGGCAGCTTCTTCGGCTATGAAGATTATGCCAAGGATTACCTGCCTGATGCCGTCAATCCCGGAAATCTGGTCAATGTTGTGTCTGACCATGATATTAGCGGCGAAGGAAAAATAGATCGTTCCGAAAATATCAATATGACAATGGCCGGCGTTGTGACTCAGGTTTTACCGAACGGCAATCTGGTAATCGAAGGTTCTCAGGAAATACGCGTTAACTATGAACTGCGCCAGCTGACAGTGCGCGGTGTTATCCGCCGGGCTGATATTACTTCCGATAATTCTATCGATTCGAGCAAAATTGCCGAATTGCGCGTTTCTTACGGCGGAAAGGGTACAATTTCCGATGTTCAGGAACCGAGATACGGACGCCAGCTGATAGATATTCTGTCACCGTTCTAAGGACAAGTTTCCCCATATTATTATGTCTTTTCAAGAAAAAATCTCCCCATTTTTTCTTAAAAATAAAAAGCCTGCTTATTTTCCCCTAAATTCTTGAGCAGGCTTTTTCTTGTTAATAAATAAACTTTTTTGATTAAATTAACTATTTAAAAGGCTATTTGTAAGAATATAGCGCTGCTTGAAAACTAAATTTGTAAACTGATTTATAAGGAAGCACATATGAAAAAAACAACTGACCAAGTTAAAAATGCTGAAGAAGAAGCTTCGATTCTTCTGAATCATGCAGTTGCCTTGTCCCATGCGGCATCAGGTAATAGTGATAAGGAAAAGATTCTGGCCTTGGATAGCAATTTAAAACTTTGGGTGGAGATAGAAACAACTTTAAAAAATGCAAAGAATTTGCTTCCGGATGAAATTAAATCCAATCTGCTGAAGTTGTCAAAGTTTGTTGAACGCCTGACTTTGAGCAAAGGTGTTAAGATGACAAAGAATGATTTTGATACTTTGGTAAACATCAATATGCAGATTTCCGAAGGCTTGGTTGATGCTGTGAAAAACAGCCTGGCCAAAGAAGAAGCCTTTCACCTCTTGAGATGTGCGATTGACCTCTCTTCTGCTAAAGAGAACAAAAATACCGGCGATTTGGTAAACGCTTTGGAAAATAACATGAAACTTTGGGTCTACATCAAGACTCTGGCTTCATCAGATGAAAACCCGCTGCCGAAAGAAACGAAGACAAACCTGATTAAGCTGGCAGATTATGTTTCTTCAAAAACCTTGGAAGTCGGCAAGGATGTTAATAAGCTGAACGAAAAAGCCATCGATTCGATGATTATGACCAATTTGCAGATTTCTGAAGGCTTGATGACAAAGCGCGCCACAGCCTAAGATAACGTTGTCTAAAATAAAAAAACAGCCGGAGTTAAAAAGAACGGCTGTTTTTTTATTGTGTCAGTATAATAAATACAATAAAAAAGGGCGCTTCAATGCGCCCTTCATTTTTGAGAAAAGAAACCTACTTCTCGATTTCACCGATATACATGCCGATTGCTGCAGCGGCTTTAACCGAGTCGCTGTTTGTATCAAGCAAGGTTGTCCCTTCTTTAACAACTTCATCAATGCTGTAAGCGCCAACTTTGCCGTTTTTCCAGACAACCATCATATCAGTCTGGTCTTTTGCCAGCAGCTCAACTGCTTTGGCGCCAAACATGGCAGCCAGCATTCGGTCAAAGCAGGAAGGCGTGCCGGAACGCTGAACATGGCCTAAAGTCGTCACACGGGTCTGAAAATCATGGTAACGGTTATTGATTTCGGCAGACAAATACTGTCCGACACCGCCGTAAACAGCTTCGCCGATTAAGTTCTTTGCCGCGGACAAATGTTGTCCGTCTTCGGTTTTAATGCCCTCGGAAACAACAATAATCGCGTGGTCGCGTCCGCTGGCCTTGATTTCTTTCAGCTTGTTGATGACACCGTCGATTTTGTAAGGAATTTCCGGAACCAGGCAAACGTCGGCCTGGCCGGCTAAAGCAGACTGCATGGCCAAATGCCCGGCATCGCGTCCCATAACTTCCAGAATCAGCGCACGGTGGTGCGAACGGGCCGTCAGTTCCAGGCTGTCGATTGCGTTGGTGCAAACCTGACAGGCGGAATTAAATCCAACTGAAAATTCGGTAATCGGCGTATCGTTGTCAATTGTTTTGGGAATACCGATCATTTTGACGCCGGCACCTTTGCAGTAATTGCCGGTAATGTTCATACTGCCGTCGCCGCCGACAACAATAACAGCGTCCAGCCCGAGCTTTTTAACGCCTTCGCCGAAACGTTTTGACATTTCGCCGAGAGATTCCATCTTGACGCCCTTGTTCAAAGAACCGAGATAAGAACCGCTGAGTCTTGGCCATGGCGTATCAGAAAAATTCTGAACCGTCAAAACTTCATATTCCAGAGGATCATTGGTTAACCCTTCCGTGCCGTTATGAATGCCGTAGATTTCCCAGCCCAGTCTGGAAGCGGAATTGACAACGGCTCTGATAACGGCATTAAGTCCGGCACAGTCGCCGCCGCTGGTCAAAATACCGATTCTTTTTGTTTTATTCATATAAAAAAACTCCTGTTAGTTTTTATGTATTGCATTTATCCTTAAATTGCTGTATAATTTAATACAAATTTTATTGGAGTATTTCCAGTAAAAAATGTGTTTATCATACAATTTTTTAACCAAAGGGGATAAATATAGATGTTTAAAGACGACAATCTCGGTAAATTACAGCACAAACTCTGTGAGCTCAAGCTCGAAGAACGTCGTATCAGCTCAGACATCAGACACTTGGTATTAAAAAATAGAACCATTGATTTTTATCAAGCCAAACAGTTAAATACGCTTCGCTGCGGTCTTAAAAAGCAGATTAAGAGCGTCGAAGCAAACATTACGCCGAATATTATCGCGTAAAAATAACGCTTGCAATATTAAAATGCTTATGTTAAATATTGCATAATTTTTGATGTAACAATTTTGAACAATATGAAAAGAGGTGATTTAAGTGGTTCAGGTTACTGTTATCGGTAATGACGTTGCTCAGTCTTTGAAGGTTTTGAAAAAGAAAATGCAGAGAGAAGGCGTTTTCCGTGAAATGAAATTAAGACGTTGTCACGAAAAAAATTCTGAGAAGAAAGCACGCCGCCAGGCTGAAGCAATCCGCCGCGCTAGAAAACAGCTGCGTAAACGCTTAGATACTGAAGGATTCTAATCCGAAATTTTTAAGAAAACATCCCGAAATATTCGGGATGTTTTTTTTAGGGATAAAACAAAAGCCTTGGATTTTTCCAAGGCTTTTACCTTTATTCAAAATATTGAATATACAAATACAGGCAGGCAATGCTGACACTGATTAGCATGACCGGTATTGACCACTTCAAAAATCGGATAAAGTTGATGTGATGTCCGGCTCGTTGAGCCATACCGGCAACAATAACGTTGGCCGAAGCGCCGATAAGCGTTCCGTTGCCGCCGAAACAGGCGCCGAGAGACAAAGCCCACCAAACAGGCATCATCGCTTCACGGCCGCCCAAATCGGCTTCCATGGACTTAATCATCGGAATCATGGTTGCCACAAACGGAATATTGTCGATTGCGCTGGAAACAAAAGCTGATACCCAGACAATCAAAAGCATTGTTTTGGAAATACTGCCTTCCGTTAAATCAACAAAGTATTTGCCGAGCATACTCAAAACGCCGGTGACTTCCAAACCGTAAACAATCACAAATAAACCGGTAAAGAAGAAAATAGTAGTCCAGTCAACCAAAGTGAAAATTTCAGTGACTTTTTGGTCGCGAACATCATGTTTTTCTCCGAAAGTATACAGCATCATCAAAAATGCCGCGCCGCAAATGGCAATGGTGCCGTTGGCGATATGCAGATGTTCAGCCATGATGAAAGCCAGAATAACACAGCCCAGAACAAACAGACATTTAGCTAACAGGCCTTTATTGGTAATGGCTTCTTTCTCATCCATTTTCATGACGTCTTTTTTTCTTTTTTCGGTTGTAACCAGTTTTTTACCCCAGAAAAAGTCAAAAATCAGAATAATGACAATCATGGTAATGATAACAACCGGTGTCAGTTCCTTGACAAAATCCATGAAAGACAGGTTTAAGGCCGAACCAAGCAAAATGTTGGGAGGATCACCGATAAGAGTTGCTGTACCGCCGATGTTGGAAGAAAAGATTTCCAAAAGCAAGTAAGGGTAAGGGTTAATGTCAAGCTTCTTGGTAATCTGGAATGTAACTGGCACGATAAGTAAAACGGTGGTTACATTGTCTAAAAAGGCGGAGAAAAACGCCGTGACAAAAGCAAGGACAACTAACAATCCGCGGGGATTGGCGTTGACTTTTTTTGCACCCCAAATCGCCACATACTGGAACATTCCGGATTTTTCTGAAATACCGACCACAATCATCATACCTGTGAGCAGGGCTAAGGTATTAAAGTCAATTCCCTGAATGGCCGTATGCTGTGTTAAAATACCTGAAAAAATCATCACAGCCGCGGCCAATAAAGCAACCACAGCCCTGTTGAGCTTTTCAGTAAACAGGATTAAATAGCATACTGCTACAATCACTGTTGCGACAATCTGCGGGTTAAACCCCCAAATCAGATTTGCCGTGTTCATAGCATCTACTGAATTCATTTATAAATTTCCTCAGAAATTGGTTAAATACAAGAGTATCTATAAATGAAGACATGCTAAGATTCTCTTAATTTTTAACAGTTTGTAAAACAAAACTTATATAAAAGGCACATTTTGCCAGACAAAATATCTGATATCCTCCCTTATATTTTCTCTCCTTGATGAAAAAGGCAGTTACGCGCAAAATTGCATAAACTCAAAAATCCCCTCATTAGAAAACACAAAAACAGCTTGCCAAAAATTCCCCCTTATGCTACCCTTTTCTTAAGTGGCAGAGTTTGCCGCTGAGGGCGTCGAAACCCTTTAATACATGTAGTCGTCAAGCATAGTTGCGACTTTAAATAAGGATATGCTGATATCTGCCTGGATATGTGCTAGGAGGCGGATGTCAGCGTTATAAGGCTTTGCACGAAAGCGCTGAGCCATTTACATGTATGTGGTTTCGAACATCCGCCCGCCTTCTTTATGAAGCGGGTTTTGTTTTAACTTTCAAAACAAAGGATGTTCAACATGAATATTAATCTTAAATTTTTACTCTTAGGAACGAGTCTGTCCTTAATCCCACAATATGCTGCGGCGCAATGCGCAGTTACCGATTGTCAGCAATTAGGTTACACTTCTCTTCAAAAATGTGACAACGGTTTGAAATGTCCGTTTGGCGAATATTGGGCTTGTCCCAAAGTTGAGGAAAAAGCCGTTCTCGGGCAATGTAACGGTTACGCCAAAAACTGTAAAATCGGCGATATCCTAAACAGTGATGGGACTTGTTCAAATGATAAAGTTAGCGGCAAGACGCCTATCGGTGTGGTGGTTTATATCGGCAGTGATAACTGCGGCCAAGCTCTGTCATTGCAAGAATTGGGAAAATATGTATGGTTAGTACAGGAGGTAATGTGTTTTTCAATAATAGGTCCAGAGGTCGATGAGTTTGACAGTTGTGGTAATACACAAAAGCTTACGGGTTGGTGTTTTGAGGCAGCAAGGGGTGCGAGAGGCTATGCCCCTAGTTCTGTTCCGACAACAAAAGGTAAATGGTGTTTACCTGCCGCAGGTGTTGGACAATCAATACTGGATAATTATGATAAGATTAATTCCGGTTTTTCCAAGGCTGGCGGGGAAAAGTTACCGAGATTGAACTTTCATGACGCTCATGGCCACTGGTTGTCCGAAGGTTATGACGCCAATGCATTGTTTTTGAACTACTCTGCAAATGCTATAGGCTTTGGCGCTTTTGATAACTACCTGTATGTCCGCCCGGTACTGGCTTTTTAATTTTTAAATACAAATAAAAAAGGAACTGAGTGAATCAGTTCCTTTTTTATCTCCTCCAAACGGAGGCTGTTTTCGTAAATAACGCTTTACATGAAGTGTCTGATATGGAGGTATAAAGCCGCCACACCGACACTGCCGAGCATCACCGGAATAGACCAGATGAGAAAACGCATAAAGTGAATTGGATGCCCTTCTCTCTGGGCCATACCGGCGACAATAACATTGGCCGAAGCAGCAATAAGCGAACCGTTGCCGCCGAAGCAGGCGCCCAGTGACAAAGCCCACCAAACCGGCATCATCAGTTCGCGGCCGCCCATGCCTGCCTCCATGGTTTTAATCATCGGAATCATCGTTGCCACAAACGGAATATTATCAATTGCCGTGGAAACAAAAGCCGAAATCCAAACCACCAGCATGGCTGCTTTTTCAATGCTGCCGTCGGTATAGTCAATAAACTTATTGCCCAGCAGCGTAAGAACGCCGGCCTGCTCCAAACCGTAAACAATGGCAAATAATCCGGCAAAGAAAAAGATTGTTGTCCAGTCAACCAGACCGAAAGCATCTTCGACCTTGTGGTCGCGTTCGTCATGGCTGTTGCCGAATGTATAAGTAAGAAGCATAACCATAGCGCCAAACATAGCGATTGTGCCGTTGGCAATATGTAAATGTTCTGCTGCCATAAATCCTGCAATAACCAGAATTAGTATCGTCAGCGATTTCCACAACAGCGGCAAATCTTTGATGGCGTCTTTTTCTTTCATCTTCAGAACAGCCTTGCGCAGTCTGGCTTCTGTCGGAAACTTTCTGCCGTAAACCAAATCAAAGGCGATAATCAGCAGAACCATGGTTACGGCGACAACCGGCGTCAATTCGTTGACAAAATCCATAAAGGAAAGGTTTAAGGCCGAACCGATAAGAATGTTAGGAGGATCGCCGATAAGCGTTGCCGTACCGCCGATATTTGAGGCAAAAATTTCCATAATCAAATAAGGGTAGGGATTGAGCTTAAGCTTTTTGGTAATCTGAAAAGTAACCGGCGCAATAAGCAAAACGGTCGTAACATTGTCCAGCAGGGCTGAAAAAACGGCGGTGACGACAGCTAAAACAACCATAATCCCGCGCGGATTCGCCTTTACTTTTTTTGTTGCCCAGATTGCCACATACTGAAACATACCGGATTTCTCGGCAATCCCGACGATAATCATCATGCCGATGAGCAGGGATAACGTGTTAAAGTCAATCCCGGCTACGGCGGTTGTCTGCGTCAGGATTCCGGCAAAAATCATCACCGCAGCACCGGTAACGGCAACAACGGCGCGATTGAGCTTTTCCGTAAAAAGAATGATGTAGCTGATAACCAAAATAGCTGTCGAAACAACCATCGGATCCCATCCGAAAATCACCTGTGACGATGATATTAAGCTTTCGGCGTGCATATTTTTTTCTCCATTAATTAATAAAACAGAAAAAATATATACGCTTTCTCTGAAGATTTGGTTAAGCAAGCCTTATTTTTGCGACAAATAGTTAATAATGCCGTATAGCGTGTTCAACTCAGGTTCGGTAATCTCGCCGCGCTGAAAAATATTATGCAGGTTGATCAGCATTCTTGGCCGTTTTTCATCATCCTGAAAAGCCTTGCAGCCGGAAAGTTTTTCATCAAGAAAAGCAAAAAAACGGTTTATTTTTTCTTTGTCAGCAATTTCGCCGCCGTTAGTAATCAGCTGTACGTCCGGCACATCAACATGATGTTTATAAATTTCATATCCGGCCAACAGTACCGCTTGTGATAAATTTAACGAGCAATGTTCGGGATTCAACGGAATTTCAATGATTTTGTCGGCCAGGGCAACATCGTCATTATGCAATCCGGTGCGTTCTGGTCCGAACAAAATGCCGCACTTTATACCCGCCTGAGATTTCAGGTTAATTTCCCAGGCGGCGCCTTCCGCAGTTTCGACAATTTTAATCATATTGCGCCGTCTGGCAGTTGTGGCATATACCAAACCTAGGTCGGCGACAGCCTCTTGTGTCGTGTCATAAAGTCTGGCTTCTCGTAAAATTTTGTCAGCACCCGATGATGCTGCAACAGCTTTGTCCGAGAGGTGGTCCTCCCGGGGCGAAACGATTCGCATTTCATATAAACCGCAGTTCATCATAGCGCGGGCAGACATACCGACATTCTCTGCCATTTGCGGGTTAACCAGAATAACAACCGGATTTTTCATAAGGCTCTCCTGTATTTTTCAAATTTACCAGAATTAAATATCAGGAAAACCGCCTCGTCAATCAAAAAATATTGAAATTTTTAATCCGTAGAGAGGACTTGTATTGAGTTAAACAAAAGGTTTTCAAAATCCAGGCCAGTTCCCTCCTCAACACTGTCCATCATCCGAGTAAAACCTTGGCCCAGAGGGTCGGATAGCTGATAAACCTTGCTGTAATTCTCTTTCAGCAACCGGCCGTAAGCTTCTGGCATGTCTCTGATTTTCTGGTCGTAGCTGTCAGGGATTTTATATCCCATTTTTCTGAGTTGTTTCAAGCCGATAACCATATTTTCGCGGTTGACCTCGGGGGCAATCATCTCCTGTCCCTGGGCGTCGGTATAAGTCGTTGCCTCGCCGGTATAATCCAGCCGTCCGTGTCGCCCGCTGCCGCGCCAGGATGTCGTGCCGCTGCGGTCTCTGGCCGTTGCCCAAGGGTCAACCGGCAAAACGTTTCCTTCCGTCGGGCCATCGGCGTATAAAGGGGCATCTGTCGGCTGTTGAGCCGATTTTGTCTTGACTTTTTTATAAGAACCGTAATTGTTTTTTATAGTGGACGCTTTCCATGGGTCAGAGGGAAGCTGCGCTACGGCGTTGTAGGCCGTAAGCAAGTATAGCATGGCAGCAACAATACAGAACATTTTTTTCATGATGGTTTCTCCCCCTTGCTTTAATATTTTAATTTTACCACAAATTTTACTGAAAAAACAGTTACATTTTGGTTACAGGACTTTTTTTATAATGCCGCCGCCCATAACGCGGGTTCCGTCATAAAAACAACATCCCTGTCCCGGTGCTGCGCCGTAAAAATCATGTAACAGCGTGACTTCCGCCAGGTTCTCAGGCAAAAATCTGACTTTTGCCGCGGTCAGATTCTGCCGGGAACGCAGTTTTACGTCAAATTCGGCTTCATCAGGGCGGTTTTCTTCCAGCCAGTTAACATTGTCAATCAGAACTTTACGCTGCATCAACTCATCATGCCCGCCGACCACGACCTCATTTTTCAGGGCATCGATTCGCAAAACATAAAGAATATCGCCGCCGCCGATTCCCAAACCTCTTCTTTGGCCGATGGTATAATGGATGATTCCCCTGTGCCGTCCGAGAATATCGCCTTTGCTGTTAACAATGTTTCCGGCGGGGCATTCATGCTGTGGCCGGAGACTGTTAATCAGTTCAGCATATTTTCCGTTTTGAACAAAACAAATATCCTGACTGTCGGCTTTTTTGTAAATTTCCAGACCTGCTTTTTGCACGATTTCTCGTGTTTCGTCTTTGGAGAATAAAGCCAGCGGACAACGCAGAAACTGCAATTTTTCTTTGTCTACGCTGAACAGAAAATAGCTCTGGTCGCGTTGTAAATCGACTGCCCGGTGCAGTTCTGCGCCGTTTGATGTTACACGGATATCGGCATAATGCCCGGTCACGACAATGTCCGCACCTCTTTTTACAGCTTCATCAACCAGCAGTCCCAGCTTGATTTCCTTGTTGCACATAATGCAGGGAGTTGGCGTCATCCCTTGCAGATAGCTGTCAACAAAGTAATCAACGACCTTTTTCCGGAAGTCTTGTTTCATGTCAAGAAAATGATGCTCAATGCCCAGCTTTTCGGCAACCGTTGCAGCGTCTTGAATGGAAGCGGCTGCCGGTGCATAAGGTGGTGACAGCAAGTCCAGCGTCAGTCCGAAAACGTCGTATCCCTGATTTTTAAGTAAAATAACCGCGGCAGTACTGTCTACACCGCCGGACATCGCGACACATACTCTGGTTTCTGCCGGTGTTTTGTTTAATCCGAGAGAGTTCATAAGGTCAGTCCTTTTTCAGTTCATCCAGTTCTTTTTTGAGTTTGGATATTTCCCGGCACAAATTTTCGATTTTTTCTTCCACTGGGTCTTTGACATTGCAGACAACCCCGTAAGCGGCAAAATCCGTATTGGCCTTTTTTTTGTTCAGTTCGGCAACCTTATGCGCAGCCATGCCGACAACGGTTGTATTGTCATCCACGTCTTTTGTAACAATAGCGTTTGAACCGATTTTAACATTGTTGCCGATAACAATAGGGCCGAGAACCTGTGCGCCGGAGCCGATAATGACATTGTTCTTGATGGTCGGGTGGCGTTTGTTGGTGATTTTGCCGCCTTTGGTAAAAACGGTTGTCCCGCCGAGCGTAACGTCATGATACAGGGTGACATTGTCTCCGATTTCCGTCGTTTCGCCAATAACCACGCCCATTCCGTGGTCTATAAAAAATCCGGAGCCGATTCGCGCACCGGGATGAATTTCAATTCCGGTCAAAAAACGCGAAATTTGCGACAAAATGCGTGCCGTCAGCCGGAAATTTTTCTGCCACAGCCAGTGATTCAGCCGGTGAAACATAATGCTGTGCAGGCCGGAAGAGCATAAAACCGCTTCCAAACGGCTTTTTGTTGCCGGATCGCGCTCAATAACGGCGTCTATGTCCTGAATCAGCTTGAAATTCGTATCCATTTTGTGCTATTTTCCTTTTAACTTAGAAAAATTAAGAATTTATATAATATTCTTCAGCTATTATATAAAGCAATTGTTACTAAATTAATGTTAAAAAGAGAAAATAAAAATGAGTGAAGTTTTATTTAACGGGCATGCCGGCCGCCTGGAAGGGCGTTATCATCAGAGTGACAAGCCGGGAGCGCCGATTGCGCTCATCCTTCACCCGCATCCTCAGTATGGCGGAACGATGAACAATAAGGTTGTGTACAGTTTGTTCAGTTGTTTTGAAAAGCTGGGTTTTTCTGTTTTGCGTTTTAATTTCCGCAGCGTCGGACGCTCTCAGGGCGAGTTTGAGGACGGGCCGGGAGAACTTTCTGACGCAACTGTTGCTTTGGACTGGCTGCAGTCTGTCAATCCCGAAGCGCGCCAGTGCTGGATTGCCGGTTATTCTTTCGGGGCATGGATTGGGTTGCAGTTGTTAATGCGCCGTCCGGATATTAATAATTTTATTGCCGTTTCGCCGCCTGCGAATGAAAAGGATTTCAGCTTTTTGGCGCCGTGCCCGACTTCCGGGTTGATTGTTCAGGGCGGACAGGATGAAATCGTCAATCCGCAAAGCGTTGCCGTTATGGCTAAGCGCCTGAACACGCAGCGCAATGTCGAAGTTGATTTTGCCCTGATTGAAGAAGGCGACCATATGTACAACAACCATCTTGTTGATTTGTATAAAATTGCCGGAAATTATATTATCGGTGCCATGCAGAAGAAAACGCCGCAGAAAAAACGCCGTGGCCGCCGCAGAAAATCTGAGTTGGAAGCCGGGGAGGGCGAGAATCTGTTGCTGGCGAATGAGGTTGATAATGACGATTTGGAAAATGATGACCTCGAAAATGAAGATATGGATTTTGATGATGGTCTGGATGATGAGGAGGAATAGTCCCACAAAACAACAGCCGTTCCTAAAAAGACGGCTGTTGTCTTATCTGAGTTATAAATCGGAAATGCAGGCGCAATAATTGTTGCTGTCCGTGTACATCCAGCTTGGGCCGCTGTAGTCTTCTCCAAACAGCCATTTAGCCGGAGCACTGCCATGGCCTCCAATTCCGCCTTGCATCCAATAGACATCATAAGTTTTTCCGCCCATGGCGACAATGGCGCAACGTAGTTCATTGATTTCTTTGATATCAGGATATCTCCAAGTTCTGTTGCCATAACTGGAATTCAGGCATTTTTGTTGGCAATCATAACCTTCTAAATAACTTACATCTTTATAGACAATAACATTACCAACGATTACGCCGAGGTATTCACCGTTTTTTCGGTATTCCTCATATGATAAATCAGAAGTTG
>UQAB01000020.1 GCA_900538765.1 uncultured Azospirillum sp. | reverse complement strand
CAGTAATATTACTTGGGAAATATTCTTCATCGTATCCTCCACACTTGTCATCACAAGGATACTATAGCATAAAAATTCATGCTATTCAATCATTAATTTTAATAAGATGAGGAAAAATTCGACATAAAAAAAACCTCCGTTTTTCAGAGGCTTTTAGAAATGAAAAATATTATGCACGATGATAGGGATGATGACTGATAATAGTTTGTACCCGGTAAATCTGCTCGGCCAAAACAGCGCGCATGAGCATATGCGGCAAAGTCAGCTTTCCGAACGAAAGAAGCAAATCAGCCTTATCCCGGGTTGACGGCAAATGCCCGTCCGCCCCGCCGATAAGAAAACAGACTTCGGAACAACCGTTAAGCATCCACCCCTCTATTTTTGCCGCCAAATCAAGACTGCTCATATTAGCACCGCGCTCATCCAAAACAATCACCTTTGCCGCCGGAGGAATATTATCCTGCAAAAAACGCGCCTCATCTTCCTGATTGGCATTGTCTTTTTCCTTAATCATTACATCCCAGGAAGAACGTTTGACATACTCTCCGATAATCTCCGCTTCGGGAGAACCGCGCTTACATTTGCCGATGGCCAGAATTGTTGCTTTCATGACTTTACCCTTTCTCTCCGAATGTAAAATTTAGCTGTTATTTTGTCAAGACTATTGACTCTGCCGCCTGATACGCTCATAATCACAATAATTACTTACAATTATAAAATTAATATTATGAAAACAAATTATTACGCACTCATTCAGGAATATTTGCAAAAATGCGAAGAACGCCGCCGCGAAGGAAAAGACATTCCCAAACTGGAACTGACCTATCCGCTTGAAGAAGCCGACGGTTTCGTAACCCCGGAACAAGTTATCCAAGCGCTTTCAGAAATCACCCAAAGTGAAGTCAAAGCAAAAGACATTGTAGACGAGTCAATCCCAATCATGACTAACTTCAGTTTTGATTATCAGCCTTCTCCGGTTCTTTACGTAACATTTTTCAAATACCAAAGCACACAGGGATTTTTCAAAATCCGCAAAGGCAATAACATCATCTGCTTTTATTCGCCTCAGTATCAAAACAGCCCGCACATCGTTGCCGAACGGCGTTCCGTAAAAAACATCATTATCGGCACCCTGATTTTATTCATTCTGGCTGTCTTGTTCCTTGCTGTCGAACGCTTCCTGTTTTAAAAATCAAAAGAACGGAATCCCTGCAAAGATTCCGTTCTTTTTTATTAAATGTTTAGTTGCCGGCTGACCTGATTTGCGCAACCGTGCTCCACATTTTTTCAATATTGTAGAACTCGCGCACTTCCGGCTTAAAAATATGAACAATCACGTCAAAAGCGTCAATCAAAACCCAGTCGGCTTTCGTTTCGCCTTCCATTGTCGACTTATAACCGGCCGCTTTCAGATTTTCATAAATCTTGTCCGCCAGTGAAGCCACATGACGCTGTGACGTACCGCTGGCAATCACCATAAAATTGGCAATGGACGTTTTGCCGCGCAAATCCATAACCACAATATCTTCGGCCTTATTGTCATCTAAAGTCTTACTGACGATATCCAAAATCTTTTCATCATCATTCATTATTTCTGCTTGTTTAACAGCTGCCTTTGCCACAATACCAACTCCTTTAATCCAAAGGTGACCACGTTTTTTTAACCTCAATTTCCTGTTGAGGCTGTTCTTCTTCAAGTTTCTTTCTGTCCCGGGTAACATATTTGCTCACCTCGCGAAGTGCCGGCAGCAACCCGGTTTGCGCAACCGCCGAAATGGCAAAAACTTTTTTCCCGGAAGCTTTTTCCAAAGCCTTAACCTTATCTGCGGTTTCTGCCGCAGTCAGGGTGTCAATCTTGTTCAAAACCACGACTTCCGGCTTCTCCGCCATTTTTTCGCTGTACAAATCAAGCTCCCGGCGAATTGACTTATAAACGGCAACTACATCCTCGGCATTGGCGTCAATCAAATGCAGCAAAGCCGCGCAACGCTCAACATGCTTCAGAAAACGGTCGCCAAGACCGACACCCTCATGCGCCCCTTCAATCAGTCCCGGAATATCGGCAATAACCAGTTCATAATTGTCAACCCACGCTACACCCAAATTCGGATGCAGGGTCGTAAAAGGATAATCAGCGATTTTCGGGCGCGCTTTGGTAACCACGGAAAGAAAAGTCGACTTTCCCGCATTCGGCAAACCAACCAAGCCAACATCGGCAATAACCTTCAATCGCAGCCAGACCCACATTTCCTGTCCCGGCCATCCCGGTTCAGCATAACGCGGTGCCTGATTGACCGCATTTTTAAACTGCATATTTCCCCGGCCGCCGTCGCCGCCTTTGGCAATCATAAACTTCTGCCCCGGTTCCACCATGTCGGCAATAACCGTTTCGCCGTCTTCCGCCACGATTTCCGTTCCGACCGGAACCTTAATGACAATATCCGCTCCCTTGGCGCCGGTCATCTGCGACCCCATGCCGTTCTGCCCCTTCGGCGCTTTAAAATGCTGCTGATAGCGAAAGTCGATTAAGGTATTGAGATTCTCAACGGCTTCAAAATAAACGCTGCCGCCTTTGCCGCCGTCACCACCGTTCGGACCGCCAAATTCAATATACTTTTCCCGGCGAAACGAAACGCAGCCTGCGCCGCCGTCACCGGACTTTATAAATATTTTCGCCTGATCCAGAAATTTCATCTTTTTACCTTAACTTTTGCAAATTGCGGATATTCATCCGGCCTCTTCTGATATAATCACTTTTTACAACAGAAAAAGGGGGTTTTAAAACAGCCCCCTCCTTCCGATTTCATAACGAAAAACTAATTTTCAGAAACAACTGAAACAACAGTCTTGTCACCGGCTTTTTTGCTGAACTCGACTTTGCCTTCGGCTGTTGCAAAAATCGTGTGGTCTTTGCCCATTCCGACATTTTCACCCGGGTGGTACTTTGTACCGCGCTGACGAATAATGATATTTCCCGGAATAACAGCCTGACCGCCGGATTTCTTCAAACCTAAACGGCGTCCGATAGAGTCGCGTCCGTTGTTAGAGCTACCGCCTGATTTCTTATGTGCCATAACTAAATTCTCCTCAAAACCTGATTACTTGCCACAAATATCGGTAATTTTTACCAGCGTAATCTGCTGTCTGTGGCCGTTTTTACGACGATAGTTCTGTCTTCTCTTCTTCTTAAAGACAATAACTTTAGCATCTTTAGCCTGTTTCAGAACAGTGGCCTTAACGGAAGCGCCGCCAACCAGCGGAGTACCGATAACGTCATCCAAAGCCAGAACTTCGTTAAAAATAACTTCTTTACCTTCTTCACCGGCGATTTTTTCAATCTTAACAACATCACCAGATGTCACTTTATATTGTTTTCCGCCTGTTTTAATTACTGCGTACATTTTTATCCATCCAATTATTTTAGATTAAACATAAATCCTTTGTTTGCAATATACATAAGAAATCAGCGCTGTCAACAAGAATCTCTATAAAAAATTCATTAATTTTGCATTTTTTGTATTTTTTTAGTCGTTTAAGCGGCGCCATAATTCCGGTTTCATAAATTTTCCCTGCCAGATTCCCCGTCGCTGTTTTTTGGCTTCTTTTTCCGCGCCGACATAGTCATCAGAGTAGCGGTCATAAGCCACGGCCCAGCCGGCTGATACCATTTCGCGGTTAAGATCCCGCCCGCCGGCGTAACAAACCGATACCTGTCTTTTATAACGGTCGACGCTCAGTTTTTTGCAGTTGACTTTTTTCCCGGCCGTCAACCGGAGCAGATAGTCGCGCGCCTTGATGCCGCAGCGGTAGCCTTTTTTGTCCGCATCATAACAAACCTGATGATACTCAGGCGCGTCAATCCCTTCCAGGCGCATTTCCACGCCGTTGACCACAATGCTGTCCCCGTCAATAACTTTCACCTTCTGCGCTGCCGAAGCGGCACCCGCGGCAAGAAACAAAACCCCGGCGGCAAAAACCCATACTTTATACATATACAAATCTCCCTGCGCCGGATTTTACGCCCAGGCATTTAAAATGTGCTTAATAACCTGAAAAAAAACTTTGTCGTTTTGAAAAGTTTGTCTTATGATAACCACAGTTTATAAACGCATTAAGCAGATAAAAGGAAGTTAAAGTGTCTGTCAGTCTTATGAAAAAATTGCTGTTCGGCGCAGCTGTCGTCGCGCTTTCCGGATGCGGCCTGAGAACCCGCAGCCTGCAGGATTTTCTGCGCGACCCCTTTTTGCAGGAAACCCAGGTTGAAAACGCGCACCTGAGACACCCCAGTTCCGTCATCGTCTGCCGTACAAAACAATGTGCCCCGGCCAAGCTGTCCATGAGCCGCGAGTATATCCATAACAGCTTGCTTCATCTGCTGCAAAACAACAACCGCCAAACCGGCATGGTCTGCGAAGCAGATCCTGGCAGCCACACCTGCACGGAAAATTATATTCAGTTGCCGATTACCATCGGCATCGTCCCGGGATATTTCTACATAGATTCCTTTAAATTGACTGATGTCAGCGTTGCCAAAGACAACACCCAGATAAATCTGGTTATCAATTACAACGTCACTTACAACGGCCAAACGCCGGACTGCCTGCCTGCGCAAACCGTTCTTTTTGCCAAAAGCACCTCCAACATCATCATGGAAGACCCGGGCTATATGTGCAAAATGAACGCCATCGGCCAGACATCAATAAAAACAGTTTTCTCCATTGACTATATTGATTTGGACTACGGCTATATCGGCGGCTATTATTCCATCGGCCTTTCCGGCCCGTCTTACGGCGGCGGCACCGGTTATATGCTGCTGCGCCTGCCCAAAGACGCCTATCCGCTGGCGCCGAATATCCGTAGTCCGCGCAAGACGAAAACGCCGAGCAAAGCATTTGACATTCTTGAACAGGAAAACCCCGTTGCCAACAACGTTTATCCCAACACCAACGTCAGTGTCTTCCCGCTTAAGAAATAACCTTTTTCTCCTGATTAAAATCCCGGAAATATCCGGGATTTTTTTTTACTATCTGCGGCACTTACGAACATAGCGCGTAAAACTCTTGATATTTTCAATATTTTTTACTACTATCCTATTCTATAAAAAGTTCATTTTTTATCATTAATAACATAAGTATGGAAACATGGCACAAGCACCGCTTATCTCAATAGTTACCCCGGTCTACAATACAGAAAAATACCTTTCCGAATGCTTGGATAGTATCTTTGCTCAGACAATGCCGGATATTGAATTAATCTGCGTTGACGACGGCTCAACGGACAACAGCCTCAACATTCTGAAAGATTATCAGAAAAAACACAAAAACCTCAAAGTAATCAGTCAGAAAAACGGCGGTCCCGGTGTTGCCAGAAACACCGGTATTGATAATGCCACGGGAAAATACATCTGTTTTTGGGACAGCGACGACATATTTGAACCGGACGCCCTTGAAAAACTGTACAACCAGGCGGAAAAGACCAAAGCGGATATCACAATCTGCCGCATGCAGATGTTCAACACCCAGACCGGGCAGATAATTCCGATTCCTCTGAGCATTCGTTCTGACCTGCTTAACGGCAAAAGCATCTTCTCTTACCGGGATGTTCCGCAGCACATTTTCCAGATAAGTGTCGGCTGGGCCGAGGACAAACTCTTCTTAAACAAATTCGTCAAACAACACAATCTGCGCTTTCCGCCGTTTAAATCATCCGAAGACACGGCGTTTACGCTCTCGGCCATTATCAAAGCCGAACGAATTACCTACATTGACGACATTCTCATCAGCTACCGGGTCAAAAATGCCCAGTCGGTTTCAAACAACCGCCACAAATCAAGTTCGGCCTTTTATGAATCTCTGAAAATCATCCGGGATGAAGCGCAAAAAGACGGCATATACAATTTGATAGAACAAAGCTTCATCAACCTTGCGCTCCATTTCTCCCTGTGGCATGTCAACAGCATGCGCGACAAAAAAGTTAAAAAGCAGCTGGCGCATAACCTGAAGCACCAATACTTCATTGAATTCGGCATAAACAAACATTCCAAATCATATTTTTACAATCAGGACGAATATAAGGAATACCTGTTCAAATATCATCCGCACGCCTTCGGCAGGCGCATAAAGCACAATATTCGGAGCTGTGCGGATTTCCTTAAATCGTATTTATTGTTCCCCTGGTACACTTTTAAAATTTATCAGGAAATAGCTAAAAGGAAATAAGCATGTCCAAACAAGCGAAAGTCTCAATTCTCGTCCCTATCTACAATGTTGAAAAATATCTGCATGAATGCATTGATAGTATTCTTAACCAGACATTGCAGGACATTGAAATCATCCTGATAAACGACGGCTCGACGGACAACTCTCCGGCAATCTGTGAAGAATACGCCAAAAAAGACAAGCGCGTTAAAGTCATCAACAAAGCCAATTCCGGCTACGGACACTCAATGAACATGGGGCTGGATACGGCAAGCGGCGAATATATCGGCATTGTGGAATCTGACGACTATATCCGCCCTGATATGTACGAAAAACAATATAAACTGGCAAAAAAACTGAATTTAGATATCCTCAAGGCTGACTTTCGCAAATTCTACGGCGACGGAAACGAGCGAACCTTTGAATATATGCCGGTCGCTGCGCCGCAGTTCTACAACCGCGTCTTAAAAGCCTCAGATGATGTCACCGTTTTCAAGCAGACCAACAATGTCATCTGGACAGGATTGTACAATGCCCGTTTTCTCAAAGAGAACAATATCCGTTTCAACAAAACGCCGGGCGCCTCTTATCAGGACAACGGCTTCTTCTTCCAGACTTATGCCCTGGCCCAAAGAATGTATTTCATTAATGAAGACTTTTACCAACTGCGCCGCGACAATCCCAATTCATCGGTCAAGTCAAAAGCCAAAGTTTTCTGCATGTGTGACGAATACGCCTTTATTCGACGCTTCATTGACCAAAACAATTTGCAAGAATTCGTCGGCATCTACTATGTCCTGATGTATCTGAATTATATGTTCACCTACTACCGCGTGGCCGATGAGTTTAAGCCGATGTTTCTGGAACGCTTCCGTGAAGATTTTCTTTTCGGCCAAAAAAACAAAGAACTTGATAAAACGCTTTTCTCCAAAAAAGAATGGGAAAACGTCCGACTTTTATTGAAAAGCGCCGAAAGTTTTCACAACAAATATGCTGGCCGCAACGCCCTTGTTGATAAAAAGCCTTCATTATGGAAAAGGCTCAAAAATACCGTAAAGCAGGCTTTTTCAAAAGGAAACACAGCATCCAACTCAAAAAAAAAGTACTCTAAGGAGGAAATAGAGCGCCTGTATAATTACTATGCCGGCCTCCGCCGGGAGGAATATCCCCAAGCCCTGGCCGCCTGGTATAAAGAACTGTCCGGCAAAGACTTAAATCTTGACGCGCCGGTAACATTTAACGAAAAAATCCAATGGCTGAAACTATACGATTCGACGCCTCTCAAAACCCGTCTTGCCGACAAATACCAGGTCAGAGAATGGATTAAGGAAAAAATCGGCGAAAAATATCTCATTCCGCTTTTGGGCGTCTATGACTCTTTTGATAAAATAGATTTTAGCAAACTGCCTCAACAATTTGTCATCAAATGCAACCACGGTTCCGGCTGGAATATCATTGTCCGGGACAAAAACAAGCTCAATCTCGCCAAAGCCAAAAGAAAAATAGATAATTGGCTGAAAACAGATTATGCCTTTGTCGCCGGGTTTGAATTGCATTATCACAACATCGCGCCCAAAATCATCATTGAAGAATTTGTCACCAACGACAATCAGGCTCTATACGATTACAAATTCTGGTGTTTTAACGGCGAAGTCAAATACATGCAGTTCCGCGATGACTATTCCGCTAACCTGAAAATGGCATTTTATGATTTGGATTGGAAAAAACAAAATTTCTGTTACGACCACCCCTTATATACAAAGGATTTGCCCAAACCGGAAAACTTTGATGACATGGTAAAAATTGCCGCACAGCTCTGCCGGGGATTTGCTTTTGTCTGTGTTGACCTGTACCGCCTCAACAACGGCGATATCAAATTTGGCGAAATGACCTTCACCCGCACATCAGGATTGGGACAATGGAACGACGAAAACATAAACCTGAAGCTCGGAGAGATGATAACGCTCCCCGCTCCATCACCCATTCCTTAACTCTTCTTGCTTTTTAACCTCAAAACAAAGCTCCAAAATGATTTGGAGCTTTGTTACTGTCAAGACTTATAACTAAAATATTCCGCTTCCTGATAAATCACAATACGCGCACAGCCGCGGAATAACAACTGCTTATTTCCATAGGCGATAATGCCGTCCGGCTGGGGCAGTTTACCGTTGCGCAGCTGATATTCGCGAATATCAGCCATGCTCATCACTAAACCGTTGTCAAATCTGACGCTCCAGCCATAAGCGGACTTACCGATTTTCAAATAAATCGAGTTACGTTCCGGCGTTGCTTCAAACTCGCCGCCCAAACTTGCCGCACTGTATCGGCCGTAATTGTCAGCCAGGCTTCCGCTGTATCTCTTGGCAATACGTTTCAGATTGTCTTGTAGATTTTTTTTGACGCTCTGCGCTGCCGGAATCACAATTTTAACCACTCCGGCAAAATACAGCAGCGCGCCGTCCGGCCCCGTCAGCAAACCGGAGCGCGACCGGTTGAAGTTCAACTCCCGGCCTTCAAAATTCTGCAAACGCTGCACGGTAAAATCATTTATCATAAGCGCTTTATCACTGTTCAAACCGGAAATAATCTTGCCATCCGCCATGCTCAGCGCATTACCGGGCGTTTCAAAACCGAAATTTTCCTGATCATACAGCCTGAGCGGCAGCATCCCCCGCTGAATAACCTCAGCCACCCGGAAAGACGCTTGCTTCATCGGAACCGTAATTTCCTTAGTATCACGGGGAACTTCCTGCCAAGTGTTTTCAATAAACAGCAAATTCCAGTTTTTCAGCTCGTTTTTCTCATAATCCAAATCATTAAGAACAATAACCCCGTTACGCTCTTCCGCCACAAATTTTTGGATACCGCTCTGCCGGTTAAAATTATATATTTTCTCACCGGCTCCCGGCGATTGCAACGCTTCCTCCGCCGGAACGGAAACCGCCGCGGCAACAGACTGCACTGCGGCCTGCGAAACAGAAGGTGCTGGCATTTCCTCCGGCACAACCGGAGCTGTCGTTGTTTCCTCTTGCGAAGGAACTGCCGGTACCGTGACATCGGGCACACCCCTCGCCGCTTCCGGCTCATCTTGCGGAACACCTGACACTTCCGGCTCTTCCGCCAAAACTGCCACAGCTTCTTCCGCCACCGGCTGCCATTGCGTTTCAGGTTCAGGCTCAAGCTCAGGTTCTGTTTCCGCTTCCGGCTCAACAACCGGCTCCGCAATCGAAGATACATCTTCCGGTGCTTCACTGCTCTCCGGCGGCAAAACTTCTCCCGCCACACCGTCGGCGCTGACAACAGTTGCCTCGCCTTCCGCCAGCAAATCGTCATCTTGCCACAATCCGGAAAGTTCCTCCGCCTGCGGTTCTTCAGAAATGTCCGGAATTATTTCCGTCGGCAGTTCTGTTATATCTTCCGCCTCCGCCGTTTCTTCCGCCGCAACAACACTCTCAACAAGGGGCACAGTTTCTTCCCGCATTTCCGGCATATCGCCCGCCTCTTCCTCCGGCACTGTTTCCGGCACAAAATCATCGCTGACAAAACGTTCTAATGGCGATTCGTCATCGTCAACATCCAGGCTCACATCATCAACCGCAAGCTCCTCGCCGGTATCTTCCATATCCAAAACTTTTCCCAACAGAGCCTCCGGCGTTTCGTCATCATCATCAGACCAGCCATGCAGAAAACTGGGCGTTTCTTCCTCAGCCGCAACCGGCTCATCCTCTGCCGCAGCTTCCGACGTCACACTTTCCGCAACGCTTTCTTCTGCCGGTTCTGGCAAAGGCACACGCACCGCTTCCGCGGCTGTTTCTGGCATCGGCTCTTCCGGCGCAGCCTCTTCTGTTTCAACATCTTCCGCAACGGCAGCCATATACGGTCCTGCCGTTTCTTCGGCAACTACTGCCGTAACGTCAACCGCCGACGCGGCATTTTCTTCTTCCGGAAGCGCTTCTTCCGTTTGTCCCGCCGCCGGTATATTGTCAACATCCGTAATCACAACGGCCGCCGCATCTATTTCGCCGTTACCGTTATCCTCGCCGAAATTTTCATTCAACACATCTACGCCGACTCCTTGCGGCTTGACATACAGCGGCTTAATTTCCAGCTCGGCATTGCGATGCCCGACAGCCTGCGGCGGAATAGTCAACGCAACACCGTCCGCATCGGCCTGTGCTTCCTCAAACACCAGCTCGGGCAAATCCGGCTTTACAAAAACTTCCGCTTCCGGCGCCGTTTTTTTCTCCTCAATCACAGGAGGGTCATAAACAATCTTCTGCGGAACGGACAACTCAACTTCTCCGGGATTAAGTGCATAATCCGCGGTAACTTCTTCTTTTCCCATCATATCAGCATACTGCTGCGCAGACTGTTCATTTTGAGACGCCGAGCCCCCTTGTTGCTGATAGTCATCCATTGAGCAATACTCCAAAACGATAATACCTTAAAACAATTATAAGGACACTTTATTAATATGCTTTTAACAAAATCCCGGCTTCGGGCAGAAACCGGGATTTTTATCAAAATAACGAAAAGCGGCGTATAACCGTGCTATAAGGGAATACTGATGAGTACCCTCAAGCCTCCCATCTCGCTGTCCTGCAATTCGATTTTTCCGCCGTGAGATGTAATAACATCCTTGGCAATAGATAACCCCAGACCGACGCCGCCGGTTTCCTTGTTGCGGGAACCTTCCAGACGGTAAAACGCTTTAAACACTTCCTCACGCTTTTCTTTCGGAATACCCGGGCCGTCATCGTCGATTGTCACCTGTAAATTGTTATTGTTGCTTTCCAGCGCCACGGCCACCGTTTTGCCGTAATCAAACGCATTGGAAATAACATTGGTCAAAGCGCGTTTCAAAGCCTGTTCCCGCCCCTGAATGGCGCTCACCTGGTCATTGGTCGAGTAACGGATAAGCGCGTTTTTGTTGCGGAATTTGTTCAGAATACTCAAAATCAACTCATTCATATCAATGAAGATAGATTTTTCCCCGCCTTCACCGCTGACAAAATCAAGATAACCGTCAAGCATTTTCTCCATCTCGGTAATATCCTGAATAAAGTCGTTTTTATCCTCTCCGGCCGGCATCATTTCCGCCTGCAGTTTCATCCGTGTCAGCGGCGTGCGCAAATCATGCGAAACACCTGCCAGCATCTGCGTCCGTTCGCTGATTTGGCGCTGGATTCTCTCTTTCATTTTAATAAACGCCAAACCGGCTTTGCGTACCTCGGAAGACCCATACGGTTTAAAGTCTTTGTTGTCGATACCCTTTCCGAAATCCTCGGAAAAACGCGCCAAATCGGCAATGGAACGAACCTGAATTCTCAGGAACAAAACCGCCACCAGGAACAGCAAAATTGACGTTCCGACCATCCAGGCCAAAAAGCTGAACATCGCCGTGCTGAAAATATTCTTTCCGGCGGTCGTAAACTGATACATTCCTTCCGGCGTATCCACAAAAATCCACAATAAATCGCGCTTGGGACTCATATAAACATTAGTCGCATACTCAGGAAAAGTCTTCTGCAAAGATTCTTCCAAAAATCCGGTAATCATTTTGTTGTTTTTGTTCGCTTTGCTCAAAACAACGTTTTTCTCGTCATTGGAATAATATTTAACCGTTAAATCCCAGTTTTTATAAGCAAGGTTTTCCAGTTCCTTCACCCGGACAGGATCATCTTTTGTACTCTGAATAATAAAGGCCATGTCCGACGTCAGGTTATCGGAAAGCTTTTTGCCCATTCTGGCCCAGTTACCGTCAAAAAAAGCCACAATCAAAACAACCTGTACCACAATCAGCGGTATAAAAATCAACAGCATTGTCCGAAAGAACAACGTCTTCGGCAAAAGCTTCAGCTTCAAATACCTTAAAGTACTGTCCACTTTTTTTGGAAATTTAACATGCATTATCGTTTCTCCTCTGAATTAACTGCCTTGATAGTAGAATCAAATCAAAATAAATTCCAGTAAAATAAACTAACAAAAGATTACAAAATATTTTCATCTTTTGCGTTTCTCCAAAAATCCCTTTACATTTCCTCGCGCCTCAGCTACAGTAACAAATGCAGACAGGCGTTCTGTCTGTGGTGTCTCAAAACACCTCAACATAAAAATATCCACCTCGGGTGGAGTGTCCCCAATATATTGAATAAGGACGACTGTATGTTGACAGTTTTGAGCTCCACCGCCATAAGGATTTCCCTCTGGCGGTTTTGTTTCATTCAAACAAGGAGCTTTAGAAAAATGAAAAAGAATAAAACCGATTTCTTCAAAAGGCTGGGACTAAAATTGCGCGACTGCCGCCGCAAACGTAACTTTATCTTTGAAGATATGCCTGAAATCACCGGCATGACGCCCTTAAACGTCATGCTTCTGGAATGCGGCAAAAAAGAGCTTTACAACTGGACGCTGGCACAACTCTGGACTTACCTTGATAAAATGGGATACAACCTCGCTATCGACGCCCTCCCCAAAGAACAAACACCATAACAAACAAGGCTCGCAAACGCGAGCCTTTTCAAACTAATTAGCAATGGGTGGGACAAAGGGCTGTGCTGCACCATAACTTCTGCACATCCCTCCGAACTTTTGAAAGTTTTATTCGGGCAACAACATATACCCCTTCCCCCTGACCGTCTGTAAAAACCGGGGATTTTTGGAATCTTTTTCAATTTTCTTGCGCAGACGGGTTATTTGCACGTCTATGGAGCGCGGACTTTGACCGGCACCGAGGATTTCCGCCAGTTTCTCGCGGGAAAAGACCTGGCCGTATTTCTGCCCCAAAACGGAGAGGAGCGATTGCTCGACCGGCGTAATATGAATAACCTGTCCTTGTTTGCTTGTCAGTTCTTTGGTCGAAAGATTATAAATGCAAAGCCCGAGATTAAGAATCTCCACAGCTTGCGTTGCCGCTTTCGGCGCCCGCTTCAAAATACTTTTAATCCGTAAAACCAGTTCTTTCGGCTCAAACGGTTTCGGCAGATAATCATCCGCACCGCTTTCCAGCCCGGCAATCCGGTCGCTGGTTTCACCCATTGCCGTCAAGAGAATAACCGGTACGTCATTTTCTTCGCGCAGCTTGCTTAAAAATTCCAGCCCGCTCTCATTCGGCATCATAATATCGACAACCAGCAAATCAAAATCATATTCTTCCAAACGCCGCCGCGCCTCCGCAGCATCTTTCGCCGCTGATACCATAAAGCCACTCTCCCGCAAAAATCTTTGCAGGAGAGAACGCAGCCTGGTATCGTCGTCAACGACCAGGAGATGAGATTTTTCTTTTTCCATAAACCCTCGGCACGACTATTTTTTCACGGCCTTTTTAGCAGCTTTGGGAGCGGAAGCCGGCTTTTCGGCCTTTGCGGCTGCTTTTGCAGAAGCGTGTTTTTTCGCCGCCTTTTTCGTCTTTTCCTTAACCGCTTCCTTGACTTTAACCGCGGCATCAATAACCTTGCGGGTCGCGGCTTTCACCTCTGCCTTAATGGCTTTTTCGCCCTCAATGCCTTTAACATAAGCCAAACCGCGGTCAAAATACTGATACCCGGTAATAAATGTCAATACACCGGCAACCCACAGCAAAACTTCTCCGCCGACGGCAAAAACATCACTGGTGCGTCCGAGCAAAATTAAAGACAAAGCCGTCATCTGAAAAGCGGTTTTCCACTTGGCCAAACGCGTCACCGGCATCCCGACGTTAACTTCCGCCAAAAATTCCCGCAAACCGGAAACCAAAACCTCGCGGCACAAAATAATCACCACCGGGATATAGCTGATTTTGTGAACCATGCCGTTGGCGACAATAATCAGCAAAGCGGCAACCACCAGCAGCTTGTCGGCAATCGGGTCCAGCAAACGCCCGAAAGCGGAGGTTTCGTTGCGGCTGCGCGCCAGATAACCGTCAAGATAATCGGTAATGGCGGCAATAATAAACAGCACGGCCGTCAAAACCGACCAGGTAATCGAGTTGATATAAATAGATAAAAAGATGACCGGAATCACCACGATTCTGGAAATCGTCAAAATATTAGGAAGATTATACACGAGTTACGCTCCATTTAATAATGTCACTTTTGGTGACATTATATTGCAGATTTTCTAAGTATGGAAGTAATTATAAATTTTTTCCGCCGTTTTTTTGCTGATACCGGCCACCTTTTCAATATCTTTGACGCTTGCCTGAGAAATCTCCTCCACCGAACCGAAAAAGTTCAGCAAATCGCGCTTCCTTCCGGCGCCAATTCCCTCAATCTCGTCCAAGCGCGATTTATAAATGGATTTGCCGCGCCGTTTGCGGTGTGTCCCGATGGCAAAACGGTGCGATTCGTCGCGCAGATTCTGCATATAAAACGCAATCGGCGACTGAAACGGCAGCGAAAAACTCTCCTGCCCCAACTGATGATAAAATTCCTTACCGGCGTTACGGTCCGGCCCCTTGGAAATGGCGATAATATGAATACCGCTCAAATCATAGCCTTTCAAAGCCTCATGCACGGCATGCAGCTGCCCCAAACCGCCGTCCAGCAAAATCACGTCCGGGCGGTTTTCTGCCGTCATCTTGTCAAACCGCCGCGTCAAAACCTCTTTCATCATCGCAAAGTCATCATTGGTGATAGCCGGATTTTTGATGTTAAACGTCCGGTACTGTTTCTTGTCAAAACCCTCCGGCGTTGCCACCACCATGGCGCCGATAGCATAACTTCCCTGAATATGCGAGTTGTCATAAATTTCGATTCGCTGCGGCAGACGTTCCAAACCGAAAATACGCGCCATTTCTTCAAGATTGGCATTGACCGACGCATCCATCGCCAGCTTGCGTTCAATCGACGCCAGCGCGTTCTCAACAGCATTAAGCATCAGTTTGTGCTTGTTACCGCGCTGATAGGTATTAATCCGGCAATGCAGTGCTTCTTCCAAAAACTCCCGATTGGGCAGCGGCTCGGAAACCACAATCTCCCGCGGCGGAATATGGTTGTTATAAAAGCTGCTGAGAAAAGCCTCTAAAATCTCTCCGTCTTCCGCGCCTTCCGCCTGTTTGGGAAAATACGGCACATTACCGCAGTTCTGCCCGCCGCGGATAAAAAAGACCTGAATGCAGACCATGTCGCCTTTGCGCGCCAACGCCACAATATCCGTTGATTTAATATCGGCATACTCAACCATGTTTCCGGCCTGAACATTTGTCAACGCGCGGATTCTGTCGCGATAAACCATTGCCAGCTCATAATCCATATTGTCGCTGGCTTCTTTCATCAGTTTGGAAAGCTCGTCCTGAATTTTGGTGTTTTTGCCCTCCAGAAAATCAACCGCCTCGCACACCAAAGCCCGGTAATCTTCTTTTGAAATCCGTCCGACGCACGGCGCCGAACACCGTTTGATTTGATAAAGCAGACAGGGACGGTCGCGATTGTTAAAAACGCTGTCCCGGCAGGAACGCAGCAAAAAAGCTTTCTGAATAATGTCGAGTACGCTGTTTACCGCACCGATACTGGCAAAGGGGCCGAAATATTTGCTTTTGTCATTGCGTTTGCCGCGATATTTCCGCAGCGACGGATACTCGGATTCGACATCTATCACCAAATGCGGAAAAGTCTTGTCATCTTTCAGCAGAATATTATATTTCGGTTCCAGCTGCTTAATCAGCTCATTTTCCATCAGCAGCGCCTTGGCCTCATTCTCGACGATGATAAACTCCATCCGCCTGATTTCGGACACCATACGCTGCAGCCGGAGCGGCAGCCGGTTGATATGGGAATAATTGACGATTCGCTTTTTGATATTCTTGGCCTTGCCGACATACAAAACCTTGTCGTCAGCGCCCAGCATCCGATAAACGCCCGGTTTTTCCGGCGCAATCTCAATATGCTTCTTTAAAATCTCCAATCCCTGCTTAATATCAAACAATGTCTTATCCCGATTCTGTAAAAACTCTGCTTAATATAATCTGTCCTTTAAATTTTTGCACCACAAATAAAAAGCTCGCCCGTCTTTTTTTACCTTGTCATCAACAGCCTCCTTCGGCTTCAAAACCTTGCCGGCAATCTGACAAACTTCCGCCGAAAGCGCCTTTTCAACATCTTTTCTCATACCGTACAACCTCAAAAACTTATGATAAAAACTTTTTTCCAGCTTGGCTGCCGTACTGTCAAAATCAAACGCATAGCCTTGAAAATCATCATAATAATTATCAACCGACGTCCAGGCCTCAAAGGTATAAAACATATCCTTCCAAGCTTTGTAATTTTTAACGTTATCCTGTACCGCCCGCGCCATCTGCGCCATGCCGTCTTTGTCTTTATCAAGCTTCAGCGCCGTATAACGCCGAAACATCAAATTGACGGCATCCAGCAGCGGAACACCGTGTTCGTCTTTCTCGGCGATTCTTGCCAACACCTCGCTCCGCCGTGCCTCATGCACATAATTCCGGGCAACAAAATTCACCAGCGGATGACGTTGGACATAGAGCGCCATATCGGCAAGCTTCATAAAATCACTCTCGGAAAAGGCTTTGTCATCCGCCTGTTCCTGCCGCAAATCCACACCGTGCGCCAACTCATGATTGAGAATTTTCTCATAATCATGCCTCTCATTCAAATAGGCGTTGTTCAATCCCATAACCAACCCATAGTCATAACCATATTGCAAATAAGCCAGCTCCCTTGTACTCTCTTTGGAATTTGATGGCGCATTATCCGCCGTCTGGTTAAACACGACAATTCCGTTCTTCAGACCGAAATACAACTCACGCCCCGATTCAAACCCGACCTCGCCGCGCGCCTGTTTTTCAAAATTCCGCAACAAATCCCCTGCCCAGAAAAACGCGTCAGGATGCCGCAGCTGCTTAAATACCTGCATCGCAAAACTTTTTTTCAACACGGCCGTAACCTCTGCCTGCTCAATATAATGCCCCGCATTATTGCAGAAAGCCAAATCCCTGAACGGATATTTTTCCCGTAACCAGACAGAAGCTTCATTAACATACTCACTTTCCATCAGCCGCCCGTTGCCTCTGTCAACTTCAGTTTCCAGCGTTGAAAAATAAAGGGAAACAGGCTTCCGCGCCGCCAGTTTTTCCCGCTCGCTTTTCAAAAAAGCATAAATCTTCCGCCGTTCGGGCGAATGCCGCCGCTTCTCATTCGCAACAAACGTCTTTCCCAGAAAAGCCGCCTCCTGCTGCAAAACCTCATCCGGCAAGTCATCGCGAAAATAATGATAATCCATCGCCTGACCGATTTGATTTGTCCCTTCCAGAAAATCTCTTTCCACATCCGCCACCAATTCATTATCAAAATACGTCTTAAAAAAACGCTCCGTCAAAGCGGCGTCTTCTGCCTGCACCAAAAGCGCCAACACGCTGTTGCGGCGATAGGGATAAGGATAAACCTCATTGGAATAAAGCGTCATCTCCGTAGCCGTCGGAAAATTTTTGCGCAAGATGTCAAACCTTTTCTCCTGCACAATCTCCCGGGCAATCTGCTCGTCAAATTTCTGTTTTTCCGCCGTCCATTCCATTTTTTCACATTTCTCCGTCAAAAAACACACCAAAGCTTAGCATAAGACAATAAATATGTCCACTGTTTCGTCTAAAAAAATTTAGTGATAAATTAAAGATTTTATGCTATACTGAATTGGTAATTAAGGAGAAAAAATATGTCTGATTTAGGTGCAATCAGTTCTTATGCGCTTGCCGTGCAAAATATGCAGATGTCCCTGATAAAAAATCAGGTTGAAATGCAGCAGCAGGCTCTTGAGATTCTTCTGGATCCGGAACGCAGCGTCCCGGCCTCCTCAAGCCTCGGACAAAACGTCGACATCTCATTATAAAAAGCGGAAGCCTCAACCTCCCGCTTTTTTATTTTTTCATATGATATAATATGCTGTTCCCCCCACTGATACCACAAAAAAAACAAATGATATCCAAACATCCCATATAAAATTGCATATCCAATATTCTTGCGTTCGGTCATGTTTTCCCCAAAAATAATTTCCCCCAACAGCAAACACGGTAGCAAATACATAAAACCTCATACTTTTCAACAACAAATAAAAATTTTCTTTTTCAAGATATTTCCCTAATAATATTCCCAAGCAAATACCACAAAAAAACATCAGATAGTAAACAGGTTTACGACCGGCACTTACAGCAAAAAAATGGAATAAAGGATGAAAAACAAAATTAACCAAAAAATCCATTTATTTCTTTCCAATAAAACTTCTTCTTTCATCAAAAAAAGATAAAGAAAACAAAAGACGCAGCGCAAAAAACTGAAATCAAAAACATCGCGGCGGAGCCCAGTGCATTTTGCAGCATAGTCAAATAATCCAGCCCCTCGCCGCCGTCATGATAACGCTTCTGAAATCCGAAATTGTATAAAACCGCCCACACTGCCGCCAACAGATAAAAATGCCAGTCTTTATACAAAGCAAACACCTTGGCCATATCCACCGCTGCGGCCATAAAAATACCAAAAGCAATCCCCGACAAAACCATAGGATTAAGAATTAACCCGCTTTTGAACAACGCTGCCAAACCTCTGAACATCAGAACCTTTCAACAGTAAACCGATAACACACTCAAAACTTTCCCCTTAGCCGCTGTAAAAGTTTGGAGAATGCGTTAGATAGAGTGATTTTAACGGCAGAAAAAGCGGAGTTTACATAGTAGTAAATGAGCATTTCTCTGACCGGGGGAAAATCGCTCTAGATAACGTGCTATACGAACTTTTACTATTTTTCGCGTCCCCAAACCCGGCGGGTCAAAACCCGGCTGCCGCTTTCTTCCAGCCCTCTCGGCCAGACAAAACGCTGACGGTTTGGCGTTGACACCAGATTGCCGCTCTTAATCACCGTCGCTGCAATCATCGACATATCTCCGCGCCGCACTGCCGGAGAAGCCTTATATTTGGACCAGTCATAATTTTCTTTGAGAATGTTATTCATACCGAACTCCTTAAATATTGTCAGTATTTTTCACAAGATACAGCATATCGTATCAAAGTAAACAAAAAATTAACAATATATTAAACCCTGACTACTGTTTCTTGACACTCAAAACCGTGTTAATGATTTCTGCGCTCAGCGCTTGAACTTGAGCCTCATTCTTGCCGCCGACCCAAATTCTGACCAAAGGCTCTGTTCCCGACGGTCTGAAAACAACCCGTCCCTGCCCTTCAATTGCCTTTTTCGCTTTTTCGACCACAGTCTTAACCTGTTCATCGGCCACAACCTCCCGAACAGCTTCATTATTGCTGAAACGAATATTTTCAAAAACAAACGGGTCAAATGCAAAAACCGGGAATAACGCACTCATCTTCTTGCCGCTTTTAACCAGACCCAAACACAAAAACAGCCCAACAACCAATGCGTCCCCGGTCTTGGAGTAATCGCCGAGAACAATATGCCCAGATTCCTCACCGCCGACCGCGCCGCCGGTTTCCTGCATTTTTTCAATGATATAGCGCTCGCCGACCTTGGTCGCATAATAATCCACGCCCAAACCGGCCACAAAACTGTCCAGCCCGGTGTTAGAAAGGATGGTGGAAACAACCGGCCGCCCCTTAAGCATGCCGTTTTCTTTCATATAACGCGCCAAAAAGGCTATCAGCTGCTCGCTGGGAATTTTACTGCCGTTTTCATCGCAAACAATAATACGGTCACCGTCACCGTCACAGGCAATGCCGATATGCGCATGTGCCCCCCTGACGGTTTCCAGCATCTTTTCCACATGCTGCGAACCGCAGTCTTTATTAATGTTATACCCGTTCGGCTCATGCGCCAGTGAAATAACCCCGGCACCAAGACTCATAAACAGCTGCGGCATAATTTTTGAAAAAGCGCCGTTCGCACAGTCAACAACCATTTTCAGACCTTTAAGCGGCTGTTCCGCACCATTGCAAATTGACTTGACCAGTGCCAGATAACAGTCCAACGCCTCGTCATTTTGCAAAACCCGGCCGATAGTGTCAGGATTACCGGAAAATTCGCCTTTCATAATCAAATCTTCAACTTCTGCCGTCACTTTGTCTGAAAATTTGTTTCCCTTGGCATCAATTAATTTAATGCCGTTATCGTGAAAAGGGTTATGCGACGCCGTAATCATCACGGCCATGTCCACACCCAAACTGTCGGTCACCGTTGTCAATGCCGGCGTCGGCAAAATGCCGAGCTTCAAAACGTCAACGCCCTGAGCCGTAAAACCGGCAGTCAACGCTGCCTCCAGCATATCTCCGGAGATACGGGTATCTTTGGCAATAGCCACTTTCTTTTTGTCCTTGCAAACTAAAACCGCGCAAGCCTGAGCCAAATTCATGGCAAATTTAATCGTCATCGGATATTGGTTGGCCACGCCGCGTACACCGTCTGTCCCAAAAAGTTTGTTTCCCATATTTCAAATCTCCAGAAATTAAACCTATGTGTTGATTGTAAACAAAAACCTGCAAAACGCAACCCCAAACTCCGCCTGTCCACTCAAACCTTGTGTCACAATATTTCATACTGCCCTCCACTTCAAAAAAATCCTCTTTACATTTTCAGACCTCTTCGTTACACTAAAAAGTGCAGACAGGCGTTCTGTCTGTGGTGTCGAAAACACCTCTCAATGAAAGCATCCACTCTTGGAGTGGAGTGACTCTGAATACATTGAATAAGAGCAACTGTATTGAGACAGTTTTTCGGCTCCACTCTCCTTTGTTTTGTTAACACAGGGGAGTTTGTTTTAACCAAAACAAAGGAGCTTGATGATGAAACTTAAATTTTTACTGATAGGAACAAGTTTGTTCCTAATTCCAAGTATAACTTATGCGCAATGTTCGCCGGCTCAAAGCTGTGCCGAACTTGGTTATAAAGAAACGACCAACAAAGGCGGCTGCTTGAAGTGTCCTTTTGGCAACGGCTGGTATTGCCCTGCACCCGAAGAAGAAAAAACAGTTCTCGGTGAATGTACCGGCTATGCCAAAAACTGCACTATCGGGCAGATATTGAACAGTGACGGAACTTGCACAACAGATAAGGTCAGCGGTAAGACGCCGATTGGGGTTGTTGTCTATATCGGCAGCGATAATTGCGGTCAGGCTCTGGCCTTGAAAGATTTGGGAAGTATGGAATGGGGTGGTTATGGTACAGATATTCCGGACTTACCGAATTATAGCAGTTCTTCAGCCGCAGAACAGGATTTTGACAGTTGCGGAAATACACAGAAAATTATCAAGTTTGGTAGTGCAAACAAATATCCGGCGGCATGGGCTGCTGTGAATTATGCGCCAAGTTCTGTCCCTGCGACTAAAGGAAAATGGTGTTTGCCTGCAGGGGGAGTCGCTCGTTCAATGATCAACAACTATTCCGCAATAAATTCCGGCTTGTCAAAAGCCGGCGGCGAATCGTTACCAACAAAATCAAACGACGATCACTGGAACTGGTCGTCGTCCGAGGGAAATAGCTACTACGTGTGGTATTGGTGCTACGCTTATGACTACCTGCATAACTACGGTAAGAGCCTCAACTTCAATGTTCGCCCGGTGCTGGCTTTTTAATTTTTCATCCTTACATCAAAAAAGCAGTTCGTTTAAGAACTGCTTTTTCATTTTCTACACCTCGGGAACAGAAGACTTGGTCCGTTTTTCTTCCGGCACCGGCGCTTCTTTGTTCACGTCGATTTTTTCGCCTTTGATAACAGCCTGAATATCTTCCCCGGTCAGGGTTTCATATTCCATCAAAGCCTGTGCCAACAGCTCCCATTCCTTGCTTTTTTCCTTAAGCAGGGTGACAGCCTTGTCATGGCCTTCCGTTACCAGACGCTTGATTTCAGTATCAACCAGACGGGCGGTTTCCTCGCTCATATTCTTGTTCTGTGTCACTGATTTGCCGAGAAAAACCTCACCGGAATTTTCAGCATACAAAACCGGGCCGAGCGTATCGCTCATTCCCCATTCCGTCACCATTGAACGCGCCAGATTCGTCGCCGCAGCAATGTCGGAAGACGCGCCCGACGTCACCTCATCATGGCCGAACTTAATTTCTTCGGCTGCACGGCCGCCCATAACCGAAACCAGCCGGGCCAGCATTTGCTGACGGGTAAAGGAATAACGGTCTTTCTCCGGCAAATACTGCACCATGCCCAAAGCCCGCCCACGCGGAATAATCGTCGCTTTGTGAATCGGGTCGGCACCGTCGGTAAACAAACCGCAAATTGCATGCCCCGCCTCATGATAAGCAGTCAGCGTTTTTTCCTTTTCATCCATCGCCATGGATTTGCGCTCATTGCCCATCAGCACTTTGTCTTTTGCCTCGTCAAAATCTTTTGACGTAACTTTGCGCTTGTTTTTACGGGCAGCCAGCAGCGCGGCTTCATTAACCAGATTGGCTAAATCTGCACCGGAAAAGCCGGGCGTACCGCGGGCAATAACCGACAAATTGACATCCTTAGCCAGCGGAACTTTTTTAACATGAACCTTTAAGATTTCCTCGCGTCCTTTAATGTCCGGATTGGATACCGTCACCTGGCGGTCAAAACGCCCCGGACGCAACAAAGCCGGATCAAGAACGTCGGGACGGTTGGTTGCCGCAATAAGAATAACGTTTTCATTGGCATCAAAACCATCCATCTCCACCAACAGCTGGTTCAATGTCTGCTCACGTTCATCATTGCCGCCGCCCAAACCGGCACCACGATGGCGGCCGACGGCATCAATCTCGTCAATAAACAAAATGCACGGCGAATTTTTCTTGGCCTGAGCAAACATATCTCTGACACGCGATGCACCGACGCCGACAAACATCTCCACAAAATCCGAACCGGAAATGGAAAAGAAAGGGACGTCAGCTTCGCCGGCAACCGCCTTGGCCAGCAGCGTTTTACCTGTTCCCGGAGGGCCGACCAGCAACACGCCCTTCGGAATTTTTCCGCCCAAACGCTGAAATTTTGACGGGTCTTTCAAAAAGTCAATAACTTCTTCCAACTCCTGTTTGGATTCGTCACACCCGGCCACATCGGCAAAAGTAACCTTCTTATTGTTTTCAATCAACCTGGCGCGGGATTTTCCGAAACTCATCGCCTTGTTGTTGCCGGAGTTAGCCTGGCGCATAAAATAAATCCACACGCCGATAAGCAAAATCATCGGAAACCAGGAAACGACAACACCCCAGAATGTCGAAGAAGAAGTGTCTTCCGGACGCGCCTCCACCTTCACGCCGTTTTTGCGCAGCGTTTCGACCATTGACGGATCATAAGGCGAATAGGTATAGAATTTTTTACCGTCCGTCAGCGTCCCGGTAATATCGGCGCCCTCAATCAAAACCTCGCTTACCTTTTGCGTTTCCGCCATATTCATAAAATCGGAAAAGGCCAATGTTTCGCCGTTCCCTTTCGGGTTTCCGGCGCCCATTCCACCAACCAGCACAAACAGCAACAACGCTGCGGCTATCCAGTACATCACCTTTGACTGCTGCATGACGATTCCTTCAAAAAAATAATTACTTCTTCCTATATATAGGGGCAATCCCCGTAAAACTCAAGCCCGATTTCCGCATTCTTCTCCGACCAACAGACATTTCAGCTTATAAGGCAGCCTCAAACGCCCGTATTGCGGATGAGCCGCCACATAATCATCCCACTCCCGGCGACTGATTTTCCGGGCTTTTCTGCCCTCCCGGACAATCCAAAGCCTGCCGTAACGCAAAATAACCGCACATCCCCCCAGCGTACAGCCTTTAAAGCTGCCGCTGCGGACCAATCCGGCCACCCGCAAAACTTCTCCGGCCTCAGGCGCATAAACCTTTTCCCCGACTTGTCTGAAAAGCTGCGTCAAAACCCGGTATTGCAATTCTTCATGAAGCGTCAAAAACACGCTTTCGGCAAACGAACAACCGCATTTTTCCCAAAAACGGCAATGATTTTTAACAAACTTCGCTACTTCGCAGTCCAGAAACGAACGCGTTTTTTCCAAAATGCCGGCCGTCGCCGCCAGACGCTCTTCCGTCAACCCCAGCTCCGCCGACAAAACGGGAAGATAATTTCTGATTTTCACCCGCAGAAAATCCTCGTTCCGGTTTGACGGATCCTCAACCCAGGCAACGCCGCACTGCTCCAGATAAGCCTTCAAATCATCAGGCGCGTCAAACAGCTGCGGACGGATAATCATCAGCCCCAAACGCTCGCTCACCGGCAAAATTCCGCTCAACCCGCTGACGCCGCTGCCGCGGATAAGACGCAGCAAAAAAGTTTCGGCCTGGTCACGGCGATGATGCCCCGTTGCCAGAACCCGCACGCCGGCTCCCCGGCACCAGGCGGCAATCAAATCATAACGCGCTTTCCGCGCCGCTTCTTCAATCCCATGAACCGGCTTTTTTCCCTCCCAGCGCAAAATATGATGTTCGATTCCAAAACGCTGCATCACTTCGGCAACATAAGCCGCCTCCGCCGCCGCTTCGGAACGCAGGCCGTGGTCAACCGTCAGTGCTACAATCTTCTTACCGTTGGCATCGCCCCATTCTTTCAGGCGCAGAACCAAAGCCAGCGAGTCTGCCCCACCGGACACACCCGCTGCAATAACCTTGTCCGCAACCGGATATTTGTCGAAAAAAGACCGCATAAAAACGCTTTATTTACACTTCAGCTTCTTGGCTGCGGCCGCAGCCTTATCTTTAACAGCTTTTTCAGCTTTCGGAAATTCAGTCGGCAAGCTCTTATATGCGGCGCAGGCCTCTGCGTTTTTATTCATTTTTTGCATAGTCATGCCCAACTTGTAAATGCTGTCGGCGCCTTTGTTGCCGTCCTTGTAATTTTTGTAAGCCTTGCCGAAAGCAACGGCCGCCTTAGGATACTCCGCCCGGGCATAAAACACTTCGCCCAGCCAGTACTGCGCGTTTCCGGCCAACGCATCTTTCGGATAATCTTTCAAAACCTGATTAAACTTCTTTTCGGCTTCCCCATATTTGGAAGCGTTAAAATTATCCAGCCCCTGCTGATAAATCTCCTTAACGCCCTGCTTGGAAACTGTCGGCTTCGCTGCCTCCGTTTTTTTAGGCAAAACCAGCGGCGCCAGTTCTTCACCGCTTACGCTTTCTCCGGCAATTGCCTTCGGCGCACCTTTGGCAACCGGCGCATCATACTTCTTCGCCGTTGGCGCGGACGTGCCCAATCCGGTGTTATTAATCGGTTTTCCTTCCAGCATTTTAAAACGAACGTCAATATCCTGATTCATAACTTTAAAACGCTCGTCAATCTGCTTAAGCTTATAATCAAACTCATCCATCCGGCCGACCAAGTCGCGAACCTGTTCTTCAAACTGGCTTAAACGCACCTGAACACTGGAAGATGTCGCCGTCGGTATATCATTGGAAGACGTTTCTCGATAAATCTTGCGCTGCAAAATCTGCAGTTCCTCACGCATTTCATCCACCTCACGGCTCAAAGACTGCACCGTCTGCGCCTGAACCGGCATTCCCCATGCCGCAACAATCAAAGCCAATGCCGAAATTTTCAACTTATTCATAACCAACCTCTTCTGATAACCGTTAATTATGCCTTAGATTAAAGCAAAAGAATCATGGACACAAGCACAAACTTCCATCTGTCTACATCGTAAAAAAAAGCGCACTTCCCTTAGGAAATGCGCTCTCAATTCATGCTCTGCCGCTAAAATTAGTTAGCTTTAACAACAGTGATAGCACGACGGTTCTGAGCCCAAGCGGCTTCGTTGCTGCCCAGTACGGCCGGTCTTTCTTTACCATAAGAAATGGTAGAAATTCTGTTGGCAGAAATGCCCTGGGAAATCAGGTACTGCTTAACAGCATTGGCGCGGCGTTCACCCAAAGCCAAGTTGTATTCTCTTGTACCTCTTTCATCGCAGTAACCCTGAACGATGACATCAACTTTGTCATTCTTCTTCAGCCATTTAACCTGTGTCTGCAAAGCTTCAACGGCATTGTTGGACAAGGAAGAGCTGTCATAAGCAAAGAATACTCTGTCTTCGGCATTGGACATGAAGTCACGGGCTTCTCTGGACTCGCATTCGCTGCCGCCGAACAGGCCGCCGTTAGAATCAAAAGCAGAACAACCTGCCATAAATGCAATTGCACAGAACAAACTCAAAAGTTTTTTCATATTATTATCTCCATATGGTTTTTATCATTCTTAATTGCAAAACAACTAATACAGAAGTTAACTTAAGCAATATTGTTTAAATTTTCAATAAGAAAACACATAAGAAAACAATTTTTTTTCATTTTCGCCCAAATCCCCGCCCTTAAAGCGCAAAAAAAGAAGCGCGAAATTTTTCGCGCTTCTTTTCTCAGGCAACAACGGTATAATTCCCGTTACTGTCCGTCTTCTTAATCATGATAAAATTCGTCATGATACAATTTTTTCTGGAAACATCGGCAACCGCCTCCAGCTGCTTGTCATTCAACACCCACATTTTGCCGGAATTCATCGAAATAGCAAAATGCGCCTTAACACCTTTGGCATCAACATAAGTCTGAATTCTCACGGCTTTCAAATGCGGATTCATTCCTTTGTCCAAATGCAGAATACATTCAAACATTCCCATCTCGGTCAAAGGCTTCAAACGCAAAGCTTTATCCAACACATGGCTGTTATGAAATTTCACAATCTTGTCAACCGCCTGCGTACATTTGTCAAGCTTCAGCCACTCGCGGTTTCCCAAGAGCTGTTCCGCCGCATATGATTTTCCCCGCCGGACAATCATATAAGTCCGCGATTCGAGAACCCTTTTGGCAAAACGTTGATAAGAACCGCTGTTCTTTGATTCCTGATAAGTCGCCACATAATTGAAACAGCCGCTTTCATCGCCGAGCGCAACAAAAATATCATCTATCATATTGGGCTTGCGTTTTGAAAAATCATATCCCAAATCCACGACATAAACATTTTTCTCACTCGGATTCTGCAACTGAAACAACTGCCCTTCCCGCAATTTCCGCGTTTCGGCAAAAGCCTGCATATTAAACTCGGAGTCTAACAGCTTGGTGACTTTTTTCTCAAAACACGGCGCTTTGGGATAATAGTTTTTTGACTTAGCCTGTACTTCTGCCGGAGATACCATATCGATTTCAGGTACGTTTCCGTAAAAATCATTATTCATACTCATAATTATAATATTTAAAAAATTTAACATAAAAATACTTAACACATATCTTGAATAGCATATTTTCGACATTTTGTCAAATATTAATATATATCCCTAAGGCTAAAATTTAAAAACAAAAAGGGGCCGGTTATTACAACCGACACCTTTCTTTTTTTAATTGCGAGAAAAAATACCGCTTCCAAGATAACGGAAGAAATTGAATTTTGTCTTCAAGATGCCGTACTCGGGAACATTTTTAACCTGAGTTTCAAAGCTTCCGAACGGACAATCACTCATCTTGCCGTTGTCAAAGTTAACAAAAATTTCTCTCTTTGCATCCCCATCAGTACATACGGTCTTCCAATATTTTGCCGCACCGTTTTCAACAACTACGGGTTTTGAAATAACTGTATAGCCTTTCAAATCCGCATAAGCCTCAACCGCTGCCGCAACTTTGTTTCTGGAAAGCTGGTCTTCATCGTTCAAAACTCTGAAAGCCGCCCAGCGTCCGGTCTGCGTTTTCCAAACAAAATAAGTTTCCGCATGGAAAATTTCTTTTTCGCCAATACTCGGCTTGGTAATAAATCTCTTTGCTTTGAAATTTTTATCCCCCTCGCCGTCTCGGTTAATCAAGAAATCACAGATATAATTTCCGTCTTTGTCGATTGGATATGCTCCGTTCTCTCGGGATACTGCAATCTGAATTAAAGAACCGGTTTCGGGAAGGACATTAAAATCGCAAAACATTCCCAATTCATAAGAACGGATAAATTTCGCAATTTTGTCAGTGCTTCTGTTAGAAGTTCTTTTTCCCGTACCTCTCTTTGTTCCGTAATCGATTGAAAGCTGTGTACCGAAAGTCAAATCTATTGCTGCCATAATTGTATGTATTTAATTGTTTATAATTATATTTTATCTTTTACAGAATAGCATTTTAAACCATTTGGGTCAATATTTATTAGACTGCCGTTCCAAATTTAACAAAACTGCAACAATCTCCGGATACAAAAAAGGGAACGAAATCTCCAGATTTCATTCCCTTATCCGATTTTAGCGGCGAATTATCTTCTTTGCATAACAAGATAACCGCAGCGGTTTTTGACTGTCAATATAGAGCCGCACAAAACTCGTCCATAAAGAACCGCCACTCAGCAAAACCACTTTTTCGGCTTTAATATCCGCAACATCAGCCAATAAAACAGCCCCGTTATTAATGTCGCAAATCAACCTCTTTTCCAAGCCTGCCGACACACTGAAAGCCAAACTGCATAAACGCCCGCTTGTCAGTTCAACCGTCTTGCACAGCAGTTGTCTGCCCAAAGGCACTGTACAGTCCCAATGCTGCCATAGAACACTGAATGCCCGGCTGACTTTGTTTTCATCCTGCCAGTCATTGTTGTCCAACAGCAAGGAAGCTTGCTCGCCCTGCACAACGTAAGTTCGCGAAAAGAGCAAACGTTTTGCCCGTTTTTGCCACTCCTGAGCCAGCCAGAAAGGCGTGTCGCAAACATAAAATTGTTTACGCTGATAATCCCGGCTGCGAATAACTTTTATCCCCTCAACAACAATCGGTTCTTCCGCGTCATCGCAAACCAGCGTCACAGCATCAGCCAAATCAGCAGGAACGGCAATTTGAATAACTTCGCCATCCTGCACATTTTGTTTTTGACAATAAAGTGCAAACTGCGGACTGCTGACAAATTGATCAATACGCTCGCCGTAAGATAAAGGCGCAACTGTATCATCATCACTCTTTTTAGCTTTCAGGCCTTTCAGCTTTTCACAACTGTAAGAAATTGTCGGTCTGACAATACGGCTTCTTATATTTCTTCCCATAATTATATAAAATATTTAGTAAAACAAAATGATAATTAAAACAGTTATACCCTAACACAGGCAAATCATTTTGTCAAATTGCAAGATTTGCCGCTCTCAAATGCAGCTAGCGCCCTGCTGAAGCCTGAGCCTGTGCCGCTTGCTGCGCTGCTGCATTCTGCTGTCCGTCTGCCTGTTGAGACTTCTGCTTCCCTCTCGTTTCGGCAGATGTTTCTTTCACCTGCTTCTCCAAATTTTCAATCCCGCGAAGTTTTTGTATCTGCTCCTGAAGTTCCTTCCCGGGGTAATCCAAAGCCATCTGCCGCATTTCGTCCTTCTGCCACAAACTGACAAATTCTCCCTTATTTTCAGCATGATTAAAATCATCTATAACGCTTCCCCAGTAATTGCCGCCCTGCACAACTCCTTCTCGCAACATTTTGTCCTTCAACAATCCCAGATAATCCGGCTTTTCTTCGTTTCTTTTATTCTGACGCGCCTGTTGTAACTGCCGTTCTTCTTTTTTCTTTTCCTGAACATCTTGTTTCAGTAATTTCTCAACGCGTTTGAAAAACTTTTTACGTTCTAAAAATTTTTTATATTCCTCGCCGTTTTTATTTGCCGGTTCCCGTTTCTCGAAAATTTTATTAACCGAAGTCATCATGGCTGCAAATGCCTCGATATCTTCCGAAGTAAAATCTTTTATATTCTTTAGCAGTTTTTTCTTGTGATTTGACGGCATTTTTAAGCTGCCGGGTTTATCCAGCCCCTCGTTGCGCGCAATAAAATACACCGCAATCCGATGTAAGCTCTCCCTTTCCAGCTTTTTCAACCAGAATTCAAGTTCCTCTTCCGTTTCCACCGGCAGCCCCGAGGCAATCAAAGCCCTCAGAAGATTGGCAATCTCCTGATTTGACAATTCCGATAACTTCCGCTCCAGCTTCTCCAAAAAACTTATGGCATACTTCCTGCGTGCCTCATCGCTCTTAGCCTGCGCCGACAACGAAACTTCTAAAACACCATCCCCGCGGCCCATTGCTGCATATTCTTCCTTATTGTAAACAATCGCGGCAATTTCTTGTTCTTCTGCGACATCATATGTCTCATTATCATTTTTCATAATGATATCCCCGGAATAAAACATAACCTGCCATAAGGATACTCTGCCACCCCTTAAAAAAAGAATAAAACATTTTCAAACAAACATTTGCAGAAACTTGTCAAATATTAAACAAAACACGCTTAATAAGGCTGTGGCAAAATCGGAATTTCATCAATATCCATATCCGGATACCCCTCTAAAGTCAGCAAATCTCTCATCTCCTTTTCGCTGAGAATCTCCATGACGGATTTTTTATCATAAACTTTTTTAAACCCGTTGGCGACATTTGTGCCGTGAATAACCTGCAAACCGCCGGTTCCTTCCAAAAACAAAGTCCGGTAATGATACGGAACCAAACGATGATTGCCGCAATTCATAATATTTTCACCATCTGTTGACAGATAAGCCAAACCAATGGCATTAGCAGCAAAAATAGAATGATCCGTCTGATACTTATCGGCAGAAATATGGGCTATCTTGCGAATTCTGGGAATTGTCAAAGCGACATTATCATAAAACTCCCCCTCTTGCCGATAAATAGTCATCAGCTTGTCAATAAAATCAGTCGGCACGCCGTCATCATTATCAATCCTGAAAGTCAAGAGGCGCCGTTGCCGCAAATCATCCGGAATTTCCATCTTGGCTCCGGAAATAAAAACATTGTGCATAAAAGAAAATTCTTTAGCCAAATTCATAAAAATAGCTTTCTTATCATCAGGCATATTCACAGAATGATATACCAGCAAAACAAAACTCTTATTTGTCTGTTGGGCAAAGCTTCTCAGAGTTATAGCTTTAAACATCGCCAGGCGCTCTGTAAAATAAGGTTCTTCCCATAACTTAAAACATTTATCCGGATGATCTTTAGCAAAAGCAGCATCAACAGAATACCTGACCATACCAATTACGTTCATCCTAATCCCTTTCGATGTTACAAAAGTTTCATATTTTTTTATTTGTTACAGCAATGAATATATGGTATTATATAAATGTAAAAAGAATATAATTATGAACAATAAAAAAAACTACAATTATGGAAACAAAGAAATTAGTATTAAGCGTAGAGTGGGAAAATGGTATTGCATCCAACGAAATTCAGGCTGGAGTAAAACCCAAACACATCATCCTGAAAAACGGAGAAAGAATGTTGCTAGAACCGTTTACTTCAGTTCTTCCCCGAGAAGACGGAAGAGAAAGTAACGTCATTGGGCTTCTTTATCTCAAAGACGGAAAGCCAACACTTTTTAGCCAAGAGATGATTGCCGATAATATGAAAGAGATTAACCAAACACTTATCGGTTTAGGACTGTGTCAAAGCGAACGGGCTTCATGGTTTTGGAGGGAACATTCCAAAGCTGAAGCATGGAACTTTAACACGCAGTTAAGCGGAACAAGACCTGTTTTATCACTCGGTTCTCTTTTAGACTAGAGCTAAAGAAACCATAAAAAAGTCTGAACTCAAAAGGTTCAGACTTTTTTATTACATGTTTGACAAACACTCAAACAAACCTGAAACTAAATGCTAAGATGTTGGAACAACACCGTTCCTCCCCTCGTTCCCCCTACTTTTTGCGCAAGTTTTCGCTATTTTTCTAAAAGGAGGGACGGCGCTGATATCCAAATTGAGGAGCA
>UQAB01000019.1 GCA_900538765.1 uncultured Azospirillum sp. | reverse complement strand
TCTTACCGTGGTCTACGTGACCTATCGTGCCGATATTGCAGTGCGGCTTGCTACGCTCAAATTTCTCTTTTGCCATTTAGATTTACTCCAAATAAATTAAATAAAAAAATAAATAAAATAAACAGATTTTCGTTTTAGAGGAGCAGGCAGAGTGATTTTGAAAGCGAGAAAAATTTTAGAGTACACAGAAGTACATGAATTTTTCGAGCCTGCACAAAATCTCTCTGGATGCCCTATAAAACAAAATCTTATGCGTTTTTGGCCTTCACCTTATCAGCCACATCCTTCGGTACTTCGGCATAATGATCAAAGACCATTGTAAACTGAGCACGCCCCTGAGACAGAGAGCGCAAAGTATTAACATAGCCGAACATATTGGCCAAAGGTACGCTGGCGTCAATAACACGGGCGTTGGCACGCTGATCCATACCGCTGACCAAGCCGCGGCGGGAGTTCAAATCGCCGATAATATCGCCCATATATTCTTCCGGAGTGACCACTTCAACCTTCATAATCGGTTCCAACAGCTTCGGATTTGCCTGACGCATACCTTCACGGAAAGCAGCGCGCGCAGCAATTTCAAAACACATAACATTGGAGTCGACTTCGTGATAAGCACCATCGTACAGGTTGCATTTAACACCGGTTACCGGATATCCGGCAATAATACCGGCATCCATAGCGGAACGCAAACCTTTTTCAACACCCGGCACATATTCTTTCGGAACGTTACCGCCGACAACGGTATTTTCAAATTCAAAGCCATTGTAACCTTCAATCGGCTCAAACTTGATTTTAACCTTAGCAAACTGACCGGCACCACCGGACTGTTTCTTGTGCGTATATTCAATATCACAAGGAGCAGTAATCGTTTCACGGTAAGCAACCTGCGGTTCGCCGACATTACATTCAACCTTGAATTCACGTTTCAAACGGTCAACAATGATTTCCAGGTGAAGTTCGCCCATACCTTTAATAATGGTCTGCCCGGAATCCGGATCGGAAGAAACCTTGAATGACGGATCTTCCATCGCCAAACGGGACAGAGCCAACCCCATCTTTTCAACGTCTGCTTTTGTCTTCGGTTCAACGGCCAGCTCAATAACCGGATCAGGGAAAATCATGTTCTCAAGAACAATCGGATGAGCCTGATCGCACAGAGTATCACCGGTTGTCGTATCTTTCAAACCAGCCAAAGCAACGATATCGCCGGCATTGGCTTCTTTCAAATCTTCACGTTTATTGGCATGCATCAACAACATACGGCCAACACGCTCCTTCTTGTCTTTAACAGAGTTATAGACATAGGAACCTGCCATCATTGTACCGGAATAAATACGCGTAAACGTCAAAGAACCGACAAACGGGTCGTTCATGATTTTGAACGCCAAAGCAGCCAAAGGCTGATCATCAGCCGGATGTCTGACTTCTTCTTTGTCCGTATTCGGATTAACGCCGACAATGGAAGCAATATCAACCGGAGACGGCAAGAAATCAATAACGGCATCCAACAAAGGCTGAACACCTTTGTTTTTGAAAGCCGTACCGCAGAATACCGGCACAAAATCCTGAGCCAAAGTACCTTTGCGGATACATTTCTTCAAAGTTTCAACAGAAACTTCGTTGCCTTCCAGATAATCGTTCATGGCATCTTCATCTTCTTCAACAGCCATTTCAACCAGTTCATGACGATACTGTTCAGCCTTTTCTTTCAAATCAGCCGGAATTTCCTGAATCTCAATCGGAGAATCAGCCGTATCACCGGTATAAATGATTGCGTTCATGTTCAGCAAATCAACAACGCCGCGGAATTCGGCTTCCGCACCGATTGGCAGTTGCAGAGCCATCGGGCGGGCGCCCAGACGGTCAACAATCATATCCAGACAACGGTAGAAATTGGCGCCGATACGGTCCATTTTATTGCAGAAGCAAATACGAGGAACACCATATTTGTCAGCCTGACGCCAAACGGTTTCAGACTGCGGTTCAACACCGGCAACTGAATCAAAAACAGTGATAGCACCGTCAAGAACACGCAAAGAACGTTCAACTTCAACCGTGAAGTCAACGTGTCCCGGCGTATCAATGATGTTAATTCTGTGTCCCTTCCAAAAACAGGTCGTCGCAGCGGAAGTAATGGTAATACCACGTTCCTGTTCCTGCTCCATCCAGTCCATGGTAGCGGCACCTTCGTGCGTTTCACCGATTTTGTGGTTAACACCGGTATAGTACAAAATACGTTCGGTAGTCGTTGTTTTACCGGCATCAATGTGCGCCATAATACCGATGTTTCTATACATTTCCAATTTATGTGTACGAGCCATTGTATTTTCCCTGTGTTACCGTTAGAACTTGAAGTGAGAGAAAGCTTTGTTAGCTTCAGCCATCTTATGGGTATCTTCACGCTTTTTAACGGCGGAACCCTTATTGGCATAAGCATCCAACAATTCGTTGGCAAGTCTTTCGGTCATTGTTGTTTCCGAACGCTTGTGGGCGGCACCGACAATCCAGCGGATTGCCAAAGCCTGACGGCGTTCAGCTCTGACTTCTGACGGAACCTGGTAGGTTGCGCCGCCGACACGACGGGAACGAACTTCAACCATCGGCTTAACATTTTCAATAGCTTCGTTAAAGACGCTCAAAGCATCCTGTTTTGATTTCTGGGCAATAATATCAAAAGCCGAATAAACGATTTTTTCGGCAACGGCTTTTTTACCATGCTCCATAACATTGTTAATAAATTTCGTAACGACGACGTTATGATATTTAGCGTCGGGCAGTACGATTCTTTTTTCTGCAGTATGACGACGTGACATCTTTCATTACTCCTTACTTAGGTCTCTTTGCGCCGTACAGAGAACGACGTTGACGACGTTTAGAAACACCTTGAGTATCCAAGGTACCACGAATGATATGATAGCGAACACCTGGCAAGTCCTTTACACGGCCGCCTCTAATCAGCACCACTGAGTGTTCTTGTAAGTTATGACCTTCACCAGGGATATAGCTGATTACTTCAAAGCCGTTTGTAAGACGAATACGAGCCACTTTACGCAAAGCGGAGTTCGGTTTTTTCGGGGTAGTTGTATAAACCCTTGTACAAACACCGCGTTTCTGTGGACACGCTTTCAAAGCCGGAACTTTGTTTCTCTTTACTTTGGGTGTTCGTGATTTACGAATTAACTGATTAATTGTAGGCATCACTAATTTCCTTAATTAAATTTTATTAAATTAAACAAAAAAGCCCGATTCACAACGCATCACTGCCTTGCGAAACAGGAAAAACTCATAAAAATCAAAGCCTGAGGCTTAATTTAAACAAATTTTATTCTCTCCTTTTCACACTTCTGTTTCAAAAGATTGAGTGCATACTAATTATTCTTTCCCTTTAAGTCAACAGCTTTTTTACAAAAAAATCATTTTTGAGTCTAAAAAAATTTAACCTTCTTTTAAAGCTTTACGCGCATACTCATTTAAAAGTCCGTCTGAGATTCAGACAGAGAAGCCGAGTCGCAACATCGGAGTCGCCTGATTTGAGTCCATTTGAGTCTATAAAACCGCTTTTCGGGAGAGATAATTTGCTCAAAAAAACAATCACCGCCTCCTTTTTGCTGCTCTCGGCCTGCAGCCAGCACCGTTTTGCCGAATTCGGCATCGTTTCCCCCGAAATCACCAACCTGACAACCGTACAACTGGAAAAAGCCAAAATTAAAACCGGCGTTGTCGGTTCGGACAGCCGCAAGGTATACTTCCTCTTTCCCGACGGTTATCCCTCGCTGGAAAATGCCGTGCAAAACGCCCTGTTAAAATATGACGCCGATATCCTCGTCAATGCCAAAGCCGAATATTCCGGTCAGTGGTTTTTCTTTTTTGGCAGCAATACAATTACGGTAACCGGAGATGCCGTCAGCCTGGCGCCGATGATTGAAGGAGACCTTTTTCAATGATTAAAACTGTTTGCCTCGCTTCCTGTTTAATACTCGGCGCCTGCACAACAACAAACGGCAGTTATGGCGTCATCGCCGCTTCGCCGATGAGCCTTTATAATTTGGCAATAACCAACGAAACCGTCGCCGAACAGGTTTCCATTTCCTCGGCCGAACAGAAAATATTGATAATTCCTTTTGGCCAAACACCGAAAATAGACGATATGATTACCCGTCTGGTCAGACAATATCAGGGAGATTATATGGGTAATGTCACCCTTGAACACAACACCATCAGCCTGCTTCCTTTTTATCATCGGACGGAATGGACCGTCACCGGAGATGTCCTGCGCGTTTATAAATAAAAAAATGCTTGCTTTATGCGGAAGAAAATAATACTTTCAAAACTATACTTTATGTTATTATCCTGAGGAATAACGATGACAGACAATGAAAATCCGGATATCTTGTCCGCAAAACATACGATAGATAAAGAAATTGAAGCCTTGCGCATGATGGAAGGCAACCTCAACGACAGCCTCTCCAAAGCCTTGGACATTATGCAGAAAACCGAAGGACGCGTCATCATTACCGGTATGGGCAAATCAGGCCACGTCGGCAGCAAAATTGCCGCAACGCTGGCGTCTACCGGTACACCGTCATTTTTCGTGCATCCGGGGGAAGCCAGTCATGGCGATCTCGGTATGATTACCAAAAAAGACTGTGTTGTTGCCATTTCAAACTCAGGGGAAACCAAAGAACTTTCCGACATTTTATTTTATTGCAAACGTTATGGCATCCCGCTTATCGGTATGACTAAAAACAAAGACAGCGCTTTGGGGAAAGCCGCCGACATCTGGCTGGAACTTCCCAACGACGGCGAAGCCTGCCCCTTGGGTCTGGCGCCGACTTCCTCGACAACAGCTACAATCGTCCTGGGCGACATCTTAGCCATCGCCTTGCTTGAACGCCGCGGATTTTCACAAACGGATTTCAAACAGCGCCACCCCGGCGGAAAACTCGGAGCCTTTCTGCAAAAAGCTTCCGACATCATGCACAAAGGCGGCGAAATGCCTCTGGTCGCGGAAAACACCCCCATGCAGGATACGCTATTGACCATGACTTCCAAAATGCTGGGCTGTGTCGGCGTCATCAATGACAAGGGCGAACTTGTCGGGATTATCACCGACGGCGACTTGCGCCGTTATATGTCAAACAACATCATGAACATGATGGCCAAAGACATTATGACCCCCAATCCTAAAACCATATCGGGAGACATTTTGCTGGGTGAAGTCATAAACATCATGAACAATACCGGCAAAGGGATTACCCAGCTGTTCGTCATCGACAACAAACGTCCTGTCGGTATTATCCACTTGCATGACTGTTTAAAACTGGGAGTAGCATAAGACTTGGCCAGTCAGAAAAATATCGATTCGTATTTCAACAATACCGGCAGGCACCCTCAACAAAACAAAGAAGATGCCCTCGTCAAACATACTCATATCATCAAAATGATGAAGCTTCTGCTTCCCAGTATTGCCGCCGTTTTGCTGGGAATGCTGATTATCATCCCCAATCTCAGCCAAATTGACGACACTATCTCTTTGGACATCACCCTGCCCAAAAAAGGCGAGCTGGAAAAGCTGCATATGGAAAATACGGATTTTTACATCACCGACCGCAACAATAAAGTCAACAATTTCCTCGCCCGCAATATTGATGAAACTTCCCCAGGCTCCAAACTGATAAAACTGACCGACCCGGAAGGTATTATCCCCTCAGCCAACGGCACATGGTATAACATAAAATCGCCGCTGGGATACTATGATCAAAATAAAAATACATTGAAACTGGAACAACAGGTTGACGTTTTTTACAGTGACGGTATGACTGCCAAAACCACCGAATTTCTTTACGATTTTAAAACCGGAATCGGAACCTCGGTCACACCGGTTTCCGCAGACGGTGACCTCGGAACGCTAAGCGCCGAGGGCGTAGAATTTTACAATGATCAAAACCTCATCATTTTCACCGGAAAAACGCATATTGTTATTGATGACTGAAAACATTAAGGAATTGAAGGATGAAAAAATTTTTTCTTAGTCTGCTCCTGTTGCCGCTGCTGCACTCCCCTCTGCCAGCTGCGGAAATAAATATTTACGCGGACAATAAAGTCGAAGTCCATCAGAACGACCAAAAAATCGTCGCCATCGGCAATGCCGTAGCCAACAAGCAGGACAACACAATTTACGCCGACGAAATGACCGCGTTTTACACGAAAAACGCCAAGGGAAAAACCGAGTTTAAAACCCTTCATGCCAAAGGGAATGTCCGCGCCGTATCACCAACCAGCAAAGCCTACGGCAATACCATGGACTATGATTTGAAAAAAGAAGAAATAACGCTTGTCGGCACCCCGGCAAAAATCGTCACAGAAAAAGGCGAAACCATAACCGCCAAAGAAAAAATCATTTACTACCCCGAGAAACAAATGGCTGTTGCCACCGGCGATGTCATGGCCGACGATAAAGAAAACAAAGTTTATTCCGACCGTATGGTCAGTTACTTTGCCAAAGACGACAAAGGCAACCTTGAAATGGAACGCGTTGAGATTTACGACAATGTCAAAATCGTTACCCCTCAGGCTACGGCAACTTCCCTCCGTGGAATTTACTTCCCCAAAAAATCTCTTGTCCATCTTTATGATAAAGTCGTCATCAACCAGGACGGAAACATCCTGAAAGGCGACTTTGCCGAAACAAACCTGAAAACAGGCATCAGCCGTATGCTTTCACATAATGGCAAAGGCCGCGTTTCCGGCGTATTTAAAGAAAAAGAAAAGGAAAAAGAAAAGCCTCAGCCGGCAAAACCGGTTCAACCCCAGCAAGGATCGTCCGACAATGCAAAATAACGCTCATACCTCAACGCTTGAAGTTTTCAACATCGGTAAAAAATATAAAAACCGGCCAGTACTCCGCAATGTTTCTTTAAATGTCAAAAGGGGTGAAGCTGTCGGCCTGCTCGGACCGAACGGCGCCGGAAAAACAACCTGTTTTTATTGCGTCACCGGCTTAATCACGCCGGACTACGGCGATGTGCACATTGACGGCAAAGATATTACCAATATGCCAATGTACCGTCGCGCCCGCATGGGTATCGGTTACCTTCCGCAAGAAGCTTCCATCTTCCGCTCATTGACAGTGGAAGACAACATCAAAGCCATCCTCGAAATTGTCATTGACAGCATCAGCGAACGGGAAAATCTTCTGGAACAGCTGTTGTCCGAATTTTCCATTGCCCACCTTCGCAAATCTCCGGCAATAGCCCTGTCCGGCGGTGAGCGCCGCCGTCTTGAAATTGCCCGGGCACTGGCCAGCCAGCCAAACTTCATCCTGCTCGACGAACCGCTCGCCGGTATTGACCCGATTGCCGTCGGTGAAATCAGAACCCTGGTTTCCCAGTTGAAAAACCGCGGCCTTGGCGTGCTGATTACCGACCACAACGTCCGTGAAACGCTGGACATCATTGACCGCGCTTATATTCTGCACGGCGGTTCGGTTCTTATGGAAGGAAGCCCGGAAGAAATCGTCGCCAGCAAAGAAGTCCGCAAAGTCTATCTCGGCGACAATTTCACAATGTAATGTTCTTCTGTTTAATCTGAAAAGGAGCATAGCAGACTGCCATGGCATTAGAGCCTAAACTTGAAATAAAACAATCGCAGTCGCTGTTAATGACTCCCCAGCTGCGGCAGGCCATCAACCTGCTGCAAATGTCCAATCTTGAATTGAACACGCTCGTTGAAAACGAGTTGGCCTCCAACCCTTTCTTGGAAAGAGAAGATACCCGTTTAAGCGAATACGAACCCGATGAAAAAAACATTGATGCCTATGACGAAACACCGCCGCAGGAAAATCAGATAAACGAGGAAGAGTTCAGCCCGGACATTGATTATGACAACAGCTTTGCCGACGATTACGGCAGCGACCGGGAAGGATATGACGTACCGGAAAACTACGGCTGGCAGGACTATGCCCAATCCAAAACCGCCGGCCATGCTTTATCCCCGGACTACGACTTTTTCGAACAAAAACTGTCATCGGAAAAATCTCTGTACGATCTGATCAACGAACAAATTAATTTAAAATTCACCGCCGCCCGCGATAAAATCATCGCCGCCGTCTTAATGGAAAATCTTGACGACGGCGGTTACTTCCGCGGTTCGGCAGAAAACATTGCTGCCCGCCTTAAAATCCCCGTCCAGAATGTCCGGAGAGTCTTAAACACCCTCAAAACTTTTGAACCGTCGGGAATATTTTCACAAAACCTGGCGGAATGCATTGCCGTCCAACTGGAAGAAAAAAACCGCCTGGACTGCCTGATGAAAAAACTTCTCAACCACCTTGATTTGCTCGGCAACAAAAAATACAAAGAACTCCTGAAGCTGCTCAAAATCAACGAAGAAGACCTGCTCTCGATGATTGAAGACATAAAATCCGTCAATCCCAAGCCGGCTGCGGATTACCATACAACACAAATCCAGTACATTATCCCCGATGTTTTTGTCCGCCGCAGCAAAAAAGGCGGATACACCGTTGAATTGAACAATATGTCCCTGCCCCGCCTGTTGATAAACCGGCAGTATATCGGCGAAATCACCCGCATCGGAGGAAAAGACAAAAACACTCAAAGATACCTGAAAACTCAGCTCGGCAACGCCGGTTTTTTGCTCAAATCCCTTCACCAACGGGCGGTTACCATTCTCCGGGTAACGGAAGAAATCGTCAAAGCCCAGTATGATTTCTTTGAAAAAGGCATAAACCACCTAAAACCGCTGACCCTGAAAACAATCGCCGAAGCCGTTGAAATGCACGAGAGCACAGTCAGCCGTGTCACAACCAACAAATATGTACATACGCCCTTGGGAATTTTTGAGCTCAAATACTTTTTCACTACAGCCATGACTAACTATAGCGGAGAAGATGCCGTTTCGTCCCTGAGCATCAAACACAAAATCAAAAATCTGATTGACAAGGAAACGCCCGATAACATCCTTTCCGACGATAAAATCGCAGAAATTTTGGCCCGCGACAGTATCAAAATCGCCCGCAGAACCGTTGCAAAATACCGCGAAAGCCTGAACATCCCTACATCCTCCCTGCGTAAAAAACAAAAAAAACTCTGACTCTGCATTTTCCGCCTCTCTTTCGCGCAAAAACAAAAGTTTTTATTGACTTTTAGATAAAATTAAGCTTGATATAAACAGATAAAGGTATTAATCTGAATACTCAAAATAAATGTTTTTTTATTAATAATTTGCAAGGAATAAATTATGAACATTACATTAACAGGAAAACAGGTTGACATTGGCGACAGACTGCGTCAGCACGTTGAAGAAGGTGTTTTAAACTCCGTAAATAAATATTTTCCGGCACCTATCAGCTGCACGGTAGCTTTCTCCAAAGAAGGGGAAGAATTCTTGGCTGAGGTTACGGTTCATCCTGCTAAAAACATCGTGTTAAAAGGTTCCAGTGAAGCCTGCGCCGACCCTTATTCTGCTTTTGACGCAGCCAACCAGCATATTGCAACCCGTTTGCGCCGTCATAAAAACAAATTAAACAGCCACAAAGGCAAAGCCGGCCTGAACGAAGCCGAAATTGCCCATGAAGCCGTTTTCCCGTTGATTGAAACTGACGAAGAACTGGACATCAATGTTGATGCGCCTTTGACAATCGCCGAAACAGAAGCCAACATTCCGGTCTGCACGGTCAGCGAAGCTGTTATGCACATGGACTTGGCCGACGAATGTGCCATCTTGTTCAAAAACAGCGCCAACGGCCACATCAGCATGGTATATCGCCGCAAAGACGGCAACATCGGCTGGGTTGAACCCAAAGCTGAATAATTCTGTTAATCAACAAAGGCTCGAATTTATGAAAATTTCCGACATCATGAATGAGAATTGTGTGTTTTCGTGCTTAAAAGCAGGAACAAAACGCCAATTACTTCAGGAATTAGCGCAAAAATCTTCAGAAATTACCGGAATCAATGACCGGACTATTTTTGATGCATTGCTGGAACGTGAAAATTTAGGCACAACAGGCTTTGGCGGCGGTACGGCTCTGCCCCATGCCCGCATTGAAGACTTGGATAAAATCTATGGCTTCTTTGCAAAGTTAAATACGCCGGTCGCCTATGAAGCCATTGACAACAAAGCAGTCGATTTAGTTTTCATGCTGTTGTCACCGGATTCAAGCGGCGCCGACCATTTAACGGCCTTAGCACAAATTTCGCGTCTTTTGAAAGATGAGAATACCTGCGAAAAACTCCGCAATGCCCAAAATTCTGAAGAAATCTACGCATTGCTGAATAACTAAACAAAAAAATCTCAATCCCCTGAAATTCAAATTTCAGGGGATTTTTTCATCTCCACATTTTTTATTTTAATAAGAAAGAAACATCCCTCTCATCCCTTAACAGAGAAGAAGCGTCCTTTTCAAAAAAAAGTCACCAGCGAGATGATAACACCAAACCTAACCAAGAAAAAAACATCCACAAAATGTCATTTCAAACCTAACTGCATAATCCAAGCATCGCGCCTCTTGACATACGGAACAACCAACAGCAAACCGATCGCTCAGGCCGCGCCTGCGCCCACGGGGGCTCCCTGCCGCTCACCCCGCAGATACGCCTTGTGCCTGCCTGTTTGTCATTTTTCTCTCCTCTCATCAAAAATAATGATTGAACAGTAGAAATTTTTATGATATAGTATCCTTGTGATGACAAGTGTGGAGGATACGATGAAGAATATTTCCCAAGTAATATTACTGTCAACTTCGTGCCTGATTTGGTATGGAGCGGACAATGTTTGTGCTTCTGTTAATGTTTTTTCCGGTATCCCTAAGTCAGGTACCCACAACACACTACACACAACACCTTACCTTGCTTATCCACACTTGCCGTCTGCACACCCACGGGGTGTCGCGGAAAGTTCGCCGCGTCTTGTCCCATCTGCTGAAAGCGCGATGCTTACATCGTGCCTGCCGCAGACATTATCTAATTCCCTCCCTGAGGTAGGGAGGGTTAGGGAGGGTATGTCGAGCGAAGCGAGTATTCCCTTTTCTTCTAATATAGAGAAAATGTCCCTTACGGGACTCATACCCCCTCGAGAACTCCTAACCAGACTAAAGTCTGGGGAGTTCTTGCTCCCCCTACCTCAAGGGGAGGATAATAAGCTGAATGTTTTTAAAACAGCCTCGGTCTGCTTCATCACCGATACGGGGGCATGTTCGGGGGAGAAGTTCAGTAATGACGAAACGCCGGGAAATGGCAACGGCAATCCCGGCGGTATCCCTGATTATGACACGCCGCAGGAACAATGTCAGGCGGCTGGATATGGCGTGACGTCCTGTCCGGCCGGGGCACATGGCGATAATCCCTGTCCCGCTGACAGTGCTTATTATCAGAAATGCGTTTGCGACGCCAACATGACACAAACCTGTACAAAACCTTATTACGGCGTTGGGCCATCCTGTAACGGCAAATATGCTTCATGCAAACGCGACGATGATAAAGCCTGCAGGGAAGACGGATATAACCTTTCGGGTTCTTGTCCCTCGCTGCAAACGCCGAACAAGCGTTGTCCTTATAACAGTTCTTATTATGACAAATGCGTCTGCCGTTCCGATTTGGTGACTTGCACATCGCCACAGGTCGGCGTTGGCTCGTCCTGCGGCGGAAAATATGAATCCTGCTGCACCCCCCTTGCCAATCAGACCGGATGCAACTGTTATTCCTGTTCCAATGGTTGCGGCGGTATCAGACAATGCTGTGGGACATGCCATACCCATAGTTATTCCTGTCCGAACGGTTATCAATCTTCCCCTTGTGGCGCCGGATATCAGCAAATTGGGACATCTTCCAAATCTTGTTCTTGTGGAGAAATATCTGGAATTTGCTATAAATGTTCTTATAGCGGTTCTTCAGGATCAGAAGGAGGGGAAAGTGGAAAATATCCTACAGCTTGTATCGGTTCAATTACGGCATTGAAAAAAACAGATGGCGGAGCTTCATGGTGTGCAAGTGAAACGCCGGGAAGTATTATATATCCGATGTGTGGATGTGCCTATGGATGTATTACAGTAAATGGAGGAACAAAAATAACCGAATATAGATATTGGAGAAATCCCGGTGGAGGAAAAAACTATTCTACGGCGGAAAGAGCTGCTTGTGAAGCAGAAGCGGCAACCTTGCCGTGTACAGGAGCCTGTCGTTAATATAAAATATCAAACAAAAAACTTCCCGAATAAAAACGGGAAGTTTTTTGTACTTTATTTCCAGGAATGAATGAGCTCTGCACAGGGAATGTCATCTTCATTAAAAGACATAATGCGGCCCAAATGCTTGATGTACGGGTCGTTGTTAAGAAAAAATCTCTTTTCGACCACAACCGGATTGCAGCTTTCAGGCAGAAAGAATGTTTCCGTCAATGGGTCATAAGTCAGTTCAACCAACTGTCCGACGAACAGGCCGTTAACAGATTCTTTTTGTCCCTCTTTAAGCAGATGCCGACAGGTTTCATCCAACAACTTGATTTTCTTATCGCCTGTAGAAAATTCGGTTATATCTGCAAGTTCAAGATTTTTTCCGTCACCGTCCGGACAGTAAAGAATAACAGAAGCTTCGCTGCCGGGTTCCATCAGTTCAAAGAACGTTTCTCCCAATGCGGTTTTATACAGGAAAATATCGCCGTTCACATAAAAAGCAACTGCCGTATGGCTGGTGGCAACAACCGTCGCTTTTGATTCTTCGGGGTGAATTTGCAACAGAGCGCGAAATTCACGAGGAAGAACCAAGGAAAGCAGACCATCGGAATTAAAACCGATAACTTCAAAATCATACTCTTTCCCGATATCAAATTTGTGATTCTCGCCGTTGATATTATCTGTATAAACAACGCCAAAAGCGCCGCCGGCCAGTTGAACGGAAAGTTTGTAACAGTTTTTTTCGATTACCGTCCCGGTATAGATTTCACCGGGCATAAACATTTCTTTGTAAAATTGATAATTTCTCATAATTATACTTTTTTAGTGAATAATAATTTTGTTATGTTATCGTTTATAACATAAAACTGAAAATATTTCAAGAAAATTTTGTCTAATGGGTCATTGCTGTATTTGCTGGCGTCTGATTTTTTGCAGTTCTTTCAGACGATTCTCCAAATCCTGAAGTTTTAATTCCAGTTGTCGCGGCATTTTATATTTTCTGGCTTCTCCGGCCTGACGCTCGGCAACGTCAAGTTCCCCGATGCGCAGGCTGAATTCCGCTGCGGCATAATTGGCGTAAGCTTCGTCATTTTTCAAACCGTAAGCTCTTGACAGGAATAACCAGGCATAGGTGTCCGGGCGCTGGATAAGAGATTTGTTCAGCAGGTTGATGATTTTTTGAACATCGGCAGACGAGGGGGAAGCCTCCAGCATAATCTGTGCCAGATTAAGTTGAAATAAAGCGGAATAAGGCAACAGGTCATAAGCTTTCTGATAGGCAGTACGCGCCTCGGCAATTTGACCGTTTTCGGTGTAAATTTGCCCTTTCAATTCATAAAAAAACGGGTTCTTCGGCGCTTCGGCTATCAGGCTGTCGAGCTCTTTCAAAGCCGCCGCCGTTTTCAGTTGTTTGAAATAAGCAATGCTGCGGGCATACCTGGCCGGAGCCGAAACGTCTTTAAGCGGATAACGGCGCAGGACTTTTTCCGGCGCTTCCAAAAATCCGCGCAGCTTGGCTTGTATCATTTCAAAACGTTTTTGCTTAAGCATATCGACCTTAAACGGCGATTTTTCTGCCGCGTTGCTCAGAAAAGCCACACGCTCAGCAGTAACGGGATGCGTTTGGAAGTAGCTGTTTTCGTCAATTCCGCTCATAACATTCTGCTGTTGGATTTTTTTCATAAAATCGCGCATACCGGCCGGAGATTGTCTGGTCTTTGCCAAAAGCTGCACGGCGGCTTCATCGGCGCTGCGTTCTTCCTGAACCTGATAGGCCGTCATATTATAAATGGCGGAACTGGATGTTCCCATCAAAATTGCCATGCCGACATCGGCTCTGCCCGTTACGGCGCCGAGAACGCCGGCCGCGACCAAAGAAGCCAGGCTGGCTTGCTGGAGACCTTGCAGTTTCATCTTCTGTCGGAGGATATGTCCGCCCTGAATATGGCCTGTTTCATGAGCCAAAACGCCGGACAACTGGTTGTAATTGTCCGCATTCATAATTGTCCCGGTATGAACGAACATATTGTTGCCGTCGCCGACAAAGGCGTTCAGGCTGTTGTCTTCAACAATGAAAACGCTGTTGCGGTAAAAACGGATGCCGGCCGCTTTATAAATCGGCTGCAAAATTTCGGCCAGAAACAGCTCCGTTTCTTCGTCAGTCACCAGACGGATGCTTTCGGCCCGAGCCGATGCTGATGTCAAAAAGGCTGAAAGCAGGAAAACAACCTGCGCCAGCCTTTTAAGTCTTGATAATGTCAGCCGGATAAACATCAGCTTATGAGTTTTCTCCACCACGCTGCTTTTTTGCCTTCCTTGTTATCAGCCGCGGTGTCATTTTCATTTTTTATGTCATCATGACTGCTGTAAAGGATAACGGCTTCCTGTTTGTCTTTGTGATGTTCGTGGCTGTTGTCCTCGTTGTTGTCATTGCTTTCGCGGTTGTTACTGCGTCGTTCGCGCTTATTCCTGCGGTCACGGCGGTCAAAACGTCCGCGCCGTTCGCGTTTGCCGCGGCGGCGGTTATTGGCGCTACCGTCAGATGAACCTTCCTCACGTTCATTTCTTTCGCTGTTTTCATTGACAGTGGCTTCCTCGCCTTTTTCTGTTTCGGCAATCTGTTCCGCCGAAGAAAAATCTTCCTCGTCAAAGACTTCGCTGAACGCGGGAACTTTTTCTTCCTTAGTCGGCTGCTTAACCGCTTTGGTGCGTTCGATTCTGAATTCTTCAACATTTTTCATATTATTGTCCGCACTGATAATAACTGACATGTTATAACGTTTTTCCAAATCGACAATTGCTTGCCGTTTCTGGTTGAGCAGATAAACGGCGACATCACTCGGAACAAAGATATTCAAAACGGAGGAACGATTCTTGATGCCTTCTTCCTCAATGTTTCTCAAAATCAGTACACAGCTGGATTCTATGGTCCTGATCATGCCTTTGCCGTGACAGAATGGGCAAACCTTGTAATTGCTTTCCATAAAGGATGAATGCATTCTCTGCCTTGAAATTTCCAGCAGCCCGAAGCAGCTCATTTTTGCTATCTGAACTCTCGCCCGGTCATCTTTCATGGCTTCTTTCATACGCTTTTCAATAGCCTGATTGTTCTTCGGGTCTTCCATGTCAATAAAGTCGACCACTACCAGTCCGGCCAGATTGCGCATTCTGAGTTGGCGTGCGATTTCGTCAGCCGCTTCCAGATTGGTTTTAAGCGCGGTTTCTTCCAGATCTTTTTCTTTGGTGGCGCGGCCTGAGTTAACGTCTATGGAAACCAGAGCTTCCGTCGGATTAATAACCAGATAGCCGCCGGATTCTAATTGAACATTGGTGTCATGCAGTTTGTCAAGCTGAGCCTCAACCTGAAAACGTTGAAACAGCGGAATGTCGTTTTTGCGCGTGGACTTGATTTTTTTCAGATTTTGCGGTGCCAGCATTTTAATAAAGTCACGCGCTGTCCTAAAAGCTTCCTCGCCGTCGACAATCGCTTCGCTGATATCTTTGGTAAACATGTCGCGCAAAGCACGCTTAATCAAGTTGCCTTCTTCGTGAATCAAAGCCGGCGCCTTATTCTTCAAAGCGGCAAGGCGAATATTGTTCCAGGTTCTGATAAGATAATTATAGTCTTTGACAATGTCTGACTTGCTTTTTTCTTCGCCAGCGGTTCTGACAATCATGGACATTTCCGCGGTCAGCGGCAGCTCTTTGACAATGCCTTTCAGGCGTTTACGGTCAGCAACATTGGTAATCTTGCGGGAAACGCCGCCGCTTTTAATGCGGTTTGGCATCAGGACACAGTATCTTCCGGCTAAGGACAGATAGGTTGTCAAAGCCGCGCCCTTGTTGCCACGTTCTTCCTTAACCACCTGAACAAGCAGAATTTGTCCTTCTTTAATAACATCCTGAATTGTGCTGCGATGATAGAGTTTTCTGACTTTTAACAGCTTTTTCTGGAGTTCAAAGTCATTCTCGCTGTCCTCATCCTCATCGTCATCGTCGGCAGCGGGACACAGCTCGTCATCCTGATTGTTTGAAATGATTTCTTTTTCTTCAAAGTCGTTTTCTTTGCTTTCAGCATCGACTTCTTCGCTGATGACTTCGCCGTTGTCAGTACTGGCGGCCAGAACTTTTGGTGCTTCGGAAGATTTTGCCGACGGTCTTCTTCTGCGGAAGCGGCGCCGTCCCCGGGCCGGTTTTTCCTCTTTGTTTTCTGTCGCGGATTCTTCGCTGCTTTCTTCATTCTCTGTTTCGGCAGCCAGCTCTTGTTCTGTGCCAGCAGCCTTAGCCGTGTTTTCATTGTCTGCTGTAGTTGGCTCGGATATATTCTCCGCTGTTTCTGATACTTTTACCTCTGCCGCTTCTGTCTGAGGTTCTTCTGAACTCTCCGGCAATGCGTTTTCGGTGGTTTCTGGCTGTGCTTCTTCTTGAGCGGCGGCTTCCGCGGCGGCCAGGGCTTCAGCTTCCGCTTTCAGCCTTTCGGCGCGGCGTTGCGCTTTCTCTTCGCGGATTCTTTCTCTTTCCGCTTCGCGCTCTTTTATGGCCTGCTTCTTGGCTTCGATAATTTCATCAACTTCCTTTTCCACTTCGGCAACAATTTCGTCGGAAACATTATAATAATCGGGATGAATTTCTCCGAAAGCGAGAAAACCGTGGCGATTCCCGCCGTAATCGACAAAGGCCGCCTGCAGGGAGGGCTCAACCCGCATGACTTTTGCCAGATAAATATTACTTTTAATTTGTTTTCTGCTTGATGATTCGAATTCGACGTCTTCGATTTTATTTCCGTTTACGATAACAACTCTGGTTTCTTCCGGCTGCGTATCGTCAATAAGCATTCTTTTGACCATAATAAACTCCTCGGCAATCCGGCGGCGTTCGGCCGCTGATTGAAAATTAGATACAATTCTGCTGGGAAGATTCTGTAAAAAGCCAGATTTTTAAACTGCCCCTGTCAAACAAAAGGCGGAATACATAATCTATATAAATTCGGAAACCCAAAACAAAATCAAACCTCGTGGTTTCCGTCAAAAAACTTTTTTGCTTTGAACTGAATTATTTAGTTGCTTATTTAGTGTTCAAAGCCGGAACACATCCCAAAAAACTTTCATTTTGTGTTATGCGGGCGCATTTTTATAACAAACGGCGGGCACTACTCAATTAAGTCTTGAAAATATCTCGTGCTTTCTGTAAAAAGACTTCAATGTTTCATGCTTATAAAACGCATAACAACAATAGAATATACATTTTGATTTAAAACACAATATTAATTTACAGACGCGCATAACTTTTTTTATTAACGCATTGGTAAGAAGTGTTTTATATACTGAAAATGTAAAGGATTTTTAAGAATGATAACGGCCGTTTGCAATATGCTGAGTTTTGTGAAACGCAGGGGAATATACCTTCTGCTGGCCTTGCTGTGCGTATTGCTGCCTTTTTTTTCCGAAGCTTCCGCCAGCCAGATAAAATCAATGCGCATTGGGCAGGGAGTCGGCAGTGTCCGGATTGTTTTTGATGCCGATAGTTCCTTTGAATATAAGGCTTTTCTTCTTTCCGGGCCGTCCCGTCTTGTTGTTGACGCTTATAACGTTGATGTCAATCCGAAAATAGAGCGGCAGATATCCAAAAATAACCTTATCAGCTCCACCCGTGTCGGCGTTGTTGACGGCGGCGGTCGGCGGATAGTCTTTGATTTGGAAAAGCCCGTTGTCATTAAAAAAGCTTTTATGCTGCCGCCGCAGAGCAATTTCGGCTGGAGATTCGTCATTGATGTTTCTTTGGCATCCGAACGGGAGTTTAGGTCAAAAGTCGGTACGAGCTATGCCTTTACCAGCAGTGATAATCCCGGTGGTTCTTCATCGAAAAAAACAGCGTCAGCGGCAAAAAACAAAGCAAAATCAAATTCCAAACGCATTATTGTCCTTGATCCGGGGCATGGCGGCAAAGACCCGGGCGCAATTGGCTATTCGGGCGTCTATGAAAAAAACATCACCCTTGCCATGGGGAAGGAATTGAAGACTTTGCTGGAAAAGAGCGGAAAGTATAAAGTTTATCTTACCCGCAGCACGGACATTTTCATTCCGTTGCGCGACCGGGTCAAAATTGCGCGTAAGCACAACGCCGACCTGTTTATGTCTATCCATGCCGACAGTACGAAAAACCGCAGCGCCAAAGGTCTGTCCGTATATACCTTGTCTGAAACGGCTTCCGATAAAGAGGCGGCGGCGTTAGCGGAGCGTGAAAACAAGGCTGATGTTATTGCCGGGCTTAATCTGGTGGAACATTCCCGGGAGGTTTCCGACATCTTGATTAACCTGGCTCAGCGCGAGAGTATGAACCGTTCTTCCGAGTTTGCGACTTTTATGGTCCAGGAAATGAAAAATTCGGTTCAGCTGGTTGACAATACGCATCGTTTTGCCGGTTTTGCCGTATTAAAAGCACCGGATGTTCCGTCTGTCCTGCTTGAAATGGGCTATCTCTCCAATCGGCAGGAAGAACGCCTGCTCAAGCAGCAGACTTACCGCAAAAAACTGGCGATTGCTACCAGCCGCGCCATCGACCGTTATTTTGAAAATATGCAACACGCTTCTGTTTTTTAAGTTTTCTGATTTTATAAAGTTTAATAAATGGTAAAAATCTTTTGCAATTTTCTTAAATTGTACTAGATTATTGCTCAAAACCTGCGCGTAAGTTTAAATACTGGAAATATAATGTTTAAGACACTCTCGTCATTGATTAGTACATTTTTCTTTCTGGCGGTTATCGGCCTGATGGTGCTTCTTGTCGGTTATTGGAAAATATCACAGGAACTGCCGGATTATCATCAGTTAGCAAAATATGAACCGCCGGTTACCACCCGTCTTTATGCCGGTGATGGGCAGCTGTTGATGGAATATGCTGCGCAGAAACGTCTGTTCGTGCCGGAAAACAAAATTCCTGAAAAAGTCAAGCAGGCTTTTATTGCCGCTGAAGATAAAAAATTTTACAGCCACTCGGGGATTGATTTTATCGGTATTGCCCGCGCAATTTTACTCAATCTGAAAAATTTTGGCTCGGGTCGCCGTCCGTCCGGTGCGTCGACAATCACGCAGCAGGTTGCCAAAAACTTTCTTCTCAGTTCGGAAGTGTCCATTCTGCGCAAAATCAAGGAAGCCATTCTGTCAACCCGGATGGAACAGGCTTTTACCAAACAGCATATTTTGGAATTGTATCTTAATGAAATCTATCTGGGCAACCGTTCTTACGGTGTTGCCGCCGCAGCACTCAATTATTTCGGCAAACCTTTGGATGAACTTGAACTTGAAGAAATAGCTTATCTGGCGGCTTTGCCCAAAGGACCGAATAACTATAACCCTAAAACGCGTTATGAAAATGCCGTTGCCCGCCGTAACTGGGTTATCGGCCGTATGGCGGAAGACGGGTATGTTTCCGCTGATGAAGCCGAAATAGCTATGGCTAAGCCTTTGAAAGTGGTTGACCGCGGCGATGAATTTGTTAAAAACGCTGATTATTTCAGTGAGGAAGTCCGGCGTGAGGTTCAGAAAAAATTCGGTGAAGACGCTTTGTATGAAGGCGGCCTGATTATCAGAACAACGCTTGATCCCCACTTACAGAATATCGCGACCAAAGTTTTCCGTGAGGAACTGAAAAACTATGATGCCCGCCACGGCTACCGCGGCCCGTTGCTTCATCTTGAGGGCGATGCCAAAACGTATAATGATAAGCTGGCGGAAATGCAACTGCCACGCGGTGCTGAAAAAAACTGGGAACTTGCTGTTGTCACCGGGACCGGGGATAAGGAAGCCGTTATCAAAACCCAAGACGGCGCTTTAGGGGCAATACCGTTCAGCCTGCTGGGCTGGGCACGTAAAAATCTGCCGAACCAGAGAATTGGCGGCGCACCGAAATCCGTGAAGGAAATTTTGTCAGTCGGCGATGTGATTTTGGTGGAAAAAGTGTCAGACAAGGAGGTCAAAAAGCAGAAACTGGCGTCGGATTCATATAAGCTTCGTCAGATTCCCGACGTTAACGGCGGTTTGATAGCCATGGATCCGCACACCGGAAAAGTGTTGGCGGTTGTCGGCGGCTATGATTTCGGCCTGTCCCAGTTTAACCGTGTCATTCAGGCGCGCCGTCAAACCGGTTCGTCTTTCAAGCCGATTGTCTATCTGACGGCTTTGGAAAACGGTTATTCGCCGACGGATTTGATTTTGGATGCGCCTTTTGTTTTGGATCAGGGGCCGGGACTGCCGAAATGGAAGCCGGTAAACTATTCCAAAAATTTCTCAGGTTTAACCACACTGCGTCAGGGGGTCGAAAAATCCAAAAACCTGATGACCGTCCGTTTGGCTCAGGAAGTCGGGATGGATAAAGTTTCGGCGGAAGCGAAAAAGCTTGGTGTGAACGATAATCTGCCCAGCCTGCTATCCATGTCGCTCGGAGCGGGAGACACGCGTCTGATTGATTTATCTTCGGCTTATGCCGTTATGGTAAACGGTGGCAAAAAGGTAACGCCGTACTTTATCGAACGTATCCAGGACCGTAACGGCAAAACGATTTACCGTCACGACACCAGGGCTTGTGAAAATTGCAATGCCGCCAAATGGGAAAAACAGCCGGTTCCCGAATTGGCTGATGATAAGGAACAGATTGTCGATAAGTTTTCAGCTTATCAGATGACCAGTATCCTGGAAGGCGTTGCTGTCCGCGGAACGGCCGCCCGCCTGCGTGCGTTGAAAAAACATCTTGCCGGAAAAACCGGAACGTCAAACGACAGCAAAGACGCCTGGTTTATAGGTTTTTCACCGGATTTGGTGGTCGGAACTTATGTCGGCTTTGACGAACCGAAAAGTCTGGGCGCCAGAGAAACGGGAGCTTCTGCCGCTTTGCCGATTTTCAAGAGTTTTATGGAACAGGCATTGGCCGGAAAACCGGACATTCCGTTCCGTATTCCGAACGGTATCCGCCTGATGCGCGTCAATTACAATACCGGAAAGCCGGCAACGCCGAAAGACCGTTCGGTTATTGTTGAGGCGTTGAAACCGGATTTCGATTTTGACAGCAATCGTCAAAAAGTTATCGGCGGCGGAGAGGATGACGGCGGAGAGAATGAATCGGGAACCGGAAAAGTCTTTTATGGCGGAGATGACAACAGTTTCCAACTTGGAACACAATATTAATTGAGGATATGCAATGCGTGCCGAATTTGTAGAAATTATTGAGAATATCAAGCAATCAGTCGAATTGCTGAGGAGGTCTCTTTGACTATGACAATGCGTTAATCCGTCTTGATGAATTAAACGCTTTGTCGCAGGATGCCAATCTGTGGAATGACGCCGCAGCAGCCAAAAAGCTGATGAGCGAAAAAAACACGCTGGAAGAAAACATCGGTCGTTTTGAACATTTGGCGGGTTCTCTTAAAGATTTAAGCGAACTGGCAGAACTGGCTGATGCGGAAAATGATGACGCCATGCTTGCCGATATCATGCAGCAGCTTGAGGAATTGCGGCAGGAAGCCCGGCACAGCGAGCTTGAAGCGCTGCTTTCCGGCGAGGTCGATGCCAATGACGCTTATCTGGAAGTCCATGCCGGCAGCGGCGGAACTGAAGCGCAAGACTGGGCAGCCATGCTCCTTCGTATGTATAGCCGATGGGCGGAAAACCATAAGTATAAAGTCGAATATATTGAGGAAACGGAAGGCGATGTCGCCGGTATCAAATCCGTCACTTTGAAAATTTCGGGTCATAATGCCTACGGCTGGCTTAAATCTGAAACCGGCGTCCACCGTCTGGTGCGTATTTCGCCCTTTGACAGTGCCGGCCGCCGGCATACCAGCTTTGCATCAATCGGCGTCTATCCGGTAATTGACGATGATATTGAAATAAATATTAACGAAGCGGATTGCCGCATAGATACTTACCGGGCATCCGGTGCCGGCGGACAGCATATTAACAAAACCGATTCCGCCATCCGTATCACGCATATTCCGACCGGAATTGTCGTCCAGTGTCAAACCCAGCGTTCCCAGTTTCAGAACCGTGAAAGTGCTTGGAAGATGTTGAAGTCCCGCCTCTATGAAATGGAACTCAAAAAACGCGAAGAACGCGAGCAGAATATGCGGGATGCCCAAAGCGACATCGGCTGGGGATATCAGATACGTTCCTATGTTCTTCAGCCTTATAAAATGGTAAAAGACTTAAGAACTGAGGTTGAAACTTCGGATTGCAAAGCCGTGCTTGACGGGGATATAGATTTGTTTCTGGCTGCTGCTTTGGCTGGTAAGGTAGGTCAAACATGTTCGGCTGGTTAAAAAAATTGCTTATTTGGTTTGTTGTTTTATATGTCGCTTTTTGCGCTGCAGTTTATTATTTTCCGCAATACTTTTTTTATGGCCCTTCCGCCAAACCGTCAAATATTGACAATGCCCGTGCCAATGGTTTTAACGCCGAGGTTGTCCGTTATTTTGCCGAAGACGGATCTGAAGAAATGGCTTGGTATGTTAAGCCTTCGTCTAAAAAGCAGGTCGTCGTTTTCTTTCATGGCAATTCTTATAATGTTGAGAAGTTTTATCACAAGCTGGTTCCGTTCGTTCAGGCGGGTTATGGCGTATTAATGCCGGAATATCGTGGCTTCGGCGGTATTAAGGGAGAGATTACCCAGAAAAATCTTGAAGAAGACGCTTTGGCGGCGGTGCGCTGGCTGCATAATCAAGGCTATAAAAATACGGATATTGTCGTTTATGGCATGTCTTTAGGCTCTCACATGGCTGTAAACAGTGTGTATCAGTTTCAGAAAAACGGAAATTTTGCAGCTTTGGTTTTGGAAGTGCCGTTTAACAGCTTAGAGGAAACTGTCCGCGCTATAGTGCCGATTCCTTTTCCCCTGAAACTGATTGTTCGTGACAAATACGAAAACCGTTATATGTTGAGCCGGATACAGACGCCGGTTATTATTACCGGCGGCAGCGACGATAGTCTTGTTCCGGTAAAATTGGCTGAGGATTTGTATACTTATGCCAATGAGCCCCGCAAGATCATCGTCTATCAGGGCGGAGAACACAATACGTTATACAGTTTCAGAAATTATGCGGATATTTTGAACTGGCTGGAAAAGAAATAAATGAAGAAAGTTTCCACTAAAAAATATCGCACGTTAAGGATTCTTGATTATTTCGGCGTCACGTTTCTGGGATTGCTGATGCTTTTGTTGTGGCAGCTTTACAAGGGGCCGATTCCTGTCCCCTATCTGAAGCCTTACATTATAAAGGCGCTGAACAGTGATGATGCAAATTATCATGTGTCGCTTGATTCCGTAAATATTGAGCTTGTGCGCTCTATTCAGCCGATTAAGATTATTGCCAACAATATTGTTTTTAAGAAAAATGATGACAGTTTTGTGATTAATGCGCCGCGCACGTCTTTGTCATTCAGTATTCGCGCTTTGCTTCGCGGTATTATTGCACCGAGTTCGATAGAAGTTGACGCACCCAGCATTTATGTTTTTACGACTTACGGAATAGAAGCCGGCAAAAAAAACGAAATTAACAAGAAAAAAATTGAATATTATTTTGATATGGCCGAGAATTTTCTGGAGCGTTTTAATTCAGACGATAAATATTATGCCGAAAGTTACATTAACAGTATAGTCGTTAACAATGCCGCGGTGGAATTTCACGAAGTTGACCTGGGACGAAAATGGGTTATGCCGGATGTTAATTATAATTTTCAGCGTAATTTTGCCAACATCAGCACCGATATCAACGCGCTCCTGCGGGTGAACGGTCAGGAATCCTCGGTTGGCCTGAGCCTGGAATATCAGAATTACAATGACATGCTTGATGTCAAAACATATTTTTCGGACATTGTGCCATCAGAACTGATTGGCAGTTTTGTTGATGACGATGTCAATGACGGCCTGTATAAAATCAATCTGCCGGTAAGTGCGTCAATAGATGCGGCAATTGATTTTAAGGAAATTGCCAAACATCGGGATAATGTCGTTGCTGGTTTGGACTCCGCTGTTAAAAAAGTCCGTTTTCAGATTGAAGGCGGGCAGGGGAATATTATGTTCAACAGCGATGAAAAAATGCGCTATGATATTTCTTCTTTTGTATTGAACGGCGGTATTGACGGCGGCATTGATAAAATCACGATTAAGGATGCCGATTTTGATTTAAGCGGTCTGAAAACAAAACTGGGATTTGATATCAGCGGCTTTAAAAAGTACTTTATTGAAAATTCTCTAAAAAATCTGAAAATGTCAGTTACGGCAGAAATTAAGGAACTGAAAATTGATGATCTCAACAAATACTGGCCGCGTTATATTGTCGAAAGTGCCTGGAATTGGTGCAAAACCAGCCTTTTTGCCGGAACAATGCATAATGCTGCGTTTAAGTTTGATTTTGCTTATGATCCGAAGCTTAAGAATATCGCTTTTGCCGGGTTGGACGGAAAAGTGGATGTGAGTGATGCTGAAGTCAACTATCTTGCGGAAATGCCCAATATCTATCATGTTTACGGACAGGCGCGTTTTACGGCTGACAGTATTAAGGTAAATCTGGACAAAGGCGTTTCCGAAGGGGTGATTTTGACCGGTGGCCACGTCAATTTATATGATTTGGATAAAGACAGAAATTATGCCGACATCAGCCTGATTATGGAGTCATCGGTAACAGATGCCCTGAAGCTGATTGACAACCCGCCGCTTAATTTTGTAAAAGATATGCAGATTCCGGCGGACAAACTGACCGGTCGCGCTCTTACTGATTTACGGCTGAATTTTGAACTCAAAGATGATTTGCAGCCGGAAGAGGTCAAAACAGTTGTCAAAGCGTCGCTCAGTGATGTAAAAATGAAAAACATTATTGAAAACAAAAGTCTGACCGCCAAAGACCTGACGCTGAAAGTAACCAACCAAAGCCTGAACCTCGCCGGCGATGCCGTCCTTGATGATATCCCGGTTACTTTGGTTTGGAATGAAAATTTTACCGGAAAACAAGACAAAAGCCGTTATGAAATTTCTTTCCGTTATGATAATGAAATCAAGAAAAAGCTCGGTATTGATGTTGCAATCTTAAATCCGCCGTATATTGATGGGTTTGCCGACGTCAAAGCTGTTGTTGCCGTTTCCGATTCTCAGAAAACGACAGTAAATATTGAAGCTGATTTGCAAAATGCCGGGATTGATTATTCATTTCTTGGTTTCCGTAAAGTTAAAGGTGTTCCGGGAAATATCACGACAGAGTTGAATTGGAACAAAGACCGCCTGACGTCAGTTCCTTCGTTTACGTTGACAAAATATGATTTCAACCTCAAAGGCAAGATAGATCTTAATAAGGACGGCAGTCTGAAAGTTATCGATATTTATCAGATTTTTGGTCCAAAAACCAATGCCAAGGCCAAAATAGAGTTCGGTGAAGACAAAGCGAAGAAAAAGCCCATCCGCATTAATGTTTCAGGTATGAGTTATGATTTGACAGAATTTTTTGAACGGCGGGAAACCGAAAAGAAAAAGCTTCTGAAAAAGTCTGTTGAAGAAGCTGAAAAAAACGAGCAGGATGAGCTGGAAAAAGTAACGGATACGGATATTTTCATTGCGGTTAACAAACTTTGGACCAACCCCGATGTTCCGATTTCAAACTTTGCCGGCTCGGCAAAACTGCGTAACGGCATAGGCGTTTATGAAGTTCACATGGTCGGAAATTACGGTAACAGCAAACAGGTTAAACTGAAAGCGGACTATGTGCCCCGGCCAAATAACGAGTTTTATCTTTCCATTGACAGTAATAATGCCGGAAGCACATTCAAAGTTCTGCGTATTTATGACAATATGACCGGCGGCAATCTGCGTGTTGAGGCTAAACGCAACGCTGACAAGGATTTTATCGGCCATGCCTCTATCCGCGATTTCAACATTCACAATATGCCGGTGTTGGCTAAGGTGTTAACGGTTGCTTCTTTCAGCGGCATGGTCAATATGCTGACCGGGGAGGGAATTGCTTTTTCGCATTTTGACGCGCCGTTTGAATATAAGGACAAGGTTTTGTCTGTTCAGGACAGCAAGGCTTTCGGCAACGTTTTGGGAATAACAATCAGCGGTTCTTATAACGGGCGTACCGAAGAGCTTAACGGCAAAGGCGTCATTGCGCCGGCTTACAGCATTAACAGTTTTCTCGGCAGAATTCCGGTTGTCGGCAGTTTGTTGTCAGGAAAAGACGGAACTGTGTTTGCCGCCAATTATTCTGTTTCGGGAACGATTAATGACCCTAAAGTCAATATTAATCCGCTGTCGGCATTAAGCCCGAATTCTTTAAAGGAATTATTTGCTTCGTTGTTTGGAAATGGTGAAAATGGATGATGTTGTCAAAATAGGTTTGGATTTTCACGGCGTTATTAATGACAATCCCAAATATTTTCAAAAGTTTACGGCGGCTGCTGTGGCGCGCGGTTGGGAGATTCATGTCATAACCGGCGGTCCGTATGACAAAGTGGCGGCTTATTTGCAAAACCACCATATTGTTTATAACCGTTTGTTTGCCATTTTTGATTTTTATGACCGCAAGGGATTGGCTGAAATCAGGCCTGACGGGGAGTTCAAAATCGAAAAACATCTGTGGGATTCGGCCAAAGCCGAATATTGCCGCAAGCATAACATCCGGATTCATATTGACGACAGCCTTGATTATAAAAAGAGTTTTTCAACGCCTTATTGTACTTATGATGCTCAAAAACACACCTGCCGCTTGGATGAACAACACATTTTGGACTTATCTGCCCCTGTGTCGGAAACGCTGGACGCCATCGCTGCTTTTCTGAAAATTTAATGACTTAGTTTCAATTTCTAGACAAGCTTGTTTCTATAAAGTTTGAGAGGCATTCCATACCGGAATGCCCTCAATTGTCATTTCGTCAGAAGAAAGTGTCAGCGGTGTGATGATGGTATAAAAATCTTCATCTTCGGAAATTTTGCGGGCTTTGTTGCTCAAAACGATTTTGCTCACAAAAACACCTTTCTTTTCTAAAACTTCCGCTTTTTCAAGATTATCCATTGTTTCAATCAGAGCTTTTGACGTTGTAATCAGTTTCAAAGACGGATTAAACTGTCCATCAAGATATATGTTGCCGCGGCTGACCATTACCAAAGGTTTCCAATTCAGAATAAGCTTTTTAACCTCTATACTTCCGTCGTTATCTTTCCATTCCTTCAAAGCCTGTTGATACGTTTTTGCACCGGTAATCTTACCGATAATATTGGCATTAATGTAAAACTCATCGATTCTCGGCGACATATTCCAGGTATTATTTGTCAGCAAATCAATATTTGCCAATTCCAGATAATTTTCCAAAAACAGTTTGCTTCCGGTAAGGTTTTTTGCCTGGGTTCGCTGCGCGGCAAATTTAACGGTTTCGATTTTGGCAATACGGTTGATAAGCAGATTTCTCATTTCTCCCGCCAGATTATAAAATCCGCAGTCATCAAATGTAAGAGATATGACTGCACCTTCAAGATTGACCGGATATTCCTGCTGCCCGATATTTAGTAAAGCATGCCGGCTGATATCCAAATTCAGCTTTTTATAGTTCAATATGTCAGCATTCAGCCGAACCTCGGGAATAGTCAATTCCCAACGGGTATCTGCAATTTTATAGAGTTTGAAGTTTTTAATCTCCATAATTTTAAAGGGAGAAACAGTGCTGAATTCAATCTGGTCATAAGCAATATCATAGCCGGAAATATTTAAAGATTCGATTATTTTGCCCAGTTCTTTTTTCAGACTGTCAACGCCGTAGCTCCGGGCTAAAACAGCCCAGATAATCAGCAGCATCGCCGCCGCAACACCTAAACAGGTTGCCAGCGGAAGGGCAAAAGGCCGAAGTTTTTTTGATAAATTAGCAATCACAGCGTTTTTCCTTTGGCAGCATATTTATCCAAAATTTTCTTTGTTTCGGGATAGTTTGTCGTGGTTTCCTTATTAAGTTCGGCACATTTGGCTTCAATGCGTTTTTGCAGTTCGGTCATAAATTCCCGTTTGTCCAGCCCGCGCGGCATAGGGGGTAAAAACTCAAAAATAATTTTTCCCGGATGCCGTAAAAAAGAATTTTTTTCCCAAAACAATCCCGTATTTGTGGCAATCGGGACAAGCGGAACATCAGTATTCTGGTACAAAAAGGCTGCGCCCGGCTTATATTCGGTCGTTTTTCCTGGCTGGGTACGGGTACCCTCAGGAAAAATAATAATCGCCCGATCCCGGTTCAAAAGTCTTTTTGCCTCAGACAGCATGTTTTTCATGGCTCGGCTGCCACCGGAACGGTCAACGGGAACCGAACCGTAAAAATGAACGGCCCAGCCGAAAAAGGGAATATGCGTCAATTCTTTTTTGAAGATGTAAGTTGCATTCTTTATATAAGAAGTCAGCAGATAGGTTTCGATAGCCGACTGATGCTTGCAGGTATAAATCGCCGCTCCTTTTTGAATATGCTCCGCACCTCGGATTTCAATATCCAGCCCGCAAATCCATTTGAGAAGTTTTCTCAGCAAAACCAGAAAAAAGTCATTCCACATCAGATAAATGGCTTTTTGCGGTACAAAAAAACCGAGAAGCGAAGAAACGACAGAACCTGTTAAAATCAGGCTGTAACAACAGATATTAAAAATAAGCGAACGAATATAAATCATCTTTTACTCCTTGTCCGTGAGCCATGACAAAATACTGATTTTTGCATAAACAATAATAAACTTTGTATATTCGGAAGCAATTAAAACAAAACTTCCCCAGTTTTTCCACCATTTGTCGGAAACCTTATCAGAATAAACCGGATTAAGGATAATCTTAACGCCGGCGTTTTGTGACTTAAATTCCAATACGCTGCGCGGCATATGGTAGTTTGACGTCACCAGGCGAATACTTTTAATATTGTTGTCTTTAATCCATTCATTGGTCTTAATGGCATTTTCAACCGTATTTTTTGAAGCGCGTTCAATAATTACTTCATTTCCGGAATGAATGTCAAGCTTCTGCACATTGGCAATTTCATTAAAAGAAACGCCTTTTTCTACCCCGGAGATAAACAGAGTCGAGCTGTATCCCTCATTCAGAAGAGAAGCCGCTTCTTTAATTCGGTTACGGCCGCCGGTCAGGGCAATAATCGCGTCAGTCTTTGTTTCCCGGTCATTTTCATAACTGTTAATATACCGGTTAAAAACGGCTAATCCGGCAAACCAAAGAAAAACGGCCGGAATTAGGCAGTATTTGATAATCAGCCGCATCTTACATCATCTTTTCTAAAGTGCGTTTAACAGTATAATACGCGGTTGTCATCGCCGCCAAAGAAGAAACCAGCGGCAGACTTAAAATCAATCCCCAGGAAAACCAGTTCAGCCTGGCCTCGCTGATAATGCCGCCTTCAATCTGCTCCGCCAGACCGGCAATCATAAAAATCGTCGGTACGGCAAAAAACAGCCCGATACAACCGCCGACAAAACCGAGCATCGCATCGCGCTTGGCATATTGTTGAGCCACATAAGTATCTTTGGCCCCCATAATGTGCAGAATTTCAATAATATTTTTGTGCAGCCCCAAGTTTGTCTGCGTGGTGTAAAAAATAGCGCCGGAAGTAATGGCAATAACCAGAACCAAAATACTCATCGCCAGCATTTTCAGACCATCGGCAAACTTCACCAGCTTGTCCAGCCAGAGTTTATGATTGTCAAGAGAGGCCAGAGGCGAAACTTCCGCCAGCTTGGCCGCTAATTTGGCAAAATCAATTTCGGCGCCTTTTTTCAGTTTGACGTCAATCAGTCTGGGAGTTGGCAGTTCTGAAATATCGATTCCGTCACCGAGCCACGGCTGCAAAAGATTTTGCAGTTGTGCGTCGTTCAGAGTCGAAACCTGCTCCGCTTCGGGAAGCTTTTTCAGAAAATCGACGGCTTTTTTCTGCTGTTCCAAGGTTTCCAGGCGGGCTTTTTCCTGATTAATGTTATTAACCGGCATAATCTGAACGGTCAGAGAACCGAGAATGCTGTTGTTCCAGGCATTGAGCATTGAGTTGATGGACAGCACCCCGGCCAAAGTTACGGCAAACAAAAATACGGCAATGGAAATCATGACCTTTAAAAACAGGGTTGTCGAATTGTCTTTGAGTGGCAGTTCCTGTTTGCGCGTAATTAAAGGTTCATTTTTAATCATACAGTTTGGCTCCCTTGATAAGGCCTTCCCGCGGCATAAACACTTTCAGTCCGCCGTTTTGTAAATGCAGGCGCGGATAGCTGAAGTCATTAACCAGTTTTTCGCTGTGTGTGGCGATAATGACCGTTGTACCGAGTTTGTTCAGCTCAATAAAGAGCTTCATCAGTTTAACAGCAATATCGCTGTCAACGTTTCCTGTTGGCTCATCGGCCAGAAGAATGTCAGGCCGGTTGATAACGGCGCGGGCAATGGCGATTCTCTGCTTTTCGCCGCCGGACAGGGTGCTGGTTTTGTCAAGCATATGTTTATCCAGCTCAACCCATTGCAAAAGCTCTTTGACTCTTTTTCGGACTTCTCTTTCGCTCATGCCGCAGACACGCAGCGGCAGGGCAACGTTGTCAAAAGCCGAAAGATGCTCAATCAGACGGAAATCCTGAAATACGACGCCGATTCTCCGGCGCAGCAGTGCCAGACTGTCGCGATTGGTAAAATTGACATTCTTGCCAAACACGTTCAAAACGCCGCGGCTGGGCTTTTGCGCCAGATACATCATGCTGAGCAGGGAAGTTTTGCCGGCGCCGCTTTTTCCCGTTAGAAAATGAAACGACCCTCTTTTAAGCGAAACATTGATGTCGCTTAATATTTCCGGCCCCTGATCGTAGCGTATGCCCACATTTTTCATATCGATGATGGCCTGTTCGTTTTTCATATCTGTTCTAAGCAAAATAAGCACTCCTGCCGATTATTGACTATGAATGAAATAGCACATATTAAGATTATACTCAAATAAAATATTTTTTTCTTTGCTTAAATGTGAATTATGCATATATTTATTTCAGCAAAGGGGAAAGAGATGTTGATACGTTGTCCGAATTGTAAAGTATGTTACCGCATAAGCGAAGAACTGGTACCGGAAAAAGGGCGCCGCTTCCGTTGTGCCAAATGCGGCAACGTCTGGACGGTAATGCCGGCGGATTTGTTTGAGGAAACGCCGGAGAACGAAGCTGAAATTTATGTTCCTGAAGAACACAAAACAGAGGCTGTCGCCGCTGAAATGGAAAAGTCAGCCCCTTATGACGCCGGAATGTCCGATGAACTGTCGGCCGCAGAAATGCCAGAAGCGGAAAAAGAGGCTGAAACGCCGGAAAAAACGGAAGAAGAAAAGGCTGAGCCTGAAGAAAAAGATGAAATAAATGCAGAAGATTTGGCTGTTCAGAGCAATATGCAGGAAATCTTTTCCCGTCTTGACAAACAGCAGGAACTTCTTGAGAAGGAAGAAAAAAACATTCCTCCGCTCAAAAGGGCATGGTCCGACTGTAAAAAGGCCTTGGGGCTGAACAGTTTGTTTAACCGGTGTCTGTTCTCCTTTATTATTTTGATGATTGGCACATTGGCACTGTTCTCATTCCGCTATGACATTGTTCGCAAATTTCCTTGGGCTGAACGTTTCTATACGGCAATGGGAACCGATTCCGTTATCGTTGGCGAAGGTTTGGAATTTCAAAATATTTCCCGCCATGAATACGAAGAAGATTATATCAAAAAACTGCAAATAAAAGGCTTTCTGGTCAACAAAACCGAAAAGGAAATCGCCGTGCCGACAATTCATGTCGAAGTTTTGAGCAAAGAAGCCGCAAAATTGCAGGAAATGAATGTCCGTCCGCCGGTCGAAAAAATTCTTCCCGGAAAAAGGATTGCCTTTAATGTAATCATAACCCAGCCATCGCCGCTCAGCAAACATATTCTTTTGACCTTTACCAAAAACAAGGCAGGGTAATGAAAATTTCCATTGATAATATTTTGCCGCATTTGACAGCTGCTGGCATCACATCGCCCCGTTTGGAAGCGCGTATGATACTGGCCTTTGTGTTGGGGCGTGAAGCGGATGAAATCCACGGCGGCGAATATGAGTTGGTACCCGAACTGGAAGAAAAATTGCGTTGCCTTGTTGCCCGAAGGGCCAGTCACACTCCGCTCGATAAGCTTTTAGGGATAAAAGATTTTTACAAATACCGTTTTCGGGTTAATGAAGATGTCCTGTCGCCGCGTCCTGATACTGAAATCTTGGTCGAAGCGGCCTTAGAGTTGGCTTGGCGGCACAAACTGTCCACGGTTTTGGACTTGGGCAGCGGTTCCGGCTGTATCATCCTGTCTGTTTTGGCGGATTGCCCGGCTTTAACGGGGACGGCCATTGATAAGTCTGCGCCGGCTCTGGCCGTGGCGCGTGAAAATGCCTCTTTGCTGGGAGTGTCCTCGCGGGTTGATTTTCAAAATATGAGCTGGTTTGATACGGATTTTACGGCCAAACTCGCCCGCCGATATGATTTGATTGTGTCAAATCCGCCTTATATCCCGGCCGCGGATATTCCAACATTGGAGGAAGAGGTCAAAGCCCATGACCCATTGTCAGCGTTGGACGGCGGAAGAGATGGTCTGGATCATTATCGCCGTCAGGCAGAAATTGTCCCGGATTTGTTGTCAGAAAAAGGATTCGTCCTGTTGGAAGGCGGAATTGGCCAGGCAAATGACATTGCCGCCCTGTTTATCGCTGCCGGTTTGACGTTGGTTGAAATAAAAAAAGACCTCTCCGGTATTGAACGTTGTATAATTTTAAAAAAATAATTTGCAATTAAATAATTTATATGTATTATAATGAATGTAAACGTGCTTTGTTTTTACATTTTGGTTTTGCACTTTACTGATTTTTTCCAAAACAAAAATATTTCAGTTTTAATTAATGATGGTATGATTTTCTTCATGAGAAGAATCTTTGTCTGTATTGTGGTATAATATGAAAAAAATAAACAATAAGTATCGTAATAATAACAATAACTATTCAAATCAGATTTATTCTTTAAATTACAAATTTGACAGCAGCAGCCCGGCCGGAAAATTTAACGGAACGGCGCTTGATTTAATAAAAAAATATAATGAATTGGCCAAGGATTCTTTGAGCAATAACGACTATGTCGGCGCTGAGGTTTTCCGTCAGTATGCCGAACATTATCGTAAAATCGTCACCGATATCAATGAGAAAAAAATGCAGCGCAGCAATCAGCAGCGTGAAAATGAGCGGAATGAAAACAGCATAGAAGAACCGGCATCAAGCAATGATAATGCCGTTGTTTCAGAAAGCGCAGGAATGCCCGCCGCCGAAAAAACAGAAACGATTCCGGCAGTGGAAAAGAAAGAATTTAAGGTTATTGAAATAAACGAAACAACGCCGCTTACATCTGAAAATAAAGAGGAAGCAGCCCAACCTAAAAAACGTGTTTATCGTCGTAAAGCCGTTGCTGCTTCGGCAATGTAATTTTCCTTTTAATATTTTTAGTATAAAAACACCGTCGGAGTTTGCCGACGGTGTTTTTGTATTTAAAGTCTTCAATAAGAATATAGCTTTATCAGGCAAAGGAACTTCTCACTCTATTCGTTACTCCCCATGGTGCCCAATCTAATAAACATCGCACCTTTTTATGCACTATCCCTCAGCGGCTAACCGATGAAGTGAAGCAGCCCCAGCTTCCAAAGCGCCTCTTGACGCACGGAACAACCAACAGCGAACCAATCGCTCAGGCCGCGCCTGCGCCCGCGGGACCCCGCCGCTCCCCACGCAGGTGCGCTTTGTGCCTGCCTGTTTGTCGTTTTTCTCTCTTCTTATTAAAAATATTTGTTGAATACCTAGAAAAGTTATGTTATAGTATCCTTGTGATGACAAGTGTGGAGGATACGATGAAGAATATTTCCCAAGTAATATTACTGTCAACTTCGTG
>UQAB01000018.1 GCA_900538765.1 uncultured Azospirillum sp. | reverse complement strand
CGGAATTGGCAAGAAGTACATGGATTTTTCGAACCACCGTAAAACTGCTCTGGATGACGTGCTATACGAACTTTTACAGTGTGGTGCGGATAATCGATACCACATCATTCCCATACGTCGGTTTCCAGCCGAGGAGCTCCCGCGCTTTGGCGGAAGAGGCAATCAGAACCGCCGGGTCTCCGGCGCGGCGCCCCACATATTCAACCGGAATTTTACGACCGATAACGGCCTCGGCCGCCGCCACCATCTCTTTGACAGTTGTACCGCTGCCGGTGCCAAGGTTGAGCACCTGCGAGGACATGCCGGACATCAGCTTTTCAATCGCCAGAACATGCGCCGTTGCCAAATCACTGACATGAATATAATCGCGAATACAGGTGCCGTCGCGCGTGGGATAATCCGAACCGAAAATCTTGAGCTTATCACGCTTGCCTTCCGCCACTTCCATAATAATCGGCAGCAGATTCTGCGGATTGGCTTCCCGCCCTCGGATATCGCCGTCAGCGTCATAACCAACGGCGTTAAAATAGCGCAAAGCCACAAATTTCAAACCTTTCAAGCGGTCATACCAGCTCATGAACTTTTCAATTTCCGCTTTGGTAAAACCGTAATAATTAATCGGTGCAACCGGGCAGCCTTCGTCCACCTCCTCTTTCTCCGGCATACCGTAAACCGCCGCCGAGGAAGAAAAAACGATATATTTTGTGCCGGCTTCAACCATGGCGTTAAGAATATTCAGCGACCCGTTAATGTTGTTGTCGGAATATTTCATCGGATTTTCCATCGATTCGCCCACGGCTTTTTTGGCCGCCAGATGCACCACGGCATCCTGCCCGCGCATAGCTGCCGCAATTTCTTCCGGGTTGCGGATGTCTCCGCGGATAAAGCGGTTTTCCGGAAACAGGTTGATTTCCTGCCCGGTGGAAAGATTGTCGAAAACCGTAACCTCATGCCCGCTTTTCATCAGCTCTTTCACCACGTGGCTGCCGATGTACCCGGCGCCGCCAACAACTAAAACTTTTGCCATAATTCAATCTCCTAAAGCAGTTTCTTCAGACAATCGTCCAGACTTTTTTCCCAATGGGGAATATCCACCCCAAACGCCGCCTTGATTTTGCCCTTATTCAAAACGGAATAAAACGGACGCTTGGCCGGCGTGGGATAATCAACGCTCTCAATCGGCTTCACCCGGCAGGGCTGCCCCGCCTTATCCATAATCCGAGCCGCAAAATCATACCACGAACAAACGCCCTCGTCGGAAAAATGATAAACGCCTTTCATCCCTGGCTTAAGCTGCGGCATAATCTTGACAATCGCCGCCGCCAAATCGCGGGCATAAGTCGGCGTTCCGACCTGGTCAAATACCACGTTCAGGCTGTCGCGCTCCGCCCCAAGACGCAGCATGGTTTTCACAAAATTATTGCCGAAAGAAGAATACAGCCAGGCGGTGCGGATAACCAACGCCGTATCGGCATTTTCCAAAACGTGCTTCTCCCCGGCCAGCTTGGTACGCCCGTAAACCGTCGCCGGATTGGGCACATCGTCCTCAACATAAGGGCGGCAGGAAGCGCCGTCAAACACATAATCGGTCGACACATGAATCAGCGGCACGCCGGCCTGCGCCAGATTAGCCGGGCCGACAGCGTTAATTGCATAGGCTTTTTCCTCGTCGCTCTCGGCCTTGTCCACCGCGGTGTAAGCGGCACAGTTGACAATCATATCCACCCGATGAGCATTGACAAACGCGCGCACCTCTGCGGCATTGGTAATGTCCAGTTCGGCATAATCGGTATAAAGGGCGTTATCCCCGAGCAAAAGCCGCAGCTCATTGCCCAACTGCCCGTTGGCTCCGGTAATTAAAAGCATATGTCAGCCTCCTCCAGCAACGGCAAAACCTTGTCTTTGTCAGACAAATTGGCCTTGCTCATGTCAATTTTCCAGTCAATGCCCAGCGCCGGGTCGTCAAACCGCACCCCGCCCTCGGCCGCTTTGTTGTAAAAGTTGTCACATTTATAAGTAAACACCGCCGTTTCGGAAAGGACAGAAAAACCATGTCCGAAACCGCGCGGAATCATCAGCATCCGCTGGTTTTCGGCAGAAAGCTCCACCGCCACATGCTGCCCAAACGTCGGCGAAGCGCGGCGCAAATCCACCGCCACATCCAAAACCGTCCCTTCCAGCACGCGAACCAGCTTGGCCTGCGCCGCCCCGCCTTTTTGGAAATGCAGGCCGCGCACCACGCCATAACTCGACTTGGACTGGTTGTCCTGCACAAAATCATAATACAGGCCGTTTTTTTCAAATTCCGCCTTATTGTAGGATTCGAAAAAATACCCGCGCCCGTCTTCAAAAACCTTCGGTTCAATAATATACACGCCGTCAATGGCCGTCTTGATAAAATTCATTCGTTTGATATCCTCGCTGTTAATCTGTCGCCAGTATAAAACACCTGCCGCGAAACGCAACCGCAAACCCCGCGTTATCAACCACCCGCTTCAAACACCACGCCGTAACCGGCAGCTCTTCCCCCCACGCCTCCGCAACCGGCAGAAAAAAAGAACTGATTTCTCAGTTCCTTTTCTTCCTTACAAAACAAAATTAAAAAGCAATTACCGGCCGAACGACGCTGCCGCTGTCGTTGAGATATTTAACATAGCTGGTCACGCCGCAGTTGCAACTGGCAGCCCCTGGCCAGAAAGCCCACGCAGTGAAGTAATCAGACTCGGACGACGACCAAACGGGTATATCATGAGTTAATTGCTTACCACCAAGTTTAGAAATAGTGTTGTTAATTGCATAAAAATTAGTATACAGGCTGTTTAGCATCCCCGGCGCCGGCAAACACCATTTACCCTTTGTTACAGGTGCTGCAATTGGAGAATAATTAACTGCCGCCCACGCCGCCGGATAAGTAGAGCTATCTCCTTGTTGTATAATCTTCTGTGTATTGGCACATGCATCAAAATTTGTAATGGCTGTTGTCCAATAAGGTGTTGCACCGATACCTGTCGCAACCTCTTTTGTAGACCACTTAAGATTTGTCGCTATCGGGCTGGCAGTCATCGCCCAGCCACAGTTGTCTTTTATAGCAATAATCACCCCAATCGGCGTCTTGCCGCTGACTTTATCTGTTGTGCAAGTTCCGTCACTGTTGAGAATATCGGCGATTTTGCAGTTTTTGGCATAGCCGGTGCATTCGCCGAGAACAGCCTTTTCTTCAACTTTAGGGCAAGCCCAATATTCGCCGAACGGACATTTCAACCCGCCGTCACAGGATTTTAACGACGTATAACCCAACTGCTGACAATCGGTAACTGCGCATTGCGCATAAATTAAGTTTGGAATTAAGGACAGACTCGTCCCTATCAGTAAAAATTCGAGTTTCATCATCAAGCTCCTTTGTTCTGTTAAAACAAACTCCCCTGTGTTAACAAAACAAAGGAGAGCGGAGCTAGAAAACTGTCGTAATACAGTCGTCCTTATTCAATATATTGGGGACACTCCACTCCAAGAGTGGATATTTTTTATTACGAGGTGTTTTCTAGACACCACAGACAGAACGCCTGCCTGCACTTTTTAGTGTAGCTGAGGTAAGAGAAAAAGTAAAGAGTTTTCAAAAAAACAATTTTTTCATCAAAACAACACTGGAAATATTTCCCCAAACCTGCTAAATTGCCTCGTCATAAACAAGAAAGGATTCTGAAAATGCCGTTGAAAAAATTGTCGATTCTGCTGTTGGCCGCCGCTCTCTCCACCTGTTCCGCCGAAAAACCATCCCCGGAAGGCGTCTGGCTTGAACCTGTCCCCGGCATGCCCGGCAAAGTACAGGGCTTTGACTTGCAAAAAGGAGGCAAAGCGGCTTCGGTCAACATGGCAACGCTGCAATATGAAAGCTGGGAAAAAGACGGCAACACCCTCACCCTCCGCGGCAAAAGCCTTGGCAATCACCAAACGATTTCCTTTACCGAAACCCTGCAAATTGAACAGCTGACAAACGAAACGCTGATTATAAAAGACGGCGACGCCACCAGAACCTACCACCGCCCCTCCCGGTCGTGAAAACATCCTTGCCGTCATCTTAAAAGCCGCGACTTTCCCCTCTCCGTCATCCTCCCGGCAGCCCCTCTCTAAGCATCGCGCCTCTTGACGCACAGGACAACCAGCAGCGGACTTTCCATTCACCTCGCCGGTGCGGCAGGTACAAGGCGCACGCAGTGCTTCCTTATGCACAGGACAGCCCACAGCTAACTTGCGCCCGCGGGGGCTCACCGCCGCGACACCCGTGGGTGTAGATAAGCCGATTTTTTTTATTGCTTATCTTTTAAGAGAAGCATACGGTAGACGCATCACTGCATTGTGTGGTGAAGTGAAAAATGTTTAAGAAAGGAACTTAAAATGAAAAAACTTGCTATTTTGGCCGTTTTATTTGCAGTAACAGCTTGTACAGGCACACGCGGCACAATCGGCAGCCAGAAAGTCTGCACCAACGATTACCTGCTCGGCGTTCTGTCCCTGTCCGAAATCGTAAGTCCCTGCAGCAAATAAGCCGCTCAGGTTTATAAGTTTTAAGTCCTTCCGGTTAAGAGAAGGACTTTTTTTATACGCATTTCCGCCCGCAACACCGCACCGATATACCTTTGAAACCACCCCCCGGCATAAGCTAAAAATCGTCTTTGTTCGCCAGAGAATCATAACGTTTGTGAATACAGCCGATGGCGGACATATGCACGCCCTTGGTAATATCATAATACACAAAACGTCCCTCTTTGCGCGACTTGACAAAGCCGTCGTCACGCAGGCGCTTGAGATACTGCGACACTTTCAGCTGCTCGATTTCCGTACCTTTGACAATATCGGACACACAGCTCTCGCCAAACAAAGTGAGATATTCCAACAGCCGCATCTTGTCAAAATTGGCAAACAGCTTGATGCGGTTGGCCGTCATAATCGTAAAATCCACCGGCAAAACCACCTTGTAACCGTCTTTCAGAAAATAAAAATTATCGGTCATATAGCCGTACAACTTGCGGATACAGTTAAAAATGCTGGCCGGATACTCCTCGTTCAACTCATAATAGATAAAGATTCCCCGCCTTCTGGTTTTGACCAGATTGGCGTCGCGCAGTTTTTTGAGGCTTTGCGAAACCATAATCTGCTCCTCATTCAGCCCCTTGGTAATCGCTGAAACCGAAGACATGCCGTTGACATCCAAAAATTCAAGAATGCGGAGTCGCAGTGGATGCCCGATATAGGCAATCCCCTTGGCCGCCTTTTTCATAACCGGAATGGGAAGCTGTTTGTCCATGTTTAAAGCCTTATTGAATTGTTTTTACTATATATATCAAAATTGTCATACTTTTCAATCAAATTTTTATTGACAATTTTAATATATATGGTTAACTCTATATATAATATTTTGTATATATGGAGAAAAAGATGCCAAAAGCCAAAGACGTTAAAGAGTTTGTTGAGCGGATAGACAGCAGCAAGAAAGTCAATCCCAAAGACCTGTCTTCGGATCAGGATTTGACGATTGCCATCATGAATCTCATCAGCATAGAGGAACACCTGATGTTTTCGGGCGCGAAGACGGGCAAGACCTCGTTTTACGACCTGATTGAAGACGTCCGCGAAACGCGCAAGAAGCTGATGCAGAAGATAATCCCGAGTTATGAAGGTGAGGTTTGGTGCATATCGAAACACCTGCTGGCGAGTTCGATGCGCCTGATGGAAGTCGGCACCAAACAGCAGAGCTTAGGCCATAAGGACGTTGCCTATGACTTATTTAACCAGGCTTATGAATTATACTGCCTGTTCTGGGGCTTAAACATGAATATGCTGAGCATTGACGACGTGAAATGGGTCAAGGACAGCGTCGATGACGTCAAGAAACTGACGGTGCGTGCCGCAGCAGTCGCCACGCCGGCGTCAGAAAAGAAAACGGCTGAAGCAGTTGAGGCAGAAACCAAAGGCGGCGCTCTGGCAAAGATGAAAGCCTTTGTCCGCAAAGCCGTTGACTGCTGCATCGAGTAATATCAAAACCTTAATAAAAGCAAGGAACATAAACAATGAAAAAACTGTTATCAGCCGTTTTGGTTGCAGCCGCTTTTTGCCTCGGCGGCTGCGCCGAAAAAACCACTATTCAGAGCGACAAAATCTATTTTTTCTATTCAGAAACCTGCCCGCACTGCCATGACGCCGAAGCCTACATCCGGCAAAAACATCCCGGCCTGAAAATGGAAAAAGTCGACGTGCAGACACCCCGGGGCTACGCCCTCTTTATCCAATGCGCGGAAAAATTCAACCTCGGACAAAGGATTGGCACGCCGTTGTTCTGCATGGATGACAACTATCTCATGGGCTGGGCGCCGGAATACGAAAACCGCTTTGACGCTTATGCCCGGCCATTTTTATAAAACCGCCTCCGGCATTGTGCTGAACATACAATACACGCTTTCCAACACAGAAAGCGTATTTTTTAACTTTATGAAACCAACACCCTATTTCTTCCCGGCCAAACGATAACTCTCATCCAGTCGCCGACAGATTTCTTCAGCCGTCGTTCGCCCGTCCAGACACAACGTCACCCAGTGGCTTTTGTTCATGTGATACCCCAGAAAATATGCTTCTCCGTCAACCAGTCGGGCAATATCGTCCGCCGCCGCCCGCAGGTCAATAATATCCAGTTTCCCCTCGCCGGACAAACCGAGTTTTTGCGACGGCAGATTCAACAGCACCGCATACCACTTGGCATTGTCCTTTCGCCGCAAAATCGCATTCATCGGAAACTTCGGCCATAAAAACTCCAACTCGTCCCCGTATTTCTTCCGCGCATAGGCAATCACACTTCTGGCAGCCGCACTTTTAAACCTGTCGGCATAAAAACACTTTGCCGCCACCTCGGTCAAAACCGCCTCAAGTTCGCTCCGGATTTTGCCGACAAAAGCGCCCGTCACCGCGGCAACCTTAACCAGCGCATAAATTTCTCCTGTTTCAGCATCAACCACATCTGCCGTCACCCGTCCGTCATCCGTCACGCTGACTACCGCCTCAAACTGCCCATCAACCAGCGGCGCCCGGTAAACATAACCGCCTGCCGACGGCTTAAAACCGAAAGCCGCCAGTTTTTCCCACTCAGGCGACAGCCCGTCAAACATCGCCGTCAATTCGTTCATCAAACTCTATTCCCTGTCCCAACTTAACGGATAAAATTCGTCCGCGCCCCGCTTTCGTTCTGCGGCGCCGCAAGGCCGTTTTTCTTCGCGTTGTCAATACATTTCAAAGCCCAGGCCATATTCCGCCCCAGATTGCGCATTGTCTGCAAACCTTCTTTATCCTCTGTCACTTCCTCGCTCCGGCTGCCGTGAACATTGTTCCAGTAAGTCGACGACACCACCGGCATTCTGGCTATGGTAAAATATTTGTTGATAACGTCAAGGGAAGCCGTCGTTCCTGCCCGCCGGGACGATACGACCGCCGCGCCCGGTTTAAAGGCAAACACCCGGCTCCCGGCATAAAAAACCCGGTCGAGAACCGCCAGCAAACGGGCGGACGGATGCGCGTAATAAACCGGCGACCCGAAAACAAAACCGTCAGCCTGTTCAGCCTTTTCAATAATCCGGTTAATAATGTCATCGTCAAAAACGCAGCGGTTATTCTTCATTTTGTGACAGACGCCGCAGCCAATACAGTCCTTGTAAGCACCTTTTCCCAGCTGGATAATTTCCGTTTCAATCCCCTCGTCATGCAAAACCCCGGCAACTTCCGACAGCGCCGTAAAAGTACAGCCGTTCTCATTGCAACTGCCGTTAATCATCAAAACTTTCATCTCAAACCTCCTTATGCTGAGCACTGTTTGTACATAAGCCATAATATAACGCCCCTTCCCGCCTTATGCCACTTTTTTCGCAAAAAAATCAACAGCGGGACACTATTTTAATAGATAAAACTTGACAAAATAAGATTTTTTTACTACAATCACAGGCAGTTTTGTATAATTAATCCTTAGTAATTATGAATATTTTTAAATTTATCTCTGCTTTGTTTCCAAAGAAACAAACTGATGCGCAAAAATCAGCTTCCGTGACTAAAGAATTACCTTTGTCCAAAAAAATCAGCCTATATGAAGCTGAAATCAGAAAAAACCCCGGCCTGCCGTTTTTGGAACTGAGTACTTACCTTTTCCCGGCTTGGGACTGCGAAACCTTTATTGACAACATCTGCCTCGGCAACATGGATGTTTATCGCTGCACCCACCGCAACACCCCGGACGAAAAACCGTTTTACGCTTTTCTTGCACCGCGCGGTTATGGCGGTTATCTTGGCTTCATTGTCGGCGGACAGAAAGAGATTTTTCTCTCCCGCCTGAATTACGATCTGGAGCTTGCGCCCGTTACCTTTGTCGCCCCCATTGAAAACAGCTCCTGCCGTCTGCGCTTGCAACGAGGAACGCGGGAAAAATCTGTCTTCGGCTATGACGGGCCGTTTCCCGAGCTTTACGCCGTTCAGATAATTCTGGACACGCCGCAGCTCAAAAAACAAATCAACATTCCGGCTTCAACCTACTGGTATGACATCAAACCGCTGGTTGACAAACTGGAAAAAGAACTGGCCGCAATCAGATGACAAATTAACAAAAAAACAACGAAGATAGAATCTTCGTTGTTTTTTATATGTCGCTCAGAGCTCAGAAATTCCACTGCCTTATCGCTTTAAAATAAGAGGGGCGTAAAATCCCGAAAAACCAATCACATCTCGCTGCATAACCCCATCCGCACAGATTTCAGCGCAAACAGGATATCCCTCCTTGGAACGGAACCAAAATTTACCGTGTTTCAGAGGCTGATCTCCGGACCTTACGCGCAAAGCGGAAACGGCTTGCCAATTATCCTGCAAGATTAAAGCATCATCGGCTTCTAACAGCTTCCCACCCAAACGTTGAATATAACGCAACAAAGCCGGCGGATTAACATCGTTCATCACACGACTGTGAATAACCAAATCCGGACTGATGCGATAACCGATAACCCGTCCGTTTTCCGGCAGATAATCAGTGCTTTCAGCCAGATTTTCATAAACGTAACGCGGTTCGGCATAATCATCGACTTTCACCGGCAAAACGCCATTCCATCTTGGTTCGCCGCCGGGGCCTTTAAACACACCAGGTTTGCCGGATAATTCCCTATTTGTTTGTACGATGCTGCTCAAACCGCCAACAAGGCAAATAGCAAATAAAAGTACAACAACGCCCAACAAAATAAATAACAAAGTTTTTTCATCCATAATTATACCGGAATATTTTAAGAGGCTTGTCTGACCGGATCCTCTTTTATTTAACACAATAATTCTAAAACTAAAACAAGTATAAACACAGGGAAGAATGCTGTCAACAAAACTCTGCCCCGCTTTCAATTCCGCCGTGCCGCAAAAAAGCGGCAAAACTTATTTTACAAACTTTTAAGCGGTAAATTTAAACTTTTTTGCCAGATAATATCCGCCGATAAACAAAAAGGTCAGCGTTTCGGAAACCGGCATCGCCAGCCAAATTCCCACAACCCCGAACAGCCGCGGCATTACCCAGAATATTGGAACTAAAAAAACAAAGCCTCTGAGCAGTGAAAAGACCGTTGCCGCTTTGACCTTCTCAACGCTTTGAAAATAGCCGATCGCCGTCAAATTGACAATAAAACAAACAAATCCGGCAGCAAAATAAGGCAAGCCGCAAACGGCCAGCTGCGCCGCCGGCACTGATATATCCAAAAACAACCCGACCAAAAATTTCGGCGCCAAAATAAAGAAAGTCATTACCCCCAAGCCGGCTGCAACCGCCGTTCGCAAGGCGATTTTCTCCGTTGCCCGCACACGCTCGCCACTCGCCGCGCCGTAATTATAACTGATAATCGGCTGGGCTGACTGCGCAATCGCATTGCCAACCATATAAACAAAAGGAATATAATAACAACTGACGCCAAAAGCCCCAACGCCGTTATCCCCCAGATAACGCATAAAAATATGGTTACCCATAAACATTAACACCGCCAACATCGCTTCAGTCCAAAGCGCCGCCATACCAACATAACACTGCCCGGCAATGGCTTTTACAAACAGATAAAAACCTCTCAAACCAATCGATAGCGGATACAAGCGCAAAGATTTTGCTTGAAAAAGCAAATACCACATAGACAAAACAGCGCCGACAAAAATACTGATTGCCGTTGCCAACGCGGCGCCGCCGATCCCCATTTGCAGCGGAAAAATAAACAGCCAGTCCAAAACAATATTAATGGCGGAAGAAATTAAGTTGAACCACATTGCAAATTTAGGCGCACCGTCAAGTCTGATGACAAACATGGAAATAAGAATTACCACCTCAAAAACCAATGTCGGAACAAACCAAAACAGATAATCTCTGACCAAAGGCAGCAAATAGTCGGAACTACCCAGAACATACGCCGTTTTATTCAAATCTGCCATCATTAAAACAGAAAGAACCATCGTCAAAACAGACACAAACAACAAAGACTGGCTAACATTTAATCTGGCTAATTTAACCTTGCCCTTGGACAAGGCTATCGAAGCAATAACCGAACAGCCGATGCCAAACATCAACCCCACCCCGGTAAGAATCATTAAAAGCGGCATACAAAGGTTTACGGCGGCAATTCCGTCGCTTCCTATGCCTTTCCCGACAAAGATACCGTCAACCGCAGTCAAAGCGCAAATGCTCAGCATTCCGAGCAATGTCGGATAAAAAATCTTATTGAACAACACCGAAATTTTGTCTTTTGCAAAATTCATCTTCTCACCTTAAAAATATTAACATTAAAAACAAACAAAATAATACCAGACAAAATAATCAATTTTACCTAGTTACCTTATTTGATTTAACATTTTAGAGAAAGATGAACTAACAGAAAACTCCGTTATTCAGTTTATAAAAAAATTTTTTAATTGTCAAAAATTAAATTTTATGCCCGGTTTTCTCCTGATGGCTCCTTGCCTGACAAGCGCTTGTTAAATATTTTATATTTGAGCATCAATTTTGTTCATTAAGCATTCAGAATGAGGAACCGAGCCTGATTAGCGCACATTCTCCCGAGAAAGCAGACGTTGAAACATGGGGTTCGCCCTTTCACCGTTGGATTGTTAATAAAAATGTTGTAATATTAACCGATAATCATATAAAATATCATATTATAATCGCTTAATAAAATGAGAAAAACAATGAAACAAAAAATAACAGCCTTACTGCAAAACCTGGAAAAAGAACATAACATTAAGATATTGTTTGCGGTTGAGAATGGCAGCCGCGCCTGGGGCATGAACAGCAAAGACAGTGACTACGATGTCCGTTTTGTTTTCTACCGCCCGCTGAACGAATACATAACCTTTAACAAAAAAGAGGACGTCATTACCATAGCTTTTGACGAAAATCTGCAATTACATAAAACTCAGGGTTCTCTGATTGATATGTGCGGTTTTGATATCTTTAAGTATTTGAAACTTTTAGCATCATCAAACCCAACAACTATAGAATGGTTAAACTCTCCAATTATTTATTTAGGAGATAACAATATTGAACTAAAATCATATATGGGGAGTAATTTCAGCCAGGAAAAACTGTTTCATCATTACTTTTCATTATTTCAAAACAACTACAAAATTTATATTAAAGATGGAAAAAAAATTACATATAAAAAGTACCTATATTCTATGAGAGGTATATTAAATGCATTATATGTCCTAAAATTTGATAAGGTGCCGCCGATTTTGATGAGAGATACAGTTCGGACAATGCAATGCTATATACCTGAAGACATTGTATCCAAATTAAACGAAGTGATTGAAATCAAATCTCAAGGACTTGAAAAAGAAACAATACAACGGATTTCGCTGTTCGATGAATTTTTTGAACAAAAACTTGCTGAAACATATACCGGTTTCAATAAAAGAAAAATTGACGGAAAGCTTTTTGACAATTATTTGCAAAAGGTCTTAGGAATTAAAAAATAAAGGCAACGAATGAAAAAATACATCATAGGCGGATATATTAGAGATACGTTAAGAGGCGCCAAACCGCACGACAAAGACTATGTGGTCGTTGGAGCGACGGTTGATAAAATGCTGTCACGAGGCTATAAGCAGGTCGGAAAGGATTTTCCGGTGTTTTTGCATCCCGAAACCAACGATGAGTATGCTCTGGCACGCACGGAAAGAAAGACCGGAGATAAACATACCGGCTTCGATTTTAATTTTTCGCCTGATGTTTCCTTGTATGATGACTGCCTAAGACGGGACTTTACCTGCAATAGTATTGCGCTGGATGAAGAAACGGGAGAAATAATTGATTATTTTAACGGCCGCCAAGACATAGAAAATAAAATCATCAGAATTGTTGATGAAAAAAACTTCAAATTAGACCCTCTCAGAATTTTAAGAGCCTATCGTTTTGCCGCAGTATTAGATTTTGACATAGAGCCGAAAACAACGGAAGTCCTGAGAAAAATGGTTGCGGACGGCATGTTGCGGCATTTAACGCCGGAAAGAGTATGGAAAGAAGTTCAAAAAGCGCTTTCACCCGCCGCCAATTCTTCCAAGTTTTTTGAAGGCCTGGCAAAAATCGGAGGACTGCACGATTGGTTTCCCGAGCTTGAAGCTTTGGTCAACACCCCGGAAATAAAGAAATACCATATCTCCGAAAACACTTTTAAACACACAATGTGCGCCCTGACCCGTGTCAGAAATGAAAACGAAATAATAAAATGGGCCGTCCTTAACCATGATAACGGAAAAAGCAACACACCGCCGGAAATTTTGCCTCATCATCATAACCATGATATACGGGGCTTAGAGTTAATTAACCGAGCCTGCAACAGATTAAAAGTTCCCAACGAATATCGCAATTTTGCGCTGCTTTTTTGCCGTGAGCATATGCGTATCAGTAAATTCACGACAATGCGTCTAACCAAACAATATGACCTGATAAAAGAAATCAGCGGAAATTTTCGCAACCGTAAACACCTGGAGATGTTTTTACAGTGCTTTTACGCTGATTATTATGGCGAACAAACGCTTAACGAATATAGCAGCAATTTGGAATTTCAGAATATTTGCAATACCATGACACGGATTTATGACATTCTGGAAGGCATAACATTAAAAGATTTGCCGAAAGAAGATCAAAAAAGCCTGGAAAAACAAAAAGGCGCCCAATTTGGCATTATTTATCGGGAATACATGATAAAGCTGCTTAAAACAAAGCTGAAAAACTGAAACAAAATTACCCGCCACCCACCTTTTCCCTAATCTCCGCACATCTTCTCCATTTCCGCTTATCCCCTTCGTTCTCTCCCAATATACCCCTGCCACACCGTTTTCATCCGGCTTTCTTCTCACACGCCTTGCACACGCCGCCGTTTTTCCTCACCTTCCGTCCTGCGGGTTGTGTTTATATTTTTTTTATCAATTCAATAATCAGTATATCAAATTTCCATACTTTTTCATTACCGGTCGGCCGAAAACCCCGTTTATGATAAAATTCCAAAGACGGACCGTCTTTCATCGTCCATACGAGGCATTGTTTATACGCCTTATCTTTCTTAAGATTGCACACATAATTTACCAACAAACTTCCCGCTCCCGATTTTTGATATTCAGGTAAAACATACAAGGCATTAATTTCAAAAATATGTTCATTCAATTCCCCAATATAGGCAAATGCGATTAGGCGTTCTTGTTCCTCAACCACATAACATTCCGTATAAGACAGCATTTTCTGCGTCCTCTGCAAAATATCATCTGTAATAATCAGGTTATCCAAATACGCATCAGGCACATAGCCGCGATAAGAGATTTGGTAAGTTTTGTTATGAATAGTTTTAATAGCTAAAGCATCTTCAGGAGCAGCTTTTCTTATTTTCATTTTACCGGACTTTCTTTCATATCACTCTGCTAAAATAACATATTAAAGCAACTAAAATTTTAAGCAAATATTTTTCATGATTTATAAAAAAACACTAAATTTTAAAACCAAGAAATCCCCCCCAAAAAAAGCAATAAGAAAACACAATACCCAAACTCGCTGACACCTTACCCCATATAGCAAAACAACGCTCCTGAAAGAGTACTGTTTCTTACCGGTAATGCTCAACATCGGTTTACAAATAAAATTTACTTGTCTTTTTTAATTTATGTTTTATACTTTGGTTAGACAAATAATATTATTAACTTAAAACCTACTGAAAAGGCAGTAGTTATATTTGTGTATGAATATAGAAGAAAAATTAAACAAATTTAAAAAGGATCATGTCACATCCTTACGGGAACTTTCTCCTGTCATGCAACAAAATTATCTGGCACTTGCCAGAATGTTGATTGAAAAGGAGGAAATGCCCATAGCTGACCTTGTTCAATTTGCGCATCGTATTAAACCTGTAATGCGTCCCAAAGAAGGCAGTACATTGAAAAAAGGGCTATATTGGTCTAAGCCGGAACCGCTCACTCAAAGTTTCTATTTTAATTTCAATGATTCTTCGGTTCTCAAAAATAAAAACGGAGAGATTTTAGCCGTTGAAGCAATAGAAAAAGTATGCGAATTTACCTGCTTTCATCGTTATGGGGGATATTATGGTTGTCTGCGCCCGGGCATGGATGAAATAATACAACAATTCCCTGCGCATCTATTGGCAGATGAAAAAGCAGAATACGCAGTTGAAGTGGTTTTTCCGTCTTTGAATTTGTATGACATCTATGATTCTGTTCTTGACAGACACGTATCTACCGTAGTTGTCTACCGTCCTAAAAAAGGATTGCCCCGAGAACTTAAAGAACAAGAAATTGTCTACAAGTAACAAACTTACCAGTTCTTCAAAAGCGTTATCTTTTGAAGAACTTTTTTTTATTTTACATTTTATAATATAAATTTATCGTACTTGGCGACGCAAATTAAACAGAGATTATTGGGCTGAATCTAACCACGCAACTTCCGAACTGAATTTATAATCTTTTCCATGTCCGTTGTTTGTTTTTCTCTTCTTTATTTCGAAAAGCCTGTTCTAAATCAACGCCATGCATATTAGCCAAAGAACAAACATAAATAAAGACATCCGCAAGCTCTTCTGCTACATTTCCAACCACCGAACCTGAGCCTATGCTGCCGGATTTTGAGTTTTTTCGTATTGCCGAAATAAGTTCTCCGCATTCTTCGGCAAGTAAACAACATTCATAAAATTTGTCCGTTGTGTTAAAACCTCTTTCTTGCTTCATTTGTAAAACATATTTTTGATAATCTTTCAAAGTTGGTTCATTTTTTAATTCTAAGACCATAAGTTATCCCTTTAGTATTACACAAAAACGCAAAATCTTAAGAATTATAAAAACATATATAATATTAAAAAACAAGAAAAAACACAAATAAAGATGGCGGATTTAAAGGCCTCACCTCCAACACCGCCTTTTAAAACTTAGACAGAAGCCAGACTTTAAAGGCCATGCAAAACCACTCTGCCCGCTATACCACGAGTTCAAATCTCGGGGATTAACACATAAAAAACAGCCCCTCCCTTCCGGGAAGGCGCTGTTTTATAAGTGGTTCCGCTTATTTCAAATTATCCCGAAAAAACTGTGTTATTTTATCAAACGGAATAACCTCAGTTTTATCATACAAATCTGTATGATTAGCATTCGGAATAATCATCAGCTCCTTGTTATCGCCAACCAATTTTTTATAAGCATCCTCACTAAAATAGCGACTATGAGCCTTCTCTCCGTGAATCATCAAAACCGCACTTTTTATTTCATCGCTGTAAGCCAAAATTGGCATATTGATAAACGATAAAGAAGACGTCATATTCCAGCCTGTATTTGAGTTTTTAGAACGTTTATGATATCCGCGCGGTGTTTTGTAATAATCATAATAGTCCTTAACAAACTGTGGTTCTTCCCCTGTTAATTTATCCGGAAGACCTGCCTCTACAGCATAAGTTCCTGTTTTAAAATCTTCAGTACGCTGAGCATTAAGTTTTTCTTTTAACCGATATCGCTCCTCCTGCCCCATAGCATCAAAATAGCCATTGGCATTAACTCTGCTCATATCATACATCGTGGACGTAACGGTTGCCTTAATCCTTGTATCCATCGCCGCCGCATTTAACGCAAAGCCTCCAAAACCGCAAATTCCGATAACACCGATTTTCCCGATATCTACATCCGGTTGCACACTCAAAAAGTCAACCGCCGCACTCATATCCTCCGTATTAATATCAGGGGATGCCACTAAACGCGGATTTCCTCCGCTTTCACCGGTATAAGATGGGTCAAACGCCAATGTAATAAAGCCTCTTTCCGCCATAGTCTGCGCATACAAACCGGATGACTGTTCTTTTACCGCACCAAACGGGCCGGAAACCGCAAGCGCCGGCAATTTTTCTGCGGTTTTATTTTTAGGTGTATATAAATCCCCGACCAATTCAATACCATATCGATTTTTAAACTTTACTTTTCTAACCGAAACTTTATCACTTTTAACAAAAGTTTTATCCCAGGAATTTAACGGATAAAACCACCAAACCAAAACAACTGCACAAACAATAAATAAAGACAGCAAAATCTTCATACTTCCCTCCGAAAAAAATAACTAATAAACACCAAGCATAAAAATGATAATTTTTAGAGTATACTCTAAGTCAAGATATTTTTTTTAATATAAATATTTTTTTATTCAGCGACGTATCATGTATCTTATTAATTGCATGCCCGACAATCCTAACGCTAGGGCAATATCTCAAGGCATTGAAAAAACAAAGACTTTCACATAAACGAGTTCGTGAAAACTTCTCAAAATGACATTTTCAAAAAACGCAACATTGCACCGCTACGGAAGGTTTCATCTTCCTGCTTGCGCGAACAACTAACCTTTGCTGCGGTCGTTCTTTACACGTAACACTAAGAAAATTTCGAACTCTGTTAACCGCTTGATTTATAAAGAAAAAACAGCCATTTTGCAGACTGCCGCTTGTATTGGTGATGCCTAATTCACGGTTTACGAGCTTTCAGGCAAGGTTTTTATAACCCGACAAGGATTGCCAACCGCCACGGAATTGTCAGGAATGTCCTTTGTAACAACGCTGCCAGCCCCAATGACACAATTATTGCCAATCTCCACTCCAGGCAAAATAATAGAGCCACCGCCAATCCAGCAATAATTACCAATTTTTACAGGTGCCGAACGGGACACCGCCCAATTTGAATCATTAGCAAAGCGTTCTTTAGCACAGAGAGGATGATAGGCGGTATAAATTTGAACACTTGGTGCAATCAAACAGTGATGACCGATTGTAATTTTATTACAATCCAAAAATACACAGTTCATATTAATTTCTGTATCATCGCCGATAAAAATAAACTTTCCGTAATCAACATAAAAAGGGGCTGTAATTTGAACATTATTTCCTTTTTGCCCTAGCAACTCCGCCAAAATTTCCTGCTGAGTTCTGTTATCTTCATAAGCCAAATTATTATATTTTTGAGCCAGATTTTTTCCTTTATACCAAATAGACATTAGTTCCGCATCGGCACAATCATAAAGCTCGCCGGCTAACATTTTTTCTTTTTCCGTCATAGCTCATCCTTTCTTTAATCAGACTATAATTTATAATAAATTGTTAAGCTTTAAGAAAAAGTAAAACTAAAAAAATCATAAACAAGTATCCCAACAACTTGAGCAAGGTTAAAATTCACTCAACGCATTGAAAAAAAACAAAGAAATACAAACAAGCGAGTTCGCAAAAACTTCCCAAAATGCGATTTTCAAAAACGCAACATTGCGCCGCTGCGTCCTCGCTCGGCTAACGCCTCACCGGCATACTCCCGTCTGCCTCTCGTCCTTGTAAACTCGTTCCCTCGAGTTCAAATCAAATTTAAAATAACCACTTATAATAAAACACCCATAAAGGGTGTTTTATTATAAGTGGTGATCCCAACGAGATTCGAACTCGTGTTGCAGCCTTGAGAGGGCCGCGTCCTAGGCCTCTAGACGATGGGACCATAACGTCATGCAAAATCTAATAACGCAAATTCGCAAAATATGCAAGCACTTTTTCGTCTCCTGCCAAACAAAAAAGCGGAACAATCGCCTGCCCCGCCCCAAAACTTGGCACCTCCCGGTAAAAAACTACTTCAGCGCAGCCTTTTCCCAGCTGTCGCCCAAACCGATTTTCTTCCAGTCAACCGGAATATTGTCGACAATCTGCATTTCCGCCACATAACTGTCCTTAATATTTTCCAGAATAGTTTCCACCATAACCACGCCCGGCGCTTTGCGCAGCTTGTCGCGCACTTCCGGGTGAATATAGTCCAGAATAATCTTCTCTTCCGGAGAACGGACAAACACGGCATGGTCCCGGCCGTCATAAATCACGCGCGGCTTTTCCGGCAAATCCTTCTGCGCGTCAATAAAAATATAAATCTCGCCTTCTTCGCCCTCGGCCACAACAAACTTGTTCGCTTTGATAAAACTTCCCATGGCCGTTATCTTCCGCCTTCTTTCAGCATTTTCATCTTGGCGGCTTCCTGAGCCCTGGCATTTTTTTGCTCTTCATTCATTCGCCGCAAAACATTCATAAAGACGGCGCCGGCGGCAATAGAACCGAGAATAACGGCTCCGCCCGCACGCATCTGGTCTTTCCAGCCGACAATTTCCACACCCGGATGGCCGTCATCGCCGATAAATTCTTTCGTTTCAAATTTTCCGCCGGCCAAAGAGGCAACCGCCGCCGCACCGCAGGCATAAGCAACAACATTATTCTTAACATGGGAAACCGTTGCATTCTTTACGGCTTCTGCTTTCTTGGATAAATCATTCAGGTTCATAACCGGACTCCCGTAAATTCTTTCTTTTGATTAATCATAGCATGATAGACAAAAATAGTCAAACACTTTTATTAAATTTTACTGAATAATAGACGACAAGTATTTAATTTTTCTTTAACAAAACAAACTTGACAAAATGACAAACAAAAGATATAATCACCCTGTATTTATTATAATTCTGTATTTATTAACTATAAAATTTTTTGAAATATGAAATCAATTTTTTCATTTCGCACCTTTGGCAAATGGACCAAAGGCGAGTTCGCCATCCGCTACAACGTTACAACACTTACCAAATGGGCTGTTGCGCTTTTGCTGCTTTACTGGACTTACTTAATCGTAAAAGGCCTGATTTGGGGCGGCAAAAAAGCCATTGACGGCCTGGTATGGTGTTGGGACAACTGGCAATGGACGCTTCCCGGCTTGCTTCTTGTGCTTCTGATTTACGGAATCTGGCGTTCCGGCTGGTTAAAAAACCTGTTCAAACGCCGCCCTAAAGTTGAAGAAATCACAGAAAGCCCTATGCCTTCCGGCAACAAACGCAAATGGCTCTGGCTTCTGCTGCTCATCCCGCTGGGTCTGCTGCTCTGGCTTTTGCTCAAACCTGCGCCCCAACCGGCCGTCATTGAAGAACGAACCGCCAAAGCAGAACAAGAACAAATATACGACCAGGCTTTTGACGACGTTGTCATCGCCCGTGCATATCTTGACGGTGTACAGACATCCGGCAGCCGTGTTCTTGTCGGCCTGAAATACATTCAGGGCTTGTCAGTAAAGGGCATGAACTTTGACGGCAAAACCTACGACGAAGCCAAGAAAATCGTCGCCGAGGAATGGAAACCGCTGGTACTGGACAACCTCAACCCTGAGGTAAAGCTGACCAAACAGCAGATGTCCGCCGCCGTTCTGACCGCCATGCGCATGGGACCCAATGGTTTTCCCCGCTCAACTTTCTGCAAGGAAGTCAACGCCGGAAACCTTGATGAAGCGACTGACTGGCTGCTGCTGCAAAACAGTGACGGCTCAATCCGCAAAACCGGAACCGAACCGCGCCAGTATTTTTACGTTCTGCGCCTGCTGTGGAGTGGTGAAATTGCCATTTCTGACTTGTCAGACTACCCAATGTTCTCGTACCGGGATATCCCCGACCGCCTCATGTATGACAATGACGGCCGGCATATCTTCAACCAAAACATCGCCAACCGTCTGAAACGCGGCCAAAACCAAACGCCGCTTCAGGCTCTCGGTCTGGAAGACTAAACAAAAACCCCCGTGCTAAACTGAACTGTCCAACTTTTAAGGGATCGTTCAACCAATAGCACCGGGGTTTTTCTTTGTCCTTTTTTCCCACACAACCGCCACTCTCCATCCCCCAAAACGTCATCCTACTTTTCCGCAGCAGGCACAAGGTGCACGCAGTGCCTCATTACGCACTATTCCTCAGCGGCTAACCGATCGCTCAGGCCGTGCCTGTGAAGCTGCCTCAGCTTCCCGCGCCTGTGCAGGCGGCAACCAGACGTTCCGCCCCGCGCGCCACTTCACTGATTTTGGTGGCCGACATATAAGCCGGCGTTGTAAAAATACGGTGCGCAGCGTCAATACAAACGCCGTCCGCCGGCTGATTTTCGTGAATAGCGCCGGTTTTCTCAATTCCCGCCGCCGTCTGCGGATCCGAACCAAGCGTAATTTTGATATGATGCCGGCCGAGAACACGGGCAACCACCGCCGGCGCAATACACATCGCCCCGATAACAAGTCCGGCGTCATAAGCCTCGTTAAGCACACGCGCCACTTCCTCATGAACATCGCACGCCGCACCTTTCTCGGCAAAATTGCTGAGGTTCATGGCCGCGCCCATACCGCCCGGAAACAACACCCCGTCAAAATCGCGGACGGAAAACGCGGACAAATCCTTGATATTTCCGCGGGCAATACGGGCAGATTCTGCCAAAACATTGCGATTGTCGTCATCCCCGGCAACAGCCGTTGCCTGCCCGGTGTAATGGTCAACCGTCCGTGCCTGCCAACTGTTTGGCGCAAAGCACTGATATGCCGCTCCGGCATTATCCAGCGCAATCAGTAATGAAACAGCCTCGTGAATTTCCGCCCCGTCAAAAACGCCGCACCCGGACAGGACAACGGCATATTTCTTGGCTTTTTCTGACATTTTCTTTTCCTCTTTACTTTGTTGATAAATTGGTTATATGTATATACGACAATAATATGAGGAAAGAAATTTTATGCAATCAGATTTGACGACTTTACCCAACGGATTAAGAATCATCAGCGCCTCCCGCCCGGGGACGGAAAGCGTTTCGCTGGGAATATGGATAAACACCGGCTCCGCCCGGGAAGAAGAGGAAATAAACGGCTTGTCCCACTTTTTGGAACACATGGTCTTCAAGGGCACGCCGACTCGCACGTCGTTTCAGATTGACGCCGAGATTGAGGACGCCGGCGGCCAGACCAACGCCTATACCTCGCGCGAAATAACCTCCTTTTACGCCAAAATGCTCAAAGACGACGCCGAACTGGCGCTGGACGTCCTGGCCGATATCGTGCTCAACGCCAGCTTTCCGGACGAGGAAGTCGTCAAGGAGCGTGACGTCGTCATCCAGGAAATCAAACAGACCATCGACACACCGGACGACATTATTTTTGACTACCTCCAGCAGCAGGCTTATACCGGACAGCCGCTCGGCCGCCCGATTCTCGGTTCGATAGAAAAAGTCAGCGGCTTTACGGCTGATGATTTAAGAAAATACCGCAAACGCTTTTATGTCGCGGAAAATATCTGCGTCTGCGCCGTCGGCAACATTGAACATGAAAAGTTTGTCGACATGGTCAAAAAACGCTTTTCCAACCTCCCGCAACACCTCGACAGCGAATTTCCGACGCAGAAATACGTCGGCGGCTATTATGCCGAACAGCGGGACATCAAGCAGGCACACGTCCTGATTGGCTTTGAGGGCGTCAGCTACCATGATGACGACTACTACCCGGCGGCGGTTCTCTCCGCCATCCTCGGCGGCGGCTCAACCTCGCGCCTGTTTCAGGAAATCCGCGAAAAACGCGGCCTGGTCTATACCGTCTACAGCTTCATAAACGCCCATCGTTCCAGCGGCCTGATGGGAATTTATGCCGGCACAACGCGCAAGGAACTGCAGGAACTCATCCCGGTCGTCACCGCGGAAATCAACAAAATCCGCACTGCGCCGGTTCTGCCGGAAGAGCTGAAACGCGCCAAAGTCCAGTTTAAGGCCAGCATGCTGATGGGGCTGGAAAGTTCGTCCACCACGTCGGAAATCTACGCCCGCCAGATGCTCGTCTTCGGCCGCATTATCCCAACCGAGGAAATGACAGCCAAAATTGACGCCATCACCGCGGAAGACATCACAAAAATCGCCAACCGCATTTTCGCGTCAAAACCGGTTTACACGCTGGTCGGCGACATTGACGGCCACCCGGATTATGACGAACTGCGCCGCCTGCTGGAACAACGCTGATGCCTGACGGACTAAACCTCTACCTTGCCGAACCCCGCGGCTTCTGCGCCGGGGTCAGGCGCGCTATCGCCCTGGTTGAAGAGGCGCTTGAACGTTACGGCGCCCCGGTTTTCGTCCGTCATGAAATCGTCCACAACCAACATGTTATCAATGAGTTGCGCCGCAAAGGCGCCGTTTTTGTTGAAGAAACGGCGGAAGCCGACCCTGCCCGCCCGCTGGTTATTTCCGCGCACGGCGCCGGCCTTGCCGTGGTTGAGGATGCCCGGCACAGGCACAAAGTCGTGATTGACGCCACCTGCCCGCTGGTTGAAAAGATTCACCGCGAAATTAAAAAATATGCGGCCGAGGAACGGGAAATCATCGTCATCGGCAAAGCCGCCCACCCCGAAATCATAGGCACCGTCGGCCAGCTCCCGGGATACGGCAAAATCCATGTCATCAACAGCGCCGCGGAAGCCGAAAGCCTGCGCCCGCAAACCCCGGAGCATATCGCCTTTGTCAGCCAGACCACCCTGTCCGTTGATGAAACCGCGGACATTATCGCCGTGCTCAAGCGTCGCTTTCCCGCCATTTCCGGACTGAAAAGCAAGGACATCTGCTACGCCACCACCAACCGCCAGCAGGCCGTCAAAACCTTGGCCGCCAAAGCGCCGTGTATTCTTGTCCTCGGTTCAAAAAACTCCTCCAATTCCAACCAGCTTCGCCGTGTCGCCCTGCAAGCCGGCGCCGAGATGGCTCTGCTGATAAACGATGCCGCCGAACTCGACTGGCAGACCGTCGCCCCTTATAACCACATCGGTATCAGCGCCGGCGCTTCCGCTCCCGAATATCTGGTGGAAGACTTGCTTAAAGAGTTTGCAAGGCGTTATGACAAAATTAACGTTCACCGGGTTATAATCGCTGAAGAAAAAGTTAATTTCAAGCTCTGACAGCATACGCTGGCAGAGCCGGCTCACCAACAGCGGAAAGAAAAAACCATGTCACGCGCGGAAGATATTTTTCAAAAACTGATTTACTTTGGGGAAGACGCCCTTGATGACTTCATCATCAACCGTCAGGCCGAAGAGCTGTTTCTCGACTTCAAACAAACCACACCCGGCATCGGCAAAAACGTCACCTCCCTGCCCCGCGACGACCGCAAAAACCTCGCTAAATGCATTTCCGGTTTCGGCAATTCCGAGGGCGGCGTCATTGTCTGGGGCGTCGAATGTTCGCGCGACATGGACATCGGCGACGTCGCCAAGGCCAAAATCAAAGTGCCCAACGTCCACCGCTATCTGAGCTGGCTTGAAAACGCCATTTCCGGCTGCACCATCCCCAGCCACAACAAAGTCCGCAACCACATCATCAGCAGCGACAAAAACGGCAACGGCTACATCGCCACATACATCCCCAAAGCGGAAGCCGCGCCGCTGATGTCCACCGTCGGTAACAACATTTACATCCGTTCCGGCTCCAACAACGTCCCCGCGCCTTATTCGGTCATTGCCGGCATGTTCGGCCGCAGCCCGCAGCCCAATGTCGAGCTGATTTTGACAGACCGCAAACTGGAAATCCTTGACAACAAAACCGAGCAGCTCATCCACCCGGACAACGAAACTGCCGCCCCCAAGGCCGCCCCGGAAATTGAAAAAATCATCAAAATCAGCTTTGCCGTCCACCTCCAAAACGACAGCAGCGTCATCGCCCGCGAGCTTTACCTCTCCTGCAGCACCGGCAGCAGCGGCGGCGAATATAACAAAGTCCGCTTTCTGAATTATAACCAGATGGATTCGATTGCCGGCATGCCCAACCAGCTCAATCTCATCAGCCGCCCGGAACTGCGTCTGCCCCCGCGCGGCACGCTGAAATTTGCCAATATTGAAATGATTTTCACCTCCTTTGTCGACAGCGACTTTTTGTTTGACGGAGTTGTCGGCGCCGATGAAGCCGCCCCGAAAAGCTTCCGTTTTTACATCAACAAAAACACCCTGCGCTCTTATGTCGCCAAAGCCCTGCGTCAGGAGGAAGGCGACGAAGAAGAAAACCGCCTGCTTGTCAACGAATTTTTTAACGACTTTTTCAGGAGCGAGTTTTAAGATGTACCGGGTTGAAATTTTCACAGACGGCGCCTGCTCGGGCAATCCCGGCCCCGGCGGCTGGGGCGCCATTCTCCGCCATAAGGACACGGAAAAGGAACTGAGCGGCGGCGAAAGGGAAACCACCAACAACCGCATGGAACTGACGGCGGTGATTGAGGCGCTGAAAGCCCTCAAAAAGGAATGCGACATCACGCTGTACACCGACAGCCGTTATGTTATGGACGGCGTCACCAAATGGCTGCCCAACTGGAAAAAGAACAACTGGCGCACCAGCAATAAGAAATCGGAAGTCAAAAACATCGACCTCTGGCAAACGCTGGACAGCCTGCTCGGGCGCCACCAAATCCACTGGATTTGGGTCAAAGGCCACGCCGGCCACCCGGAAAACGAACGCGTCGATACCCTCGCCCGCACCCAGTCTCAGTCTTTCCTCTCTTAACCTTCCTCAACCCCCAACCATCCATACGCCCCTTCTCCCCAAAAAAGAATGTCATCTTCAGAGGAGCGCAGCAACATCCGGACATCCAGATCAAAACCAACCATCCCCATTATTCCGTTACGGGAATAATGGGGATAAATGATTATTAAAAGGCAATCACCGGCCGAACATAGGCAAAGTCTTCAATCTTAACGGAACCGCTCCAGTCATCACTAGCGTAACACCATATCAACGCACCGTCACCAGAGGCCTCGGACGATGCCCAGTTCCAGTAGTCATAGTTTGATTTTGATGGCAACATTTTACCTCTGGCTTTTGACAGACCGGAATTAATCTTATCATAATTGTTCATCATTGAACACCCCACTCCCGCTGCCGGCAAACACCATTTCCCTTTTGTTTCAGGAGCTGCCGCAGGCGCATAACCTACCGCAGCCCATGCTGCCGGGTAAGTGTTTGCATTACCTTGTTTGATAATCTTTTGCGTATTGCCACAACTGTCAAAATCTTTTTCTGCTGCCGAAATACTTGTATAATTCGGTAAATCCGGAACATCAAAAAGTCCGTTTGACCACCGCATATTTCCCAAATCCTTCAATGCCAGAGCCTGCCCACATTTATCTTTGCCGCTGCTGATATAGGCAACAACCCCAATCGGTGTTTTACCGGAAACCTTATCATTTGAGCAAGTTCCGTCGCTGTTTAAGATTTGGCCGATGGCGCAGTTTTTAGCATAGCCTGTGCATTCGCCGAGGATAGCTTCTTTTGTTTGGCATTTGCCATCTTTCCACTCAAAGCCGGAAGTACAATTACAAGATTTATATTTGTCGCCGCATTTGTCAGTTCCCGGTTGTTCATTTGCCCCGGTGCAGGTGTATTGATATGATACCTCGCACCGTTCCGGGCAGTAATAACTGTTTCCAAACGGGCATTTCAAACAGCCGCCTTTGTTGGTCGTTTCTTTATAACCAAGCTCGACACAGCTTTGGGCTGGTGAGCATTGCGCATAAGTTAAGTTTGGAATTAAGGACAGACTCGTCCCTAAGAGTAAAAATTTGAGTTTCATCATCAAGCTCCTTTGTTCTGTTAAAACAAACTCCCCTGTGTTAACAAAACAAAGGAGAGTGGAGCTGAAAAACTGCGTGTAACAGACGTGGGTATTCAACATATTAACCACACTCCACTCCGAAAGTGGATATTTTCTACACGGGGTGTTTTTCAGACACCACAGACAGAACGCCTATCTGCATTTTTTAGTGTAATTGAAAGGGCGTAAAATGTAAAGTTTTTTTCTATTTTGAATTTTATAGCGATTAAAAAAAGCCGTCGTTTTCCGCAAAATCATGTATAAATACACAATCTTGTTTCAAACGACAGCTTTGTAATCACCCAATCAGCCAGTTCAAACCGATTATTATAAAGACCAGCCAGAGGATAACGCCAAAAGCATCTTCCACATTAGCCCAGGCCTTTCCAATCAATCCACACAGCCAAGAAGCGATTTCCCGCATAAAGTAGATGCCCGCGAGAATAGACAATATTCCTATTATAGTTCCCATGATATATTATTTTTGAGTTTTACATCAACATTAAAACTTGTATAAGACATATGAAAAATCATCAAAGACCAAAGCGCTAACCCCGGACGATAACAATTTTCCTCAACATAAAAATAAACCAAAATTTCATCTAAACTAATATGTCCTATGCTTTTATAGTAACACAATTTAGTTAAAAATACAATAACCTCTTCCCGCCATTGCCGTGATTTTTTTGTTACGAAACAACGGTTTTGCCGTTAATCTTCTTCCAAAAGCGGAAATTTTCCGTCAGCTGCCGCCTGCAGCGTCCGTTCCCCGCCGGGAAGGCCAAGCTGCATGCTGTAAATCCAGTAATTAGCCATCACCCGCTCAATATACAAACGCGTCTGCCGCGCCGGAATAACCTCAATAAACAACAGCGGATCATTCTGATAGCGCATTGTCTTCATCCATTTGACCAGGTTTCCCGGCCCGGCGTTATAAGCCGCCAGCATATAAAACAAATTGCCGCCGATATAGGGCTTGTTAAGCAGATATTCCAAATATTTTTGCCCCACTTCCAGGTTATAGGAAATATCAAACAGGCGGCGCAGGTCTTTTTTGTCCTGGCTGTTGCCGCTCACATGATAAGCCGTGTTCGGCATCACCTGCATCAGGCCGCAAGCGCCGGCCGAACTCCTGGCATAAGGGTTAAAATTCGATTCCTGACGGCTGACAGCCAGAACCAACGCCTTGTCCCCGCGCATTTCCTCCGGCAGAAAGGCAGGAACCGGATAAGCGAGACTGTCATAAAAAACACCTTTTTCATGATCGTGCAATGTATTCGCCAAACGAATGACCATACTGTGTCGTTCGTTGTGATTAAGCAGAAACAAAACGGCTTCCCGCTGTTTCTCATTCATATTTTCATAAGCATAAGCCAGCTCTTTTTCCGCCAAATCGGGACGCTTGGCATGAAAGAGCACAACCGCGCGGCGAACGGCGCTTGAAGACGCCAGATTTTCGGCATAATCCGGTGAAGAAAAATCGTTCCAATAAGTCGCCCCCGACCAGTTGTAGTCAATTTTCAAGCCCAGCACATAAGACGCCAGAATACCATGAAACGTGCGCTGATAAACCGCTGCGCGCTCAAGTTGCCTGCGGGCGTTTCCTCTTTGTTTCAAACGGTCATAACAACGGTATGCCCAATAAGCTCCGGCGGCCTCCAGCCATTCGTCTTTGCCTTTCATGGCGCCAAGCTTGGCAAAATACCCGGCGGCGGCGCTGATTTTTTTCTGCCGCCATGATGCCAGACCGGCAATCCAATAGGCCGTCGGATTATGGCTGCGCCGCATCGGTTTCAGCGTCCACTGCAAAGCCAGCTTGTCCTGATTGTCCAGAAAATATTCCTGCGCCAGAGCCGCGCTCATCTCATCCCAGTATTTATCGGGAACAGCCATCCGAAAACGCTTGTTTTCCAAAACACGGCGGGCTTTCAGCGTCTTCCCCTGCCGCAGATATTTATAAAACAGCGTCACGTTTTTCTGCACGATTTTCTTGCGCGCCGGGCTCAGATTTTCATAAGCGGCCATATCATTGGCATAAAGGCTGCGGTTATAGGTGTCCAAACGCAAGAGCTTGGGGTCGGGCAAATCTTCCGCAGCGGCTTTTGCACCGGCTTTGCGCTTTGCCAGATTATAAATCCGCTGGGACTGCGGATTATCGGCATAATTCAGCAGCCAGTCTTTCAACTCTTCATAAGTCGATTGATAGTCTTTGGATAAATATTTCTCAGCCAGAACATGCCCGGCCAAAACATCGTTGTCCAAATCGGCGGACAAATCCGCCGCTTCTTCAATGTCCCCCTCGTTCAGAGCCTTGAAAATATTCTTGTAAGTCTTGACATCATCGCGGGAAACATAGCCCTGCTCCAAAATCAGGCGATAAACGTCGGCATCGATTTTCTGCTGTAAAACCTGCGGATCAACCTGATACTCCACCCGCTTTGTTTCTGCCTCCGCTGCTGAAACGGACACTGCATGAACAGCCAGTAAACCCCCCAAAAAAATTCTAAAAAATATCTTCACCCGTAATCCCCTGTGAAACAAAAAAAACTTTACCGACTAACCCACACCGCTAATATTGATAATAAATAAGAAATGCCCAAACAGATAATAAACAATCTTAGCTCTTAGCCGCTGTAAAAGTTCGGAAAGTGCGGATGAGCATTTTTCTGCCCCGCTAAATCTGTACTAATCGACCATAGAGCGCGCTTTTACTAAAAGTTCGGAGTTTGAGGCTAGTAGTAAGAAACCAGAGAAACCGCGACAGGAGTGTACACACCAGTACATGACTTAGCGGTTTACTCGCAGTTTCTGTACTAATAGTCCAAAATACGAACTTTTACTAAAAGTTCGGAGTTTGAGGCTAGTAGTAGGCGTCGAGGGTGAAAGTACCGCAGCGTACATAGAAGTACGTGAGGAAACTTTCAACCCGATGACAACGCCCTAATAGCCCAAAATACGAACTTTTAATCTACATAAATTTTTGCAGCCACTTAATCTTTCCCGCACACTCCTCTTGAGACATGCGCGCAACACGGCAGCGGTTAACAATGACATTGGGTATTTTATCCATAGAATAGCAACCGTCGCCAACCAAAGTATAGTCAAAATAATTTTCGATATTCGGCGCTACATCGTTAAAATTCAGCGCCGTTTCCATGTTCGGCCATTTGAGCTTGACACTGAGACTGTTCAGTTTGCGGTCGAGCGTCGTCATGACGATAAAACGCATACTGCAGGTCACATCACCGGACAAACCGCGGCGAACCGAAAAATTGTCATAAAACAAAAAGATTGAAGAAACATCGGCAACTTCCAGATTGCCGTCACGACTGCGAATAACCTGCCCCATGGCAATACCGCCGCGCTTTGAGCCGTCTTCCGTCGGCGCCAACGTCTGAAATTTGCGGTTAGGATTCTGCGCAGATGACTTTGCTGTGGCGGGGGCATCTTGCCCGGTCAGATAATTGCGCCGCAGGTTCGGATTGGACCGGGCCGCATTCCCGGAAGTGCGCCCTGCCGACCTGTTAGCCGCCGTATTACCGCTTGACGCCCGCCTGTTTACGGTACTGCTGCCCGGTGCGGCGGAACGGTTGCGGGTATAGGATGAAGAGCCTTGGGCTGCATCTTCGCTGTCACCAAAAATTTGGGCTTTGCCCGCAGCGGAAATCCCGCCGGTCAGCAAAGCCGCCAAAATCAAAATTTTCAAGCCTCTGCAAATATTTAATCCTGCATATTTCATTTGTGGGCCAAACTTTCGGAAAAAAATTTTTACACGGGCACGCCGCAGCCTGAAAACCGCTGCGGCGCATAAACTAAAGAAAAGCTATTTCGCCGCGGTGTCGGCAGCCGGCGCATTTTCGGCAACCGGAGGATTAGCCGCTTCCGCTGCCGGAGCTTCGACCAGAGCCGGAACCTCAGCATTCGGGAAAAGGCTCTGCAGCTTGTCTGTCAGTTGCTCGGCTTCCGCTTCGCTTACTGCCGGTTTCGGCTTTTTAACCGGAGCCAAAGGCACATCGCTCTTAATGCCTTCCAAGACGGTTGAAATTTTTGAAATCTCATTAACAACGGCGTCATACTGCGTGTTGATGTCAGTTCTTTCCTGATTGCGGCGTTTTTCGGACTGAATCTTTTCATCATCATAGGAAATTGGTCTAAATTCCCGATAGTATTCCGGATTTTCAGGAGAAACAAACACAAACAAACCGTCACAGGAAGTACCGCCGGAATTAGAGGCATAACGGCTGCGGGAAGATGTGTCAGCATTGCCTTTAATATTACAGGTCTTCACCTGAACATCGACCGGGCCGGTCAAAAGGAAACAGCGGTCAGACTGGATTCTGGCATGAATAGAAACCTGTTTCTGCGGTGCAAGAGCCGGAACTTCGAGCTGGGAACTGACCTGCACCGGAGAATTGGCTTCCATATCGGCGATAGCCTGGTTAAAGCCCTGCCGCCCTTCACGCGCGTCTTTGTTTTTCTCGTTCAGAATAACCGTATCAATCGTGCTGTCCGTCCAGGTCAGCAGCAGGGAAGCGGATGAAAGGTCTTTTTGCGAACGGTTGTAAAACGTCACATCATAATCACAAGCCACAGTCTGCTCTAACGTGCCTTTAATCGGCTGAACGTCATGGATTTTAAACAGCACCGCCTCGCTGTCAGCGGCCAAAGCGGAAGCAGAAAAAGCGCAGCCGCCGGCCAGCAAGCCCAAAACAGAAAGAAAAATTTTGCTATTGTTCATCTTTAGTTTCCCTAAATAAAAATTTCAACTTTGTCCTAATAATATTATAGTTAAACTTAAAATACCAACAAATTATGAACAAAGTAATAATATGTTGGATAACTTTAGGAAATTTTTTTATTCAGGCGCAGAAAGTCGGCCCAGATTTTAGCCTTCTGTCCGGCATTGCGCAGCAGATAAGCCGGGTGAAAGGTTGCCATTACCGGAATAATCCGCCCGCTGCCGTCCTTATAGTCCAGCCACTTGCCGCGCATTCTGGAAATCGGCTCTTCATTTTCGAGCAAGGCATTGGCCGCACTGCCGCCGAGCAGCACCAGCGCCTCGGGTTGAACCATATCAATCTGCCTTTTCAAAAACGGCAGACACACCGCCACTTCCGCCGTTGTCGGCGTGCGATTCCCGGGCGGACGCCAAGGCAGAACGTTGCTGATAAAGCAGTCGTTTTCCCGGTCATAGCCCGCCGCTTTGAGGATTAAGTCCAGCAAATGGCCGCTGCGTCCGACAAAAGGCACCCCGGTACGATCCTCGTCCGCTCCCGGCGCCTCGCCGATAAGCATAATCCGCGCCGACGCACTGCCGTGGCCGAAAACCGTCCGCGTCGCCGTCAGTTTCAGCGCGCAGCCCTCAAATTTTTCCACCAGTTCCTTAAGCTCTTCCAATGTTCCGGCTTTCTCGCACAATTCGCGGGCATTTTTGCAGGCATTAATCGTCGCCTGCGCCAGTTCAGTCGTCGCCTTGCGCCCCTCCGCCGTCGATTCTGCCTGAACCGGATGCGTTGCCAAACCGACCGGCTTGACCACAGAGTCGGGCTTCGGCGCAATTCTGACCGCCGCCTTTTCCCCGGCTGACGTGTCCTTGCCGAACGGCACGTCGCCCACAATCTCGTCGACGCCGGCCGCAACGTACCAATCCAATATGTCCTTTATGCTCAAATTTTCATCATTCATGCGCCCTAGGCTAAACTAAATCGAAATTTTTTCAAGCATAAACATTTTAAAAATAAAATATTTACACATATATAGTATAAAAACATACGATTATGGTTGTATCATTTAAAAACTGCGGTACAATGCACAGAGTCAAAATTCAGGGTAAAAAAACAGCATGTCAAAACTTCGCGGCATATTCATAACGCTTCTCGGCCTCAGCCTTTTCATCTCCTGCTCCCAGTATGAACTGGAGGCAATCCCAAGCACCCCGGCCAAACCGGAACCGCTTGCCGGACAGGACAAAGCGGACAGCACCAAAGCTCCCGCCGGGAAAAAGAACATCGCTTACGGCGCTTATCTGGCCGGACGCGTTGCCCACCTGCGCAAAAATTTTAACGCCGCCGCCGACTATTACAGCGTTGCCGCTGACCGCGACCCCGACAACGAAGCCCTGCTCAGCAGCATTTACGTCATCCTTGCCTCCAAAGGGCGCGTCAAAGAAGCCGCCGAATACGCGCAGATTTCCTTAAATAAGGGCGACAAAAACAATTTCACCCGCATCATCATCGCCACCCAGGCCATGAAAGAAGGCCGCTGGCAGGACGCCATTTCGCAGATGAACAGCCTCCAGGGCAGCATTTACGAAGGCTTCATCACGCCGCTGGCAAACGCCTGGGCCTACGCCGGCATGAACCAGCCGGACAAAGCCCTTAAAGCGCTTGAGCCGCTCAAAAAAGAACCGAGCTTCAAGGCGCTGTACAGCTTCCACGCCGGTATGATTAACGATTATTTCGGCCGTACTGATGAAGCCCGCCGCAACTATGAAGTCATCGTCAACGAAGAAAGTGCGGAGATGTCTTTCCGCGCCTTACAGATCATCACCAATTTTTATATCCGCAACGGCCAGAAAGACAAAGCCGTCGCCCTGTCGCAAAAATATAACGACGATAAGCTCCTGGTCGATATGCTCCGCAACCTGGCCAAAGACAATGCCGACGCCGACCCCGAAAACACCGCGCCGCTCATCACCGGCGCCAACGTCGGCTTATCCGAAGCCCTGTTTAATATTGCCGCCACCATGCGCCAGGGGGAAAACGGCGTTGACATTGCCCATATTTTCATCTGTCTGTCGATTTATGCCAACCCCAAATATGACCTCGCCAAACTCCTCCTTGCTGACATTCTGGAAGGCCGCGGCATGTATGCCGACGCCAATGCCGCCTATGACGACATCCCCGAAAGCTCCCCGGCATATAATTCCGTTCAGCTGAAAAAAGCCGCGAATTACGTCGCCGTGCAGGATTATAAAGGCGCCGAGCTGCTCCTCAAAACCCTGGCCGACGATTATCCCGACAATCCTCAGATTATGATGGATCTCGGCGACGTTTTGCGCATCAACGGCAACAACGAAGAAGCCATTGAATATTACAAAAAAGCCCTCGACAACCTCAAAGGCAACAGCGACAGCAAGTGGATTATTTACTACGCCATGGGCATGTGCTACGAACAGCTTGATGAGATGAAACGCGCTGAAAAATATCTGTCACAGGCACTGGCGCTCGGACAGGGACATTACTATGTGCAGAATTATCTCGGTTACAGCTGGCTGAAACGCGGCAAGCATATTAACGAAGCCTTTGCGCTGATTGTCGACGCTTACAATCAGGCGCCGAACGACGGCCACATCTCCGACAGCCTCGGCTGGGCGCTGTATAAACTCGGACGCTATGACGACGCTGTTTTCTACCTCGAAAAAGCCTCGGAACTCGAACCCGCCAACGCACTGATTAACGACCATCTCGGCGACGCTTACTGGCAGTCCGGCCGCAAAACCGAAGCGTCTTTCCAGTGGAAGCATACCCTGAAAATGAAAGACGATTCCGGCGAGTTGGACATAAAGGCTGTCCGTAAAAAAATTGCCGAAGGCATGAAAGCGGAAACGCCCCTGCCCTATAATCAGGAACTGATTGCCGAAAAACTGGCAGCTCTGCCGGAGGAAGACAAAGCGGCGGAGTAACCCCCGGGAACCAGAGTGCATAAACACCGCCCGGAAACAGCTTTCCAATAAAAAAATAAAGCAACCCGACTGCCCGATAAAAAAAGTTTTAAGGTAACAAACTGATATTACAATAAAAACAATTTTTTTTGAAAAAAATTAAATTTTCCTCTTGACGACGACGGAAAAAGTTGTATAAATACCTACGTTGAGAGCGAAAAGGTACTCACACAATTGGCCGGTTGGCAGAATGGTTATGCAGAGGACTGCAAATCCTTTGATATCGGTTCAATTCCGGTACCGGCCTCCAAAATATTATTCCGACTTAGCTCAGCGGTAGAGCAATCGGCTGTTAACCGATTGGTCGTTGGTTCGATCCCAACAGTCGGAGCCACTAAAAAAACCTTCCCTAACCGGAAGGTTTTTTTGTTTCTCAATCCCCCAACAAAACCGTAACCCTACCCAAGCAAAAGAACGTCATGTTCGGATTTAATCCGGACATCCAGGTAAAACAAAGATTCCATATTTTCACCTGAATCCCCGGATGTCACACGCTCTTACAGCGTGTTCCTCCAAGGATGACATTCCTCTTTCTCACGGTATCTCCTATCTAAGCATCGCGCCTCTTTATGCACGGGACAACCAGCAGCTAACCGATGGGGTGAAGCTGCCCCAGCTTCCACGCGGGGGCTCCCCGCAAAAAATCCCTTTACATTTCCTCACGCCTCAGCTACAGTAACAAATGCAGACAGGCGTTCTGTCTGCGGTGTCTGAAAAACACCTAGTTAGAAAATATCCACTCATGGAGTGGAGTGCTGGTAATATATCGAATAACAGCGACTGACTAACTACAGTTTTTCAGCTCCACTCTCCTTTGTTTTGTTGACATCGGAGAGTTTGTTTTATTCAAACAAGGAGCTTTAGAAAATGAAAAAGAGCAAAACAGATTTCTTCAAAAGGCTGGGACTAAAATTGCGCGACTGCCGCCGCAAACGTCAT
>UQAB01000017.1 GCA_900538765.1 uncultured Azospirillum sp. | reverse complement strand
TGGAACGGGACTGCACCTACTCCGACGCCCGGCAGGCCGTCGCCGTTGCCGACCGGCCGGAAGGTCCGTTCCGGCTGCTCTGGCACGGGCGTCCGAATCCGGGTGTCTGGCCGCAGAATACGCCGCCTGAATTGAAAGAACCGGCACGGATTGAAGCGGCATGCCGGGAGATGCCGACGCTTCCTTATGACGCCAATCCGCTGACGCCGCAGCTCAGCGTGCTGGGGATGGATCTCGAAACGGGGCAGCAGAGCCGCGATATGACGGTATTCGTCGATGACGACCGGACAGCTTATGTGGTGTACGCTTCGGAAAAAAACAGCACGATCCATCTCGCCGAACTGGACGGCGGTTACACCGGCTTTACCGGACGCTACTGGCGGCTGTTTCCGTGGCGCTGGATGGAGGCTCCCGTACTGTTCAAGCGGAACGGAAAGTACTATTTCATCGGTTCCGGCTGTACCGGCTGGGCGCCCAATGCCGCCCGCAGCGCCGTTGCCGAGCGTCTGACCGGGCCGTGGACCGAACTGGGCAATCCGGCGGTTGATGCCGGAGGCGACACCACCTACGGAGCACAGGGAACCTTTGCTCTGCAGCTGGCGCCGGACCAAATCATCTTCATGGCCGACCGCTGGAATCCGGAAAACGCAATCGACGGCCGCTACCTCTGGCTTCCCGTGGAATGGAATGGAGAACGCCCGATCCTGAAAGCACCGGTGTAATCTTTGTCTCCGGCGGTTCGATGTGCTTCGTCCAGTCACCGAAGCCGACGTTCGGTCTCGCCCCGGCCTGTTGGCGTTCGTGATCCGGCAGTGACGGCGTGCAGCCGCGACAGACTATATCATTGATATGGGATCGCGTAACCCCCTTGGAGTGCGGAGATTCATCTCCGCTTTTCAGTCTCCCCGGCGTCAGTATTTTCAGGCGGACCGAACCTGCTCTTCCTGTCGCCATCGGTGTAAACTTTCCGGTTTCCGATAAGAAACCTGCAAAAAAGCGTTGTTTGAGCTTGACATTGCCGGAAACGGTGATATTTTATAATTCTGTTGCGCGTTAATCGTGACGGTTGTTTAAATATTCAGCGTTCAGGCTCTGCGAATAATTTTGAAAAAAGTTTTGCTTTTGATTTGCAAAACCTGGAATTGATGATATTTTAAAACCCTGTTGCGCCTCTTGCTAGAGGGAGCGCTGCTGATGAAAAAATTGGATATTGCTTCGGCTGAGATTTTGGAATATTTTTCAGAATCGGGCTTGCAAGTTTTGGAAACCGTGCTACATTAAGGATCTGTTGCGCAACGAGTTACGGAGCGTAGCGGCTGATGGTGGCGGAACGGTGGCTGAAATAAAGTTTTAAAAATCTTAAAACTTCGGCTTGACAAGTTGCTGAAAGCGTGATATATTATGAAACCGGCGCTGTATGCTGGTTGAGAGTTGATTGAAAATTGAATAGTGCGATGTAAACCTGAAAATGACTTTGATAAGACGGAAGTCTTACAGTAGTCGAATAAATAAAGCTAAATCAGATATCTCTGATAAAATTTTTATTTTACGGAGAGTTTGATCCTGGCTCAGAACGAACGCTGGCGGCATGGATTAGGCATGCAAGTTGAACGAACTCCTTCGGGAGTGAGTAGCGAAAGGGTGAGGAACGCGTGAGTAATCTGCCCATAAGTTGGGAACAACAGTTGGAAACGACTGCTAATACCGAATGTGGCTATTGACCCGCATGGGTTTTTGGCTAAAGATTTATCGCTTATGGATGAGCTCGCGTCCCATTAGCTAGTTGGTGAGGTAACGGCCCACCAAGGCTACGATGGGTAGCTGGTCTGAGAGGATGGTCAGCCACACTGGGACTGAGACACTGCCCAGACTCCTACGGGAGGCTGCAGTCGAGAATCTTGGGCAATGCGCGAAAGCGTGACCCAGCAATGCCGCGTGCATGATGAAGGCCCTCGGGTCGTAAAATGCTGTCTCCCGTGACGAATAATGACGGTAGCGGGGAAGGAAGCCACGGCTAACTACGTGCCAGCAGCCGCGGTAATACGTAGGTGGCGAGCGTTGTTCGGATTTATTGGGCGTAAAGGGTCTGTAGGAGGTTTGTTAAATACGAGGTGAAATCCGGGGGCTCAACTTCCGAATTGCCTTGTAGACTGATGAACTAGAGTACTGGAGAGGTAAGCGGAATACCAGGTGTAGCGGTGGAATGCGTAGATATCTGGTAGAACACCAATAGCGAAGGCAGCTTGCTGGACAGAAACTGACTCTGAAAGACGAAAGCATGGGGAGCAAACAGGATTAGATACCCTGGTAGTCCATGCCGTAAACGTTGTCAACTTGATGTGGGCGGATTTAGTCCTGTCCGTATCGAAGCTAACGCGATAAGTTGACCGCCTGGGAACTACGGCCGCAAGGCTAAAACTCAAAGGAATTGACGGGGGCCCGCACAAGCGGTGGAGCATGTGGTTTAATTCGATGCAACGCGAAGAACCTTACCTGGGCTTGAAATATACCGGACCGGCTGTGAAAGCAGTCTTCTCTTCGGAGCTGGTATACAGGTGCTGCATGGCTGTCGTCAGCTCGTGCCGTGAGGTGTTCGGTTAAGTCCGGCAACGAGCGCAACCCGTGTCATTAGTTGCCAACAGGTAATGCTGGGGACTCTAATGAGACTGCCTGTGTTAAGCAGGAGGAAGGCGCGGATGACGTCAAGTCAGTATGGCCCTTACGCCCAGGGCTGCACACGTGCTACAATGGGGGGTACAATGGGATGCAATGTCGCGAGGCGGAGCAAATCCACAAAACCTCTCTTAGTTCAGATTGCAGTCTGCAACTCGACTACATGAAGTTGGAATCGCTAGTAAATGCGTATCAGCTACGACGCATTGAATACGTTCCCGGGCCTTGTACACACCGCCCGTCACATCATGGGAGTTGATTGCACCCGAAATCGGTGATCCGACCTGCAAAGGGGGAAGCCGCCTAAGGTGTGGTCGATGACTGGGATGAAGTCGTAACAAGGTAGCCGTAGGGGAACCTGCGGCTGGATCACCTCCTTTCTAAGGAGCAAGCCCGAACCGTCACGGTTGTGACATCACATGGTTCGAGGTTATGGCTAAACTCCGGGTAACACCGGATGCGCCGGTTCAGCAATGGCCGGCAAAACACAACGGATTACATCGCACTATTCAAAGTTCAATCACGATTGCGGAAGGAATTCCGCGGGTTGATTTAAAAATCATGAAGCATTCAAGGGGCCGTAGCTCAATTGGCTAGAGCACCTGCTTTGCAAGCAGGATGTTGAGGGTTCGAGCCCCTTCGGCTCCACCAGTCAATACTTTACGGTGTTGAAGATGGAGTTGAACCGAAGATTGAGGCGGCTTGAAGCTGCAGGCTTTTCCGAGGCTCGGTGCCGACGGTCGGTCGTGACCGGAGGGACCGGATTTTTTGGGGAATCGGGCGTATAGCTCAGTTGGTTAGAGCGCGTCCCTGATAAGGACGAGGTCCTTGGTTCAAATCCAAGTACGCCCACCATCTTATGGGATTTGAATGCGATTGGTAACGTTTTACCGCGTTTACGGACGCGGGAAAATCGCGGTTTTCGGACTGCGTGTTGTTTGACAATTAAAGAAAATATCTTGAAGAAAATCTGCAAGAAAAAGTTATCGACACATGGAAGTGTGATCGTTAACCAACTTTTGTTGAGAGACAAGTAGACAAAATTTATGTTTCTTGGTGGTTAAGCTACTAAGGGCACATGAAGGATGCCTTGGCACTATCAGGCGATGAAGGACGTGGTAAGCTGCGAAAAGCTTCGGGGAACTGCACGCGAGTTTTGATCCGGAGATGTCCGAATGGGGAAACCCGGCTGGAGTAATGTTCAGTCATCCTTAACTGAATCCATAGGTTAAGGAAGCGATACGTGGGGAAGTGAAACATCTCAGTACCCACAGGAGAAGAAATCAAAAGAGATTGCGTCAGTAGTGGCGAGCGAAAGCGCAAGAGGCTAAACCGGTCGGTTTACTGACCGGGGTTGCGGGACTTCGATATGGCAAGCTGAATCGATAGCAGAAGGAACTGGAAAGTTCCGGCATAGAGGGTGATACCCCCGTAAGCGAAATCGGTTCGAAGCCTGGAAGTATCCCAAGTAGGTCGGGACACGTGAAACCCTGACTGAATCCGGGGAGACCACTCTCCAAGCCTAAATACTCGATAGTGACCGATAGCGTATAGTACCGCGAGGGAAAGGTGAAAAAGCACCCCGGAAGGGGAGTGAAAAGTATCTGAAATCATGTGTCTACAAAGTGTCGGAGCGCAAGCGACGGCATGCCTTTTGCATAATGAGCCTGCGACTTACTCTAACGAGCGAGGTTAAGCCTGGTGCGGAGCCGAAGCGAAAGCGAGTGTGAATAGCGCGTCTAGTTCGTTGGAGTAGACCCGAAGCTGAGTGATCTATCCATGGCCAGGTTGAATCTGCGGTAACACGCAGTGGAGGACCGAACCAGTTCATGTTGAAAAATGTTTGGATGAGCTGTGGATAGGGGTGAAAGGCCAATCAAACTCAGTGATAGCTGGTTCTCTTCGAAATAGCTTTAGGGCTAGCCTTGCGTAAATAGTTTGTGGGGGTAGAGCTACTGATTGTTCGCGGGCCCTTACCGGGGTACCAAGAACTATTAAACTCCGAATACCATAAACCGTACCGCAGGAGTCAGACTATGGGGGATAAGCTTCATGGTCGAGAGGGAGACAGCCCAGACCGCCGGCTAAGGTCCCCAATCTGGACTTAGTGGTTTGAAGGATGTGATGTTGCATAAACAGCCAGGATGTTGGCTTAGAGGCAGCCATCATTTAAAGAGTGCGTAATAGCTCACTGGTCGAGTGATATCGCGCCGAAGATGATCGGGACTGAAGTTCAGAACCGAAGCCGCGGATCGTGAATTTATTCACGGTGGTAGAAGAGCGTTGTATGCGGGTCGAAGCCGAAGAGGGATCTGAGGTGGACTGCATACAAGTGACCATGCAGGCATGAGTAGCGAAAAACCGGATGAGAATTCCGGTCACCGAAAACCCAAGGTTTCCCGGGGAAGGTTCGTCCGCCCGGGGTTAGTCGGATCCTAAGGCGAGGCTGAAAAGCGTAGTCGATGGACAACAGGTTAATATTCCTGTACTGCCTTGTCGGAGTGATGGAGGGACGCAGAGAGTCAGGTGAGCCGGCTGCTGAATATGCCGGTCGAAGCCCGTGGGACGTGCTGTTGGCAAATCCGCAGCACACTAGTCTGAGAGGCGTAAGGTAGCCGAACGCAAGTTTGGCGAATTCACTGCGACTGCACTGACGAGAAAAGCTTCTAAACGATGATGACAGGGTATCCGTACCGTAAACCGACACAGGTGGGTGAGGCGAGAAGCCTAAGGTGCGCGAGAGAAACCAACGTTAAGGAACTCGGCAAATTAGCCCCGTAACTTCGGAATAAGGGGTGCCGCCTCTGGTGAAGGGATTTACTCCCCGAGCTTAGGGCGGTTGCAATAAAGAGGCCGGTGCGACTGTTTAACAAAAACACAGCTCTATGCCAACTCGTAAGAGGATGTATATGGAGTGACACGTGACCAATGCCAAAAGGTCAATGGGAGAGGTTAGCGCAAGCGAAGCTTCGATCTGAAGCCCTGGTGAATGTCGGCCGTAACTATAACGGTCCTAAGGTAGCGAAATTCCTTGTCGGGTAAGTTCCGACCTGCACGAATCGTGTAACGATGCCGGCACTGTCTCAACGTGGATCTCGGCGAAGTTGTAATTCCGGTGAAAATGCCGGATACCTGCGGAAGGACGGAAAGACCCCATGAACCTTTACTGTAATCTGATATTGGTATTTGATTGTTCTTGTGTAGCATAGGTGGGAGGCTGTGAAGCCGCTACGCCAGTACCGGTGGAGCCACAGGTGAAATACCACCCTGGTGCAATTAGATATCTAACGGAGTCCCGTGAATCCGGGCTCCGGACCGTGTCAGAGGGTCAGTTTGACTGGGGCGGTTTCCTCCTAAATTGTAACGGAGGAGCCCGAAGGTACACTCAGCACGGTTGGCAATCGTGTGAAGAGCGTAAGGGTAGAAGTGTGCTTTACTGTAAGACAGACATGTCGAGCAGTTGCGAAAGCAGGGCCTAGTGATCCAGCGATGGAATGTGGAATCGTCGTTGCTCAACGGATAAAAGGTACTCTGGGGATAACAGGCTGATAGCGCCCAAGCGTCCATAGCGACGGCGCTGTTTGGCACCTCGATGTCGGCTCATCACATCCTGGGGCTGGAGAAGGTCCCAAGGGTTCGGCTGTTCGCCGATTAAAGTGGTACGCGAGCTGGGTTTAGAACGTCGTGAGACAGTTCGGTCCCTATCTGCCGTGGGTGTAGGATACTTGAAAGGATTTGTCTTTAGTACGAGAGGACCGAGATGAACGAACCTCTGGTGTACCAGTTGTTCTGCCAAGAGCAACGCTGGGTAGCTAAGTTCGGACGGGATAACCGCTGAATGCATCTAAGCGGGAAACCCACCTTGAAACTAGGTATCCCAATTAAGATCGTGGTAGACCACCACGTTGATAGGTCAGGTGTGTAAGCACAGTGATGTGTTTAGCTAACTGATACTAATAATCTGATTGGCTTGATTTACTTAACGTATAAATAATTTGCTGTGATTGAAATAATTCGTTCCTGTATGGTGTTTAGATGATCTGGTGGTAATAGCAAAGGTGTCCCACCCGATCCCATTCCGAACTCGGTCGTTAAACCCTTTTGCGCCTATGGTACTTTGTCTTAAGGCACGGGAGAGTCGGTCGCTGCCAGATCTTCTAAACATCATATTGACCCTTTTTCTTATCACATTCCTTTATACTAAGTCACCCTCTGAAATTCAAATTTCAGAGGGTGTTCTTTTGTTATCTAGTTAAGATACTCACAGAATGCGAGAGAGAGTTTTGTTTGATGTTCTCTCTGCTGCAGGTCGACTATGGTAATATAGGCCTCAGAGGCCCCCTGCCGTTCATGAAACAACTCGCTATGGCCACCTCATGCTCCTCAATTTGGATATCAGCGCCGTCCCTCCTTTTAGAAAAATAGCGAAAACTTGCGCAAAAAGTAGGGGGAACCCTCAAAAAACGGAAATGCGAACAAGCTTGCATGGAACAGACAACTTCAATATGACAAGATGCTCTAATATCTGCAAAATGAATTTTAATTAAAATAATGGGATGAAATTCATAAATAAAAAAAGGAAGGAAAATAATCATTCATTTTCTGTTTCCAAAACGAGCGGCATATGGTCACTAAATTTGAGCCATTCTTTTCCCTCAATGCTAAAGTTTTTTAAAGTAGAAATATTTTGACGTCCCATAAATGCATAATCAATGTGAAAACCACGCGCCGCATCCCGATGATAATAGCTGGTCGGTAACGACTCATGCCCCTGTTTAATGTGATTAATTTCGTGATATGCGCTAAACATTTCTAATTCGCTCATGAGTTCAAGGAAACGTGCGTAATTATGTTCTTTCTTATGATAATGATTCCATTGCATATTGCTGTTAAAATCACCTATCATAATCATTGAAGGTGTAAAAAAGCGGGAATAACGCTCCATAAATACACACATTTGTCCGATATAATCCCAGTCGGGATTGCCTTTTACCTTGGAGGCCCAAATTCCGGTTACTGAACACTCTTCTCCGCGCGGAGATGAAACAACAGTAGGCAAGACATATTTGAACTCAGGGGAGAAAAAATCAGCCATTCGCAATGTGAAACCATGAAAGCTGAAAATACTCATTCCTTTAAAGGCTTTATCGCCGCACCATAAATGATTGTTTGCAGGAATAAAGATATTTTTTTCTTTCAAATAATCAGGGCTTTCGCTTTCTTGGATTATCCAGATATCAGCGTTGAATTTTTCTAAGGCTTGGAATTTGTTGCGAAAGCCGCCGTTGCAGTTCCAACTGATAATTTTCATTTTTTCTCCACAACCGTCTTTTTATTTGCTGAAAATAACAAGGGCAGAATTTAACGCCATTTGATTCTGATTCTGGAAAGTTCTCGACCGTCATTTAAAGATTTGATACTATGCAGGGAAGTCATCGGTTCAGTCATCTGTGTCAAAGCCTCTACCTGTTCGCCGTAATGGCCTTCTTTTTTGAAACAGATTTCCAGCTCTGCTGTTGAATGATTTAAACGTAATTCAGGATCAACGCTTTCTGTCGCCCAAAGGGGATAAACCGCATTGTTGACATGCTGGTTCAGGTCGATATCGTCAAAACGAACATGAAATTCCCGACGATGATCGATTTTTTCCAAATCCGGCAAACGCGGAAAATCTGTCGGCAAAGCCCTTTCTTCGATAGCTGAATACTCCGGCAGATTATCTCTCAGACAAACGGGGCGTTTCTTTTCAAAATTAATCAGTATCCACTGGCTTGAAGCCCGGATTAAATCTTCTCCGCTGGTGTTAATTACGTGAAAATCCCTGATTGCGCCGAGTTTCTTTTCTTCAGACGGCCAGGTAATAATTTTAATCTGTTCATGAATCTTGGGCAGGCGGTTAATTTTTATATGATAATTGCTTCCGACCCAGGCCAGTCCGCGGGAGAGGCAATATTCCAGTCCCAGTTCCATTTTTGAAGCGTGTTCGTCGGCGATATCCTGAAAAATATTAAGCAGCGTAACGATTCTCAGGACGCTGTTCTTATTGCATTCGTAAGACCTGATAACATATTCTTTTTCATGTTTAGTTACCTGTACCATTTTTTCCTCTGTTCAGATTGATTCGTTTTTGTAAATAAGATTTAAATCGGTTTTGGCAACGCCGCCGGCTGATGGTACGCTTAAGAAAACCATGTCCGGAAGTCGGTTTTTGAAAAACTTCTGCCATATAGGCAAAATCATCGCTGTTGTAAATAACAACAAGCCATTTAGCAGGGGAAACAGAAACAAGCTCGATTCTTTTTCTTTTAATCCTGTAAATCTGGTTGTTTTTCGGAGTTGTGCCGACAATTTTCAAACCACAGTAACTTGCCAGTTCGCGCACGTCATCAATCATATAAGTCGGGCAGTGTGTCGGCAAAAAGACCGGTCGGCGTCCCAATATATTATTTAACTCTTCATAGTCGCCGAAAAAGCCGTGCCCGTATCCTTGTAACTCCGGATAATCATCAACCGTTGCAAACTTGATATTTTTAAGATTAAGCTGTCCTTTAAGGGGATTGAAAAACGTTTTTGCCGTGATGATGCCGTAACAGTCTTTTTTGCTGACGTTAAAAACATCGGGAATATGATTATATGTTCCGATAACTACATAATCATCGTTTAATTTGGCAACTTCTTCTTCATTATGCGAATAGGAAACAACAATTTTCCCTTCTGCCATTTTTTCAAAAGAAATCCCATATTCTATAATCATTTTCAAATAGCCGAAAAAGTCTGTATTTCCATAAAATACGACATTTTTCTTAAGTTTTAAGGCCGCCAGAAATGCTGTAATATACATTTCCGGATGTGTCGGATAAACCGGAAGGAATATCTTTGATTTTCGGCTTTTGCGAATGAGTTTAACCAGACATTTCAATGTATCGGCTTCTTTGAGGGCAAAACCGTCAGAATAAATGCCGTAAAAGTCAGCAACGACGGCATTGATAGACGGCGCCAGTTCTCTGAGCCTTTTGATGTTAGTCGGCGGCCGAAAATATGTTGTTTGGTCAAGTTTCATATCGCCGGTATGATAAACAACCGCGTTAGGCGATTTTATGATTAATCCCAGACTGTCAAAACAGGTATGCGAAGAAGCCAGTACTTCTATTTCCAAAGAACCAATGCTAAGGCGGCTGCCGTCCTCAATAACGTTAAACTTAGGCCATAAATTTTGTGGAAAGTGATACCCTTGCAAAAGGTCATAGAGTATCATAAACGTATATTTCCCGGCATACAAAGACGGAAGCTTATAGCCCGCTTTCAAATAATGGATAATACCGTTAAGATGGTCAGGATGTGAATGGGTTAAAAAAAGGGCTTTAGGCATATCTTCTTTATCGGACAGAATATCCCGAATATCGGGAACTGCTGCCGCTGAATTTTGTATGCCTAAAGCCTGATGATTGTCAAATTTGCCCAAATCGACCAATATCGTTGTCGACTGACGTTTTCCGTTACTGCGAATGACATCGGTATAACGATAACAATGGCCGCTGATTTGGTCAATATTATTGCCTCCCAGTGGCTGCCAATAAAGTCCGGTATTTTTAATTGCTTCATACATAACACATATCTATTAGCAGATAATGTCCGTCAAGGCAATTAATTAATCGTTCCTTGTCTATATTCTGCCAATTTTTGCTCTCTCCAGCTCTGTGCTTTTTGAGCAGCATCATTGTTGCGCAACTTATACTCGGCAATGTCGGCCGTTGTTATTTTTTTGACATTTTTCTTTGTTGTGGCATTATGCTCGTTCTTTCTGCCGCGTTCAATATTCTGAGCAACTTTGGCAGCTTTAACATTACGCTCGGCAATAGATTTTCCGTCATTTTGTTTTTTTACTTTGGCATAAGCGACAACCAGCTTTTTCTTATATCTTAATGCTTTTTTCAAAACATTGGAATGATAAGCCATAGCCGCTTTAAACCAGTCGTTTCCTTTGGCCTTATACAGCTTTTTCAGATATTTTGCGCCGTATTCTACGTTTTTGTACGGATCTAAAGCTTCTTCGACGGATTTAAAATTCTTGCCGTGAAACTTCAAATTAATCTGCATACAGCCGACGTCAATACTTTTAACGCCTTTAGCCTGCAAAGCCTTAACGGCTTTAACGGCTTCAGCTTTGGTCTTGAAAAAATGCCCTTTGCCTTGGGCGTTAATTGTCCACGGCCAACCCAACGTCTGTTTTTTTTCGGCATTCCATCTGCCTGTTTCAACATTGGTAATCGTGGTCAAAAGATGTTCTTTAATCTGATATTTCTCCTCATATTTCAGAGCAGCGTTTTTACAAACCAGCGCATCATCCATACCGGAATATGTTTTTGCCTGCGCAGGCTGAATTAACATCAGTAATAATAAAAGTAACATTAAAATGTTTGATACGAAGATCGCATCCCTCTAAACCCTCAGAACAGCCACAAAAATCCCTAAGTAAAAAATTACTAATTTCAATTTGCTTACCGGCTTATTTTATAATCACAAGATTCATAAATCCTGAGGTTGTTTATTTCATGGCCGCAAAGCAATATATTCTATAAAAAATATGCGGCGCGTTCAAACAAGTTATGGCTAAACATTAACCAATTATTAACAAAACAAGATGACTTATAACATATTTATTTTTTAAAATCCAGCAAAAAATTTGCAAAGGCCTCGATTGAAGAGCATAAATCAGAACTAATCTTTTGAAATTTATTGTTTTTTTTATGCACATCTTCTGCCATATAAAGCCCTCTGTTCATCTCCAGCTGCATGGTGTAAATTTTTTTGCGCGGCTGACAGTAGTTAAATGTGATAAAAGCCCCGGAATACGGACAGTTTGCGGAAACTTTATAATCAAAATTTTCAAGGCTGTTTTTCATAAAATCGCTCATTTCTAACGGACAGCTTTGGTCAAACAGCGTCCCAAGGCAAAAATCAATCGGCCGGCTTTCCTGCATGACAGAACAAATTTTTGAAGGCATGGAATGGCAGTCTAACACAAAGCAAAAGCCGAATTTTTTGAGTGTCTTGTCAATAAGTTGCTGCAGTTTTTTATGATAAACATCATAAACATACTTAATTCGTTCCTGAACTTCATGATAATCAAGCAGGCCGTCATAAATATTTTCTCTTTTGGCATTGATACGATGAACCACGCCCAGCCCGACGCGGCAGCGGATTCCTCCTTGGACATCTCCTTGGCTGGGATAATTGTAATACATCTTGGGGTCTATTTCTATTTTATCGCGGTTAACATCAACAAAAGCGCGGGAAATATTCATGCTGACCAATGGGATTCCTGTGTTTGACGCGGGCAGAATGAGCTCATCGACAAAAGAGTCTTCATTGCTTCTCAGAATGTCCGCCGGCATGGTAACGGCGTTCAGAAATTCTTCGGGAAAAGTTTGGCCGCTGTGAGGCGAAGATAACACCAAAGGAAAAAGAATATCTTTGCTGTTATATTCATCAAAAATTTTCAGTTTTTTATAGTCAACGGTAAAGTCGAATTTTTTTTCAGTCAAAGCCGGCCCTTTCGCTTCAGAATCTATTATATCCTGCAAATTATATCTGGAAATGATTAACTTTTCCATAACAAAAATAGTTGGAAAATGTGGGAAAGCAGCCTGTGAAAATAACAAAAAAACAGCTCCCATAATAGGAGCCGTTTAAAATTGGTGGGGCTGAGCTGGCAATTCACAAACTATTCTTATTTTTCCAAGCCTCTGATAAATCCGTAATAACAAGCAAAGAACCACTAAGACCAAATGCCCCTAGAGGAACTGCATAAAGCCCGAAATATTCTTTTTCGCTGTCACAAAAAATAAATTTTAACAATAGAACAGAAACCAAAAGGGCAACAGATGAAACAATAAGAATAAAACTTAATAGTTTTTCCATCGGCAAACCTTCTGATTTTGCCCTATAAATCCCATAACCCAAACCAAGCAATGGTATAAGTAAACTACACCACGCATTCCAAGCATACATAAAAATCATACAATTATAATTTAATAGTTAATAACAGAAAAATGATAACAAAATTTTATAAAAAAACAAGTTTTATTAAATATTTGATTTTAAAAAGAAAAACAGCTCCTTTTTCAAAGGAACTGTCGGAATTGGTGGGAGTGACAAGACTCGAACTTGTGACCTCTACGATGTCAACGTAGCGCTCTAACCACCTGAGCTACACACCCGATAACAAAAAGATAACTATATTATTTTTTTTATAAATGCAAGTAGTTTTTTTTGCTTATGTGGACTTTGTCTTTACTTTGTTCATGCAATATGCTAACTTTTATCCGTATTTTTATTATTTTAATAAAGCATTTGTTATGAAAAAAGAAGAAAAAACAGAAGTTCTGAGCAGCCGGTACTTGTTTAATGACCCGTGGCTGACCGTGCGTGAGGAAAAAATAAAACTTCCGAACGGCAAAATTGTTCCGCACTATTTTGTTTTGGAATATCCTGACTGGGTTAATACGATAGCCCGAACAAAGGATGGAAAGTTTGTCATGATTCGCCAATATCGCCATGCAATCGGCAAAGCGAATTACGAATTGTGCGGCGGTTGTGTGGAAAACGGAGAAGAGCCGGTGCTTGCCGCACAGCGCGAGTTGTTGGAAGAGACCGGATTCGGCGGCGGAAAATGGCGGCAAAATCTGCGGCTGTCTTCCAACCCGAGCACAAACAATAATTGGGTTTATAATTTTATTGCCGAAGACGTCGAGCCTGTCGGCGAGCCGGCTCTGGACGAGGGGGAGGATTTGAGCTGTCACCTGTTATCCCTTGAAGAGGTTAAAAATTTGCTGAAAAACAATGAAATTATCCAGTCAGTGCATGCTTGCGCTCTGTGGAAATATCTCAGTGAAAACCGCCTTCTGTAAAATAAAAAAAATCCAGAAAGTTTTTAAAGCTTTCAGGATTTTTCTGTGTGCTATTTGCCATAAGCATGAATATGATTATAAATATTCTGTAATGTTTCTGCCGCATTGCGTTGAACACCTTTTGCTTTTCGGGAAGCTATAGATTCGTTAAAATGTTTGGCTCGCCGGGCTGTCGGATGCAAGAAAACATTTGTATCTGTTATCGCTGGATAGGGTGTTTTTCCAAAATCTAGATTTTCTTTGTAAATGGCTTCTTTGTCGGCGCGAAGCAAGGCGGCAAATTTATTATTGGGGTTATACGGATTTATGTTTTGTTCAATATTTCCGATATGCGCAATATATTCGCAAATAGCATTATGTAATTTTTGTGCTTCCCTGAAATTATCGGCTGTTAATATCTCAGAGAATCCTTCCGTTTGTGAAAGAGTCTTAACGTGAAATTCGGCTTCTCGGTTGACGGCTCGCTGTAAATGCCCCGGTAATAAGGAGAATTCGCTGTTCTTTTGGTTGCCGTTAAAATAAAAACGGCTGTTAACGATAAATTTTGCTTTATCAGGATTTATGGTAAAAACAGTTTTTGAAGCGGTATCAGTCATATTTTCCCTCTCAAAGAGTTAAAATAAAAAAATATGTCTATAAAATATCATGTATAGACATAATTGTCAAAAAATATTTTATATATAAAAAAATATTGGATATTGCATTAATATCCAATATTTTGAAGTTAATTAATGGACTGAATCTTAAATCAGAACAGCAGGAGAGCAGCTGAAAAATAAAGCAAAATAGATAATAATGTTAAACTTGTTCATTTTAAATTTCCTTTCTGTTCCTGTTTTGTTCTGATAAGCCCATTATGCACGGAAAATAAAAAGAGTCAAGTAAAAATGTTCAAGCTTTGTTCTTTTAGCGCGTCTGTTTATAAGTGGCTATTTTTCAATGCTATTTTTTTTCAAATGATTATGATTCTCTATTATATTAACAAGGCAAAGCAATAAAAACATGAAAATCGGCGTTTTTGATTCCGGGTTGGGCGGTTTGGTTATTACCAAAACATTTATGAATGAGCTTCCTGAATATGATTATTTATATTTGGGAGATACGGCGCATCTTCCCTATGGGGAAAAGACATCTGGCAGGATTCTTAAGTATACGCTCGATTCTCTTAAATATCTTATTGCCCAAAACTGCAAATTAATAATTATTGCTTGCAATACGGCAACATCAATTACGCTGCGCTATATTCAGCAGAAATTTATTCCTGCTTACGCACCGGATGTAAAAGTGCTGGGTGTCGTTATCCCGACTGTTGAAACGGCCATTGAGGAAAAAGCAAAGTCAGTCGGGATTATTGCGACATCGGCGACCGTTGCTTCGCATATTTACAAAACAGAACTGCAAAAATTGGATTCTTCTTTGCTGGTGACGGAAGTTGCTACGCCGCAACTGGTTCCTCTTATTGAGGGAAACGATTTTCAGTATATGGAAAATGTCCTGGAAGATTATTTGGCGCATTTTCCAAAGCTGGACAGCCTTATTCTTGGTTGTACGCATTATCCCCTGATAAAAGAATATTGCCGCCGTTTGTTGCCGAAGAATGTAAAGGTAATTTCTCAGGATGAGCTAATGGGTGCAAAATTACGTGATTATTTGCAGCGCCATTCTGAAATAGAAACTTGCCTCAGTAGGAATGCCGAGCGTCGTTTTTGCGTCACCAAAAACAGTCCTAAAGCCGGAGAAGTTGCCGCCAGACTGATTCCGGAAGTTAAAATTAAAGAAGTAACGTTTTAAAAAATATAGAAATTAATCAAATACAAAACAATGGCGGCGGTAATGCCGGCGAAAACGTCATCCAGCATAACGCCCCAGGCATTGTGAATCCTGCTGTCGAAGAATTTAACCGGCCCCATTTTGCAAATGTCAAAAAAACGGAAAAGAGCGAAACCGAGAATATAAATTTTCCAATCGGAGAGGTGCTGCCAGACCAATGAAAAACTCAGCATCTGCCCAACCACTTCGTCAATAACCACAAGTGACGGATCTTTGTTTTCCTGTCGTTTTATAATCTGGTGCGTTGCCCAGACGCCGACAAAAAATAAAACTGCCGCTACGGCAAGCATAATGGGTAGACTTGTATAAAATGCTAAAGCCCAAACCAAGGGAAGTGCGCCTAAAGAGCCGAATGTTCCGGATGCTTTAGGAGAAAAGCCCAAGCCAAACCATGAGGCTGTCAAATATGCTGCAAATTTCTTCATGAAACTATTGCCAGTCTTCAAATTCTTGTTTGATATCACGGGTAAACATACCGCGAATGGTTGATTTTATGTCAGCCTTTTCATAAATCGCCTTATAAAGAGCCTGACAAATCGGCATGTCAATATTTTCTTTATCTGCAATAATTTTAACGGCTTTCAGCGTCGGAACGCCTTCGGCGAGTTTGCCGAAATCTTCGCCGCGGGCAAATTTTTCGCCGAATGTGCGGTTGTGGCTGTATTGGGAAAACAGCGTCGCCTCATAATCGCCAAGATGTGCCAGACCATAAGCAGTACGGGGATTGCCGCCAAAATACTGAATAAAACGTCCGACTTCAATCGGTGCACGCGCCATCAGAGCGCCCTTCAGCCCATACCATTCCAGACCGTCTAAAATCCCGGCTGCCAGCCCAATGACGTTTTTCAAAGCTGCGCCGATTTGGTTGCCGATTAAATCAGCGCCGTAATAGAAACGGATTAATTCGCTGGAGAGCATTTTAATAACTCTGTCCTTAACCTCGTCTTCATCAGAGTCGACAACGACGCAGGAAGGAACGCCTTTGGTATAGTCCTGAACATGTCCCGGACCGGCCAGAACGGCAATATGAATATCCTGTTTGATTTCCTCTTTCATAATCTGATGCATATATTTCGCTGACGGTTCCTCCAGGCCTTTCATGGCCAGCAGAAATGTTTTGCCGCTGAGGTTATATTGATTTAATTCTTTGCATAATCCTCTGAAATATTGGCAGCCGATAGAGATGATGATAAAATCATTTTTCAAAACGGCCGGCAGATTGTCAAACAATTCCATGTTATCTAACAAAGACAAATAAGGATTTTTTCGGGTATCGCGCAGTTCTATAAAATTCGGAGAGGTCGGAATATCATACATATCAACGCCAAATCCACAGTATTTTGCGGCGTACCATCCTAAAAACGTCCCCCAGCGTCCGCAGCCGATAAGCGATATCTTTTTCATTTTTTGTCCCTTTAGATAGTTAGCAATGCCCTTATTAATATCTTATTTCCGCGCAAAAAGCAATCATGCAAATCAAACAAAGCACAACAATACTTCTTTTATAAAAATGAATGTCAGAGGAAAATAAAAATATCAGGCGGAAAAACTGCTTTTTTTCAGGCGCTGACGGCCGACAATGGCATTAATATGGTCAAATTCTTCAAAAGAATGATAGGCGTAGTCAAAACTCTTTTTGTCGCAGTCGTAAAAAACTTTATGAGCCATCATCTCAATGGCGCTGTCTATTTTTTTAAAGGCGTCGTTATAATCGGGATTATAATTATTACGCGTTTTCTTTTTGACAATATCATGATAAGCCGCAATTACTTTTGCCGTTTCGTCAGCGGAATTTTCATAACCTTTTGCCTCAAAATCATGCATGATTTGGGCGGTTGTCTGATAAAAGCATTTATTGGTTAAAATGCTTCTTTGCCTTTTGTTGCTGCCATCAATAACCATGATATTAAACCATTAATTTTGACTATGAACACTTATCTAGCATACAAAAAACAATTTTTCAAGTTTTTTATCTTTTGCAGGCAGATATGGTTTATTTTAAACACCAACGCTTAATAATAGGTTAAAAAAGACAAACCACGGAATTAATCGACAATTTCCGCTTCATAAGCGTTTGATATTTCAGCGTCGTCTTCATCTTCAGTGCGGGTCAGTTCGCAAACCATGAGCTTGTCTGCGTCAGCCAGGCTGTCGAAAATATCGCTGCCGATGTCGCTGAGTTCAATAATGTCTTCATCGTTGCGGTACAAAACGGCAGTTCCTTCTTCGGGGGAAACGCTGAACGTCGGGTGGTTAGGTTCACCTTCACGTTCATACAATAAAAGCATAACTTCGTCTTCGTCATTAACAATAAAATCAAAAGTCTCAAAATCTTCGTCAGCCATTCTTTTTCTCCCGGTATGTGATACATAATGTTAATATTTTACCTATAATAGATGCAAAAAAGTTTTTTTTAGGTTAACATCCCAGACAATGGAGATGATATGAGAATATTAATTGACCGTTTTATTGAACTTTTCAAATGGCCCGTCGCCATTTATATGTTATTTTCTCTTCCGGCTTGCATCCAGTCTTTCTACTATTTCAACTTGATGACCTGGAAATATATCGCCATGGCCGGCGGCGTTGCCATGTTTTTCATTTCAAGAAATATGTCGGATGCCGGCGTGCGGACGAATATTCAGATTATTGCCCATGAATGCACGCACGCTTTCTTTGCATTGCTGACACTGCACAAAGTAACCAGAATCAGAGTTGAGGGAGATAACAGCGGCGGACATATGGAATATAAAGGGCGGGGCAACTGGCTGATTACGATTGCGCCCTATTTCTTTCCGCTGTTTTGCTTTTTTTGCATGATTGGTATTTCGGTTTATACCAGCTTTGCGCCGATGAATCTGTTTTTAAACGGGATTCTCGGTTATTTTGTCGGCTATCACATTGATACGGTTGTTTCGCAGATTCATGAAAAACAAACGGATTTGCCCAAAGTCAGTTATAAGTTTTGCGTTATGTTTCTGCCCGGGGCAAATTTATGGGCTATCGGTTCGATTCTGGCCTTCAACAGCCGGGGCTGGGAAGGTCTGGTCATTTATCAGCATTTGATAAAAATGCTCAATATTCATAACTATCAGATTGCCGTTCGTTTTTTAAGCTCAATGTTTTAATCAGTTTTGTTCGCAAGGCAGATAAACCGTAAATGTCGTGCCGTTGTAACTGGTGGAGGTTACTGTAATATTGCCGTGGTGGCGGATGATAATCTGTTTGGCGATGGATAATCCCAGTCCTGTGCCGCGGATGTTTAAATCCTTATGTTCCTGCATCCGGTAAAAGCGCTCGGTCAGCCGTGCCATATTTTCGGGAGAAATTTTGGGGCCTTTGTTATTAATGGCGATTGCCACGGCTTTTCCTTCGGCAACATTAACGCTTTTGGAGCCGGGGATGCTGTCGACCAGATGAGCTTTGATGGTAATGACACTTTTACTTAAGCCGTATTTAATGGCATTGTCGGTCAGATTTTGGATGACCTGCTTAATCTGGTGGCTGTCCGCGGTAATCGGAGCAAGGTCAGGCTCTATTGTCGTCCTGAGCGTAATCTCTCTTTCCGCGGCGCGCAGAGATAAAGCCTGCTGAACGTCTTCAATGATTTTGGCGATGTCTGTTTTTTCATCCGGACGCTGGTCTTGGGTCAGTTCAATTTTAGACAGGGACAGAAGGTTTTCGATTAATGACGACATATAGGCTGCTTGGTCCTGCATGATTTTCAAAAAATGTTCCTGAGCTGCCTCATCACCTTTTGCCGTTGTCAGCAGCGTTTCGATAAAGCCGGAGATAATTGCCAACGGCGTGCGCAATTCGTGGCTGGCATTGGCTACAAAATCAGACTGCATTTTTTCAATTTTCATGGCTTTGGTCAAGTCATAAAGGGAAATAACCGCCACGGCGCGTCCTTTTGACTGCCAGGGAAGCTGTTTGATATGGGCATATAACTTTTGGTTAACCGGTTCTTTGACATAAAAAATAAGGTTTTCGGCTTCGCTTTCTTTTTTGAGAACTTTGGAAACGGCATCAATAAAATTATTGGAATCAAACAGATTCTCCACATTTAAATCAGTGATTCTGTCGCCGAACAGCGTACGGGAAGAAAGATTGGCACCGAGAATGTTTCCCGAACGGTCAATCATCATAATCGGGTCAGGCAGAGTATCAAGAACCGCCGTGTCCGAAATGGACTGGGCTTCCAGATTGTCGGCTTTCTGCGCCCAAAACCGATGCATGGCGTTAACCGCTTCAACAATCTCCTTTGTTTCTTTTTCCGAAAGCTTTATATTTTGGTCGTCAACGGATTCGCCCTGAGCCAGAGAGGAAATATAGCGCTTTAGCTGCTGAAGCTCAAAAGTAATCGGAAACAGCAAAATCGTGTTGAAAACGATAATGACGGCGTACGACGCAATGGCCAGCAGCGGCGACATCAGATGCAACGCTGCAAGCATGATAAAAACCAAAGCGGAAGGCAGTGACAGAAAAATAATCCTGTCGACAAACTTGTTGCTTTTTTCAATATCAAATAAGGCATAATGACGTTTAAACATTTTAAAATACACCACAGCACAAAAAAATCTGGACTACATATTAAAATATACTATTATACAAGAAGTTTAAATTGACTTAAATTTTTGAGAGAAATGACTGAAAATAAAAGTACCAATCCGATGACGCCGATGATGGCGCAATATCAGGAAATAAAACAGCAGCATAAAGATTATCTCCTTTTTTACCGCATGGGCGATTTTTATGAAATGTTCTTTGATGATGCCGTGACGGCGTCAAAAGCATTGGATATCGCGTTAACCAAACGCGGCCGCTTTGAAGGGGAAGACATCCCGATGTGCGGCGTGCCGTTTCATGCCTATGAAAGCTATCTGTCCCGTTTAATCCGCCAGGGATATAAGGTTGCCATTTGCGAACAAATGGAAGACCCGAAAGAAGCCAAAAAACGCGGTTATAAATCCGTTGTCAAACGGGAGGTCATCCGTTTGGTGACACCGGGAACCCTGACGGAAGACAATCTGCTCGATTCTAAAAAGAACAATTTTATGCTGGCCATAACCCGGCATAACGACAGTTTTGGCATTGCCTGGGTGGATGTTTCGACCGGTGATTTCTATACCCAGACAATCTCTCTGAAAGATAAGTCGGAACCGGCGGTCTTAAGTTCTGTTTTGGCGCGGCTGAACCCTGTTGAGATTATAGTGTCGGATTCTTATCTGCAAAATCCCGATTTGTTCAATATTCTTAATGAATACCGCGAAAAACTGACGGTCTTGCCGCAGGCACGGTTTAATTCGGAAAACGCCCGCAAACGGCTCTTGGATGCTTTTAATGTGTCAACGCTCGATTCTTTCGGTAATTTTGAACGAACGGAAATAACCTCTGCCGGTGTTTTGATTGACTATATTGAAAACACCCAGAAAGGAAAATTGCCGCGTATCGAAACGCCGGTAAAGCTTTATGAAAACAAAGTCATGGAAATTGACGGTTCCACCCGGCGCAGTCTGGAACTCTTGGAGTCCGCCGGCGGGGATAAGGGAAACTCGCTGTTGAACGTTATGGACCGGACGATTACCGGAGCAGCCGGGCGGTTGCTGGCTTCCCGCATTTCAACGCCGCTGCTGGATATTGCGGAAATTAACAGCCGTTTGGATATTGTTGAATTTTTTATTGCCAATCCGCAGATTCGCAATGATTTCAGAGAACTGTTGCGCCGCTGCCCCGATATTGAACGCGCCGTTTCCCGCTTGAGCCTTGGCCGCGGTGGCCCGCGCGATTTGGCTGCTGTGCGGGATGCGCTGGAAATTATTCCCGCAGTCAAAACTTTGCTGCTCAGTCCGGCCGGCGTTTATAAATCAGATATGCTTATAACCCAGCCGCAGGCTTTGCAAAATGTCGCCAATCGTTTGGGGTATCATGACGGCCTGGTAAATGATTTGGCCAATGCCTTGGATGATGAGTTGCCGCTTTTGGCACGCGACGGCGGTTTTATCCGTCCCGGTTATCATCCCGCATTGGATGAAATCAAGGCGTTAAAAGAAGACAGCCACAAAGTTATTGCCGGTTTGCAGGGAAAATATGCCGAAGAAACCGGCATTGCCAATCTGAAAATAAAATATAATAATGTCATCGGTTATTTCATTGAAGTTCAGAGCAAATACGCGACGGAAATGCTGGAAAACAAAAACTTCATTCACCGCCAGTCGGTATTGAATGCGGCGCGTTTTACCACCGTGGAACTGACAGAACTTGAAAATAAAATCCGCGGCGCTGCCGACAAGGCTTTGGCAATGGAGCTTGAATTGTACAACAATCTGGTTCGCGAGGTCATTATGGAAGTGGATGATATCTCGCGTACGGCCAAAGCGCTGGCTGAACTGGATGTCGGCGCCGGATTGGCCGAACTGGCCGTAGAAAAGAATTATTGCCGTCCTTTGGTTGACGATTCTCTGGTTTTTGAGGTTAACGAAGGGCGCCATCCGGTTGTGGAGGCGGCGATTGAAAAAGAGCACGGCAGCGCTTTTGTCGGCAATAACTGCCGCTTAGGCGATGACGCTTCTCTGATCTGGCTGATAACCGGTCCGAATATGGCTGGTAAATCGACTTTTCTGCGCCAAAACGCCATTATTGCCATTATGGCGCAAATGGGCGCTTATGTGCCGTGCAAATCAGCTCACATTGGCGTTATTGATAAGCTGTTTTCCCGTGTCGGCGCCTCTGACGATTTGGCGCGCGGCCGTTCGACCTTTATGGTTGAAATGGTCGAAACGGCAAGTATTTTGAATCAGGCGGACGAGCGTTCTTTTGTGATTTTGGATGAAATCGGCAGAGGAACGGCTACATTTGACGGTTTGTCCATTGCCTGGGCTGTTGTCGAGCATTTGCACGAAGTCAATCGCTGTCGGGCGCTGTTTGCCACGCATTATCATGAATTGACAACGTTGGTTAATAAACTGCCGAATATGTCGCTCCATTGTATGCGCATTAAGGAATATAACGGTGATGTTATTTTCCTGCACGAGGTCATTGACGGCGCGGCCGATCGCAGTTACGGCATTCATGTCGCCAAGCTGGCAGGTTTGCCGAAAACGGTGTTAAAGCGCGCGGATGAAGTCCTGAAATTTTTGGAAAATGAGGGAAAGTCCAGCAGCATATCACAGCTTGTAGACGATTTGCCGCTGTTCGCTTTGGCACATGCCTGTGCTGAAAAGGAGGAAGCCGAAGAAAAGTATAACCCGCTGCTTGAGGCTCTGGAAAAGATAAATCCCGATGATTTAACACCCAAACAGGCTCTGGAAAAACTTTATGAACTAAAAAGCAAAGTCAGGGAATAAATGTTGCCGGTAACAAATTATAATCAAAAAAGTGAACTGGAAACAGTTCCCTAAAGAGGGACGACACTCGTCGTCCCGTCACTGACACTTTATAAATTTTATTTTACCTCATCAAAATTCAATAACCGCCCGAATATTTTGAGGATTTCTTTTATCTCGATAATAAAAAGCATAATAACGCCTCCATGTCCAAACTAATCCGGATGAAGTGTTTTCTGACAATTTCTCTGTCGAACTCCAATACATACTATCACTATCCCAACTGGAACCAAAATTCAAGGAAGCTGCTTTACTAAATGCTGTATTAAGCTCATCTTCATACGGCATCATATTATTAAAAATCCCCAAAGCAGGCAAACACCATTTTCCTTTTGTCTCAGGAGCGTTTGCCGGAGCGTAATTATGACATAACCATGCCGCCGGATATAAATTTTCATTACCTTGAGCCAAAATTGCAGCAGTGTTTTCACAACTCTTAAAATCTGTAAAAGCTTCGCTTTCTGTCAGATAGTTTTTAATTCCGGGAATATCAACATATTCCTCAGCCCACCCTCCTGTAGAAGGCTTAGTATCCTCCAAAGCCGCAGCTTGTCCACATTTTCTATCAGAACTGACATAAACAACCACACCGATAGGTGTCTTGCCGGATTCTTTATTTCTCGTACAAGTTCCGTCGCTATTGAGAATATCGCCGATTTTACAGTTCTTTGCATAGCCGGTACATTCACCGAGAACAGCGCCTTTGGTCTGACACTTACCATCTTTCCACTCAAAACCGGAAGCGCAATTACAAGATTTATATTTGTCACCGCATTTGTCTGTTCCCAGCTGTTCATTCGCACCGGTGCAGGTATATAGATAGGAAGTATCACATTGTTTTTGCGGGCAAGCCCAATATTCGCCAAACGGACATTTTAAACCGCCTGTACATGATTTTAGTGACGTGTAGCCTAATTGTAAACAATCGGTAACCGCACATTGCCCCGCGGCATATTGCGGAAACAGCCACACGGCCGCTCCGCAAAGTAAAAATTTAAAATTAATATTCATGTTGAACATCCTTTGTTTTGAAAGTTAAAACAAAACCCGCTTCATGAAGAAGGCGGGCGGATGTTCACAACCATAATAGACTTAAAATGGCTCAGCGCTTTCGTGCAAAGCCTTATAACGCCGACATCCGTCCCTAGCACTGTTGTAGACAGATATCAGCATATTCTTATTTTCGGTCGCAATTATGCTTAACGACCAAGTCTATTAAAGGGTTGTGACGCCCTCGGCGGCAAACTCTGCCGCTTAAAATCAGCATAACACAGGAAAGAGGCAGTTACAATATTTATTATATAAACGTAACATGCTTTAAATAAAAAAAAGATAAAACAAGTAAAATCAAAGTGTTAAAATGCGGTATTTCTATACCGCATTGTATCTCGTTGAAAAATAATAAAATTTTATTGTTGACTTTGTTTTCTTTTCCTGTATATTAACCCCGAATTTAACATTTAACTAAAAGAGTGAGTTACAATGAACACATATGCAACAAAACCATCTGACATTGAAAGAAAGTGGTATGTCGTTGACGCTGAAGGTGTTGTACTCGGTCGTTTGGCTGCTCAGGTAGCCAAAATCCTCCGCGGCAAACACAAACCTTCATTTGTTCCGAACCTTGACTGCGGCGACTATGTCGTCGTTATCAATGCCGACAAAGTAAAATTAACCGGTAAGAAATTGACGGATAAGAAATATTTCAAACATACCGGCTGGATTGGCGGTATTAAAGAAACAACCGCCGGAAAGATTCTGTCCGGACGTTTCCCGGAAAGAGTTATTGAGAAAGCTGTTGAACGCATGATTTCCCGCAATCCGCTTGGCCGTCAGCAAATGTCCAAGCTGAGAGTTTATGCCGGCTCTGAAAATCCGCATGCTGCGCAGAATCCGGAAGTTTTGGATATCGCGTCTATGAACGAAAAGAATAAGAGGAGCTCATTATAATGGCTGAGAAGATTGAATCATTGCAGGATATCAAAGCTGCGACTGCTGCAACTGAAGTTAAGGTTCGCAAGTCTAACAAAGACAAATTGGGCCGTTCTTATGCAACAGGTAAAAGAAAAGACGCTGTAGCCCGCGTTTGGATTAAGCCGGGTAAAGGCAACATCACCATTAACGACAAGTCCATTGACCAGTATTTTGCTCGTCCGGTATTGAAAATGGTTATTAATCAGCCGTTTGAAATCACCAATCGCGTTAATGAATTTGACGTTGTCTGCACGGTTAAAGGCGGTGGTCTGTCAGGTCAGGCCGGTGCTATCAAACATGGTATTTCCATTGCTTTGAACGAATATGAACCGGAGCTGAGAGCCGTATTGAAGAAAGCCGGTTTCTTGACCCGTGATGACCGCGTTGTTGAACGTAAGAAATATGGTAAGGCTAAAGCCCGCCGTTCTTATCAGTTCTCGAAGCGTTAAAATATATTCCGAACGGAATTCAAGAGAGGAAGTTTTGTTGCTTCCTCTTTTTTTATTTACATACTAAAAAAATATTTTTTTGTCATTGCTTTATCAATAAAAGTGGTATAACGTCAACGAAAAGAAGTAATCAGTATATTTATAAATTTTATATTGTAATACGGTTTGAGATAAATGGCGTCAATCACAGAATTTCTGAAAAATTTAATTTACCTTAAAAATGATAAAGAATATAAGGTTTTTAAATTTTTATTTATAAAATTACGGTTTCGTCGCCCGGGTAAACATGACTATACCCTGCAGCCATTAGAAATAAAGCCGGAAATGAAATGCCTGATTGTTTCACCGCATCCCGATGATGAAAGTTTTGGCTGCGGCGGTTTGCTGCTTAAATATCCGCGGCAGTGCGAAGTTTTGCTGTTGACGAATGGCGAGCAGGGGGATTACCGGCAGGGAGCGGAGCAAACAAAGGAAATCCGGCGTCAAGAGTTTGAAACGGCAATGGATTTTGCCGGTGTTTCTCAATATAGTTATTTGAATCTACCCGATAAAAATGTCCGAAAACATTTGAAGAAATTAAACAGCCTGAAAACGGGTGATTATGATTTTATATTTGTTCCCAATGAGAATGAACGCCATGTTGATCATAATTGCCTTTGGCCGCATATGTTAAAGTTAATTTCAAAACAAAAGTCAAAAGCCCGTCTGATGGGGTATGAGGTTTGGGGGACAATCGGTATTCCGGGATATTATCTTGATATTTCCGATATTGCAGCCAAAAAACTGCAGTTGACGCAAATTTATCAAAGCCAGTTGGGGCATTTGCATTATGACCTCCGGATGCAGGCCTTAAATTATTATCGGGGATTACTGGTTGATAAGGAATATATAGAGGTATATCAGCATATAAATAAAAATTGCTAAATTTAATAAGTTATGCTATAAGACGTACATTAACCTTATTATTAATTAAATTTTATTCTTATGAAAAATGTCAAAATTTGGCTGCTTTGTGTGCTAAGCCTTACATCAGCCTGCATTACAATGGATGCGCAGACAGTAAAGCAAGTGATCATCCCTGAACAGGGCTATGAAGGGTTTTATATCAAACATGATGATAAGACCCCGGCAACGATTATTGAAATTCTGGAAAATCGTTATCTCTTGTATATGGATGAAAAGAAACAGATGCTGACCATCAGTCTGTTTGAAAAAGGGCAGACAATCGCCCGGGAAACAACGCCGGTGATTGCCATAAAGTATGATGAAGACAATTTTTATTACTTGGATCCGGAATGCAAACGAGAGAATTATTATATTGATAAAAATGTTTTTAATGCGCTCATCGTTGAAGACGGAAAAATCAAGACAAACTTGCGGATTATTGTCGATTATGAGAATACCAAAGGCCGGCAGGTTATTTTGCAACGCGGCAAAAAAACAATCGTCAGCCGTTGGTGGTAATTGCTAAACATGGAATGTAAAAAACATTCCATGTTTTTTTGTCTATTGTGCTACGGGGATTTTTGTGTTATACTCTGTCCAATAAAAAATTATGATGTATGAAAAAGATATTATTTTTAGGGCTGCTGTTGACATTGTTTTCTTGCGGCAGCATGGGACAAAATGTAATGGGACAACTGGAACGGGCTGCACAGCTCTGGAATTTTCATGAGAAAAAAATTCAGGAGATAAAAGACCGTTCCCCGTATCAAAACACTGTAAATGGCACAAAAGTAGTTTATGCTTATAATCGTTCGACAACACGTTCTTTGCAGTGGTTGGATACACGGCTTGAAAACCGCGGCGGATATGTCTGGATTTATTCTCTGTGCGGCGATTCAAAAAAGTTAAAAGCCAAACTCAGAAAAGAACGCCATGATACGTATTCCTGCAAGGTAAAGTCAAGAAACCGCTATGACGGGCAGATTGACGTTTTTAACTTGGAAATAGTCATTGTTCCCGGAAATGTATTTGTATATCTAAAGCGCGGTTTGGCTCGCGTGGAAGATTACAGCATGCGTTAGCGAAAAGCGTCTTATATTTTTATATAAGACGCCTTTTATTTTCCGTTAAGTTCTTTATGCTAAACTGCCGTCATAGGAGATAAAAAATATGAGCAGTAATGAATTTAAAATCCGGGATGCCGAAGGGACTGTTTTGTTTGATGAAATAACCGTTAACGGCAGGAGCTTTCCCAAAGGGCATAAACTGAGCGCCGATGATATAAAATTTTTAAACGAAGCCGGTATAAAGCATATTTCCGCGTTGAAAGCCGGAGAAGGGGAAACAGGTTTTGATTTGGCTCTGGGAATTGTCGGAACAAAACTGGCGGGAGCTGATGTCGCTTATATTTTGGATAACCGCGGAATTTTAAAGTTTGCGGCATTGCGTGACGGTATTTTTATGGCGTCAGAAGAACGGATTGCCAAATTTAACCGTATGTCCGAAGTCTTTATTTTGAATACGATAGTACCGTATTCTGCCGTAAAGGAGGGGGATGTTATTGCGCGCTTGGAAATGGTGCCGCCGCAGCTGCCGCAGGAAGAGATTGATGCAATTAGTATGAAATTATCGGGAAATCTGCCGCTTTTATCTATTGTTCCAAATCGTCCGCGTAAAACGGCATTAATTTACAGCAGATTTTACAATACCGCCAAGGAAACGGCGCATTTTACCAGACAAGTCAAAAAACTGGTAAAAAAGTTTGCAAATTTTAATCTTGATTTTAGCGGTGAATATTATGCTGATCATAATGCTGAAGCTGTCGCAGACGCAGTCGAACAGGCCGTTGGCGCCGGATTTGAGCTGATTTTTGTTATTCCCGGTCTGCGCAGTGCTACGGAAAATGATACGATTCCCCTGGCGGTAAAAAGCTTTGCCGATGAATTTATTGCCTGTCGTGTTGCCGAGATTAATGCTTCTGATATGTACTTGGGCGAAAAACGCGGCAGCCGTATCATCTGCCTGCCGTATAATTATGATGCGGTGACATCGGGCATTATTGATGAAATGATACTGCGGGTTATGGTTAATGACAAGCTTTTGCCTTCTGATTTTGCCTGGCCGCACAACATTCCATTGCCTGCGCGCGAACAACTGGATGACAGTGAAAAGTTAATGTTGCAAAGCCATGCTGGAACGGCGCCTGCTAAAAATAAAGCCCGCATAGCGGTCGTTATTCTGGCGGCGGGAACATCGACACGGACAAAACGCAATAAGCTTCTGGTGCCGTCTGCCGGAGAAATGCCCCTGTTTATGAACAGTATCAGGGCGGCGATAGCCTCAGAGGGCAGCCCGGTATTTGTCATAACCGGCTACCAGCATGAAGAGCTGGAAGAATATTTGGACGGATTGGATATAAATATTGTTTATAATCCTGCTTACCGCCAAGGAATAAAAACCTCTATTAATCTTGGATTAAAACTGGTTCCAAGCCAGTGCGATGGTGCAATTCTGCTTCCGGCGGATATGCCGAACATAACGGTCGGACACCTGAACAAGCTGATTGCCGCTTTTAAGAAAAACAAGGCAAGGCAGGTTATTATAACCGCTTTTCACGGCGTTAAGCATAATCCGCTCCTTTGGAGCAGGGAGTTGTTTGACGTGGCTGATTTGGTACCTGAAAATGCGGCCATTCGTTCTGTTTTCATGGAGCATGAAGACTATACAACATTAATTAACGCCGGAAATGAAAAACTCATCCTCGACGTTAATTATCCTGTTGATGTGGAAAGCGTAGAAAAAAATTAATTTTCCAGAGCCGAAACAATTTCTTCGGTTACTTTCTTGGCGTCTCCGTAAAGCATGATGGTGTTGTCTGCAAAGAACAGGGGGTTTTCAACGCCGGAATATCCGGAAGCCAGCGAACGTTTTACAAAAAAAACGGTTTTGGCTTTGCCGACATCCAAAATCGGCATACCGTAAATCGGCGAAGAAGCGTCTGTTCGGGCCAGCGGGTTGGTAACGTCATTGGCACCGATAACATAAGCAACGTCGGCCGTTGCAAATTCCCGGTTAATCTCGTCCAGTTCAAAGACATCTTCGTAAGGGACATTGGCTTCGGCCAGAAGAACGTTCATATGGCCGGGCATTCGTCCGGCTACCGGATGAATGGCATATTTGACATCAACGTCATATTTGTTACGCAGGTCATCAGCCATTTCTTTAAGAATATGCTGGGCTTGCGCCACGGCCATGCCATAGCCCGGAACAATGATGACTTTGTTGGCGTTTTCCATAATATAGGCCGCATCTGTCGGATTGCCGCTTTTGGCAACTTTGTCACTGCCGCTTTGCATAGCGGATGTCTTGGTTTCAGAGCCAAAACCGCCAAGCATGACGCTGGTTAACGAACGGTTCATGGACTTCGTCATGATGTAGGACAATATTGCGCCGCTGGCGCCGACAATAGCCCCGACAATAATCAGCAGAACGTTATTAAGCGAAAAGCCGATACCGACGGCCGCCCAGCCGGAATAAGCATTCAGGACGGAAATGACAACCGGCATATCGGCGCCGCCGATTGGCAAAATCAGCATAAAACCGAGAATAATGGCCAGAGCCGCCAGCGTATAGAAAATGTTGATGTCTTTGCCGATAATAAAATAAGCGCATAAAGCGATTGTGGCGATTCCCATAATCAGATTAAAGAACTGTTGCAGCGGAAAAACGATTGCCTTGGACGGCATGAGCCCTTGCAATTTGGCAAAAGCGATGATCGAACCGGAAAAAGCAACGGCCCCGATAATCAATCCCAGAGCATTTTCAAGCAGCATTTCCGAACCGGCTGTAATTTCCGCAATGGAAATAAAGACGGCGGACAATCCGCCCAAGCCGTTAAATGCGGCAATCATTTGCGGCAGGGAAGTCATTTTGACTTTCAGGGCAAAGTAAATGCCAATGACACCGCCGCCGATAATGGCAATAATGATTGACAAATAGTCTGAAACATAAGGCGAAAAAATTGTTGCGCCGACCGCAAGAAGCATACCGCCGATACCCAAAAGATTTCCCTTTCTGGCTGTTTCCGGGCTGGCCAGCCCGCGGATAGCGAGAATGAACAATATGCTGGCGGCAAGATAAGTAAAGGTAAGTAGCGTGTTAGCCATTGTTTTTCTCCTTTCTGTCTTTTTTCTTAAACATCAGCAACATTCTGTGAGAAACGGCGAAACCGCCAAAGATGTTGATTGAGGCTAAAACAACGGCAATAAGGCCTAACGTTTTGGATTCGTCCCAGTATGAAACGCCGGCGGTTATCAACGCCCCGACAATCACAATTCCCGAAATGGCGTTGGAAACGCTCATCAACGGGGAGTGCAAAGCCGGTGTAACGCCCCAGACGACGAAATAACCGATAAAGCAGGCCAGAACTAAAATGGTCAGCAGTGTCATATAATCCGTCATAATATTTCTCCTTCCTTAATGGCACAGGTTCCCTTGACAAGCTCATCATCAAAATTAAAATTTATTTTCTTTTTATCAGCCTGATACATCGGCAACAGGAAATTATAAACGTTTTTAGCGAACAAAGCGCTGGCAGAAGCCGGGATTTCCGTAGCAAGATTACTGTTGCCGATAAGTATTATGCCGTCTGCGGAAATTTCCTGCATATCTTTTGTACCGGCAACATTTCCGCCGCTTTCCGAAGCCATGTCGACAACCACTGCTCCCCGCGGCATACTTTTCAGCATCTCTTTACTGACCAAAAGCGGCGCCTCTTGTCCGGGAATGAGCGCAGTTGTAATTAAAATGTCTGTTTTGGGAAGTTGGGCATTAATGGCTTCTGACTGTTTTTTTTGATAATCTGCCGATGTTTTTTTGGCGTATCCGCCGGCCGTTTCAAATTTTTCTTCACTGGCAATATCCAAAAATTTTCCGCCCAGCGATTCGACCTGTTCCTTTACCTGAGGACGGACGTCGGAAGCATAAACCTGTGCACCAAGCCTTTTGGCCGTCGCAATCGCCTGCAGCCCGGCTACGCCGGCGCCCAAAACCAAAACGCGTGCGGGAGAAATTGTTCCGGCGGCTGTCATCATCAGCGGAACGGCCTTGTTCAACCTGTTGACGGCTTTAATAACCGCGGCATAACCGGCCAGATTGCTCTGCGATGATAAAATATCCATACTTTGCGCCCTGGATATCCGCGGCATTAAATCCAAGGAAAAACAGGTAATCCCCTTTTTTGCCAGCCGGGAAATTCCGGCTTTGTCCGCTTTGGCCTGACAGTTGGCAATCAATGTCTGTCCTTTTTGCAAAAAGGCAGCCTCTTTTTCATCCGGCGCCCATATTTTGAGAATAATATCCGCGCCGTGATAGGTCTTTTCGGCAGAAGCCATGATTTCCGCGCCGGCCTGATGAAAACTTTCGTCATCAAAGCCGGAAGCTTCTCCCGCGCCTTTTTCGATTCTCACTGTCATGCCCCAGTCTTTATATTTTTTCACAATTTCCGGACTTATGGCAACGCGGGTTTCGCCGCCTTTTGTTTCTTTGGGGATGGAAATAATCATTTTTACCTCTGATTTGTTTTGACTCTAAATATAATGATAATAATATAACAGCATATTTTCAGATAAACAGGGAAATCTTAAATATATGCTGCAACTTTTTCTGACTTTTTTCAAAATAGGCCTGTTCACTTTTGGCGGCGGATATGCCATGCTGCCGTTGTTGCAGGATGAAATTGTTCGCCGGCACAAATGGGCGACGGATGAAGAACTGATGGATTACTATTCCATCGGCCAGTGTACGCCGGGAATCATATCCGTAAATGTCGCCACGTTTATCGGGGCCAAATTGTATGGAAAACTGGGCGGTATGCTGGCAACGCTGGCGATAGTCCTGCCTTCGCTGATTATCATTACCCTGATAGCCGCCGTTTTGCAGAGATTTATGCATAATGAATATTTGGCACACGCCTTTGCCGGAATTCGCATTGCCGTTACCGCACTTATTCTGAATACCTTGTTCGGCATGTGGAAAAAAGGCGTAAAAGGCTATGCCGGATATACTGTTTTTGCCGTGTCTTTTGCTGTTTTATTTTTTTTCAATACGTCGGCAATATTAATCGTTATTTCTGCTTCTTTGGCCGGATTGCTGATTTACCGTAAAAAGGTGGAGAAAAAATGATATATCTGCTGCTGTTTTACGAATTTTTCAAAATTGGGCTTTTTGCCATTGGCGGCGGTTTGGTAACCGTACCGTTTTTATTTGATTTGGCGGAACATTATCCGTGGTTTACAGCTTCAGAACTGGCGGATATGATTGCCGTTTCCGAGTCGACGCCGGGTCCCTTGGGGGTGAATATGGCAACTTTTGCCGGTTATAAGGCAGCCGGAATTTCTGGAGCGGTAATTGCTACTTTCGGGTTAGTTTTGCCGTCGTTGATTATTATAATGCTGGTTTCCCGACTGTTAACCAAGTTCAGCGATAATCCTTATGTGCAGAGCATCCTGTCCGGTATTCGCCCGGCTGTTATTGCCCTGATTTTTATGGCCGGCTGGGAAATTGCGAAAATTTCCGTTGTTTCTCTGGAAAATCTGATAATCTTTTTGGCATTTCTCGCCGCAATCGGATTCTGTAAAATCAGCCCGATATATTACATGGTTATTGCCGCGGTTGTCGGTATTGTTTTCAAATTATAGGAGCTTCATAAATGAAAAAATATCTTATTTTAGCTTTGTCCGCCGTTTTGGTTATTATTGCAGTTTTATGGGGATATGCCGCCTTTAACGGCCTGTACGGCACTTGGATAAATGTAAATCCTCAACCCGGAAACATTTTTGACGGAAACGTAAAAATTGAAAAAATCAAAAACAAACAAGGGGCGCAGCAGGAATATTTTACGGTTTTGTCTGATTGGCAGAACCACGCCTTGTCATGCTCTCCGGCTGAAGGGCAGAAGGATGTTTTGTTGTGTCTGCCGTTTTTGAAGAGTCCAAACCCAGTCACCAAGGATACGACTTATGACCAGATTGTTGTTGAAACGTCAATGGCGCCGCTGTTTTTGCAAATCAAACGTCAGAACTATCTTTTTTACCATGTTATTGATATGGAGATGAGTTATGTCGGTCCGTCTTGCCCGCAGTTTGGCGATAAGGGATGTAATTATGTTAAGTTTCCGCGTTATACCCGTTGGGGCTTGTAAGCGGGAAACAACAAAAAAATCCTCCTGGTTTCAGGAGGATTTTTTGATTCCGGTAAAATTAAATATCCAGAGCTTTGCGATATGTTTCCAGCAAAATTTCCTGTTCGTCGCGGTCAGCCGCATTCATTTTGCGCAGCTTCAAGATCGTACGCATGATTTTAACGTCAAATCCGGCGCCTTTGGCTTCGGCAAAAATATCGCGGATATCAGAAGCAATCGCTGCTTTTTCTTCTTCCAGATGTTCGATTCTTTCAATCAATGATGCCAGTCTTGAACTGTCAATTCCACCAATCTCGCTCATAATCTTAACTCCTTAAAAACGATTAAACATTGCACTGAATTTAACAAAACTCGTTTTATTTTACAAGCAATAAATTTTAGTGGGATATCTGAGCAATATAATATCTTGTTAACTTATTTTGAGTTATTATATCGCCAATGTATAGGTAAACTTGTTTAAGGAAAAAAATATGCCTCAAAAAACCAAAACCAATATCCTGGCGACAATCGGCCCGTCATCTGATTCCAAAGAAGTTATTGAAAAGCTGATTGACGCCGGCGCTGATGCGTTTCGTTTCAATTTCAGCCACGGAACCCACGCTGAACATAAGGCGCGTTATGATATTGTCCGCAAGCTTTCGGAACAAAAGGGCATACACATTACGCTGATTGCCGACATGCAAGGGCCTAAACTCCGCGTCGGCGAGTTCAAAAACGGGCAGGTTTTATTAAAAGAAGGCCAGACTTTCAAATTTGATATGGAAGAAAAGCCGGGTGATGAGCAACGCGTGACACTGCCGCATCCCGAAATCTTTCAGGCGGTCAAGGCCGGAGATGAACTGTTGTTGAATGACGGCAACATCCGCCTGCATGTTGATAAATGCGATAAGAAAAATATATGGACAACGGTTAATGTCGGGGGAATTTTATCCGGTCACAAAGGCGTAAATCTGCCGAATATCACTTTGCCGATTTCTGCAATTACCAAAAAAGACGAAGAAGATTTGAAGTTTGCTCTAAAACTTGGTTTCGACTGGATTTGTCTGTCTTTTGTTCAAAAAGCCGACGATGTCCGTATGGCCAAGAAACTCATCGGCGATAAAGCCTGGGTCATTTCAAAACTGGAAAAACCCAATGCTATCAATGAGCTTGATGAGATTATCAAATTGTCTGACGGTATTATGGTTGCGCGTGGTGATTTGGGGGTTGAATGCCCGATTCAGACTGTACCCGTTTTGCAGAAAAGAATTGTTTCCGCCTGCCGCCGTTATGCCAGACCTGTTATTATCGCGACGCAGATGCTTGAGTCAATGATTAATAATCCGAGCCCGACCCGCGCTGAGGCTTCAGACGTTGCCACAGCCGTTTATGACGGGGCAGATACGGTCATGCTGTCTGCAGAAAGCGCCGCAGGTAAATATCCGGTGGAAGCCGTCAAAATGATGCGCGATATTATTACGGAAGTTGAAGCTGATCCTTTGTTCTATCGTTCAATGGAAAATTCCCGCGTTCATCCCTGTTGTGTCGGCGAGTCCGATTCTATTACCTTTGCCGCCAGCGACATTGCCGGAGTCTTAAATAAAGTTGCCTGTATTGTAACTTATACCTCATCCGGGCTGACAACCTTTTTGACGGCGCGCGAACGTCCGAATTTGCCGATTATCGCCATTACGCCGGATATCGTGGTTGCCCGCCGTTTGGGGATTGTCTGGGGAGCCAAGAGCTTTGTCAATAAGGCCAGCTTCAAAAGTTTTGACAAGATTGAGGATATCGCTATTAAAGTTGCGGTTGAGAACGGCTTTGCCAAACCGGGCGAGCATATTATTATTACTGCCGGCTTCCCGCTGGGAAAGAAAGGCCGTACCAATATGCTTCATACGGTTTATATTCCCGAAAAATAATCTTAAGGAGCCGGACAAAATCCGGCGCCTTTTCAGTCTCTACTTCTTATAAAAATTAAAAAGCCAAAACCGGGCGAACGGCGCTATCGCTGGGGTTGTACTTATCGCCGTAGCCTAAACCACCTTGTTCACCGGCACCGTGAGCGTACGGAATGAAGACCCACACCATAGAAGCGTTACGCTCGGTTGACGACCAGATATATTTATCGTTTGTATCTTGTGTGCCGCCTATCTTAGAAATCGTCTTTTTAATGGCGTTCAGATTCGTATAAAGGCTGCCCAAAATACCTGCTGTCGGCAACATCCACTTACCCTTTGTGGCAGGAGCTGCGCTCGGCGCATAGTTCAATGCCGCATATGCTGCCGGATATTTACGGCTGTTACCATTAGCTGTCTGAATAATCTTGGTCATATTTCCACTGACGTCAAAGTCTTTAATAGCTTGTTGCCAATCATATGACTGGAAAGCGCCAGTACTATTACTCTCTGTCGACCACTCAATATTTGTTGCAATCGGACTTGCTGTCATTGCCCAGCCGCAGTTGTCTTTTATGGCAATAACGATACCAACCGGTGTCTTACCGGAAACTTTATCCGTTGTACAAGTTCCATCGCTGTTCAATAGCTGCCCGATAGAGCAGTTTTTGGCATAACCGGTACATTGGCCGAGAACAGCGCCTTTGGTCTGACACTTACCATCTTTCCATTCGTAACCGGAAGTACAAGTACAGGATTTATATTTGTCGCCGCACTTATCCGTTCCCGGTTGTTCATTTGTTCCGGTACAGGTGTATTTATAAGCCTCATCACAAGGACAAGCCCAATATTCGCCAAAGGGACATTTCAACCCGCCATCACAAGATTTAAGAGAAGTGTAGCCCAGTTGTTGGCAGTCTGTAACCGCGCATTGCGCATAAGTTATATTCGGAATTAAGGACAGGCTCGTCCCTAAAAATAAAAATTTAAAGTTCATATTCATGTTGAACATCCTTGTTTTGAGATTAAAACAAAACCCGCTTCATAAAGAAGACGGGCGGATGTTCGAAACCGTATCATATCAAAACGGCTCAGCGCTTTCGTGCAAAGCCTTATAACGCCGACATCCGTCCCTAGCACACAGACAGATATCAGCATATATTTATTTTAAGTCGCAGTTATGCTTGACGACTGATATGATGAAAGGGTTTCGACGCCCTCGGCGGCAAACTCTGCCGCCTAATAACAATTATACAGAAGATGGTGGAAAAATAAAGAAGATTTTATAATAAAAATATTGTTTCTTATTGCGCAAGATATATAGATACAAAAAAGCCCGCTTAAAAACTGCGGACTTTATTGAATTGCTAAAAATTTAATCTTCAACGATTAACCCTGACGAGCTTTCATTTTCGGGTTTTTCTTGTTGATGATATAGACGCGGCCTTTGCGGCGGACAACTTTACAATCCTTATCGCGTACTTTTTTAGATTTTAAAGAGCTATAAACTTTCATTTTCTTTCCTTTACAAGCTATTTGCCCGAAACTTAAGCTAAATCTCCCCGTTTGTCAACCATAATTTTCGTAAAATGAGTAAAAAACTTGCTATTTTCTTTCAATTTACTATAATCATCCCTGTTGTAAGGAGGCTGAAAGATGAAAAAATTGTCAATGGCTGTATTCGGAATGCTCCTGCTGAATTTTCCGCAGGCTGCGGCGCAAGTACCTTATATTGAAGAAGTGCGCGCGCTTGGTTCCGTTGCCGGGCAGGGGCTGGCCTGCGGTGCTTCAAAATATGATACTTTTGAACTTCTGGCGCGGGCGATTCTGATTTCCAAAGCGCCTAGCAACAGCATTCAGGCGCAGGGAATGTATGCCTATAATGAGGAAAAGGCCAATGCTTATATTTCCAAGCAATATGACGGTTTTTTTGAATGTGATAAAATCAACCGCCGTTTTGACAATCAGGCAATTTTTCAGGCCGTTTTATACGCGGATGGCACGATAAAAATGCCGGATGGAACGATTGTCACCCCACGAGAACCTTATGATGCCAGCCAGATTTATCAGAAAAACGCCAAAATCAGGGATGATTTGCAGGCAATTTATCAGGGAAGCGGCAATGCCGAGGTGAAAGAGCTTAAAATCAAGTCAACCGGCAGTGACACAGATGTTCAAACCGTTTACAAACCTCAGGAAAATGCCGAAGACAATTCGCTGCCGTCTGTTGCAGCGCCGCTTCCGTCCGCGCCGGATGTTTCTCCCGCGGCGGCAGACAGTGGTGGTGTCCGTCATATTAAACGCCGTAAATAGTGTCATTTTTCCGTAAATTAAAAGATTGCAACTTCTGAATAATTCGTTATACTCGGCTCAGAGATTAATTGATTATGTTTTAAGGAGTGAGTGGACATGGCATCTTACCAGTATGTCTATGTAATGCAGAATTTAACCAAAGTCTTTCCGAATGGCAAAGAGTTGTTCAAGGGGATTACCCTGTCATTTCTGCCCGGCGCAAAAATCGGCGTTTTGGGCGTTAACGGCGCCGGTAAGTCTACCTTGTTGAAAATCATGGCCGGCGTGGACAAGGATTTTAACGGCGAAGCATGGGCGGCTGAAGGCGTCAGAGTCGGTTATTTGGAGCAGGAACCGAAACTTGATCCGAACAAAAACGTCATGGAAAATATTATGGACGGCATGGGCGAAGTTCGCGATTTGCTGAAGCGTTATGAAGAAGTTTCCATGAAGTTTGCCGAACCGATGTCAGATGATGAGATGAATGCCCTGATTGAAGAGCAGGCCGCATTGCAGGAAAAGATAGATGCCTGTGACGGCTGGGATATTGAACGTACAATACAGATTGCCATGGACGCGCTGCGTTGCCCGCCGGCAGATGCTGATGTCACAAAACTTTCCGGCGGTGAAAAACGCCGTGTCGCCCTGTGCCGCCTGCTGTTGCAAAAACCGGACATGCTTTTGCTTGACGAACCGACCAACCACTTGGATGCGGAATCCGTAGCTTGGCTGGAAAAACACTTGCAAAATTATAACGGAACGGTTGTTATGGTAACGCATGACCGTTACTTCCTTGATAATGTCACCGGTTGGATTTTGGAACTTGACCGCGGGCAGGGGATTCCTTATGAGGGAAACTACAGTTCCTGGCTGGAGCAAAAACAAAAACGCCTTGAGCAGGAAGCCAAGGAAGAAAGCGCCCGTCAGCGGACATTGGCGAATGAGCTGGAATGGATTCGCAAAAATCCGAAAGCACGTCAGGCTAAATCTAAAGCGCGTATTAATGCTTATGATGAATTGTTGTCCGCCGCAACAAAAGATAAAATTACACAGGCGCATATCAATATTCCGATGACCGAGCGCTTAGGAGATTTGGTGATTGAAGCCAATAATATCAGTAAGGGCTATGGTGACCGTCTGTTGATTGACAATTTGTCATTCAAAATTCCGAAAGGGGCGATTGTCGGTATTATCGGTCCGAACGGTGCCGGAAAAACGACCCTGTTTAGAATGATTACCGGACAGGAAAAGCCGGATTCCGGAGAAATCCGTATCGGTGAAACCGTTGACTTGGGCTATGTGGATCAAACGCGCGATGAACTGAATGCCGATAAAAATGTTTGGGAAGAAATTTCTGACGGGCTGGATATCATCCAGTTGGGCAAAAAAGAAATGCCCTCTCGTGCCTATGTCGGGCAGTTTAATTTTAAGGGCGGCGATCAGCAGAAAAAAGTCGGACAGCTTTCCGGTGGTGAACGCAACCGTGTTCACTTGGCAAAAATGCTTAAAAAAGGCGCCAATGTTATTCTGCTTGATGAACCGACAAACGATTTGGACGTTGATACACTGCGTTCTCTGGAAGAGGGAATTATGGAATATCCCGGCTGCGTTCTGGTAACATCGCACGACCGCTGGTTTCTTGACCGTTTGGCTACGCATATCATTGCCTATGAGGGGGACAGCCAGGTCGTGTGGTTTGAAGGCAACTTTGAAGAATATGAAAAAGACAAACGCCGCCGTTTGGGCGACGATGCCTGTAATCCTCATGCCATCAAGTACAAACCGCTGGTAAGATAAAGCATAAAAAAAGCCTCTCTTCATGAGAGGCTTTTTGTTATCAGGATAAAAGCACTTGCTAAAACAATCCCCTTGTGTTACCCTGACTTTAAGCGGCAGAGTTTGTCGCCTAGGGCGTAGTAACCCTTTTGTGTATTAGTCGTCAAGCATAATTGCGACTTAAAATAAGTATATGCTGATATCTGTCTAGGTATGTGCTAGGGACGGATGTCAGC